>NZ_MWLM01000053.1 GCF_002198665.1 Novosphingobium sp. B 225 | reverse complement strand
CCTCCGCCACCTCCTCCACCGCCGCCGCCAGCCCCTCCGGCCTACAAGCTCAAGCCGTTGGGCGAGCTGTCCAAGACCTATGAAAGCTCAGGCCGGGGTCCGGCGACGGTTTCCGACGGAGCGGGGGATCCGGGCGGGGTATCCTATGGCAGTTATCAGCTGTCGTCGGCGCGCGGCACGTTGCAAAAATTCATGGAGAAAGAGGGCAAGCCCTGGGCCGCTGAATTCGGCAGCGCGATGGGCGGCACGGCTCAGTTCACCACGATCTGGAAAGCCATTGCCGAACGCGATCCGGTGGCTCTGCACAAGGCCGAGCACGCCTTTATCCAGCGCACCCATTATCAGGTGCTGATCGATGAATTGATCGCGCTTAACGGGATTGATCTGACCACCGCGACCCACAGCCACACCATTCGCGATGTCGCCTGGTCCACCGCCGTGCATCACGGCGGTCCCGGCGGGGCAAAGGTGTTCAAGCGCGCCAACGATGTGGTGCCGATCAACCGCAACAAACCGGGCTTTGACAAAGCGCTGATCGATGCGGTCTATGCCGAACGCGGCAAGCCGGGCGATACTGTGCCGCTGGCCTATTTCCCCAATGTTTCAGCGGCCTGGGTGCCGGGTTTGAAGCAACGGTTCGTGAATGAACGGATCCAGGCCCAGGCGGCCTTGGCGGCTGAACTGGCAGCGGGTGGTCCGTTCAGGGAACCGGCCGCCGTGCAGCCCGCCGTGGTTACGCCGCCTGCGCCCGCCAGCACCTATCCTCAGCCCAAGCCGGGCGTCGCCGGGCCGGTCAACACGCAGCTGCCGCTTTCAGGCAAAGGTTTCGTGACGTACAATCCGGACGATCTGGCCGGAACCGACCGCTATGGCACCACGCTGTTCGTCAAGCAGATCATGCAACTGGCCGAAGCCTGGTCGCTCGAAAGCCCGGTGCCGGTCAGTTATGGTGACATGAGCCGACCCGGCGGCACGCCGTTCCCGCCGCATCAGGGCCACGTAAAAGGCAACGAGGTGGACGTGCGGCCTTTTTCCAGCAATGGCCAGAATGTACCAATGACCTGGCAAGCTGCGGGTTATGACCGCGCCAGGACCCGCCAGTTCTTCAAACTGCTGCGCAAACGCCACCCCGCTGCGGTAATCCTCTTCAACGACCCGCAACTGATCAACGAGGGGCTCTGTGCCCCGCTGGCAGGACACGACAACCATGTCCACTTCCGCATCCCCTGAGCGTCGCTGGCTGCTGATCGGCGGGGTGATCCTGCTGCTTGGCGGCGCGGGCTGGGCATTCCTTTCGTCCAGCGACCCCGCGCCGCCTTCCGCCCCCCCGCCGCTGCCTGCGGCGGTACCGGCCGCACCGGCTCCACCGCCAACACCTCCGCAAGTGGCCGCGCCAACCAGTGTTGCAATCGACCTTGATGGTGATGGCAAGGCAGACAGCGCGCGCATCGCCAAGCGTGGCTACTATGTGGTTGATGATCCGATCGCGTTCAAAGGGGAGGGTGCTGCAACCGCTCCTGAAGTTGATCTGGGCAAGGATGCCGTAGTGGTGAAGCTTTCAAACGGAACGGAAAAGGCGATCAACTTTTCCCACGCTGACCGGCTCGCCTCGCTGCGCCCCGGCAACAAGGCAGAACAGCAGGCCAAGGCCGCTGGCTGCAGAATTCCCGCCGATGGCCGCGGACTGCTCGCTCAGGGTGAGGATGGTGCCGTGCTGATCCACCGGGAGAATGGCGAGATGCTGGCCGAGGCTTGCGGGCTCTGATCCTTACCGGATCGCGCTAAAGGTCTGGTTTGTACCTGGGGTGCCGCAGCGTGACGATATAGTCCGCCAGATCGCGGATCCGCTCGCGCTCAACCCGGAACTGCATCGATTCAGGAAAGTTGTGCGAATCGCGCAGGAATTCGCGCAGTGTCTGCGCGGTCAGCCCGGGGCGGTTGGCGATGTCCTCGAACGTCGGACTTTCCGGGTTGGGGGAAGAACTGTTGCGCGTAACCCCGTGGCATGCGGCGCAGCGTTCCTTCGCAAAGGACAGTCCCTTGCGCACGTGGACCGTGGTTGCCAGCGCACCCACTTCTGGTCTGATCCGCGCCGGGCGCGCTTCGATCACGGCGCTGCCAAGCGAAACAAGGGCAAGGGCGAGCATGGCAAGGCGGTTCATGGCGCTGCCCATATCACTGCCGGGTGGCTGGCCGCAACCAATCAAGCCGGGCGGCCGGCCTGCCGTTCAACAATCCGGATCGCCGCCGCGATTGCCTCTTCCCGGCCAAGATCGCTGGTATCCAGTAGCACCGCATCTTGCGCGGCGGTAAGCGGAGCTTCGCTGCGGGTCCGGTCACGCTGATCGCGGGCTTCAAGGTCGGCCGCAATCTCGGCCAGGGCGACAGCGCGGCCCTGGGCCTGCATTTCCTTGAAGCGCCGCTCTGCCCGCGCGGAAACGCTGGCGACAACAAACAGCTTGGCTTCGGCTTCGGGTGCGATCACCGTGCCAATATCGCGCCCGTCCAGCACCGCGCCGCCCGGCTGGGTGGCAAAGTGCCGCTGCCGCTCATACAGCGCCTGGCGCACCGCCGGGTGGATCGAAACCCGGCTGGCCAGGCCGCCAGTCGCCTCGCTGCGCAGTTCGGGGTCATCCAACAGGCTGTCCGGAAACGCACAAGCGGCCAGTGCATCGCCCGGGTCGTCAGGATTGCCCCCGTTCAGGCTCACCTGCCGCCCGACCGCGCGATAGAGCAGCCCGGTGTCGAGATGCGGCAGGCCAAAATGCGCTGCCAGCGCCTTGGCAATGGTGCCTTTGCCGGAAGCAGTAGGGCCATCGACGGCGATGATCATGGTGTGAGGGCCTTTGTCCATGGTTGTACGCCGTATTCCCATTGCCAAGGCAGGCCGGTATCACCCAGCAACCGGCGCACGATGTCGGGAAAGGCCGCTTCGGCCCGAACGTCGTTCGACAGGATGACAACGCACCGGCCCGACCGGAGCAGACAGACCCACATATTGCCAGTCGAATCGTTGTGCCCCCCTTTGAACCAGCCGGGGCCTTGCGGTCCTGCAAAAGTCACCACGCCCAGTCCCGCAGCAAGGTCCGGAACCTGCTCTGCCGGTGCGAGTTCCGGCTGAAACGGCGGGAACTGGGAGGCGGTTGTGATCTTGAGCGTGCCTTTGGCCAAAACTGCCATTGCCGGACGATCCGCTGAAATGCCGGCCGAAAGCCGCGCCATATCGGCGATTGTGGTGTCTAGCGAACCGGCAGCGCGCACTTTGCTGCGTTCGTCATGTGGTTCAATAGCCCCATCGGCTTTCCAGCCATCAGCTAGATTGGCGGCAAAATCAGGCCGCCAGATCAAGCTGCTGTTCGGCATCGCAAAACGATCAAACAGGCGGCGCTGCATGTCCTGGCCGACGTCGATGCCAAGGCCTTTTTCAATCGCATACTGCAGCAGAATAATTCCGTCGCCCGAATAGGCATACCGGCTGCCCGGCGTGAAATGGATCGTCAGCTTCTGATCGGGATTGAGCCAGAAGAAGTTTGCAAAGCCGGTGGCGTGGTTCAATGCCATGCGCGGTGTGATCTGCTGCCAGCGCGGATCTCCTGCCAGATCGCTCCACGGAGCATAGCGGCCTTGCGGGTCGCTATATTCCGGCAGCGGCCGGGGCAGCAGCCGGGCGATCGGCTGATCCAGGTCCAGCTTGCCTTCTTGGGCCAGTTGATTGACGTAATAGGCGAACGCCGTCTTGGTCAGCGATGCGCCATACATCACCGTGTCGGCCTGCAGCGGCTCACCTTTGGCGTTGCGGATGCCCCAGCTGCCATGGACTATGACCCGGCCGGGTTCGGTAACGGCGATGGCCAGCCCCTGTGCTCCGGTTTGGGCCATCGCATGGTCGGCAACGTTATTCAGCAAGTCCGCATTTACGCTCAAAGCCTTCGGCCCGGTCGATTGGCAGGCTGCCAGCAAGGCAGCACACAGGCCAACCAAAAGGGAGCGCAAGGGCCGATGGTTCAAGTGCATAATCCTTCAAGCAAAGCTTCGAACTGCGGAAAGCTGGTGGCGATCGGGCGGGTATCGTCCACTTCAACTCCGGCCTTGCTGGCCAGTCCCGCGACCGCCATCGACATGGCGATGCGGTGATCCAGATGCGTTGCGACCGGAGCATTGGCGCCGCCGGAGAGCGGCTCGCCGCCGGTGCCTTCGATCGTCAGCCCGTCTTCCTGCTCGGTCACCCGCGCGCCCACACTGGTCAGTGCGGCGGCCATTACAGCCAGACGGTCCGATTCTTTGACCCTCAGTTCGTCGAGCCCGCTGGTTACCGTGGTCCCGTGGGCCATGGCCGCAGCGACAAACAGCGCCGGGAATTCATCGATCATGCTGGGGGCGAGGGCTGGATCGACCGCAATGCCTTGCAGCGCCGAATGCCGCACCAGCAGGTCCGCCACCGGTTCCCCGCCCACTTCGCGCGGGTTGAGCAAGGTGATGTCGCCGCCCATCTGGCGCAGCACTTCAACCAGGCCGGCACGGGTGGGATTGAGCCCGACGTTCTCGATCGTCAGTTCGCTGCCCGGCACCACCAAAGCTGCGACTATGAAGAAGGCGGCGGAGCTGGGATCGCCCGGCACTTCGATAGTTTGCGGGCGTAGTTCAGCTTCGCCAACCACACGGATGATGCGCTCTCCCCCCAGTTCCTCAACCGTCAGCTCCGCGCCGAACCCGCGCAGCATCCGTTCGGAATGGTCGCGGGTGGGGACGGGTTCGATCACGGTGGTGATCCCCGGCGTATTAAGTCCCGCCAGCAGTACCGCGCTCTTCACTTGCGCCGAGGCGACCGGCAGGCGGTATTCGATTGGCACGGCCGGCTGTGCGCCTTGCAGCATCAGCGGCAGGCGGCCACCGGGGCTTGCGGTAAAGCTGGCGCCCATCTGGCTCAGCGGATCGATCACCCGGCCCATCGGGCGCCTCGAAAGGCTGGCGTCGCCGATGAAGCAGGCGGTGATCGGGTGGCTTGCGACCAGCCCCATCAGCAACCGGGTGGACGTGCCGCTGTTGCCCATGTCCAGCGCGGCTTGCGGTTGCAGCAAGGCGCCAACGCCGACGCCGTCGACCCGCCAGTTACCCTGGCCAAGCCGCTCAACCTGCGCACCCATGGCCCGCATAGCGGCGGCAGTGGACAGCACGTCCTCACCCTCCAGCAGGCCGGTGATCGTGGTTTCCCCCACAGCCAGTGCGCCCAGCATGATCGAGCGGTGGCTGATCGACTTGTCCCCCGGCACCCGGATCCGGCCACGCAGGGGGCCGCAGGGCAGGAAGCGGCGAGGACGCATCTGGGCAGGGTCGGCAGAGGACAAGAGCGGCGGTCTTTCGCTGGAATTGGCGTGAAATGCGCGCGGCTTTTGACAGCGGGCGCGGCCTATGGCAAGGCGCGCCCCGCGCTGGGACTGGCGCAATAGCCTCCCAATACGTATTTAGCTGTTTTCAGCCGTTCCCCACGGGACGGCGCATGTGAGGATTACTATGGTCAAGCCAGAATGGGGTGCCAAGCACGGCTGCCCGAAATGCGGCACCCGCTTCTACGATCTGGGCAAAGATGACCCGATCACCTGCATCGAATGCGGCTATGCCTGGCATTCCGAACCGGTGCTGAAATCGAAGCAGCCGATTCCCTATGAAGAAATCCAGAAGGAAAAGGTTGTCGAAGGTGCTGACGTCGATCTGGCCGATGCCGATCTTGATATCGACGAGGACGGCGATTCGCCGGATAACGACGTTGACCTGGGCGGCGATGACGACCTGGGCGTTGGTCTGGACGGCGCAGGCGATACCGACGACGTTTGAGGTGAAAAACCCCCTTGCCAAGCTGCGGGGTCGCTACTAGAGGGCGACCTCCCAGCCGCAAGGCAGGGGTTTGACCGGTTTTCCAGAGCCGGTCTGATGAATGGTACGGGGCCTTAGCTCAGCTGGGAGAGCGCCTGCATGGCATGCAGGAGGTCAGCGGTTCGATCCCGCTAGGCTCCACCATTCAACGAAGGAACAGTTTTTGCGGCAAGCTGGTCGGCGAGGTTTCGCCCACCGGCTTTTTTCGCGTTGAGGTGGTTTGCTGATGTTCGACGCACTTTCAGACCGGCTGGGCACTGTCTTTGACAGGCTGCGGGGTCGTGGCGCGCTGCGGGAACAGGATGTCCGCGATGCGATGCGCGAAGTGCGAATCGCGCTGCTGGAAGCAGACGTCGCGCTGCCCGTGGTCCGCCGCTTTATCGACGATGTGACCGAAAAGGCCGTTGGCGTTGAAGTGCTGAAATCGGTTACGCCGGGTCAGCAAGTGGTCAAGGTCGTCAATGACGCGCTGGTCGATATGCTGGGCGGCACCGAAGTGCCCGGGCTGGATCTGGCAGCCACCCCGCCGGTGGTGATCATGATGGTCGGCCTGCAGGGTTCGGGCAAAACCACCAGCACTGCCAAGCTGGGCAAGTTGCTCAAGGAAAAGCAGGGCAAGAAGGTGCTGATGGCGTCGCTCGACGTCAATCGCCCGGCGGCTCAGGAACAATTGAAAGTGCTGGGCGAGCAGGTAGAGGTTGCGACCTTGCCGATCATGCCTGGCCAGATGCCGGTCGATATTGCGGCCCGCGCGCTGCAGGCGGCCAAGCTTCAAGCGGTTGATGTGCTGCTGCTCGACACCGCAGGTCGGCTCCACGTCGACAGCCAGCTGATGGACGAGATGAAGGCGGTCGCCGCGACCACCAGTCCTCGTGAAACGCTGCTGGTGGTCGATTCGCTGACCGGTCAGGACGCGGTCAACGTTGCGCAGGCCTTCATGGGGCAGGTCGTGCTGACCGGCGTGATCCTGACCCGGATGGACGGCGATGCGCGTGGCGGTGCGGCGCTGTCGATGCGTCATGTCACCGGCCAGCCGATCAAGTTCGCGGGCACGGGTGAAAAGCTCGATGCGCTGGAAGTGTTCCAGCCAACGCGCGTCGCCAGCCGTATTCTCGGTATGGGTGACATCGTTTCGATCGTCGAAAAGGCGGCGCAGGCGATCGAGCACGAAGAAGCCGAACGCATGGCCGAGCGCATGGCCAAGGGTCAGTTCGACATGAACGACCTGCGGACCCAGCTAAGGCAGATGCAAAGCATGGGCGGACTTGGAGCGCTGGCTGGCATGATGCCGGGCATGAAGAAGGCCAAAGCGGCGATGCAGCAATCCGGCATGGACGAAAAAGTCCTGCTGCGGATGGATGCGATCATCGGTTCGATGACCCCCAAGGAACGTACCCGACCCGATCTGCTCAATGCCAAGCGCAAGATCCGCATTGCCAAGGGTTCGGGCGTGCAGGTTCAGGACATCAACAAGCTCATCAAGATGCACCAGGAAATGGAGCGCGCGATGAAGCAGATCAAGAAAATGGGCGGCCTTGGCGGNACAATGGGCGGCCTTGGCGGTCTGGCAAAGTTGTTCGGCAAAGGTGGCCTGGGTGCTGCCATGCCGGGGCTCGGCGGCGGATCGGCTGGTGGCGGCCTGCCCGGGCTGGGTGGGGGCTCGCTCCCGGGCAATATCGGCGATCTTTTGAAGAAGTGATTTTCAGTTAATCTGGTTTGATAGAAAGGTAGTTCAAATGTCAGTTTCCATGCGTCTGTCGCGCGGCGGTTCCAAGAAGCGCCCGTATTACAAAGTGGTCGTTTCCAACAGCCGCGCCCCGCGCGACGGCAAGTATCTGGAGCAGGTCGGCACCTATAACCCGCTGCTGGCCAAGGATGATGCCAACCGCGTGCGTCTGGTCGAAGACCGCGTCCGTTACTGGCTGGGCGTTGGCGCGCAGCCGACCGACCGCGTCGCTCGCATGCTCGACAAGGCCGGGATCAAGGAACGCGCCGCGACCCTGAACCCGAGCAAGGGTGAACCCGGCAAGAAGGCCAAGGACCGCGCTGAAGACAAGGCCGCCAAACTGGCCGAAGCTGAAGAAGCCGCCAAGGAAGCCGCCGCCGCTGCTGAAGCCGCTGCCAATGCTCCGGCCGTTGAAGAGGCTCCGGTTGCCGAAGAAGCTGCTGCTGAAGAAACCGCTCCTGAAGCCCCTGTGGCTGAAGAAGCTGCCGCTGAGGAAGCTCCGGCTGCCGAAGCTGGCGAAGCTCAGGCTGAAGGCTAAGTCTTGGCCATTGACCGCCCCGTCACCATGGCCGCCATTGCCGGCGCGCACGGGGTGGCGGGAGAGGTCAGGCTGAAACTGTTCGGTGAAGGCGTGGAATCGCTCAAGCGGTTCCGCGCCTTCAACGATTCAGCCCTGACCCTGACCAAGCTGCGCGATGACGGCAAAGGCGGAGCGATTGCCCGGTTCGCTGAGATCGCGGATCGCACGGCGGCTGAACGCATGCGCGGCACGGCGCTGACCGTCCCGCGTGCGAGCCTGCCTGCCCTGGATGAGGGTGAATACTATTACACCGACCTGATTGGCCTGCCCGCAGTGTCGGATCTGGGCGAGGATCTGGGCACCTGCATCGCGGTCGAGAATTTCGGTGCGGGCGATTTGCTGGAAGTCGAACGCCCGGCGGTTGATGGCAAACGCGGCAAGCGCTTCATGGTGCCTATGCGGGCGGAGGCCGTGCCTGAATGGAGCGCTGAGAGGATCGTCATCGCGGCAGGCTTTGCGCTGGACGATTGATCGGTTAGGCTGCGAGCATGGCGCTGCTGCTGTTCCTGTTGTTCATGGTTGCGATCCCTGCAGCGGTCGCTGCGGCCCTTGCCGGCCTGCTTTGCGCCCGCAAGCCGCAGTGGAGCACCGCCTGCCGCACCGCACTGGCTGCGGCCGTGGCGGGGCTTGTGCCAGTGATCCTGCCGATTGCCTCGGTGCTGCAGGGCAATGACGGTGGAGTTGGTCCTTTGGTGCCGACTGTGGCCTTACTGGTTCTCGGGCTGATCATGGCCGTGCTGGTCGGCGTGCCGGTGGCGCTGTGGATCGGCAGGCGCAGGGCGCCGCCTTCGTCACCACGGGTGTTTGACTAGCGCCCGACGAGCTGTTCCAGTTCCTTCCCGAATTCCTTCAGTTCGAAATTCTGCGGATCATCGTGCGCGTCGGGGATGCCCGCATCCACGGTGGCATGGAAACCCGGGATCAGCCAGCGCCCGGTCCGCGCGCTGGAATAGACATAGAGTGCGGCCAGCATCCGGTATTGGGCCTTGCTGAAACCGGGCCTGGGCCCTTCTGTTTGACCGCGATTGGTCGCTCCAGGCAGGAAGCGGCGCGGCTGGACCGTTTCGATATGCACGAACCGGCCCCGTGCGGGCACGCCTACCACCCGGCTTTCCAGCTTGGTCGCGCGCCAGGGTTCCTGAAAATCGTGCCCGGCCCAGATCTGGCCGACCCGGTTCAGGAAGATATGCGCCACCGGCGCGCTGGCAAAGGTCTGGTCCATATAGCTGGTAAAGCTGTTGACCCGGTGGTCGTTGTCGATGTCCCTGGGAAAGGGATCGTTCTTGTAAAAAGGATCGCTGGTGTCGTGGATCACGAAGTACAGCGCGGGCAGGCCGGCCTCGGTCTGGCTGGCCGGGTCAGTGGCGTGGAGCCGGGCGTAGTCCTGGTAGGGCTGGGGGAACGCGCCAAGCGCCGCTTCCTTCATCTCTGCGCTGGGCGCGCCGCCATTGGTCATCAGGCTGCTGATCACTGGAGGCAGGGGCTGCGGCTCTTTCTCTCCCAGCAGCTTGACCTTGCGCAGCAGACAGGTGGCCTGGTCCAGCGGGGTTCCGGCGAAAGTCAGCGTCTCGCGATCGAACCGGCATTCACCGATCTCATCGGCCGGAGCAGGCGCGCTGAGGGTTAGTACGAAAATGGATGCAAGGAGAGCAAGGCGCAATTGACAGGGCTCCGACGTATGTATATACATTATGTATATACGGAGTTGACCATGAACAAGCCCGAACCCGATCTGGTCCGCGACATGCGGCAGAGCTTTGACCTTACCGGGGCTGCGCCTGCGGGCAATAGCCTTGTTTCAAAGGCAAAGGTGCAGCGGGTTAAGGTGTTTAAATCGGGCAATTCGCTGGCGGTGCGGATGCCCAAGGCTTTGGGATTGGAGGCGGGGATGGAACTGGAAGTCACTGTTCAGCCCGATGGGGCGCTGGTCCTGCGCAAACCTGCACCGCTGAAGCGGGGGCTGGATATCAGCGGGTTCTGGGGCAAGGCGCCCGGATTGAAGCTTGCGCCGCGCCGGGATTTCGATGAACGGCCCAGCACCATTGCCGCGCGTGAAGCCGCGCGCAAGGCGGCGGGAGAGACCCCATCCGATACCTGATCGACGCCAACATCGCTGTTTACGCGATGGACGGCAACTATCCTTCTTTGCGTGAACGCATGATCGCCTGTGAGCCGGGCGACATTGCCATTTCCGCGATCAGCTATGCCGAGGTGGCTTACGGGACTTATGTAGGCAAGCCGCCTTCCGAGGCCCTGCTCGATGCGTTCGTGGCGGTCGTTCCGCTGGTGCCCTTCGATCAGGCCGCAGCCGAGGCCTATGCCCGCCTGCCCTTCAAGCGTGCGCGCTTTGACCGGCTGCTGGCCGCGCATGCGTTGAGCATTGGTGCGACGGTGGTGACCAACAACGAAGCCGATTTTGCGGATGTGCCGGGGCTGAAGGTTGAGAATTGGACGGTGTGATGTTTATTCCCTTGCTTGTCATTACTGCGTTGCTCGCGTCAATTTGGCCCGGATTTTGTGCGATGATTATTTGCGCTCGCTTCCCCGCGCTTGAACGGCGTGTGGTGATCGCGATATCAGCGATCACCTCGCTCACTGCGTTTGCTGCCGCATTGTTGTGGCTGGTGGTTTCCGCGATCGCCGAGAACAGACAAATGCACGAGCTTTATGGCGACAAATTGCCGCGTGATGTGCTGCTGAATCAAGATGCCTACGGGATTGTCGGAATCGCCATGGTCGGAATTTTCGGCGTTGCCGTGATGGTTGGCCTGCCAGTAGCATACTGGATGGTCACCCGGATCAAGCGTATCCATCTCGTTCGCCCATGACCTTCCACGCCACCGTCCTCACCCTCTATCCGGAAATGTTCCCTGGCCCGCTCGGGCTTAGCCTCGCGAACCGCGCGCGGGAGGAGGGGAAGTGGGCGCTCGATACCGTCCAGATCCGCGATTTTGCGATCGATAAGCACAAGACCGTGGATGACACGCCCGCTGGCGGCGGGGCCGGGATGGTGCTGCGGGTGGACGTGCTGGCCGCGGCGATCGACCATGCGCGCGCTGCCAATCCCGCCGCGCCGATCCTGGCCATGACCCCGCGCGGGAAACCGCTCAGCCAGGCCCGCGTGCGCGAGCTGGCGGCCGGGCCGGGGGTGATCGTGCTGTGCGGGCGGTTCGAAGGGTTCGATGAACGAATTTTTGAGGGTCGCGGCGTAGAGGAAGTGTCGGTGGGCGACATTGTCCTGTCCGGCGGGGAACCGGCGGCGCTGATGCTACTCGATGCTTGCATTCGCCTGCTTCCCGGCGTAATGGGCGCCCCTTCCAGTGGGACCGAGGAGTCGTTTGAAAACGGCCTGCTCGAATATCCCCACTTTACCCGACCCGCTGAATGGGAAGGGCGCACGATCCCTGAAGTGCTGCGATCGGGGGATCATGCGAAGATCGCGGCGTGGCGAAAGCTGCAGTCCGAGGTCGATACACGGTTACGCAGGCCAGACCTTTGGGAGCTCCATGAGGGGGCTCGGGTCCAGCCTGCCTCTGGCGCGCGGCGCGAAAAGAAGGACTGAGGACCAGTGAACCTGATCCAGCAGATCGAAGCCGAAGAAATCGCCAAGGCGACTTCCGGCGAAAAGACTATCCCGGAATTCCGTCCCGGTGACACCGTCCGCGTCGGCGTGAAGGTGATCGAAGGCGAACGCACCCGCGTTCAGGCCTATGAAGGTGTGTGCATCGCCCGCGCCAACAAGGGCATCGGCAGCAACTTCACCGTGCGCAAGATGAGCTTCGGCGAAGGCGTGGAGCGCGTATTCCCGCTCTATTCGCCGAACATCGACAGCATCACCGTGGTCCGCCGCGGCGTGGTGCGTCGTGCGAAGCTGTATTATCTGCGCGGCCGCACCGGCAAGCGCGCGCGCATCGCCGAACGTCGCGACGTGCGCAACGACGCATAAGCGCCTAGCGCTTCGCGTAGAGCGAATTAAGAAGGGGCGTCCCGGCATCGGTCGGGGCGCCCTTTTCTGTTCGGGATCACCATCTTGCCATGCATCTGCGCCATGCCTTGTTTTTACCGCTGCTCGCCCTGTCACCATTGGCTTACACGCAGGAGGCCCAGGTGAGCGCTGAAGCCGCTGTGCCCGACGCCGCCCCCAGCGTGTTGACGCTAGAGCGTGTTTTTGCGAGCCCAGGCCTCAACGGGCCGGTCCCGCGCGGGGTAAAGCTCTCGCCCGACGGCCGCTACCTGACCGTGCTCCGTAACCGACCGGATGACCGGGAACGATATGATTTGTGGGGGTTCGACCGAAAGAGCAGCAAATGGTCGATGCTGGTTGACAGCCTGAAGCTCGGCTCTGGCAAAAATCTGTCCGAGGCGGAGAAAATGCAGCGCGAACGCCAGCGGATCGGCGATCTCAAAGGCATTGTCAGCTATGAATGGGCGGCTGACGGCAAGGCGGTCCTGGTCCCGCTTGATGGCGATCTGTTCCTGGCCGGGCTGGATGGAACCGTCCGCAAGCTGTCTGATAGCAGCGCGGATGAACTAAACCCTGCACTCAGCCCCAAGGGTGGCTATGTTTCCTTTGTGCGCGATCGGCAGTTGTGGGTCGGCCAGCCCGGCGGCAAGGTTGCCCCGATCACACCGGCGGACACGCGTGAAACGGTCCATTGGGGCGAAGCGGAATTCGTCGCGCAAGAGGAAATGGCCCGGTTCACCGGGTATTGGTGGGCCCCGGATGACGGCCGTATCGCGGTGCAGCGGTTTGATGATGCACCGGTTGGTGTGGTCACCCGCGCGGCAATCGGTGCGGATGGGACGCGGACTTTCCAGCAACGCTATCCGGTTGCCGGTTCGCCCAATTCGCTCGTTTCGCTGCATGTGATGCTGCCCGATGGCTCGGACCGGGTCGAAGTCGATCTGGGGCCAGACCAGGACATCTACCTTGCCCGGGTCGATTGGGCACCGGATGGCAAAACCCTGTTTGTGCAGCGCCAGAACCGGGCGCAGACCCGTCTGGACATACTCAGTGTCGATCCCGTCACCGGCAAGTCGCGGGTGCTGTTCGCGGAAGATTCTGCACCGCAGAGCTGGATCAACCTCAGCGACAGCTATCGCCTGCTGAAGGATGGGAGCTTGATCTGGTGGTCAGAACGCGATGGTTTCGGGCACCTGTGGCATTTCAAGGCTGGCCAATGGACCCAGTTGACCAAAGGTGCGTGGGTGGTTTCCAAACTGGTCGGAGTGGATGAAACGAAGGGCAAATTGTTCTTCCTTGGCAATCATGACGATCCGCTAGCCATGCAGATCTATGCGATGGACTTGGCCAAGCCGGGCACGATTACCGCGCTGGGCGAGTCTGGTTTCAGCCACACCGCGAGCATGGACAAGGATGGCAAGACCATGCTGGTCACCCGCTCAAGCCCTGGCCAACCACCGCAAACCTATATCGCCGATCCGGCCGGCAAGCGGCTGGCCTGGGTGGAGGAAAACCGGCTCGATCCGAAGCATCCCTATTACCCACACCTCGCCAGCCACCGCGCGCCGCAGTTTGGGACCGTCAAGGCTTCTGACGGCACTGTTTTGCACTGGAAGATGATTTCTCCGGTGATGGAACCTGGAAAGCGGTATCCGGTGTTTTTCGAGCATTATGGCGGGCCGACTGCTCAGAAAGTCACGCGCAGCTGGACCGGGGCGCTTGAACAGGCGCTGGTCGACAAGGGATACATCTATTTCGAACTGGACAACCGTGGCAGCGAAAACCGCGGTGTGGCCTTTGCTTCTGCGCTCTACCGCGCGATGGGAGGCATCGAGGTGCAGGACCAGAAAGCCGGTGCTGAATACCTTAAGTCGCTTCCCTTCGTCGATCCGGCCAAGATTGCGACTTATGGCTGGTCCTACGGTGGTTACATGACTCTCAAGATGCTGCAGGCCGATCCTGGGCTCTATGCCGCCGGGATTGCCGGGGCACCGGTCACCAAATGGGAACTCTATGATACCCATTACACCGAACGCTATATGGGCACCCCCCAGGCGGATGGCGCAGCCTATGCGAAAAGCAGCGCGTTGACCGATTCAGCCAAGGTCAAGGATCCCTTGCTCATCATCCACGGGATGGCCGATGATAACGTGGTGTTTGAAAACAGTTCTGCCCTGATTGCCAAGATGCAGGCCGAGGCAGTGCCGTTCGAGATGATGCTCTATCCGGGCTATACCCACCGCGTTTCCGGCCCCAAGGTTGGGAGACATCTGTGGGAATCGATCCTTGCTTTCCTGGAGCGGCACGGAGTGACACCGCCGCGCTGAGTCGCCGTGCGGTGCTGGGCGGGGCAGCGGCGGCCGCGCTGCTTGGCTGTTCGCGTGCTCAGGCAGAGCCGCGTGTGGCAACCCCCGCTGCCCGCCGCCTGATCGCGGCGGCGCGGCAGCAGGTGGGGGTGACCCTGGCCTATGATCCCGCCTATTCGGCGCTGGCCTATCCGGGCGGCGATGTCGACCGGGCCAAAGGGGTCTGCACCGATGTGGTGATCCGCGCCTATCGCGATGCACTGGGGATTGATCTTCAGCAGGTCGTTCACCGGGACATGGCCGGGCATTTCTCCGCCTATCCGCGCCGCTGGGGGCTGACCCGGCCCGATGCTAATATCGATCACCGCCGGGTGCCCAATCTCGAGACGTTCTGGACCCGCGCGGCGGCGCGCCTGCCGATCCCTGCCCGGGAGGCAGAGTGGCAGCCGGGTGACGTCTTCACGATGCTGATCGACAGCCGCCTGCCGCACACCGGGATCGTTTCCGATCGGCTTGGTACCAGTGGTCATCCCTTGGTGATCCACAATATCGGTTCCGGCACCCGCGAAGAAGATGCCCTTTATGCATATCGCCTAACTGGCCGCTTTCGCTGGCGGGTCTGAACCGCTAGGGCGCGCTGAAGCAAGCGGAGGCTGAAGCATGGGTTATCGGGTAGTAGTGGTCGGCGCGACCGGGAATGTCGGGCGGGAAATGCTCAACGTTCTGGCCGAGCGTGAGTTCCCGATTGACGAGCTGGCCGCCGTCGCCTCGGCGCGGTCGCAAGGGGATGAGATCGAATTTGGCGAAACCGGCCGGATGCTCAAGGTCCGCAATATCGAGCACTTCGACTTTGCCGGATGGGATATCGCGCTGTTCGCCGCTGGATCGGATGTCGCCGCCACTTATGCGCCCAAAGCGGCTGCGGCAGGCTGCGCGGTGATCGACAACAGCTCGCTCTACCGCATGGACCCCGACGTGCCGCTGGTTGTGCCAGAAGTGAACCCCGATGCAATCGATGGGTACAAGGCCAAGAATATCATCGCCAATCCCAACTGCTCAACCGCGCAAATGGTGGTGGTGCTCAAGCCCCTGCACGATGCCGCGCGGATCAAGCGCGTGGTTGTTTCAACCTATCAGTCGGTCAGTGGCGCGGGCAAGCAGGGCATGGATGAATTGTTCGAGCAGAGCCGCAACATCTTCGTCGGCGATCCCGCGGTGCCTACCAAGTTCACCAAGCAGATCGCCTTCAATGTGATCCCCCATATCGACAGCTTCCTGGACGACGGATCGACCAAGGAAGAATGGAAGATGGTGGTCGAAACCAAGAAGATCCTGGACCCCAAAGTCAAAGTCACCGCCACCTGCGTGCGCGTGCCGGTTTTTGTTGGCCACAGCGAATCGATCAACATCGAGTTCGAGGACGAGCTGAGCGCGGAACAGGCGATGGATCTGCTGCGCGAAGCACCCGGCGTTATGCTGATCGACAAGCGCGAGGACGGCGGATACGTTACCCCGGTTGAATGCGTGGGTGACGGAGCCACCTTCGTCAGCCGCGTGCGGGAAGACCCCACCGTGGACAGCGGCCTGACGCTGTGGTGTGTTTCTGACAACCTGCGCAAGGGCGCGGCACTCAACGCAGTGCAGATCGCGGAACTGCTCGGGCGGCGGCACCTAAAAAAGGGGTGAGGTTGCAGCGATGCTTCGGCGATGGGTAAGGTATTCGCTGCTGGTTGCTGCGATCGGACTTGCCTTGTTAGGGGTATTGGCCTGGCACTCATGGTATACAAGCAGGTCCACTATCATTGCCTCGGCGCATTTGGGTGAAGCTCGAAGTTTGCGGTACTTCAATTCGCCAATTCACCAAGCAGATCAAAGACAGGTTGCGATCTATGTTCTTGATGGCGAACGTGCTCGATTGGGTCTGGCAACTGCGGTGCAAGCACGACTACTGTCAGTTTTAACCGGAACCGATGTGCCGTTGGTGGTTGCAGTTGACAGCAACGGGCAGCGTGAGAAGGACTTCCGGAACGCGAGTTCACGTCCCGCGCCATGGCGCCCATCAATATCCGGGCGCGCGGCTGCATTTGATCGGTTCCTCCTTGATGAAGTCCGCCCGTTGGTGCGGGAGCGATTTTCCGGGATCGAAAAGGAATACGTTTTTGGCCATTCACTGGCTGGGCTCTATCTGGTTGATCTGGCAAGTCGAATTGGATCCAGCGATGGGTTCACAGGTTACGCCGCGTTTTCTCCTACGTTCAGCCATGATCTTGGGATGATTGAAAGGCTGGCACGGATCTGCGAGACTAAATCTGCCTTGTTCGTTACCATCGGCCTGGAAAGTCGCCGTGAAGATGAATTGTTTGAGCGCGCTCGCGCTCGGTCGACTTGCGCGGGGTCATTGGTGAAATTTGAGCGTCATCCGGGTGCGATTCATCAGATAGTGATGCTGACCGGCCAATTCAGTGCGTTGCAGCACATCATGGAAGGAAGTGAACTCTCCTCCAATACCTCACCCGGTGCTGGAGCAGGCATATGAGCACGATCTACCCCGGCTTCGACGGTGCCCCACTGGCCGTGCATCGCATCGGCAGCGGGCGGTCGTTGATCCTGCTTCATGGCCTTTTCTCCAGCGCAGAGATGAACTGGATCAAATGGGGCCATGCTGCATTGTTGGCCGATGCCGGGTTTGAAGTGATCATGCCGGACCTGCGGGGGCATGGGGCCAGTGCCGCACCGCATGATCCGCTTGCCTATCCCGACGATGTGCTCGCACTCGATCTGGCTGCGCTGGTTCGTGGGCTTGGGTTTGAGGATTACGACCTCTGCGGCTTTTCGCTGGGCGCGCGCACTGCCGTGCGGGGGGTGATCAGCGGGCTTAAACCGGCGCGGCTGGTGTTGGGGGGAATGGGACTGGAAGGGCTGGCCGGATGGACCGGTCGCGGGGCCTTCTTCATCGACGCCATCGACCGGTTTGACCAGGTGAAGCATGGTGATCCGGCTTTCCCGGCCGTGTCGTTCATGAAGACCATGAAGGTTGACCGGATTGCAGCGCGGCTGCTGTTGCAGACCTTCGCCGATACGCCGCCCGAAGCCCTGTCAGCCCTGTCCATGCCCACCCTGGTGGTCAACGGCGATCAGGACCGCGACAATGGCGATCCTGCTGCCTTGACCCGCGCTTTGCCCAATGCCGTGCAGGCCATCATCCCTGGCACCCACATGAGCTGCGTGGCCAAACCCGATCTGGGCCTGGCGATCCGCGATTTCCTGATCGACGAACGCCATTTGCCGATCATCCCTTGACGCTGGACCGACCCGGTTCCAGCCTTGCCCCAGCGACTTTCGGGTCCGGGACATTCCCAAGGGGACAAGCTGATGAAAAGACTGGTTTCACTCGCCGCGCTGGCCACGGCGCTTTCTGCCGTTCCGGCCTTTGCCGAAGAGGCCACGCCGCAACAGGCAGCCAAGGATTTCGTGGCCAAGGCGGAAGCGGAATTCTTTCGGCTCGGTATTGAAGGCGGCCAGGCTGAATGGGTCTATCAGACCTACATCAACCAGGACACCGAAGCGCTGACCGCGCGGGCCGGGGCCGCAGCGACCGAATTCAATGTGAAGACCGCGATCGAAGCCGCCAAGCACGCCAGTGCTCCGGGGCTGGACTATGACACGGCGCGCAAGCTGAACCGGATGCGCACTTTGATCGTGCTGCCCGCTGCAACCACGCCAGGAGCGGCAGAGGAAGTGGCGACGCTCAACGCCAAGCTGCAGGGCATTTATGGCAAGGGCAAGGGTTCGCTGCGCGGGGCACCGATCAACGGTAGCGACATCGAAGCCGAAATGGGCACCAACCGCAATCCGGATGAGCTGAAGGAAATGTGGCTCAGCTGGCATGACAATGTCGGCAAACCGATGAAGGGTGATTACGCAAAGCTGGTCGCCGCCGCGAACAAGGGCGCGCAGGAGCTGGGCTATGCCGATACGGGGGCGCTGTGGCGCTCAAACTATGACATGCCGCCCGAACAGTTTGCCGCACTGACGGAGAAGTTGTGGACCGAGGTAAAGCCGCTCTACGATTCGCTGCACACCTATGTCCGGATGAAGCTTAACCAGAAGTATGGTGACAAGGTTCAGGCCAAGACCGGGCCGATCCGGGCCGACCTGCTGGGCAACATGTGGGCGCAGGAATGGGGCAACATTTACGATCTTGTCGCACCTGCCGGCGCCGGCGATGTCGGCTTTGACACCACCGAACTGCTGACCGCCAAGGGCTATGATCCGATCAAGATGGTGCAGGGCGGGGAAGGGTTCTTCACCTCGTTGGGGATTGCCCCGCTGCCCAAGACCTTCTGGGAGCGTTCGCAATTTGTGAAGCCCCGGGACCGTGAAGTTGTGTGCCACGCCTCGGCCTGGGATCTCGACAATGTAGAGGATCTCCGCATCAAGATGTGCATCAAGGTGAACGGCGACGATTTCACCACGATCCATCACGAGCTGGGCCACAACTTTTACCAGCGCGCTTACAACAAGCAGCCGGCCTATTACCTCGATGGCGCGAACGATGGCTTCCACGAGGCGATTGGCGATACCATCGCGCTGTCTATCACCCCGCAATACCTCGTCCAGATCGGCCTGCTCGATCCGGCCAAGGTCCCTTCGGCGGACAAGGATACCGGACTGTTGCTGCGCCAGGCGATGGACAAGGTAGCATTCCTGCCGTTCGGCCTGCTGATTGACCGTTGGCGCTGGCAGGTGTTCGCTGGCGAAGTGAAGCCCGAAAACTATGGCCAGGCTTGGACCGATATGCGGCTCAAGTACCAAGGGATCATCCCGCCCGGGCCGCGCAGCGCCGATGCCTTTGATCCCGGAGCGAAGTATCACATCCCGGCGGTGGTGCCCTATACCCGCTACTTCCTGGCGCGGATCCTGCAGTTCCAGTTCCTTGAAGCTGCCTGCAAGCAATCTGGCTGGAAAGGCCCGTTGCATCGCTGCAGCTTCTATGGCGACAAGACCGTCGGCAAGAACCTGAGTGCCATGCTGGAAATGGGCGCAAGCAAGCCCTGGCCCGATGCATTGCAGGCTTTCACTGGCAGCCGCGAAATCAGCGGCAAAGCGATGATGGCTTACTTCGCGCCGCTCAAGAAGTGGCTCGACCAGCAGAACAAGGGCCAGAAGCCGGGATGGTGAGCCCGTCAGATGAAGTGCGAAACGGCGATCACTGCGAAGTGATCGCCGGAACGCACAAAGGGCGGCGCGGCACGGTTGAGGACTGGAACCTGTCCAAGACCGGCCACGCCACGATCACTGTGCGCGAGCCAGACGGCGCGCGGTTCAAGACCCTGGCCCGGAACACGCGCCGCAGCGCCTGATCTCCTTTAGAGCCTGATGACAAAAGATTGACCTGCCCGCAGGGGGTTGGACGGCCAGAAGCCGTGGACAGCGTTGCGGCTTTTGCAGGGGCATTAACGGAACGGCGGCTCCTTGAAGGCGCGCAGCTTGCGGCTGTGCAGTCGGGCTCCTTCGGCGCGCAGCAGGTCGCAAGTGGTGGTGCCGATCAATAAGTGTGCGGCGATGGCTTCTTCGTAAAAGCGGTTGGCCTGGCCCGGCAGCTTCAGTTCGCCGTGCAGCGGCTTGTCCGAAACGCACAGCAACGTTCCATAAGGCACGCGAAAGCGATAGCCTTGTGCAGCGATGGTCGCGCTTTCCATATCGATCCCGATTGCCCGGCTTAGTGACAGGCGCTGGGCCGAATGGGTATAGCGCAGTTCCCAGTTGCGATCGTCAGTCGTGGCGACCGTGCCGGTGCGCATCCGCTTCTTGAGGTTCGCTCCGGCATCGCCACTGACCATTTCGGCCGCCTTGGCGAGAGCAATCTGAACTTCGCCAATTGCCGGGATCGGAATTTCCGGCGGCAAGACCGCGTCCAGCACGTGATCGTCGCGCAGGTAAGCGTGGGCCAGCACATAGTCACCGATCTTCTGGGTATCACGCAGACCCCCACAGTGCCCGATCATCAGCCAGGCTTCCGGCCGCAGCACGGCGAGGTGATCGCAGATTGTCTTGGCGTTGCTCGGGCCGACGCCGATATTGACCAGCGTGATCCCTGACCGATCGGGGCGAACCAGATGGTAAGCCGGCATCTGGTGCCGCCGCCAGGCCGTGTCTGAAAGGATCGCCCGCGCGTTCGCCACCGGCTCTTCGACCAGCAGTCCACCCGCGCCGGACAGCAAGGTATAGTCATCCTTGCCCAGCTGCTGGGCTGCCCAATCAACGAATTCATCCACATAGCGGTGATAGTTGGTGAACAGGATGAAGCGCTGGAAATGTTCGGGGGCGGTACCGGTATAGTGGGCCAGGCGCGCAAGACTGAAATCAGTGCGCAGTCCATCGAACAGGGCCAGCGGGTTGGCTTCATCTGCATCAGGCACTTCGATCCCGTCGGCCAGTTCATCGCCGATCTTGGCCAGTTCGGTCGCCGGGAAGTGGCGGGACAATTCCAGCGGACTGACCGCGCCAAGCCCGCTGCTGGCGTCGATCACGTAGGGAAATGGAATTTCCTGCGCCGAAGGTCCAACCTCGATCTGGATCGCATAGTCGTCACCCAGCAGCCCGAGCTGTTCAGTAAGATAATCTGCGAATAGCGCCGGGCGGGTTACCGTGGTGGCGAATGTACCAGGCTGGCCCAGGCGGCCAAAAGCGCGGGCAAGATCCGGTCGGGTCTCCTCGCCCTGATAGTGAACCCGAACTTCAGGGTAACACCATTCGCGATTGGCGCGGCGGCTGGGGGGTGGGATGGTGCCGTCTGCGGCGAAAGCGGCGATGTCGCTGCGCAGGGTGGAGACGGCGGTTTCATAGATGCGGACCAATTCCGCAATGACGTTTTCTGTTCTTTCCATCGCAGGCCTATAGCGGGACTTGCGTGAAATTTCAATGACGGGGAAGGATTGTGCCCTTGCCCCTCTGGTTCACCAACGAAAAGGGGGCGCCGAAGCACCCCCTGATCGTTTGGCAAGGTGGCCGGAAGCTTAGGCTTCGTCGGCTTCCTCGGCCGGAGCGGCAGCCGGGGCTTCCGCTTCGAGTTCTTCGCCATTGCCGGCTTCGAAGTCGGTCGCAGCGGCAGCTGCAGCTTCGTCTTCGAACATCGCGGCGATAACGTCGACGCCTTGTGCCTGCTGCTCGGCTTCGTCGGGCGAGCGGGCAACGTTGACCTTGACCGTCACGACGACTTCGGGGTGCAGTGCAACCTTGACGTCGAACACGCCGATGGTCTTGATCGGGCGTTCCAGCACGATCATCGACTTCGACAGGTTGGCGCCATCAGCGTTCAGCGCATCGACGATGTCACGCACCGAAACCGAACCATACAGATGGCCGGCGTTCGACGATGCGCGGATCAGCACCACCGACTTGCCTTCAACGTTGGTCGAATGGGCTTCGGCATCGCTGCGGCGGGCGGCGTTATCGGCTTCGATCTTCGAACGATTGGCTTCGAAGACCTTGCGATTGGCGTCGTTGGCGCGCAGCGCCTTCTTGTTGGGCAGCAGGAAGTTGCGAGCATAGCCGTCCTTGACGGTTACGACATCGCCAATGGTGCCCAGCTTCTCGATGCGTTCGAGGAGGATGATTTGCATGTCGTCTCTCCCTTACTTGACGAGGTAGGGCAGCAGGCCCAGGTGGCGGGCACGCTTGATCGCCTGGCCCAGTTCGCGCTGCTTCTTGGCAGAAACGGCGGTGATCCGGCTCGGCACGATCTTGCCACGTTCAGACATATAGTTCTGAAGCAGGCGCGTGTCCTTGTAATCGATCTTCGGAGCGTTCTTGCCCGAGAAGGGGCAGCTCTTGCGGCGGCGGAAAAATGCGCGGGCCATCTCTTAGAACTCCTCGCGTTCACGGCGCTTGGTGCGCTCACGGTCTTGCTTGCGCATCTGCACCGAAGGGCCGGCTTCATGCTCATCAACGCGCACGGTCAGCCAGCGGATCACGTCTTCGTTGATCGCGGTCTGACGTTCCAGCTCGGCAACGGTGCCGGCGGGGGCTTCGATGTTGAGCATGACAAAGTGCGCCTTGCGGTTGCGCTTGATCTTGTATGCCAGGTTCTTGAGACCCCAGGTCTCGGTCTTGGTCACCTTGCCATTGTTGGCTTCGACGATTTCCGTCGCGGTGGCAGCAAGCGCATCAACTTGCGCCTGGCTGAGGTCCTGGCGTGCCAGGAACACGTGCTCATATAGAGCCACGGCAGCTTCCTTTATCTTTCTAACCGATCGCTGGCTGATCCGCACCATTGCGGGGCCCCTCCGGCTTTCTTCGTATCCCGTGCCATAGCGCGGGAAGTGGCGGCCCTTAGCCATTTACGGCATGATTGCAAGCGAAAAGCGGCTGCCCGCGCCCGATCATCCAAGCCGGTTCAGCAAGTCCCGCGCAAACTGCGTCAATGTATCATCGCGGGCACCCATCACCACGATCCGGTCCCCCGGCCGGGCAATCTGGACGATCCGGTCGGCGCAGACCTCGCGCAAGGGGACATATTCGGCCCGCCCGCCTGCTTCGGCGATCAGCTTGATGATCCGTTCGCTGCCTTCGCTGCGGTCCACCGTGCCGCCGAAATAGACTGGATCGCACAGGATGGTGACATCTTCCGGTCCCAGCAATCGCGCAAAGACTTCGGCCAATTCGCGCCCCATCTGGCGCAGCGGACCATAGCCGTGGGGCTGAAAAAAGGCGATCACGCGGCCCGGATTTGCCTTCAGCGTGGCCAGCGTTGCCGCGCACTTTTCGGGATTGTGACCGAAATCGTCGATCACCGTGATGCCTGAGGCACTGGTGCCGATGACATCGAAGCGCCGGGCCAGTCCGGCATAGCTCGACAAAGCATCAACCGCATCGCGAACCGGCACTCCGGCGGCATTGGCAGCGGCAATCGCGGCAAGCGCGTTGGACAGGTTATGCCGCCCTGGCACATCGAGCACCAGGGGATGCGAATAGCCATCGCGCCGGTCGATCACCGTGGCAGAGATGTGGAACGCACCTTCGCTGATGCTGTCCGCGAACACCCCGATTTGCGCGGCGGGGTTGCTTACGGCGAAAGTCACGTGCGGGGTGGAATCGGGCAGCAGCGCAGCCGCTTCCGGATCATCAAGGTTGACCGCGCAGATATCGGCAATCCCCAGGAAATCGCCGAACAGTTCGCGCAGTTCCTCCATCGATTTGTGATCGAGACTGACGTTGAGCAGCACCGCTACCCGGGGACGATAGAGCGCGATCGAGCCATCGCTTTCATCGACTTCTGAGACGAACACTCCGCCTTGCCCCACGCGGGCGCTGGCGAAAGGTGCGCTATCGGAGACGAAATTCTTCATCACCGCGCCGTTCATGATCGTGGGATCGCGGCCGGCCTGGGTCATGATCCAGCCGGTCATTCCGGTGACCGTGCTCTTGCCGCTGGTCCCGCCAATCGCGATCCCGCAAGTATCGGCATTGAACAGCCGCGCAAGCAGTTCCGCCCGGCTCATCCGCGCGCACCCCAGTTCGCGGGCGCGGACCATTTCCGGGACGGTATCTTCCACTGCCGCGCTGGCAACCAGCACCTGATTGGCACTGCTGATCCCGCTGCCGTCTTGTGGGAACAGGGTGAAGCCAAGCTCTTCCAGCCAGGCGAACTTTTCCGGTGTGCGGCCTTGGTCGCGGCTGCGGTCCGATCCCGCCACAACTGCGCCTTGACCCTTGAGGATCAGCGCCAGCGGCAGCATGCCGGATCCGCCGATGCCGCAGAAGAACCAGGGGTGTGTCGTCAGCTCATTCATCCGCTCTCCGGTATGCGGCCTTGCGCGCCAGCGCAACCGGGTTAGGAAAGCCTATGCCCCGCGTCGCGATCTGTGCCCCGTCCCGCAACCTCACGCACGAGGACGCTGCGCGCGTCCTCGCTCTGGCGGAAGAGTTTCCTGGTGTAGAGCTGCAGTTCCACCCGCAATGTTTCCTCAGCGAAGGGCATTTTGCCGGTAGCGATAAGGCGCGGTGCGACGCACTGGTTGAATGCGCCAACGATCCCGCTTTCGATGCGGTGTGGTATGCACGTGGCGGATATGGCGCAGCGCGGGTTGCGCAGGATGCTTTGGCACGGCTGGATCACGCCGCGCAGGACAAGCTGTTTCTGGGCTATTCAGATGCCGGAATCCTGCTTGGTGGGCTCTACCGGGCACGGATCGGGCACCCGATCCATGCGCCGATGCCCACCGATATTCGCCGCGATGGCGGTGAAGCCGCGGTTCGGCGGACACTGGCCTACCTTTCAGGTGACCGGTCGGGGATCGAGCTCAATGATGATGGCCACCCACGCGCCGCGTTCAACCTGATGACGCTTGCCATGTTGTGCGGGACGCCGATGATGCCAGGGCTGGCCGGCCATGTGATACTGGTCGAGGAAGTGGCCGAGTACCTTTACGCCGTGGATCGGCTGTTCTTTCATCTCACCGCACATCTTGGCGGAATTGCCGGACTGCGGCTGGGCAGGGTAAGCGCAGTGCCGGAAAACGACGCACCGTTCGGACATACAGCCGAGGAGATCGCCCGGCATTGGTGCGCACGCCACGCGATCCCGTTCCTGGGCGCTGCCGATATCGGGCATGATATTGCCAACAGGATCGTACCGTTCGGGCTTGCAGGACAAGACTAGCCGCCCTTAGAGGCGGCTCATTCTTCTCCCCATGCGCAGGCAGGCAGGGGACATGCGGACAGAAGGAGTCATTCACATGCGCGCATTCGTTTTTCCCGGACAAGGCAGCCAGAAAGTAGGCATGGGGGTTGAACTGGCCGAAGCCAGCGCCGCGGCCCGCGAAGTGTTTCAGGAAGTGGACGATGCGCTGGGGCAGAATCTGTCAGCCATCATGCGCGACGGTCCGGACGATGCGCTGACTCTCACCGAAAACGCGCAGCCTGCGATCATGGCTAATGCCATTGCCGTGCTGCGGGTGCTGGAACGGGAAGGCGGGATTTCACTGGCCGACAAGGCGCAGTTCGTCGCTGGGCACAGTCTGGGCGAATATACCGCACTGTGCGCCGCCGGGGCTTTCAGACTGGCCGACACTGCGCGCCTGCTCAAGCTGCGCGGGCAGGCGATGCAGGCCGCGGTGCCGGTCGGTGTTGGCGCAATGTGCGCGCTGCTCGGCGCGGATATCGACAAGGCGCAGGCGCTGGCCGATGCAGCTGCCGAGGGCGAAGTGTGCACCGTCGCCAATGATAACGATCCCGGCCAGGTCGTCCTTTCCGGCCATAAGGGTGCGATCGAACGGGCGATTGGTCTGGTCAAGGACCACGGGATCAAGCGCGGCGTGCTGCTACCAGTCTCTGCCCCGTTCCACTGCCCGCTGATGCAGGGCGCCGCCGATGCCATGGCGCAGGCACTGGGGCAAACGCCGCCGGGTGCTTTGTCCGTCCCGCTCTATGCCAATGTCACCGCTGACGTCGTGATCGATCCGGCCGAAGTGCAGCGTTTGCTGGTAGAACAAGTCTGCGGCCGCGTTCGTTGGCGCGAAAGCGTAATCGCGATGCAGGGCGTGGGCGTGGAAAGCTTCGTCGAACTCGGCGGCAAAGTCCTCGGCCCGATGATCGGCCGCTGCGTGAGCGATGTCTCTGTAACCAGCGTGGTCGGCATGGCCGACATCGAAGCGCTCATCAAGGAACTTTGAGCCATGGAAAACCGCCTGTTCGACCTCACCGGAATGACCGCCCTCGTTACCGGCGCCGCCGGAGGAATTGGTTCTGCGATCAGTCATGCCTTGGCCCGGCAGGGCGCACGGTTGGCGCTGTCCGGGACCAATCCGGGCAAATTGCGTTCGTTCCGGGAGGAGCTGAACGATACCTATGGGCATGATCACATCGAGATCACTTGCGACCTGTCGAATAGCGAGCAGGTGGAACACCTGGTCCCTGCGACGGTCGATACTTTGGGCAAGATCGATATTCTGGTGAACAACGCCGGAATCACCCGCGATAACCTGGCGATGCGAATGAAGGATGAGGAATGGGATGCGGTGATCAAGGTCAATCTTGAAGCCGCCTTCCGCCTGATGCGCGCCGCCTGCAAGCCGATGATGAAAGCGCGGCACGGGCGGATCATCACCATCACCAGCGTGGTTGGGGCCACCGGCAACCCCGGTCAGGTCAACTATGCCGCCGCCAAGGCCGGGCTGGTCGGCATGTCCAAGTCACTTGGCCAGGAAGTGGCGAGCCGCGGGATCACCGTCAACTGCGTCGCCCCCGGCTTCATTCGCACCGCGATGACCGACGTGTTGCCCGATGGCCAGAAAGACGCGCTGAATGCGCGGATTCCGATGGGCCGGATGGGTGAGGGCGAGGACATCGGTGCCGCCGTCGCCTATCTCGCCAGTCGTGAGGCGGGTTATGTCACTGGGCAGACGTTGCACGTCAACGGCGGGATGGCGATGATTTCCTGATCTTTGTTGGCCCCCGTGTCGCATTTTTACAAGTCTGACACGCACGGGGGCTGTCTAGCTGGGGCAGCAACCATACCCCGGGGGAACAATGCACCGTATTTCGATGATTCTGATTGCCTTGGCCAGCACCGCCGCGGCCAAGCCGACTGGCTGGACCGCTCAGCAGCGTTCATGCCCCGCGAACCAGACTGCCGAGAATTTGCCTGACGAATTGGTCAAGTCGATGCTCCCCGGTGCGACCGAGGAAAACATTAGCGATGAAACCGCTGAACAGCTGGCCAATCTGGCGCTGGGCTGCGCGAAGCAAACCAAGGTCGCCAAGGCCCGCCTTGAACCCTATATTGAATTTGCAACCTGGCAGCTGACGAGCATTGGCCTTGGCCGGCAGGTGAAAGCGCGCGGCATCGATCCGCAACAGCTCGCCAGCGCCATGAATGTCGGACCTGGCCGGGCCAACCCCAGCTTCGAAAAGCTGAGCGATGATCAGGTTACCCAGTTGATGGTGGCCCTCAAAGCCCGCGGGATCGAGGTCGAAACGCTGGGCGAGGATGTCTGGCAACTGGTGGGCGGCTATCTCGAGGCGACCAGCCGGGCCAGCCGGGCGCGGTAAAACGGCAGGAAAACCTGCGCATTTATCCCCAGTTTCGCGCCATTTCCGACCTGCCAGCCTTGCCGCTGGCAGGTCGGGCGTTAAGAAAGACAGTCCGAAACGACGGCGCAGCGCCGATTCAGGCTGCCTGCGATCCGCAGGGGACGTGTTAAGACCATGAAGGCCACCATCGAACGCGCGACGCTGCTCAAGTGCCTGTCGCACGTGCAGTCCGTTGTTGAACGGCGCAACACCATTCCGATCCTCTCCAACGTGCTGATCGAAGCCGCGGGGGACGGGACGTTAAAGGTGATGGCGACCGACCTTGACCTGCAAGTGGTTGAAACCATGAGCGCGGTTTCGGTTGAAGCGCCGGGCGCAATTACCGTTTCAGCGCACTTGCTGTTCGATATTGCCCGCAAGTTGCCCGATGGCAGTCAGGTGAGCCTGGAAACCGCGGACAACCGCATGGCGGTAAAGGCCGGGCGCAGCCGCTTCTCGCTGCCCACTCTGCCGCGCGATGACTTTCCGGTGATCGTTGAAGGCGATCTGCCAACCAGCTTTGAACTGCCCGCTGCCACGCTGGCCCAGATCATCGACCGCACCCGGTTTGCAATCAGCACCGAAGAAACGCGTTACTATCTCAACGGGATCTTTTTCCACGTCACGGACGAAGATCTTAAGGCCGCCGCCACCGATGGCCACCGCCTGGCGCGCTATACCATTGCCCGGCCTGCCGGGGCAGAAGGGATGCCCGATGTGATCGTGCCGCGCAAATGTGTGGCCGAACTGCGCAAGCTGCTGGAAGAATCGCTTGATACGAACGCGCTGATCGATCTTTCGGCCAGCAAGATCCGCTTCACCCTGGGCGGTGCGAACGGGGTTGTGCTGACCAGCAAGCTGATCGACGGAACCTTCCCTGATTACAGCCGCGTGATCCCGACCGGGAATGACAAGTTGCTGCGGCTTGATCCCAAAAGCTTTTACGAAGGCGTCGACCGCGTTGCCACCATCGCCACCGAAAAGACCCGCGCGGTCAAGATGGCGCTGGAGCCGGATCGGGTGACGCTCTCGGTCACCTCGCCAGACAATGGCACCGCGGCGGAAGAGGTTCCGGCGGACTACAAGTCGGCCGGGTTCGAAATTGGCTTCAACGCCAATTACCTCAAAGACATCCTCAGCCAGATCGAAGGCGACACGGTGGAATTGCATCTCGCTGATGCCGGCGCGCCGACCCTGATCCGGCAGGATGACAAGAGCCCGGCACTCTACGTGCTGATGCCGATGCGGGTTTGAGCGAAGGGCCCGTCAATCCGGTAGCAGGCCGCGCCTGCGGCAGCTGCACGATGTGCTGCAAGCTGCTGATCGTGCCCGAAACCGAAAGCCCGGCTGGCGAATGGTGCCAGCACTGCCATGTAGGGCAGGGCTGCCGCATTTATGCTGACCGGCCCCAGCGTTGCCGCGATTTCCAGTGCGGCTGGCTGGTGTGGGGCAAAGTCCCCGAGCACTGGTTCCCGGCCAAGTCCCGAATTGTGGTGGTGAGCGATGGTTCGCGCATCACCTTTACCATCGATCCCGCATCGCCCGCGCGCTGGCGCGACCAGCCCTGGTTCGGTGAAGTGAAGGCAATGGCCGTAATGGCCTTTGCCGAGCAGAGGCAAGTGCTGGTGCGGATCGGACGCAAGGTGATCGTCATGCTGCCCGATCGTGACTGCGATCTTGGCGTTGTCGCGGATGACGAAGTGGTGCTGACTGGCCTGCGCCCTGACGGCAGCTGGGGCGCGGCCAAAGTCCACCAGGACGATCCCCGGCTGGCCCTGGGCGGCGCAAGCGTGCCTTTGGTGTAGCTTCGATCGGCTCTTGCCCAAATCCAAACCGGGCTTAGATTCCTCCGCAACATCAGGGAGAGAACCAATGAGCCGCACCGTCCAGGTCCGCCGCAATACGATCACCGAAACCCGGATCATGGGCCACGCACTGCCCGCGCTGGGCGATGGAGAAGTGCGGCTGCAGGTAGAAAGCTTCTCGGTCACCGCCAACAACGTCACTTATGCCGTCGCGGGGGATGCGTTTGGCTATTGGAACTTTTTCCCGGGGGAGAGGGACTGGGGCGTCGTGCCGATGTGGGGGCATGCCGTGGTGACCGAATCGCGCCATCCGGACATTGCCGTGGGTGAGCGCGTCTATGGGTATCTGCCAATGGCCGAATGGCTGGATGTGCTGCCTGACAATGTCTCAGCCGGCGGATTCAGCGATGCTGCGGCCCACCGCCAGCCGATGAGCCCGATCTACAACCAGTACAGCCGCCTTGCTGCCGATCCCGAACACGATCCCGCGCGCGAGGCGGAGCGGATGATCTTTGGCCCGCTGTTCAAGACCGGATTTCTGATTGAAAACTTCTTCCGCCGAAACGCGTGGTTCGGCGCGGGCACGGTGGTGATTACCTCTGCCTCATCCAAGACGGCGATGGGCCTTGCCAGTGTCGCCCGTGCGCTTTCGCCCCAGGTCAAGCGGATCGGGCTGACATCGGCCGGAAACGTCGATTTCGTAAGGCGCGGCGGGTTTTACGATATAGTTCTGGCCTATGACGCGGTGGGCGAATTGCCGCTGGAAGCCAGCGTTTCGGTCGATTTCGCGGGCAACGCCGCACTGCTGCACGCAGTCCATACCCGGCTGGGCGATCACCTGAAGTACAGCTGCACCGTCGGCGCGACCCATGTCGGGGCCGGGTTTGGGCAGAACAACGGCCCGATCCCCGGACCGACACCCACCCTGTTCTTCGCCCCCGACCATGCGGTCGCCGCGATCAAGGAGCAAGGCCCCAAAGCATTCGGTGCGGCCGTGGCGGCAAGCTGGCTGACCTTCCTGGATGAGACCAGCGGCGCGCTGACAGTCGATACGCGCGAAGGGCTGGAGGCGGCAGCCGAAGCATTCGTCTCCGCAGCCAAGGGTGATGCCGATCCTGCGGTGGGGGTGGTGATCCGGCCTTAGAGCCTGATGACATAAGATTGATGCGTCCAACCCCTGCGGGGCGGGTCAACCTTTTGTCATCAGGCTCTAAATATCAACCACGATCTTGCCGAAATGCTTGCCCGCGATCTGGTGGCGGAAGGCATCGGCAAGCTGGGCGAGGGGAAAGTAATCCGAGATAACCGGTTTCAGCCCGCTCGCTTCCACGCCTCGGATCATTTCCAACTGGTGCTGGCGGCTGCCGACGACCAGACCCTGCACCCGCAGGCTCTTGCCCATCAGCAGAGCGGTTTCAACCGGGCCGCCACGTCCCGTCAGCACCCCGATCAGCGCGACGTGCCCGCCAACCCGAGTGGCCAGCATCGACTGGTCAAGTGTGCCCGCACCGCCGATTTCGACAACGCAATCCACCCCTTTGCCGTCGGTCAGTTCCAGCGCCTGCTTGCCCCATTCCGGCACGGCCTTGTAGTTGATCAGATGATCTGCCCCCAGCGCCTTAAGCCGTTCAAGTTTTTCGTCAGAAGATGAAGTGGCCACTACCCGCGCGCCTGCCGCCTTGGCGAATTGCAGCGCAAAAACCGAAACTCCGCCGCTGCCCTGAACCAGTACGGTCGATCCCGGCCGGATCGCATTATCAACGAACAGCGCACGCCAGGCGGTCAGCCCGGCGCAAGTCAATGTGGCCGCTTCTGCGGCCGAATAGCCAGCAGGGGCGTGGGTAAACCAGTCTTGCGGTGTCACCACTGCTTCGCGGGCATAACCATCGATCCCGTCACCCGGCGTGCTGGCAAAGCCGGTGCCGGGTGTGTGGCCATCAAGCCAGTCGGTGAAGAAGGTCGACATGACCAGATCGCCTGGCTTGAACTCGCTGACCCCATCACCCACCGCCTCGACCACACCCGCCCCATCGGACATCGGGATGCGGCCGGCGGCGGTCGGGATCATCCCGGCGACCACGGCATAGTCGTGGAAATTGAGCGAGCTGGCCTGCAGCCGCACTCTGATCTGGCCCGGCCCCGGCTGGCCGGGATCGTCTCCGGTGCCGGGGGTCAGGCTGTCCAGACTGGCAGGTGATCCGCAGCGGACCAGCGCGATGCTCATTCAGCAGCTTCCAGCATGGCCGCGCGCTGCGGCCCGCGGATCAGGCCGCCGGGGGTGGCCCCGGTCCAGGTGCCGTTTTCAAACGTCACTGTACCGCCCTTGATCGTGGCGATGTATCCATCGGCCTTTTGCAGCAGGCGCTTACCGCCAGCGGGAAGGTCAAACGCCAACCAGGGCTTGCCAAGCTTGACCGCGTCCATATCAATCACATTGATATCAGCCAGGTATCCCGGCGCGAGAATACCGCGATCATCGAGGCCATAGAGTCGCGCGGTATCGTGGCACTGGCGCTTGACGGCATTTTCCAGGCTGATCTTGCCGCCGCGCTGGCGATCACGGACCCAGTGCTGCAACATGAAAGTCGGGCTGGCGGCATCACAGATCGTGCCGCAGTGTGCCCCGCCGTCGCTCAGCGAGTTGACGCAGTCGTCGCTGTTCTGCAGCGCTTCAAGGAAGTCAAGGTTGCCATCGGCATAGTTGAGGATCGGGTAATAGATGAAGCCCTTGCCTTCGTTCTGACAAAGCAGATCATAAGCATATTCATCGCCCGATTTGCCCGCCGCCGCAGCGCGTGCGGCGATGCTTTCATCAGCCTGAGGCTCATAATTGAAGTCCGGCCCCATTTCGAACTGCAACATCCAACCGCCGCAGACTGCCATGATCAGCGGGAGAATGTCCTTGTTGACCTCGGAAAAGTCGCTGGGTTCGGACAGAAGCTGAGCCTTGAAAGCGGGATCAAGCAGCTTGGCCTGCTGCTCTGCCCAAGGCAGCTCGGCGATGGCCATGTAGCTGGGGCGCAGACGGAACGGATGGATTGTGCCCTGCCAGGCCATCACGATGCCGTTACCGCGCAGCGCGATCTGGGCGACGATATTGGCACCGTTGTCGTTCTCCGCGCGCATCGTCGCGATCTGCTCATCCAGTGGCAGCTCCTTGGCGATGGACTGCAGCGCGGCAAAAGTCACTGGCAGGCCGGTTTCGCGGCTGAGCTTGCCCATCCATTCAAACTCATTCCATTCGCGGCGCAGGTCGCTCGCCATTTCGAACACGCCGTGGCCAACCCGGCCCATCGCCTTGCCGATTTCAACCAGCTCTTCGGCAGTGGCAGTGGTTCCGGGCACCAGTTCGCCATCGATCGAGCGGTGCAGGATGGTGCGGCTGGTGGAAAAGCCAAGCGCCCCGGCGCGCACGCCTTCTTCCACGATGGTCGACATCTGCTGGATATCTTCGGCGGTAGGCACCGCGCCGGGCATTTCACGGTCACCCAGTACATAGGCCCGAACCGCACCGTGCGGCACATGAGTGCCGACATCGATTGCGCGCGGCATACGCTCAAGCGCGTCGAGGTATTCAGGGAAGGTTTCCCAATCCCACTTCATCCCTTCGGCCAGGGCAGTGCCGGGAATATCCTCTACCCCTTCCATCAGCCCGATCAGCCAGTCATGCCGGTTCGGCGCGGCGGGGGCAAAGCCGACGCCGCAGTTCCCCATCACCACAGTGGTGACCCCGTGCCAGCTCGACGGTGCCATTTCCGCGTCCCAGGTGGCCTGGCCATCGTAATGGGTGTGAATATCGACCCAGCCGGGCGCGACCACTTTGCCGCCCGCATCGATTTCCCGCGCGGCATCGCCGTGAACGGTTCCGACGGCGGCTATCAGCCCGTCCTTTACGGCAACATCGCCGGCAAAGCGCGGTGCGCCGGTACCATCGACAATCGTACCGTTGCGAATGATCAGGTCATAGGTGGGCATGGTTTCTCTCCCGCAGCAGCCGACTCACGCGGCGCCTTAACCGGGCGATTAAGCCATGGATTAGGGGGAGGGGCAAGCGGGTTGCGTTTAGGTGCCGGGGTAGCGGGCGGGCTTCGGCAAGCTCAGCCCGAACGGAACCAGGTCTGAGCCAAGCGCCGACCAGGCTGAGCTTGCCGAAGCCCCTTGCGCGGCCTCTGCCTATGAATTCCCCCGCGCCGCGATCATATCCCCCACATGGACAAACTTTTCCCGCGGGGCGCCGTCACGGGCGCGGGCAACTTCCTGTTCGTCGATCTTCTGCCAGTCGCGGAAGGTTACCACATCCAGACTGCGTGCCGCTGCCAGTTCGTCAAACCCGGCGCGGCCGCGCTTGCCACTGCCAAGGCCAATATCTTCAGCGATCTTTTCAACCACGCTGAAGCCGTCCGGACGGTTGGTGCCAATCGTGCCCGACGGGCCTCGCCGGGCCCAGCCGACGCAGTACAGGCCTGGCAAGATGCGGCCTTCATCGTTGGGGAAGCGCCCGGCACGCTCATCGAACGGCACACCGGGGATGCGGCTGGTCTGATAGCCGATGCAGCACACCACCAGGCTGGCGGGAATGGTGTAAACCTCACCCGTACCAACCGCGCGGCCGGCTTCGACGACGGTGCGTTCAACCTCGATCCCGGTGACCTTGTCGGTGCCCAGGATCGCCTTGGGGCTGGCAAAGAAATCGAACTCCACCTCGATGCCCATGTCGGCATAGTGGCTGGCGGGGATCGCGGCGAAGCTGCGCAGGTGGGTGACCGATTTGCGCAGGCCGGGTTCCAGCAGGGCGTCGTCGCCTTCGTCCGGCAGGTCCTGCGGATCGACGCGCGGTGCGGCACGGGTCAGGTGGGACAGTTCGCCCAGTTCCTTGGGCGTCATCATGATCTGGTGCGGCCCGCGCCGCCCCAGCACCACGATCCGCCTGAGCCGTGAGGTCTGCAGCACGTCGAGCGCGTGGGCGACAATATCGCTCCCGGCGAATTCCTCGCGCGTCTTGGACAGGATCCGGGCGACGTCGAGCGCGACGTTGCCCATGCCAATCACCACGGCTGTATCGCCGGTCAGATCGGGATCGAGGTTGGCGAACATCGGGTGGCCATTGTACCAGCCAACAAAGGCGGCGCTGCCATAGACGCCGGGCAGTTCCTCTCCCGGCAGGTCCATCTTGCGGTCGTGTGGCGCACCCGTGGCGAGTACTACTGCGTCATAGAGGCCTTGCAATTCCTCTACCGTCACGTCCTTGCCGACCATGACGTTGCCCACAAAGCGGACGTTTTCGGACAAGGCGGTGCTTTCATAACGCCGCGACACACCCTTGATCGACTGGTGATCGGGCGCCACCCCGGTGCGGATCAGGCCATAGGGGACGGGCAACATGTCGAATATGTCGACCCGCACATCCTCGCCAAATTGCTTTTGCGCGGCCTCGGCCGTGTAATACCCTGCTGGTCCCGAGCCGATGATCGCAATGTGGCGCATAGTTTCTAGGCAGCCTTTCGTTTCGTGTCCGTACGCTCCGGCCCGTCCAGAAAGCCCCGGATACAGGAGATGGTCTGTTCACGGTGGGTCAGCATGAACAAGTGCCCTCCCTGCTCGAATATCTCGAGCCGGCTGTTGGGGATCAGCGTCTCCAGGATCTTGCCGTTGGCGAGCGGGACGATCTGGTCCTCATCCCCCATCATGATCAGCGTGTCCTTCTTGAGGAAGGGCAGGGCAGGGGCACTGGTCCAGCCAAGCATGGCGAGCAGCTGATAGACATAGCCGCGCGGGCTGGGCGGGGTCAGGCGGCTGATATGTTCTGCTTTGCCGCCGGTCAGCCCGCCATAGAGCGTGCGGAAATGCTCTTCCATGAAGGCCGCGTCGACATAGCGGCGCGGGTTGACCATCTTCGTCAACGCGCCGGGATTGCCGGGGACCATGAACATGCCTGCGCTGGTGGCACACAGGATCAGGCGGCGGACGTAATCGGGGTGTTGCAGCGTGAAGTGCTGTGCCATCCCGCCGCCCCACGAAATGCCCATCACGTCCACCTGATCGCAGTTGAAGCGGCGGAGCAGTTCCTTGGCGGTCCAGCTCATGGTGAAGGTGTTGTAGGGCACCAGCGGATCGGGGCTGCCGCCCACGCCAGGCATGTCGAACATGATGAACGGCCGCTCGGTCAGTGCTTCGGCCAGCGGGGCGACTGCTTCGATGTTGGCGCCGATGCCGTTGAAGAACAGGATCGGCAGATGCTCGCTGGCCATGTCCCAACGCCAGCGCGCGACACGCAGGGTGCGGCCGCCGACCACTTCCATCGAAAATTCACAGGTCAGTTCTTGCACGCGCGCCCTTTCGGCTCAGGTCAATACATACAAGCCGGGGGCATTTTCCATCGGCGGATGCTTCTTGCTGCCCAGCGCTTTAGGGGCCGGAACCTGCTTCCCCGCGCGCTGTTGCAGCCATTGCATCCAGTAAGGCCACCAGCTTCCCGCCTGTTCCTCGGTCCCCTTGAGCCATTCGTCAACGTCAGCCGGGGGATGGCCCGCCTTTTTCGACACATAATACTTGGCCTTGGGGTTGCCCGGCGGGTTGAGGATCGCCTGCATGTGCCCGGCCTGGCTGAGCACGAAGGTCACGTCCTTCGATCCGAACAGCTGGGTGGACCGATAACAGGCACGCCACGGAGTGATGTGATCGGTGGTCCCGCCCAGAATGAACAGGTCACTCTTGACCTTGCTCAGGTCGATCCCGTGGCCGGCCATTTCGACCTCACCTTGCTTGGTGAAGGCCAGGGTTTCAAACAAGTGCAGGAAATCACCCATCAAAGTGGCCGACAAGTTGGTGGCGTCGGCATTCCAGAACAGCACGTCAAACGCCGGAGGATCATCGCCCATCAGGTAATTGTTGATCACATAGTTCCAGATCAGGTCGTTCGGCCGCAGCCAGGCAAAGCCGCGAGCCAGCGAGTGTCCTTCGATCACCCCGGCCTTGGCGGCGCGCTTCTTGGCCAGTTCCAGTCCGTTGGCGGTCATCAAGGAACCGGCCTCGATATCATTCTGCTTGGGGTGCAGCACGGTGACCATATAAGTCAGGGCACCCAGCCGCTTGTCGCCGGCCGCAGACATCTTGCTGGCCAGGATCGCGCCGGTCTGGCCGCCCGAACAGGCGCTTGAGATATTGACGCGCGGCGCGCCAGTAATCTCGCAGACCACGTCCACCGCCTTCATGCAGCTGGCGATGTAATCGTCCATCCCCCAGACGCCTTCTTCCTTCGTGGGGTTCTTCCACGAAATCACGAAGCACTGGATGCCGTTATCAGTCTGCCATTTGACCACCGACTTTTCCGGGGACAGATCGTTGATGTACATCTTGTTGATTTGCGGCGGAATTGTCAGCTGCGGGATTTCGTAAACCGTGTCCGTGGTCGGGGCATAATGGATCAGCTCGAACATCGCATCGCGGTAGACCACGCTGCCTTTTGCCGTGGCGACATTCTCCCCCAGCTTGAACGGTTTGGTATCGACCTGGCTGACCATGCCCTTGTTATGGACAATGTCGTTATAGGCGTTCTTGAGGCCCTTGATCAGCGAAAGCCCGCCGCTGTCGATCAGGCGTTTTTGCGCGGTGGGATTGCCGATCAGGGTGTTGGTAGGGGCCAGGCCATCGATGATGATCTGCGAGATGAAATTGGCGCGGTCCCGTTCCAGTTCGTCCAGCTCAAGCTCTTCAACCCAGTTTTTCATCCCCTTCTGAATCGCCAGGTAATACTGCGCACCGGCGCGGAAGAACGGGTTATAGCGCCAGGCCGGGTCCATGAAGCGCTTGTCTTTTGGCTCGGGCGCCAGATCGCTTTTGCCGGACAGGATTTTGACCACGTCTTCGCCAAAGCTTTGCATGTGGCGCATCGATCGCTGCGGATCGCTGGCGGTTTCACGCAGCAGCAGCGCAACGGCGCCGACAAAGTCTTCCCGCGCCAAACCCACCAGCGGGCCCAATGCAGTGGTCGATTGCGCAGCTTCGTTTTCCAGCGTGGTGTTGCCTTTGGCCATCCCGGATCCCCAATCGTTGTGCCGCAGGCGTGGTGCGAACCCGCCTGGGTCTGTCATTGCGGTGAAACATGCACTGCCCGGCGAGGCAATTCAAGCACAGACCCCGTGGACTTACCGAGCGCGAATTTCTGCCAGTCATAATGGTAAATTTAACCATTTCTCAAACGGTTTTCAGGCATTTGCAGCACCATGACGGCCCAGCCTGCCAGGCAGCTACCCGAGGCGCAGCCCGCGCCCCGACCGACCGCGCCCACCAGCGCGGCTGCGGAAGCTGCCCCGCGCGGAGCGCCCCGGACTGCTGTCAGCACCACCGGTTCGCCTGGCCAGTTGCGCCAACAGGCCGCCCGCACCGACCGTGCCGCGCGCCATCGTCAGACCAAGGATCACGCCACTCTCGTCCATATGCTCGATCGCAATTGGACGGTGATGGCGCCGGTCCTGGGGATCGCGCTGCTGCTCAACGGTGTCGCTTCGTGGTCCACGCCGCCACTGGGCACGGCCTTGCTCGGGATCATGGCTGTTGCCGTCGCCGCGTTCACCCCGATTGCGGTGCGGATTGAACGTGACCATTGCGATACCGGGACCAAGCATTTTGGCATGCTGCTGGCCGTTGTCGGCCTGCCGATGCTGTTGTTCGGCCTGGCCATCGCCCGGTGGAAGGTCGGCAGCGATGTCGACTGGAGCGATTCGCTGGGCCTGCTGATCATTTGCGCGGCTCTGGCTGCGGTGATCCTCAATCGCCGGGTGATCGCGCTGATCGTCAGCCAGATCGGGCTGTGGATCGGGGTCACCGTGATGGCCGGGACTATCGAGACCTGGGCAGGGCTTGCCCTGGGTGTCGCGGTCGGGATCTTCGTCGGTCAGCGCGAATCCAAGGCAAACGCCGCCGCGATCCGCGCCCAGATTGACCGGGAACGCGCCCAACTGCGCGCCGAGGAAATCCTCAACGATTTCGAACAGACCGGCCAGGGCTGGTTCTGGGAAAGCGACCGCCGCGGGGTGATCGTTTACGTATCGCCCACGGTTGCGCAGTTGCTGGGGAGCAAATCACTGACCGGGCGGCCCTTTACCGAATTGTTTGTCAACGACCCAGCCGGGCAGGACAGCGAGCGGACCCTGGCCTTCCACCTCAATGCGCGATCAGCGTTCAGCGAACTGGGGATCCGGGCCGCCATCGGGCACGAGGAACGCTGGTGGTCGATCAGTGGACGACCGATCTATGACAGTTTCGGCAACTTCCTGGGCTTTCGCGGCTCGGGCCATGACCTGACTGAAAAGCGCCGGTCCGAAGAGAACGCGACCCGCCTGGCGCATTACGATTCACTCACCGGCCTCGCCAACCGGTTGCAGATGGCGCAGACGCTCGAGAAGATCCTGGCCGCGCCGCACATCGAACACCGGGCCTGCTCGGTGTTCTTGCTCGATCTCGACCGGTTCAAACAGGTCAACGATACCATGGGCCACCCCGCCGGGGATGCCCTGCTCAAGATGGTTTCGAGCCGGCTGGAGCGCACCGTAGGCGAAGCAGGCCGGGTGGGGCGCTTGGGCGGGGATGAATTCCAGGTCGTGCTGGCCGGACATCACCGCCGCGAGGATCTGGCCGAACTGGCGCGACGGGTCATCCATGACCTGTCGGAACCCTATACGATCGAAGGCCACCGGGTCGTGATCGGCGCTTCGGTGGGGATCGCGCTGTCTCCGGCTGACGGCGTGACAGCCGAAGCCATCATCCGCAACGCGGACCTGGCGCTTTATGCCGCCAAGGATGGCGGGCGCGGTCGGCACCACTTCTATGCCGCAGACCTGCACAGCGATGCCGAGGAACGCCGGCAGCTGGAACAGGATCTGCGCGATGCGCTCGCCCATGATGGGCTTGAGCTCTATTACCAGCCGGTGGTTCATACCTCGACCGAGCGGATCACCGGGTTCGAGGCGCTGCTGCGCTGGAACCATCCGACCCGGGGGATGATGTCGCCGGCCAAATTCATTCCGATTGCCGAAGACACTGGCCTGATTGCGCCGATCGGTGAATGGGCGCTACGCACCGCCTGCCGCGACCTGAGCCAGTGGCCGGAAAGCGTGCGCGTGGCGGTGAACGTTTCGCCGCTGCAGTTCTCCAATCCGGCTTTGCCCGCGATCATCACCAATGCGCTGGCCAGTGCCCAGATCAGCCCGCAACGGCTGGAACTGGAAATCACCGAGAGCGTGTTCCTGAACGACGATGCTGGCACTGACGCCATGTTTGCCGCGCTCAAGCGGGTGGGCGTGCGCCTTTCGCTGGACGATTTCGGGACCGGCTATTCCTCGCTCGGCTATCTCAAGAAGGCGCCGTTCGACAAGATCAAGATCGACCAGTCGTTCGTGCGCGGTGCCACCATTGTCGGCAGCCGCAACGGCGCGATTATCTCCTCGATCGTCAGCCTGGCCGAGGCCTTGGGCATGGAAACCACCGCTGAAGGCGTGGAAACGCTGGACGAACTGGATCTGGTGCGCATGCTGGGCTGCAGCCACGTGCAGGGCTATATCTATGAGAAGCCGCTGACCGTCGCCGCGGCTACCCAGCGCCTGCTGACCGGGCTGACCGCGATTGCCAAAGGGCCGCGCGCGGCCCGCGCCGTGCGCCAGACCATGCTACGCAAGATCACGCTGGAGCATGGCGCGCAGCAATATCAGGGCACGATCCGCAATATCTCTACCACCGGGGCCATGGTCGAAGGGCTGTGGAATGTCCCGCCGGGGACGATCTTCCGGATCATGCTGGCCGAAGGCGGAGTGGTTACGGCCACCGCGCGCTGGTGCCAGGAAGACCGGATGGGCGTTGAATTCGCCGCGCCGCTGCTGCTTGACGAATCGGGCCGGATCGCAGTGCTCGGCACGGGTGCCGCAAAGCCGCGAAGCGGCCTGCTGCGCCAGACGGGAGAAGCCGCTTGATAAGTGCATTTCCCGCAAGTTCAGATAGTTGCGTCCGCGGTAATCTTAGCGGTTTGGCAACTACGTTTAGTTATAGCCTGCTGCTTGATCGGCAACTTTACGGAGCACCACGGAACCACCGGCATGGCTGAAGCAAAAGGTTCAGGTTTGGGAATGCTGCGCAACCTGCTGGGTAACGGCAAGGGTGACGCAGGCCCGCGTGTGCCTGAAACTGGCCCAATGCCCAAGGGTGAAGAGCTCAACCGCGCGATTTCGCTGCTGCGCGATTATGAACAGAGCGGCATCGGTTGGTTCTGGGCCAGCAATAGCGAAGGCCATCTGACCTACATTTCGGATTGCGTTGCCAAAAGCCTGGGCCGCGAGCGTGGCGAACTGGTTGGGCAGCCGATCCAGTCGCTGTTCATCCTGGACCGGGATGAAGACGATACGGTTGAACGCACGCTTCCGCTGATGCTGTCAGCCCGCAAGACCTTTGTTGAACTGGCCGTGCGCGCCGCGCTGGAAGGAACCGAGGTCTGGTGGTCAATTTCCGGGCGCCCACAGTTCAATGCCCAGGGCGACTTCTGCGGCTATAACGGCAACGGAACCGATGTCACCGCAACCCGCCAGAGTCAGAAAGACGCATCGCGCCTCGCCCAGTACGATTCGCTGACTGGCCTTGCCAACCGCCACCGCATGGGCAAGCGGCTCACGGCGACGCTGACCGCCTACAAGGCCGCCAAGCGCGCCTGTGCGGTGATGATGATCGATCTGGACCGGTTCAAACAGGTCAACGATACGCTGGGCCATCCGGCAGGCGATGAATTGCTCAAGCAGGTGGCGCAGCGCCTGCAGCGCGTGGTCACTGAAAAGGGCTGCGAGATCGGCCGCCTGGGCGGGGACGAATTCCAGATCATGCTGCCCGATGTTGATGATCGCGGGCGGCTGGGCGAAATCGCCAAGACCATCATCACCATGGTATCGCAGCCCTATCAGATCGAAGGCAGCCGTTGTGTCATCGGTGCTTCGATCGGGATCGCGATTGCGCCTTATGACGGGCTCGACAGCGAAGAACTGATTCGCAGCGCGGACCTTGCGCTCTATGCTTCGAAAGGCGGCGGGCGCGGCCAGTTCCGGTTCTATTCCAGTGATCTCCACAGCGAGGCAGAGCGGCGCAAGCGGATCGAGGACGATCTGCGCGATGCTCTTAGCAACGGTGAACTGCGCGTCGCCTATCAACCGATTGTCGATACCAAGACCAACAAGGTCGTCACGCTTGAGGCCTTCAGCCGCTGGGACCACCCGGAAATGGGCCCGATCCCGCCCAGCGTGTTTATCCCCGTAGCCGAAGAAGCGAACCTGATCGGCGCGCTGGGCGATTGGGTGATGAAGCAGGCCTGCATGGATGCGGCAACCTGGCCCGGCGAAGTGCGGGTGGCGGTTAACGTATCGGCATCGCAATTTGCCAACCCCGGCTTCACTTCCGTGGTGGCCCAAGCGCTGGCCCATGCCGAACTTGCGCCTGAACGGCTTGAGCTTGAACTGACGGAATCGATCTTCCTGGGGGATGAATCGAGCACGGCGGATATGTTCAATTCGCTGAAATTGCTGGGTGTGCGGCTGGCGCTGGACGATTTCGGCACCGGCTATTCCTCACTCGGCTATCTGCAGCACGCCCCGTTTGACAAGATCAAGATCGACAAGGGCTTTATTGCCGGCGTGACCCAGCCGGGCAATCGCAACAACGCGATCATCGCCGCGATCGTCAGCCTGGCCATTGCCCTTGGCATGGAGACCACGGCCGAGGGGATCGAAGCCCTGGATGAACTGCAGGCGATGCAGAAGCTGGGTGTGAGCCAGATTCAGGGCTACATCTATGCCCCGGCGATCAGCTGCGAAGATGTGACCGAAGCCATGCTGAGCGGCACCTGGGTGATTGAACCCAGCGGCCCCAGCAAATACCGCCAGGAACGCCGCACCGTGCTGCGCAAGGTTGGCCTGATCCATGAGGATCACCGCTATGAGGCCACCATGCGCAACCTGTCGCGCACTGGCTGCATGGTCGAAGGGCTGCTCGATGTGCCGATCGGCACTCCGTTTGTGGTTGATTTCGGGGAAGGGCAGCTGGCTGTCGCGATGGTCCGCCGCTCGGCCGGAGCGATGCAGGGGCTCGAATTCGAACAGCATCTGGTGGATGACGGCGCAGGCGGGCTGTGCACCCGCCACCGCATTTCACCCTATATCATGGCCCAGGCCGGCATGCCGTTGCAGGCGTTGCCGCCGGGACAGTATCCGATGCAGTTGATGCAGCAGGCCGGGGCCCCGATGAGCTTGCCCAAATTCGGTTCTACTGCCGACATGAAGCCAAAGAACAAGGTGGCCTGAGCCCGTCGCGCCAAGACTACGTTCTGCGGTGACAGCATGGCGCTGCGCTGCTAACGGCGCGCGATGACTGAATTGGCTTCTATCCGCAATTTTTCGATTATTGCCCACATCGACCACGGCAAGAGCACGCTTGCCGACCGGCTGATCCAGTTCACCGGCGGCCTTTCTGAGCGCGAGATGAGCGCACAAGTCCTTGACAATATGGACATTGAGAAAGAGCGCGGGATCACGATCAAGGCCCAGACGGTCCGGCTCAAATACCGCGCCAAGGATGGCAAGGACTATGAGCTGAACCTCATGGATACCCCCGGCCACGTCGATTTCGCCTATGAAGTCAGCCGCAGCCTCGCCGCCTGCGAAGGCGCGCTGCTGGTGGTCGACGCGGCACAAGGGGTTGAGGCGCAGACGCTTGCCAACGTTTACCAATCGATCGAGCACGACCACGAAATCGTGCCCGTCATCAACAAGATCGATCTTCCCGCCGCTGAACCCGAAAAGGTCCGCGCCGAAATTGAGGAAGTGATCGGCCTCGATGCCAGCGAAGCCGTGCTCGCCAGCGCCAAATCGGGGATCGGCATTGCCGAAGTGCTTGAAGCGATCGTCACCAAGATTCCCCCGCCCAAGGGCGACCGCACCGCGCCCTTGAAGGCCATGCTGGTCGATTCCTGGTACGATCCCTACCTTGGCGTGGTGATCCTCGTGCGGATCATCGACGGGGTGATCAAAAAGGGCCTCTCGGTCAAATTCATGGCCGGCGGCACCGAACACCTGATTGACCGCGTCGGCTGCTTCACCCCCAAGATCGAGCAACTGGATGAATTGGGCCCCGGCGAAATCGGCTTCATCACCGCCCAGATCAAGGAAGTTGCCCAGGCCCGCGTCGGCGATACCATCACCACCACCAAGCAGGGCGCGCTTGAGCCGCTGCCCGGCTTCAAGGAAGTCCAGCCGGTGGTGTTCTGCGGCCTGTTCCCGGTTGACGCGGCGGACTTTGAGAAATTGCGCGAAAGCATCGCCAAGCTGCGGCTCAACGATGCCAGCTTCAGCTTCGAAATGGAAAGCAGCGCCGCGCTCGGCTTTGGTTTCCGCGCGGGTTTCCTCGGCCTGCTGCACCTCGAAATCATCCAGGAACGCCTGACCCGCGAATATGATCTGGACCTGATCACCACCGCGCCATCAGTGGTTTACCGCATCCAGTTGCGCGCCAGCCGCACGGATGATGCGCGCGAGATTCTGCTCCACAATCCGGCCGATTACCCCGATCCCAGCCGGATCGAACAAATCGACGAACCGTGGATCAAAGCCACGATCTACACGCCCGATGAATACCTCGGCTCGATCCTCAAACTCTGCCAGGACCGCCGCGGGATCCAGACCGGGCTGACCTACGTTGGCGGCCGCGCGCAGGTGCAATACGAATTGCCGCTCAACGAAGTGGTGTTCGATTTCTATGACCGCCTGAAAAGCATCAGCCGCGGCTATGCCAGCTTCGATTACGAGCAGATCGGTCTGCGCGAGGGCGACCTCGTCAAAATGGCCATCCTCGTCAATAACGAGCCGGTTGATGCACTTTCGATGATTGTGCACCGCAACGCCGCCGAAGCCCGCGGCCGCCACATGTGCGAACGCCTGAAAGACCTGATCCCGCGCCACTTGTTCAAGATCCCGATCCAGGCCGCCATTGGCGGTAAGGTAGTAGCGCGAGAAACCATCAGTGCCATGCGCAAGGACGTTACCGCCAAATGCTATGGCGGCGATATCACCCGCAAGAAGAAGCTGCTGGAAAAGCAGAAGAAGGGCAAAGCCAAGATGCGCGAGTACGGCAACGTCAGCATCCCGCAGGAAGCATTTATCGCAGCATTGCGGATGGGTGAGGAATAACTCCGCACGATTCTCCCGTTCTTTTTCGAAGCAGACCGGGGGAGGGGGACCGCGCGCAGTGTGGCTGAGTGGTTTCGCCGCGCTATCAACCTCTTCCAGCCCGGCGTTCAAACCAGGCCTGACCCCGCATCAAGTCCGGGGCGACGAACAGCAGCAGGAGTGCTACGGCCTCTCGCAACCCTTCTTTACCCAGCGAAAAGAGAACATCCCAACCATGGCATCATACAAGGAACCGAGCTTTCAAGAGCGCGCTGCTCTGGCTCAGCAGGCCCGTGAGCGCGCCCTCAAGAAGCTTGCCGCCAAACCCGCCCCCGATCCGGCCGAACTGGCCAAGCTCGCCGCCGCCCGCCTCGCCCGCGAACAGGCCCAGGCCGAAAAGAGCGCCGCCCGCAAGGCTGAGCTTGCGGCTGCCAAGGCCGAGAAGCAAGCCAAGGCTCAGGCCGCCGCCGAAGCGGCTACGACCCCGGTCCTCACCGAGGCTGAACGCAAGGCCGCGCGCGATGAACGTTATGCGGCGCGGAAAATGCGGAAGAAGTAAGGGGAATAGACCCTTGCCTCAATTCTAACGATCGTTACCATCCGGACCAAAGGAGAGGGCCGATGGCAACCATGGCTGACGATGGAATAGAAGAACGCGCGCGTCGGTCTGAGGCGTTGATTCGCTATCTGGGGGAAGGGGATTATGTCACCCGGCGCTATGTCAGCCAGGGGGCAGAGATCAATACGGGGGTCTATACCGACCACGTGATGCCGATGCGCGATGGGATGCCGCTGCGCGATCACTTTACGCTCGATACCCACGGCTTTGTGCTGGGAAAGCACGCGTCCGGCGTGACGGATTTTACCGACCGGGACGAAGTTGACGCCAAGTACAATGCCGAAGTCGCCGCGGCGGTCTGTGCGCTTTCGGGTGCAAGCTTTGTTGCGGTGCAGGGCTGGATGCGGCGCACCACTGCCGATCTGACCGAACGGGCGCAGCAGAAAGTAGCGGGTTATCAGCATTCCGGCGGGCTGCAACCGCAGGCGGGGGAAGCGCATATCGACTATAATCCCCGCACCGGTGAGGCGGCGGGCGCGCGGATCTATGCGGCGCAGCGGCCGGAGGGTCCGGGATTCAAGCGGCATTGCTGCTTCAGCTTTTGGCGCACCTTCAGTCCGGGGCCGCAGGACTGGCCGCTGGCCTTGATGGACGGACGCTCAATTCAGGGGAATGAACTGGCCAGCAACACGCTGTTCGTGGTTGACGAATTCCCGACCGGCGATGCCTTGACCGCCCCGGTCGCGGGTGAGGACCAGATGATCGCCGCAACGATCCTGCGCCAGCGCGACGAACACCGCTGGTGGTATTTCTCCAACATGACCCGTGACGATGTGCTGCTGTTCAAATTCTATGACAGCGACCACTCCGTCACCTGGCGCTGCCCGCACACCGCGTTTCACGACACCAGTCTGCCCGGCACACAAGTGCGCGAATCGATCGAAGTGCGCTGCGTGGCGTTCTGGGAGTAGCGCTTAGGCTGCAGCGCGGGCCAGGGCAGGGGCGGCGAGCACAAGCCGGTCGCGGCCGCTTTCCTTGGCCTGGTAAAGGGCCTGGTCGGCGCGGCGGTAAAGCGCCCGCCAATCCGCCTCGCAGCCGATCCGCCCACAGGCGCTTCCTGCGCTGACGGTGACGCGCAAGCCATGGGGCATGGGATGGCTGCGCACCGCATCCAGCAGGGACTGAGCCAGCGCATCGTCGATCTCGTCCGCCGGGCCAAACAGGGCGAACTCCTCGCCACCTAGCCGGGCGACTGTGGCGCGGATTTCTGCCGTGGCGGCAAGTACAGCAGCCACTTCACGCAGCACGTCATCGCCGGTGTCATGACCGCTGTGATCGTTGATCGCCTTGAAATGATCGATGTCAATCAGCACTAGCCGCAAGTCCTCGTCCGAACCCCAACCGAGCACCCCTGCCAGCAGCGCACGGCGGTTGTAGAGCCCGGTCAGCGGGTCAATTTCGGCGAGCCGCCGGGCAACCCGTTCTTCCGCACGGGCCTCGTCCCGCTCACGCGCGATGCGCTTGATCCGGAACGACATGGCCAGCGCCGAAAGCAGGGCTTCTACCCCCAGCGCCACGATCGCGGAATGTTCCACCCACAGGCTGTAACCGATCAGATTTCCGGCGTGGGCGATCCGGGTCAGGGCCATGACGGTGGGAAAGCTCCAGGCCAGCACCAGCAGACGAACGATCCGGCTGCCCCGCCGCCAGGCCTGCGCGGCCAACAGAACAGCGACAACCGGGATCGGCACGAATGACGCGACATAGAGCCGGTCGATGGTGTGGGCCCATTTGTCGGGCGCAAGCATTACCGCCAGCCCGGTCACCAGCACCAGCCAGCAGGCCGCGTGGCCCAACCGGCGCAATCGCCGCGAAAGTATGCCCGGTTCAATGCAATCGATCAGGAACGCCACCGCACTTGCCGCAATCCCGGCGAGTGCAAAATAGGAGAAACGAAACCGCGTTTCAGCCCCCAGTTGCGGAAAGGCCATGTCCAGGGCGCCGGAGTGCGAAAAGGCATAGGCCAGCATTGCCGCCAGGGTCAGGCAATAGAACACCTGAAACCGTTCGCGCATAGCCAGCCACATCAGCAGGTTATAGGCGAGCAGCGCAATCGCCACTCCGGCGAATGCGGCATAGATCACGGCTTCGGTCAGGTGCTGACGATCGGCCTGACGCTCGCTTTGCAGGCGCGGCACCTGCAGCAGGCCGCTGGCATTGATCGCTCCGTCAATCCGCAGCAGCACGCCATCAGGCGGCATGGCAATACGGTCGAGCGGGATCGCGACATGCGCCCCGATCCGGCCAAAGCGGGACAGGCTGACGTTGTCGAGCGCTTGCTGGCTGATCGAGCCATCGCGGTAATGCAGGTAAAGCCGCGCATCCTGTTGCCAGGCTGGCATGAAAGTCAGCAGTGGCGGTCCATCGAGCGCCTGTAACTGCGCCGGGGGCAGAGTGATGCGGACCCAATAATCGCCCGGACCAAAAGCGGACTGCGGGGTAGTACAATCGAACCGTGCCACATCGCGCCACAGCGTGGCGGCATTGTCTCCCGGCCTGACCGGAGTGACGCAGGGCGTCAGATCCGCGACAGGCGGAGCCGAAGCAGCGGCCTGTGCAGCAACCGGCAGTCCGCACAACCACAACACCGCCAGCACGCGCAGCAAGGCGCGCCGCAGCACTGTTGCAGGATTGGCCCCCCGGAACATCATCGCAGTCTTGTGCCCGAATATCCCTAATCCCGGCTTAGGCGGGATGGTTAAACAAGTCTGATCGGGCCTGTCCGGGGCGGTTCGCAGGCCCGCGCAAGCGCTGCTTTACGCGGCAGCGCGGGCTTCTGAGTCGATGGCGGGCCGGGCAAGTGCGAACTGGTTGCGACCAGACTGCTTAGCGCAATAGAGCGCCCTGTCAGCCCGGTTGAACAGCTCGCGCCATGCGGGTTCATCGGTGATCCGGGCTTCGGCAACTCCGATGCTGACGGTCACTTGCGCACCGTGCGGCATCACGGCGGTGCGGATGTCGGTAAGCAGTGCCAGCGCCAGCGCTTCGGGCAGTTCATCCGCCGTGCCCAGGATGGCGAATTCCTCGCCGCCGATCCTGGCCACGCTTGCACGGATTTCGGCGCGTTCGGCCAGAAGTGCCGCGATGCGGATCAGCACTGCATCACCCATGTCATGGCCATGGCTGTCGTTGATCGCCTTGAAATGATCGATGTCGAGCAGCATCAGCCGCAGCGGAGCCTGATCCGCCAGCGCCAGTGCATTATCCAGCAGCGCCCGGCGATTAAGCAGTCCGGTCAAAGGATCAGTCAGCGCCAGTTCCCGTGAATGCCGCTGCACTTTCAGCAGATCGACAATGCGGGCCTGATAGGTATCGATCATATGCAACTGGAACAGCGCCGCAACCGCCAGGCTGACACCAACGGCCAGATCCATCCGGTTGCCCGATGTAAACAGCAGCACCTGCATCGGCACCAGATTGATCACCAGATTGGCAACTGCCGCGCCGCGGGCTGCGGACAGGCAATAGGCGGTTGAAAAGGCCCCCAGGGCGATAATGATCGGATAATAGACCCGCTCGTGCGGCGGTGCTCCCAGCCATGAATAGACGCACCAGGCGCTGCACATCACCGCGATAGCGCAGGAACCGATTGTCGATTCGCGCACGAATCGCCGGGCGCGCCGCACGCTGGTTGCAAGGCGCAGATCACGACTGAGATTGAGGAAGCCAGCCAGACAGAACAGCGCCATGGCAATCGGCGTGGCGCGGGCAACCCACCAGTCAGCTTTGGGGGCCATGGCGAGCAGTGCCGTCGGCGTGGTCAGCATCAAGGCCAGGAACAGCAACCGCGCATGGCGCTGCATCTGTGTGGCCGCCATCACCGTGAATTCATCCCGGATCGCTTCCGGGATGTGCGGCACAAAGAATGTGCGAATGGCATGGCCAAGCCCGGTCATTAGCGGAATCTACCCAGTCATGCTGAAATATTGGTTAAGCAAGGGCCGCTTGCCGGGCTTGCCCACCGCCGCCTTGCCAACTTCACTTGGCGTTCAGGCTGGGGCTGGCTATAGGCGTGTCACCATGCTGACCCGTTCGCCGATCAAGCTCGCCCTGCTCGCCACTGCTACCGTGGCCATTTCGCTTACTGCCGGTTGCGGCGGACGCGGCAAGGTGAAGGATACTGCCTTCGTCGCGCGCGACGTTGATACGCTGTATCGCGCCGCCAAGGACAAGCTGGATAATGGCGATACAAAGGTCGCCGCCGCCCTGTTTGACGAGGTGGAGCGCCAGCACCCCTATTCCCCCTGGGCCCGCCGCGCCCAGTTGATGAGCGCGTTCAGCTATTACGTCGCCAAGGATTATACCAAGAGCACGCAGGCCGCGCAGCGCTTTCTGGAAATCCACCCCGGCAACCGCGATGCGCCCTATGCCTATTACCTGATCGGACTCAATTATTATGAGCAGATCAGCGATGTCAGCCGCGATCAGAAGAACACCAAGCTGGCGCAAGACGCGCTGACCGAAGTGACCCGGCGCTATCCCAACACCCGCTATGCCGCCGATGCCCGGCTCAAGCTGGACCTGGTCGCCGATCACCTGGCGGGCAAGGAAATGACCATCGGCCGCGCTTATGAACGGCAAGGCAAATGGCTGGCCGCGCAGCTGCGGTTCCGCAACGTGATCGAACGTTACCAGACCACCAGCCACGCCCCCGAGGCCCTGTTCCGGATGGTTGAAACCAATCTGGTGCTGGGAATTCCGGAAGAAGCGCAAAAGGCCGCGGCGGTGCTGGGCCGGAACTATCCCGGTAGCGAATGGTATGACAAAGCCTATCAGCTGATGCAAAAGCACGCGCCGGGCATCAGCGCCAGCTGATCCAGCCCGGCACAGGCCGGGGCGGGAAAGCGATTTCTACTCCCCAAGTTGACATTTCGTTCAGGGCAGGGCTGTAATGCCCGCGCCATGCTTTCGCAGAAAACCCGCTATTCGATCCGCGCGCTGCAGCACCTGGCCGACACCTGGCGGCAGGGGCCGGTGCGGCTGGACGCGATTGCCGAAGCGCAGAACATTCCGCGCAAATTCCTGACTGTGATCCTTTCGGAAATGGTCCGCGAAGGGCTGGTGATTTCCACGCGCGGCCGCGATGGCGGGTATGAATTGGGTCTGCCCCCGGTCGATATCCGCTATGGCGACATCATCCGGCTGACCCGCGGCAGCCTGGCGCTGGTCCCCTGCGCCAGCCGCAACGCCCACGAACACTGCCAGAACTGCCTGCCCGAAGCCAATTGCCGCCTGCGCGGCCTGATGCTGACCTTGCGCGATGAAATGGCAGCGATGCTCGACAAGGTCAGCCTGGCTGACAAGATTACGCTGGAACCGCCGTTCGCGGGGGTTGAACTCACGGGCTAACTGCTGGCCGGCAACCCCTCCCGTAAACGGTCGGGGAGAACAAGGTGCAAGTCTTGGTGACTTGCGTCTTCTTGTTCGTTAGAACACCACGCGAACATGCTGACCCGACTCTCCATCCGCAATGTGGTCCTGATCGAGGCGCTGGACCTCGATTTCAGCCATGGGCTGGGCGTGCTCACGGGGGAGACCGGGGCGGGCAAGTCGATCCTGCTTGATGCGCTGGGGTTGGTGCTGGGTAACCGGGCTGACAGCGGGCTGGTGCGCAGCGGGGAAGATCAGGCCAGCGTTACCGCCAGTTTTGAATTCGCGCGGCTGCCCGGGGGCATTCAGGCCGTGCTGGGCGAAGCGGCAGTGGACGTTGAACCGGGCGAGCCGCTGATCGTCAAACGCCGGGTCAAGGCCGATGGCGGGTCCAAGGCGTTCGTCAACGATCAACCCGTCAGCGCGGGCCTGCTGCGCGAACTGGCCGGGCATCTGGTGGAATTGCACGGCCAGCACGACGATCGCGGTCTGGTCAACCCGCGCGGGCATCGCTTGCTGCTTGATCGCTATGCCGGGGCCGACGCTGCCGGGCTGGAAGCGGCGTGGAAGGGCTGGCGCAGCGCGGCTGACGCGCTGGATGAAGCCCGCGCTGCCGTGACCAAAGCGGGCGCGGACCGCGATCTGCTGCTGGCGCATCTGGCCGAACTGACCGCGCTTGAACCCGCCGAGGGCGAGGAAGAGCAATTGGCCGAGGCCCGCGCGACGATGCAGAAGGGTGAGCGGCTGTCGGGCGATCTGGCCGAATTGCAGCATTTGTGGACCGGATCGGATTCGGCGCTGGCTGGCCTGCGCAGCGCAGCGCGGCGGCTGGACCGGATTGCGGGCGAACACCCCCTGCTGGCCGATGCGCTGGCCGCGCTGGACCGCGCGGTGATTGAGGCGAGCGAGGCAGAGGACAAGCTGGGGCGCGCGGGCGAAGCGCTCAGCCACGATCCCGCCGCGCTCGATGGCATCGAAACCCGCCTGTTCGAACTGCGCGCCATGGCCCGCAAGCACCAGTGCCAAGTCGATGACCTGCCGCGCCGGATGCGTGAGATGCGGGCCGAGCTGGACCTGATCGAAGGCGGAGAAGCCGGGCTGGCCGAACTGGAAGCAGCCGCTGCGGCGGCGGGCGAACGCTATCGCGCCAAGGCCGCGGCGCTGTCTGCCTTGCGCAGCGAAGCGGCGGTGCGGCTTGATGCGGCTGTGGCGGGAGAACTGGCTCCGCTCAAGCTCGATGCCGCGAAGTTCCGCACCTCGGTTACGCGCCTGCCCGATGATCGGTGGGGGCCAGCGGGAATGGACGCGGTCGAATTCCTGATCTCCACCAACCCCGGCGCACCGTTCGCGCCGCTGGCCAAGATCGCATCGGGCGGGGAACTGTCGCGCTTCATTCTCGCGCTCAAGGTTGCCTTGGCGGAACAGGGCGGGGCGGCAACGGTGATCTTTGACGAAATCGATCGCGGGGTTGGTGGGGCGGTCGCCTCTGCGATTGGTGAGCGGCTGAGCCGGCTGGCCGAGGGCGGGCAATTGCTTGCCGTCACCCACAGCCCGCAAGTCGCGGCGCGCGGGCAGCAGCACTATGTCATCGCCAAGAGCAGCGAGGGCACGGTCACCCGCACCTCGGTCCACCTGCTGGATGCCGCCGGGCGCCAGGAAGAAATCGCCCGGATGCTGTCCGGCGCGGAAGTCACGGCCGAGGCCCGCGCGCAGGCTGACCGGCTGCTGGAGGGGGTGTGATGTTCGCACGGCGTGAAATTCTGGGCGGGGCGATGGCGCTGCTGCTCTTGCAAGGATGCGGTAAACATATGGAAGAACTGGAAAACCCTGATGATCTGTTCGGTCTGATCGGGCAGATGAAGGCGCAGCCGGGCAAACGGGCTGATCTGATCGCGATTCTCAAGGAAGGGACCGGCCAGATGCCCGGCAACCTTGCCTATATGATCAACGAGGACCGCGACGATCCGGATTCGATCTGGATTGTCGAAATGTGGAAAGATCAGGCCAGCCATCAGGCCAGCCTCTCGCTCCCCACAGTCAAGGCTGCGATTGCCAAGGGGCGGCCGCTGATCGCCGGGTTCGGCACCAGCGCCAAGATCCGCCCGGTCGCGGGAACGCATTGACCGCGCAGGCGCTCGATCGCCCGGTCTGGAACATGCTGACCGGCCGCCAGCAGCACCTTGCCCAGGGGCAGGGCGCGGCGCTGCGGATCGATCCGCGGTATGGCCCGTTCGGGGCTGCGCGCGATGCCGGGGACGAGGCGCAGGCGGCGCTGGCGGCGCTGGCCGGGCCGGGCGGGCAAGTCTGGGTGGTCGAGGCTGAGGAATGGCCCGCCCCGCCAAACATGCGCGTGCTGCACACTGCGCCCCTGCTACAGATGATCGCGCCCAATCCGCAGCTGATGCAGCCGGGGGATGACACTGCCCTGCTGTTGGGTGACGGCGATGCGGCGGAGATGACCGCGCTGGCGCTCGCCACCGAACCGGGTCCCTGGGCCGAACTGACCCAGCGCTATGGCGCGTTCTATGGCCTGCGCGATGCAGACGGGCGGCTGATGGCGATGGCCGGGGAACGGATGCTGCCCGGCGCAGGGCTGTGTGAGGTGTCGGGGGTCTGCACCTGGCCCGAATTTCAGGGACGAAGGCTGGCTGCCCGCCTGATCCGCCGCGTCATGGCCGGGATCACCGCGCGCGGCGAAGTGCCCTTCCTGCACTCCTATGCAGGCAACACGCGGGCGATCGGGCTTTACCAGTCGCTCGGGTTCAACCCGCGCCGGACGATGGTGGCGACGATTTTGGAGAAGCCAGAATGAAAGCCCCCTCCTCTTCAGAGGAGGGGGTTGGGGGTGGTGGCCCCACACGCGACGTCATGTTGAAACGCGCAGCGGCCATGCGCCGCAATCTGCCGGAACCCGAACGCCGCCTGTGGATGGAACTGCGCGACAGCCGCTTCATGGGACTCAAGTTTCGCCGACAGTATGTGATCGGCAATCGCATCGTCGATTTCTTCTGTCCGGCGCGGGGGCTGGCCATCGAAATTGATGGCGATACGCATGATCCAGAACGGGATGCGCGCCGCGATCTTGCGCTTCTCCGGTTATCCGGGTTCCGCGTGGTCCGTTTCTCCAATCACGATGTCATGTCCAACCTTGACGGCGTACTGCTTAGCCTGAAAATGGCACTTGAGCAGCAACCCGAGCGCTGGCCGAACCGCCGCGCACACCACCCCCCGACCCCCTCCTCTGAAGAGGAGGGGGAGTGAGAGCCATGATAGATCCAGCCAACCTTAGCGAAGCCGAAGCCGCCAATGAATTGATGCGTCTGGCCAGGCAGATCGCGCATCACAACCGGCTGTACCACGCGGAGGACGCGCCCGAGATTTCGGATGCGGAATATGATGCGCTGGTGCGGCGCAATGCCGCGCTGGAAGCGGCGTTCCCGCACCTGATCCGCGCTGACAGCCCCAGCCGCACGGTCGGGCACGAAGTCGCCGCCTCGCCGCTGTCCAAAGTGGCGCACGAAGTCAGAATGATGAGCCTCGACAACGCCTTCAGCGATGAAGACGTGGCCGATTTCGTCGCGCGGGTGCGGCGCTTTCTGGCGCTGCCGGATGATGCCGAAGTGGCGATGACGGCGGAGGACAAGATTGACGGGCTGTCGTGTTCGCTGCGCTATGAACATGGACGACTGGTCCGCGCCGCCACGCGCGGTGACGGGCAGGTGGGGGAGGACGTAACGCCGAACGTCGCAACCATCACCGACATCCCGCAGGTATTGCTGTGGGGCCACCACCCCCCGGCCCCCTCCTCTGAAGAGGAGGGGGGGCAGCTTGGGCTTGGCCTGAAAGCCCCCTCCTCTTCAGAGGAGGGGGTTGGGGGTGGTGCCGTTCCAACGCCTCCCGACCTGTTCGAAATTCGCGGTGAAGTTTACATGTCCAAACAGGACTTTACCGCACTCAATGCTGCACAAGAACAACGCGGTGACAAGCTGTTCGCCAACCCCCGCAATGCTGCAGCCGGATCGCTGCGGCAAAAGGATGCGAGCGTCACTGCCGCGCGGCCCTTGCGCTTTCTGGCGCACGGGTGGGGCGCAGCAAGCGGGGTGCCGGAACAGAGCCAGTTTGCGATGATGCAGCGGATTGCCGCATGGGGCGTGCCGGTTTCGCCGCTGCTGCTCCGCTGCACAACGCTGGAGCAGATGCTGCAGCATTACCGCAGCATTGAGCATGGCCGCGCGGACCTGCCTTATGACATCGACGGCGTGGTCTATAAGGTTGACCGGCTCGACTGGCAGGAGCGGCTGGGCTTTGTCGCCAAAGCGCCGCGCTGGGGCATGGCGCATAAATTCCCCGCCGAACGCGCCGAAACCACGCTTGAAGCGATCGATATCCAGGTTGGCCGTACCGGCAAGCTGACCCCGGTCGGGCGGCTGACCCCGGTCACGGTTGGCGGGGTGGTGGTGTCCAACGTCACGCTCCACAACCGCGATGAGATCGCCCGGCTCGGCGTGCGGATCGGTGACCGCGTGGTGGTGCAGCGCGCGGGCGATGTGATCCCGCAAGTGGTCGAAAACCTGACCCGCGCGGAGGAGCGGACGGCCTACCAATTCCCCGATCATTGCCCCGAATGCCAGAGCGAAGCCGTGGCCGAGGAAGGCGAAGTCGATGTGCGCTGCACCGGCGGGCTGATCTGCCCGGCGCAGCGGACCGAACGGCTCAAGCACTTCGTCAGCCGCGCCGCGCTGGATATTGAAGGGCTGGGGGAGAAGACCATCGACGAATTCTTCGCCCTTGGCTGGCTGGAAAGTCCGGCGGATATTTTCCGCCTGAAAGCGCGGCGTGAGGAGATTCTGGGCCGCGAGGGCTGGAAGGACAAGTCTGTGGACAACCTGTTGGCAGCGATCGAGGCCAAACGCGCACCTGATGCCGCGCGGCTGCTGTTCGGGCTGGGGATCAGGCATGTCGGCGCGGTGACAGCGCGGGATTTGCTCAAGCGATTTGAGACTTTGGAGCGGCTGCGTGAAGTGGCGGTGGCAGCGCATGCCCATACTCCCCCTCCTTTTCAGAAGGGCGGGCCGGGAGGTGGTGGCGACACAGAGCTACCTGTCGTGCCGCCACCACCCCCAACCCCCTCCTCTGAAGAGGAGGGGGCTCAAGCAGCGCTTGCGGAACTCGTTTCCATCGACGGCATCGGCCCCGCCGTGGTTGAGGCGCTGGGTGATTTCCTCCACGAGCCGCACAACCTGATCGTATGGGATGATCTGCTGAGCGAAGTCAGCCCGCCGCCCTACGTGGTCGAAACCAAAGACAGCGAAGTCGCGGGCAAGACTGTGGTGTTCACCGGGGCGCTTGAAACGATGAGCCGCGACGAGGCCAAGGCCCAGGCCGAACGGCTTGGCGCGCGGGCGGCCGGGACAGTCAGTGCCAAGACCGATCTGGTGGTGGCCGGGCCTGGTGCGGGCAGCAAGCTCAAAAAAGCGCAGGAGCTGGGCATTCCGGTAATCGACGAAGCGGACTGGGCCGCGATCGTGCAGGCGGCGGGATAGGGCGATGCTCCACACCCTCCACCCCCAGGCGCTGCGGATTGCAGAGGCGTTGAAAGCCCGGCGTGAGAAAATCGCGGTGGCCGATGGCGCGACCGGCGGGCTGATTGGTGCGGCCTTGCTGACCGTGCCGGGGGCGCTGAAATTCTATGTCGGGGGCGGGGTGGTCTATTCGCTGCGGGCGCGCGACGTGTTGTTCGGCCTGCCGGCGGAAGCTTACGAGGGGATGCGATCAGCCACGGCGGACTATGCCTTGCTGCAGGCGCGGGCAGTGCGGGAACAGTTTGGCGCGCAATGGGGGATTGCGGAAAGCGGTTCGGCCGGGGGCAGCAAGCATCCAATGCAGGTTGCCTCTGGGATTAGCTGCTGTGCGGTGGTCGGGCCGGGCGTGGAACTGACCCGGGTGACTGAAACGGACAGCGATGACCGGATCGGGAATATGCTGGACTTTACCAAGGCCGCGTTGGCTCTGCTGGAGGAAGCGTTGGGCTAAGCCCTTTCCCCTTGAGGGGAGAGGGCCCAGAGAGGGGAGTGCGCAGCCTCGCCCCTCGTCAACTTCGGCTAGGCAGCATGCTGCCAAGCCTGCGTATCTATCCCCTCAAGGGGAGAGAGCTTTTCCGGTCAGCTATGCTCCTGCGCCAGCGAGGTTGGCGCACCCGTCCGCCGCACCGCGACGATCAACACGCCCAGCAGCGCTATCCCGGTGCCGACGATCATCTGTGTGTCGAACTGGTCGCCGGTAAACATCACCCCCAGCGCGATCGTGCCGAGCGGCGTGATCAGGGTCAGCGGGGTCAGCAGATTGGCTTCATAGCGCTGCACCAGCACGAAATAGGCGGTATGCGCCACCACCGATACGATCAGCGCGGAAAACAGCACCGCGATGACAAAGGGCCAGCCTGCCGCCGCGGCATAGTGCCATTGCGGCAGCTCGGTCGCCACGCTGATCGGGGCAAGCAGGACAAGGCCCATCATGCCGACCCAGGCCTGAAACCGCAGCGGTGCGATCACGTCCATCTGCTTCATCAGCACTGCGCCCAGCGCTCCGGCAAACGAAGCGGCCAGGACATAGAGCATGCCCGTGGACACCGCGAAGCCGGGCTTCCACACCACCAGCAGTGTGCCGATCAGGCTGAGCGCAATCCCCAGCGCGCGGCGCCAGCGGATCCGTTCACCCAGCAACAGTATCGACAGCAGCGTGGTAATCGGAATCCCGCTCTGGCTGACCACAGCAGCCGCAGAGGGCGAGACCGTGGTCAGCCCGATGAACATCAGCGCGAAACTGCCGCCGCCCAGCAGCACACCGATCAGCATTACCCGCCAGACTGGCCGCGGCACGGGGCGCAGCCAGGGCAGGGTAAACAGCAGCACGATGGCAAAACGCAGGCCCGCATAGAACAGCGGCGGCACGTGCCACATGCCGACCACAACCTTGCTGACCACATTGTTGACCGCCCAGACCAGACAGATCGCCACCAGAATCAGGAAATCGCGCAAGGTCATTTGGTCAGGCGCTTTCTCAGCCAGAGGATCGACCAGTCACCATTGACCAGCCGCGCGGCGAGCCGCAGCCCGGCGCGGCGGCAGGCGCGGCGGACCTGCGCTTCCTGCGTTTCGAGCAAGCCCGCCAGCAGCAGGTGCCCGCCCGGAATCAGACTTTTGCCGAAATGCGGGGCCAGGTGGATCAGCGGTCCGGCCAGGATATTGGCGATCACCAGATCATAGGGCCCGCGCGCCTGCAGCAGCGGGTGGTCCATCCCGTCAGCCACCAGCATGGTCACTTGCCCCGGCCCGGCGCCCAGCGGCACGTGGTTGCGCTGGGCGTTGTCGTGGACCACATCGACGCAGACCTGATCGATATCGCTGAGCGTCGCCAGCGCGCGCGGCCACAGTTCCAGCGCGGCAAAGGCGAGCAGGCCAGTGCCAGTGCCGATATCAGCGCAATTGCGCACCACCAGCCCTTGCGCTTTCATATGGTCCAGCATGGTCAGGCAGCCAGCGGTGGTGGCGTGCTGGCCGGTGCCAAAGGCCTGACTGGCCGGAATTTCGAAATCGCGCACGCCCGCTGCGTGAAGCGGCGGATGGTCCGGCGTGTGAACATGGAACCGGCCCGCGCGGATCGGTTCCAGCCCGTGCTGGCTTTGGGTCAGCCAGTCAACTTCGGGCAATTGTTCAATTTCCAGCTTGGGCGCGGGGCCGGCGAACAGCGCCAGAATCGCGGCCGTGTCAGCCTTGGTCGGCTTGCGCGGCAGCCACACTTCCAGCCGCCAGTCATCGGGCCGGTCTTCGGCCACTTCGCTGCCCGACAGGACCATGTCCGGATCCCAGTCCCACGCATCCTCATGCGCCAGCAGCGCGGCTTCGATCACCGGGCGCGGGGCGTGGAGAGTGACTTTCCAGCTTTGGGTCATGGGTTGAGCTTTGCCGCCACCACCCCCCGACCCCCGCCTCTAAAGAGGAGGAGCCAGGGATTAGCCGGGTAAGCCCCCTCTTCCTTAGAGGCGGGGGTTTGGGGGTGGTGGGTTCCAGCGCGGGTATTAGCGGACATAACTTGCCCCGTTGGCATCCAGCACCGCGCCGGTCATGCTTTCAGGCGCGTCGAGCGCGCAGAAGGTGGCGATTGTGGCGATTTCATCAGGACTGGCGACGCGGCCAAGCGGGATATCCGCCAGCAATGCCGGGCCGCCCCGGCTGGCGAGGTAATCCCCGGCCATGGCCGTATCGGTGAATCCGGGGCAGATCGCATAGCTCATGATGCCCTTGTTGGCATATTGCCGCGCGATCGTCTTATGCATTGCAATCATGCCGCCTTTCGCTGCGGCATAGTGCCAGTGATCGGGCGAATCGCCCCGGTAGCCAGCACGGCTCGCCACATGGACGATCCGCCCGGCCGCGCCGCGATCCAGCCAGTGCTTGACCGCATAACGAGAAAGCTCTGCCGCCGCGGTCAGGTTGATCCGCAGCGTGTCTTCCCAGTTGTCCAGCCAGGCGATGTCCGACAGGGCCAGCGGATTGGCTGCGAACAGCCCGGCGTTGTTGACCAACACATCGATCCGCCCGCCGCCGCGCTCCAGCGCTTGCTCCCAGATCCGGGCCGGGGCGGTGGGATCAGTCAGATCCGCCCCAATCGTCGCGTCATCCACCGCGCGGCTGGCATGACCAATGACGGACAGACCGCGCGCGCGCAGCTGCGCAGCAATCGCCGCGCCAATTCCGCGCGATGATCCGGTGACGAGGGCAGTGATTTGACTCATGCAACGGCTCTAGGCCCAGCACTGGCCGCTAGACAAGCGCACATGGAGCCAAATTTGGGGCGTCGCCCGCTTGCAAGCCCCCCTTTTTTGAGTAAGGGGTCTTGGCAAGGGCGGCATGGGCCGCGCAAGTTGACCAAGGGGAAGTGCCGCATGGCCGGAGCGAAGAACCGTCCGCTTTCACCGCACCTGCAGATCTGGCGCTGGGGTCCGGCCATGGCCGTTTCGATCCTGCACCGCATCACGGGTGATGGGCTGGCCATGGTGGGCCTGGGTGTGCTGCTGTGGTGGCTGGGAGCGCTGGCTGGTGGGGATGCAAGCTATCTGACCTTCACCCGCCACATGGGCGAATGGTATGGCCAGGTGGTGCTGATCGGGCTGACCTGGGCGTTCTTCTCCCACATGATGAGCGGGCTGCGCCACTTCGTGCTGGACATTGGCGCGGGTTATGAACTGCGGGTCAATGCGGTGTGGTCGGTGATCGCGCCGCTCGCCGCGATTGCCCTTACGATCGCCGTCTGGGCGACGATCCTGCTGCGCTGAAGGGAACAACAAGATGGGTAACGGAACTTCCATCGGCCGCGTCCGCGCGCTGGGTTCGGCGCATTCGGGCGCACACCACTGGCTGTCGCAGCGCTATACCGCGATCGGCAACCTGGTGCTGGGGCTGTGGCTGGTGTTCTCGCTGGTCGGGCTGAAGCAATACGATTTCGCCACGGTGCACGATTGGGCCGCGCGCCCGGTGCCGGCCACCTGCCTGGCCCTGCTGGTGATTTCCAGCTTCTGGCACGCCCGGCTGGGGCTGCAGGTGGTGGTCGAAGACTATCTTTCCAATGAAGCCAACAGGGTCGGCGGCATGATCCTGCTCAACCTTGCTGTCGTGGCCGGATCGGTGTTCGGCCTGTTCTGCATTCTGCGCATCGCGCTGGGAGCCAATTGAGATGACTGCCCCTGCTTACAAGATCATCGACCACACTTATGACACCGTGGTCGTCGGCGCGGGCGGTTCGGGCCTGCGCGCCACGATGGGCAGCGCCGAGGCTGGCCTCAAAACCGCCTGCATCACCAAGGTGTTCCCGACCCGCAGCCACACCGTGGCGGCGCAGGGCGGGATCGCGGCGAGCCTGAAGAACAACACGCCCGATCACTGGACCTGGCACATGTACGACACCGTCAAGGGGTCGGACTGGCTGGGCGATCAGGACGCGATCGAATATCTGGTGCGCGAAGCGCCGCAAGCGATCCTTGAGCTGGAACATGCCGGGATGCCGTTTTCGCGCAACGATGACGGCACGATCTATCAGCGCCCGTTCGGCGGGCACATGCAGAACATGGGCGAGGGGCCTCCGGTCCAGCGCACTTGCGCTGCGGCGGACCGCACCGGCCACGCATTGCTCCACACGCTCTACCAGCAGAGCCTGAAGTACGACGCGGACTTCTTCATCGAATACTTCGCGATCGACCTGATCATGGAAGACGGCCAGTGCCGCGGCGTGATCGCCATGTGCATGGACGATGGCTCGATCCATCGCTTCAAAAGCCACGCAGTCGTGCTGGCGACGGGCGGTTATGGCCGTTCGTACTACACCTGCACGTCGGCCCACACCTGCACCGGCGACGGCGGCGGGATGGTGCTGCGCGCGGGGCTGCCGCTGCAGGACATGGAATTCGTGCAGTTCCACCCCACCGGCATCTACGGCGCGGGCGTGCTGATCACCGAAGGCGCGCGCGGGGAGGGCGGGTACCTCACCAATTCCGAGGGCGAGCGGTTCATGGAACGCTATGCCCCCAGCGCCAAGGATCTGGCCAGCCGCGACGTGGTGTCGCGCTCGATGGCGCTGGAAATCCGCGAAGGGCGCGGGGTTGGCCCGCACAAGGACCACATCTTCCTGCACCTCGATCACATCGATCCCAAGGTGCTGGCCCAGCGCCTGCCGGGGATCACCGAAAGCGGCAAGATCTTTGCCGGGGTGGACCTGACCCGCCAGCCGCTGCCAGTGGTGCCGACCGTGCATTACAACATGGGCGGCATCCCGACCAATTATCACGGCGAAGTCGTGACGATCGGCGCGGACGGCAATCCCGAAACGGTCGTCTCCGGCCTGTTCGCGGTGGGCGAAGCGGCCTGCGTTTCGGTCCACGGCGCCAACCGCCTCGGCTCGAACTCGCTGACCGACCTGGTCGTGTTCGGCCGCGCCACCGGCCTGCGGCTCAAGGAACTGATCAAGCCCGGCACCGCGCATAATGAGCTTCCGGCCGACAGCGCCGACCTCGCGCTGACCCGGCTTGACCATTTCCGCAATGCCAAGGGCGGATCGCCCACCGCCGAAGTCCGCACCGAAATGCAGCGCACGATGAGCCTCCACGCAGCCGTGTTCCGCACCGACGAACTGATGGCCGAAGGAAAGGTCAAGCTCGCCGCCACGTACCAGCGGATGCAAGACATCCACGTTTCGGACAGCTCGCTGATCTGGAACAGCGACCTGATCGAGACGATGGAACTCGACAACCTGATCTCACAGGCCAGCGTCACCCTCCACGGCGCCCACAACCGCAAGGAAAGCCGCGGCGCCCATGCGCATGAGGACTTCCCCGAGCGCGACGACAAGACCTGGATGAAGCACACCGCCGCCTGGTTCGAAGGCTGGGGCGGCAAGGGCGGTGAAGTCAAGATCGACTACCGCCCGGTGCATGAGTTCACGCTGACCGACGATGTGGAGTACATCAAGCCGAAGAAGCGGGTTTATTGAGGGTCCTATCCGGTGGTTTTTGCTGCATCCTTGGCAACCGTTGGAGAGTTCATCGGAGTTACCAAAGGTGTAAAGGACCTGATTGATTCCGGCAGAGTAGACAAGCGCGGAATTAGGCCGGTTCTGCATTCTTTGGAAAAGCTATACTTCACTCCCAATGGCATTCTAGGCGTATTGAAGTGTATTGCGGACGGAGAAAAACCCGATCATGACCTTCTGAGTGCGGCTTTGATCGAGTTCAACGATGGCGAATGGGCAGTTCAAAATGCTGCCCAATCGTTAGACTTTGATGCCTTGCCGGCTGCACACTTTCCGCTCCGCCTGCGCTCGTCACTACAGGCTGCGGCGTATGGAAAGTTGTCGTTACGGCGCGACCTGCAAGACGCGCTGAACCTTCCGTTCGAGGACTTGGTGATTGATCGCCATCGCGCGGTTGAACTGGTGAGCCGGATCAAGAGTCTGAACAGCGAACTGGAATCCTTGGACGAGCAATTAAGATGAAAATCGATTGGAGGCGTGGGCCTGTTCTGGTCACTCTGGTCTAGCGGGGTTCCCGGGGTTCCGAGGCTTCCGGAGACAGTGCTCAATTTTTGGCCGATGTGACAGTTGCACCAAGCCGCGTCTCCCTGAACGCGTTTCAGGGTCCATTTCCCGACACATCCCAAGGCGTTGTTGACACGTCAGGCCGAGCGGCTCGCTTTGCCGAAGGGCGGCGGGGCTACCGGCATGATGGACCCTGGAGTCACAGACGTGCGGAGCACAAACAAGTTCAGGGTGACGAAGTGGGGATTGAGCCGTGAATACGGCGGCGGCGCGCCAAAACCGCCAATCCACCCCGTCACCCTGGGCTTGACCCGGTGCTTGGCTATTCTGCGCAAGGCAATCCGCGATCCGTAAACGTCAGGAAAAAGGCAGCCCAGGCCCGGATCAAGTCCGGGCCGACGTGAGTAACGGGTGCAGTGTTGTATTCTGCCCTGTCCAGATCAACCCTTGACTGCCTTTTCACAGGCCGCTCGCAGCTTCGGCAAATCCTCCACCACTGTCGCCCACACAACCGCCGGATCAATCCCGTCGTAGGCGTGGCGGAGCATGTTACCCAATCCGCGAATCTGGTGCATGGGTATGTCCGGTACGATTTGCGCCAGGCGTTCTTCGCCCAGTCTGATCGCGGCTTCGGTCAGGCGCATCAGGCAGCGTTCAACGGCATCGATCCGCATGCGGTCAGCGCTGAATTGTTCTGCGTTCATCGAACCGACATAGTTTTCGGCAGCGATCGCATTGTCGATGATGTCGCGCAGCCAATCGCCCACGCGCGGATCGTCAGAAGACATGCGTGCGGTCCGTTGCGATCCGTTCCCTAAAGCGCGGTCGCAGGCCGCCTTCGCTCACGAGATCGACCTTGTGGCCAAGCAAGGTTTCAAGCCGCTGACTGGCTTCGGCAAGATCGAACAGGGTTACGCGCCTTGCCGGATCGAGCCGCACCACCACATCAACGTCCGATTCCGGCCCCGCAGCATCCCGCGCGACCGATCCGAACAGCGCGCAACCCGCGATGCCAAGCGCACGCAGTTCACCCTCGTGGGCGCGAATGCGATCGATGGCTTCCTGACGTTGCATGTGGATTGAATACCATTGGTTGGGTTAAAGTTCCATCCGGTCTTGTGGGGCCAGAGTTCCGTTGACAGGTGCGCTAACCCCCTATCCCCGTCACCCCGGGCTTGACTCGGGGTCCAGCTGTTCTTCTCAGCGCCACCAACCCCCGCACAGCGGTCAGCCAATCCTCCGAATCAATCCTGCTAATGCCGCGCCGCTGCGGCTATCCGGGGGACGACTTTCGCGTTAGCCAAGTCCTGTAATCCTCCACCAATCAGGCCAGAAATGAACCGCGAACTGACAGCTGACGTACTGGTGATCGGCGGCGGCACTGCCGGGTTCGGGGCGGCGCTGGCGTCGGGCCGGGCGGGGCTGCAGGTGCGGCTGATTGAGGCGGGGAGCAAGATTGGCGGGGTGATGGCCTTTTGCCCCGGCATGCCGTGGGGGGCAGGGCTGCCGGTGGGGCGGTCAATCGGCGGGATCTTTGGCGAGCTGACCGCGCGGCTGAGCGCGATGGAGCCGCCTGCGGCGGAACTGCGCCCCAGCGTACTGGAAAACTTTGGGATCGAAGTGATCTATGATCACGAAACAGCAGTCTTCACCATGTTCCAGATGCTGGAAGATGCCGGAGTGGATGTGCATTTGGGCACGATTGCAACCAGCCCGGTGATGGACGGCGCGCGGATTGCAGCGGTGGAATGCACGGATCGGCGCGGCCCCTTCACGATCCGCGCCGCCATGGTGATCGATTGTTCGGGCGATGGGGATATCGCTGCCAAGGCCGGGGTGCCCTATACGCTGGGCGATGCGCAGGGCAACATGATGGGAGTGACCCTGTCATTCATGATGACCGGGGCGGATTGGGCGCAGGTGTTTGCGCATGACGATCCCTATTTCCGGCGCGAGGCGGCCGAGGGGATTGCGGCGGGGCGGCTCCATCCCGATCTGGCCAAGCTCTATCTAATGCGCGGGCTGCATCCGGGCAGTGTGTTCTGCAATTCGGTCCATATCCGGGGGGTGGACGGGACCGACCCCGGGCAGGTCAGCCGCGCCACCCAGGAAGGCCGCCGCCGCTGCCACCAGCTGGCTGATTTCCTGCGTCAGTCCGTCCCCGGGTTCGAACAGGCGCGGATGAGCGATCTGGGCCCCACAGTGGGGGTGCGCGAAACCCGGCGGCTTGAGGCGCTCTACCGGATCACTGCCGATGATCTGGCCGGTGCCACCAAATTTGCCGATGGCGTGGTCGCCTGCGACAATCCGATCGACGATGTGATGCGCGGGCAGGGCGCGATGATCCACGATGCGATCGTTGGGCCGGGGGATTACTATACCATCCCGTTCCGCGCGCTGGTGCCGCGCAAGCTGGAAAACCTGCTGTTTGCCGGGCGGCTGGTCTGCGCCGATCCGGTGGCTTTTGCATCGGTGCGGGGCATGCCGCAATGCATGGCGATGGGCCAGGCGGTGGGCACTGCCGCTGCCCAGGCGCTGGCACAGGCTGTGCCGGTGCAGGCGCTGGACTTGCCCGGCCTGATCACCGCGCTGGGCGCGCAAGGAATGAACGGGATCGGCGGCGCCAGTCTGATCTGAAAGAGCGTTCCTGCCCCTTGCATCCGCCGCCGCCACGCGCCAATCACGCGCGATGCGGATCGCCTTGTTTGAACCCGAAATCGCCGGAAATGTGGGTGCCGTGCTGCGGCTGGGGGCCTGCATGGGGGTG
>NZ_MWLM01000052.1 GCF_002198665.1 Novosphingobium sp. B 225 | reverse complement strand
TGCTGGGCGGGGGCGGCGGCGGCGTGCTCTTTGGCCCGCAAGCGGCAAGCAGCCCCACGCCCAGCACCACGCTGGCTCCCATCACGATCCGGCGAATATCGGCGACCATTGTGTGACCCATCCCTCTTGAACTGGCAGAGCAGCTGCCCGGCGGGGCCCCGGCCCCAAGGCAAGCTGCTTCCCTAACCTGCTTTGCCAAATAAGCAAATGCCCGGCGCGCCGCAAAGCGCACCGGGCACGATCTGTTGTGGCCTGCGTAAGATCAGCGGCGATCGCCCATGAACTGCAGCAGGAACTGGAACATGTTGATGAAGTCGAGGTACAGCGACAGCGCGCCCATGATCACGACCTTGCCGACCATGTCGGTTCCGGCAACGTGATAATAGGTTTCACGCAGACGCTGCGTATCCCAGGCGGTCAGGCCCGCGAAAATCACTACGCCCAGGATCGAAATCGCCAGGGCCAGCCCGCTCGACTGCAGCCACATGTTGAGCAGCATCGCGATCAGGATGCCGATCACGCCCATCGCCATGAAGCTGCCCATGCCCGACAGGTTGCGCTTGGTGGTGTAGCCATAGAGGCTGAGCCCCGCAAACGCGCCCGAAGTGGCAAAGAAGGTCAGCGCGATCGACGGACCGGTGTAGACGAAGAAGATCGACGCCAGCGACAGGCCCATGGCCACGCTGAAGGCCCAGAACAGCATTTGCAGCGTAGAGGTGCGCATGCGGTTCAGGCCAAAGCTCATCGCCATGACGAAGCCCAGCGGGGCCAGCGCGACCAGCCAGCGCAGCGGTGTGCCGAACACGGCCTCTGCCATGCCCGACCGCGCAAACAGCAGGGCGACAACGCCCGACAGCAGCACGCCCGAGGCCATGTAGTTATAGATCGACAGCATGTAGCGCCGCAGCCCCTGATCGGTGCTGGCCTGGCCCATCACTTCGCCGTTGATCCGGGCCGCACCCCAACCGGTGCGGGTTGACTGCGGATCGTTCCATTCAGCCATTGGTCTAACTCCTTTTTCGCCCGAACCGGGCGATGCAGGCAATATCGGGCCGATCCGGTCCACTTTCAAGCGAAACCGGACATGGCAGCTTGTAACAGATTGTAACAGCTAGAGCCAGATGACGTTAGCCCCGCGCCGCCGCCGCCATTTCCGCATTGCGGTCCCGCGATGCGCGCAAGGTCGCCTCGATCAGACGCAACAAGGCCTGGTCCGCATCGAGCACGTCGAGCCCCTTTTGCGTCGATCCGCCCGGGCTGGCGACGCGGCGAGCCAGTTCTGCGGGGGAATGCTCCGAAGCGGCGGCCAGCTGCGCCGCGCCTTCAACCGTCGCTACGGCCAGCCGCTGCGCCTGCGCCGGATCAAGCCCCAGCGCCGCCGCCCCGCTCGCCAGGGCATCGATGAAGCGATAAACAAAGCCGGGGCCGCAACCCGCCAGCGCGGTGACCAGATCGAATTCGCTTTCCGCCGCCAGCCATTCGGGCGTGCCCAGCGGCTGCAGCAGCAGGGTGATCCGCTCGCGCCCGGCCTGATCCAGCCCTTGTCCGAACAGCGCCATCGGCGATTTGCCGATTGCTGCGGCCAGGTTGGGCATCACCCGCACCACGGCTCCGGCCTGCGGGAACCGCGCCGCAAGGCTGCTGAGCTCCACTCCGGCCAGGATCGAAAGTAGCACGGTGTCCGCCCCCAGCCCCGGGGCGAGCGCGGAGGCCACTTCATCGAGCAGCTGCGGCTTGACCCCCAGCAGCACAACATCGAACGCCCGCGCTGGCACTTCACGCAGCAGCGTGACCCCGCCGGGCGCTTTGGCCAGATAGGGATCGACCACGGTCACGCTGGCCGGGTCCATGCCGCCCGCCAGCCACCCGGCCAGCATCGCCCCGCCCATGTTGCCGCAACCGAAGATGAGTAGTGTCACGCAAGTCTCCTGTCTCCCCTCCCGCCAGCAGGAGAGAGATCAACCCAAAGGCCGCCCGGTATAATCGTATTCGATCCCGGCAAACCGGTCACGCGCGAAGCCATAGAGCAGTTTCAGCCCTTCGGGTCCGGCAACGATGCCGTGCTCGGCCCCGCCGGGAATGAACGCGGCGACATCGGGCCGCAGCTCCATCGCTGTGCCGTCAACGTGAACCGTGGCCGATCCGGCCAGGCAGAAATAGAATTCGGACGGTTCGTGGCGATGGAATTTCAAATGGCCGCCGGGCGGGAATTCGGCCACTCCTACCACCAGCGATCCGCTGGGGGTGCGGTCGGCGCAGATCAGGGTCTGCCAGGTCAGCTCGCCATCGCGCGCCTCGCCTTCAAGCGGAAGGCCTCCGTAAGCGACTGTGAACGGCTTCAGCGTCATCTGCGCACCCTCTGGCTGCGGCGCATCAAGCCTCGCCGGCGGCGTCGACCATCGCGCTGGCGAGGGCCTCCTCGGGGCTCTTGTCACCCCACAGCACGAACTGGAACGCGGGATAGAACCGATCGCATTCCTCCACTGCCGCTTCCACGGCAACTTGTGCCTGGGCCAGGCTCAACAGGCCTTCGTCACCCAGCAACAGTCCGTGGCGATAGAGCAGCACCGATCCGTTCGACCACATATCGAAATGGCCGACCCACAGCTGTTCGTTGACCAGAGCCAGCAGTTCATGGATCGCCGCGCGCTTGTCATCCGGCACGCGGATATCTGGCAGGCACAGCAGCTGCAGGACGTGATCCTCGCGCCGCCAGATCCCGCGAATCGTAAAGCTGGCCCAGCTGCCCTTGATCTCGCCGCTGATCTCATCTTCAGCCACGAATTCGCACGGCCAGCCGCGCGCCTCGAACAATGAGGCGAGCATGTCGACCGGGGCCGCATCCTCTTCCCGTCCGTATTCGCGATTACCGTGCATCATGTCAGGCTGGATGCGTCGGCAGCGATGATCCCGCAATGATCGGTTAACGCGCGGTTGCGCATAACCGGACAAGCCTGTTTACAAGGTGTGGAAAAGGCGGGGACAAGCCCCTACTTGGCCCCGCCAAGCGGATCGACCACCTGCCCTGCCGGGCTGGTCCAGACGAATGCTCCGCCGATCCCGGCCTTTTTCAGCCGCGCAACCACGGCACTGGCCGCGCTTTCGCTGGCAAAGGGTCCGGCCAGCAGGCGATTGCTCGCCCCCCAGGCGCTGGTTGCGGCCTTGTATTTGCCCAGAATTTCAGGTTCTTCTTTGACCATCCGGCGCCAGTCAAACCCCAGCGCAGACTTGTCGCGCCCGGTTGCCAGCTGGATCCAGATCCGGCTCGGCTGGCTTGCGGCCGGACTCTTGCCCTTGGCATCCTTGGCCTCGACCGGACAGGCCTTGGCCGCAGCCGCACCCTTGGCAGTGCGGCTGACGGGCGCGGCTTTGGCTCCCTTGGCGGGTTTCGCGCCTTTCGGATCGGGCGTGCAATCATCAGCCAGGGCGAGCTTGGCGTCCTTGGCGGCCTTGTCTGCAGCCGGTCGCACCGGGCCAATCCGGCGAATGTCGACCGCACCTGCCTTGGGTTCAGCCTCGCGGCTGGGCGGGGTCAGATCGGCGAACAGATCGGCCAGATTGCGCGGCTTGGCCGGGGCCGGCGTAGCTGGCGCAGGAGGTGGCGGCGGCGGCGCGGCGACAGGCGCGGGCGGCGGTGTGGATGGCTTAAGGTCAAAACCCGGCGCAACTTGCGCAGCCGCGCTGTCCAGCGCGGCAAAACCCGGGCCCGGCTGGGCCGGTGGCGGCACCGCAACAGCCACCGGGGCGGCGGCTTCGGCCAACACGCGCGGCGCAGCGGCGGGCGGCGGCGCCACCACGGCTGGAGCGCTTTGCAGAACCGGCGACGGAACGGGTGACGGCGGCGGCGGGGTGTTTACCGCCAGAGTCACGGGCGCCTTGGTCACTTCGCGTGAGACCGGCGGCGGGCTGGGCGCGGCGCTGGCCAGAACGGGCGGTTTGACGGCAGCAGGTGCAGGATCGGTCCGCGCCGCCTTGTCACGGCCAGCCTTGCCCTTGCGGGCCGTGCTGGCAGCGGGAACGGCAGGCACACTGGCGGCGGCAAGGACCGGCGGCTTGGGCCGGAACACCGCAACGCGCGGATCATCGATCCCGATTTGCGAAGCCCGCGGAAAATGCCCCAGATTGGCCGCCGCAGCTTTTTGCGACGCGGTAAGGCGCGGCATATAGGCCAGATAGTTGCTGATCGAATCCGCCATCGTCCCCGGCAGGTTGGCCCGGGCGATCGATTCCGCCTCGTCCTTTTGCCCCAGGATCGCCAGACCAAAGGCGCGGGTGCGCCAGGCGGCCATGTCCTGCCGCTGCAACAGCGGCGACAGCGTGACTTCCATGCCCCGGCGATCACCGGCAATGGCCTGACTCAGCGCCAGACGACGCAGCGCTTCATCACTCGGCCCCGCCGCCAGCGAGGCGCGGTAGTATTTCTGCGCGGTCGCATTGTCGCCGACCAGGTCATAGGCCAGCCCGCGATCGGCCTGTAACGCGGGATCGATCATGCCCGCCTTTTCCGCTTCCACGAACAGCGGGATCGCAGTGAAGGGATCCTCGCTCAGCGCAAAAGCCCCGGCCAGCCCTGCCTTGACCCGCGCATTGCCCGGTGCAAGCCGGTCCGCGCGCTGGAAAAAGCCCACAGCCGCATCCAGATCACCGATTTCCATCGATGCCCGGCCCGCGCCGATCAGCGCATCGACATCTTGCGGATTGCGCGCCAACCGCCCCAGCGCGTCGTTCAGCTTCATCCCCTTGCCGCCGGGGATGGCCTGGACCACCGGCTGGCTAACCTCGTCCACATCATCCTGCTGGGCCAGCGCACCCTGCCCCGCCATACCGGCACAGACAATTGCCCCCAGCCCGATCAGGCGGGTGAGGCGCACGGCAGCTTGGCGTCCAAGATTCATCCGGAAAACCTGTTGCAACAGGAACTGGACGCCCGATTGGACGCCCACTCCTTAACCCATGCCGAACGCGGCGCGTTTGTATGCGCCGGATTGCAGCTTACTGGTTGTTCTGTCGGCCAAGGAAGCGCGGGATGCTGATCGACGGGCCATCGCCGCCATCGTCATCATCCTCGTCATCATCGGTTTGCGCGCCGCGCGACAGGCTGGCCATGCGTTCGAACAGCGTTGCACCGGACAGTCGCGGCGCAGAACCGCCACCAGTGGCCGCGCCCTTGGCCGCAACAGTGCCGCCCGCGGGCGCCTCTGCGCCATCATCGCCGCCGCCAAGCGATCCGCCTGACGATTCCCCGGTCGATGAAGATACCAGACCGCGCCGCCGCCCAGGCATTGCGCCTGGATTGACCGGCTCATCCTGTTCCGCCAGCCGCGAGGCATCGAGCAGCAATTCATCGCCGTCGCCGCCCTGATCACTTTCGTCACTGGCCTCTTCCGCCAGTTCCAGCGGCTCATCGGCCTGGCCGGTCCCGATATCCCAATCGTCTTCGGCTGGTGCGGCGGCCACGGGTTCAGGCTCAGGCGCGGGCTCAGGCGCGGCCACTGCGGCCGGTTCGGGTTCAGGCTCAGGCTCTGGCGCAGCGGCGGGCTGGACCCGTTCGAACAGCGGTTCGGCGGCAGGCGCGCTCATCGCCGGGCGGGCTGGCCCGCGCGACGTGCTCATGTTGAACGGGCGCGAGGCGTCTTCGGCCTGCTGCGCGGTCTGTTCGATCCCGGTGGCGACCACCGAAACGCGGATCTTGCCCTGCAGGTCCGGATTGAACGCGCTACCCCAGATGATGTTGGCATTGGGATCGACCAGTTCGCGGATGTGGTTCGCGGCCTCGTCCACTTCGAGCAGCTTCATGTCGTCGCCGCCGATGATCGAGATGATCACGCCTTTCGCGCCCTGCATCGACACGCCATCGAGCAGCGGATTGGCAATCGCCTTTTCCGCAGCTTCCAGCGCGCGGTTTTCGCCCTGGCCTTCGCCCGTGCCCATCATTGCCTTGCCCATTTCGGCCATGACCGAACGAACGTCAGCAAAGTCGAGGTTGATCAGGCCCGGCATGACCATCAGATCGGTGATCGAACGCACGCCCTGCTGCAGCACTTCGTCAGCCAGCTGGAACGCTTCCTTGAAAGTCGTTTCCGCCTTGGCCACCAGGAACAGGTTCTGGTTGGGAATGACGATCAGCGTATCGACGTGCTTTTGCAGTTCCTCGATCCCCGCTTCGGCGGAGCGCATGCGGCGGGTGCCTTCGAACAGGAACGGCTTGGTCACCACGCCCACGGTCAGCACGCCCTTTTCGCGCGCGGCCTTGGCGATCACCGGCGCGGCGCCGGTGCCGGTGCCCCCGCCCATACCGGCGGCGATGAAGCACATGTGCACGCCTTCCAGCGCGCGGTCGATCTCGGCCAGCGTCTCTTCCGCTGCCGCACGCCCGACTTCGGGCCGCGAACCTGCGCCCAGGCCCTGGGTAATGTCAGGCCCCAGCTGGATCCGGTGTTCGGCAACCGAATTGTTCAGAGCCTGCGCATCGGTATTGGAGACGACGAAATCGACACCTTCGATCCCGGCCGCAATCATGTTGGCGATCGCATTGCCGCCGGCACCACCCACCCCGATCACAGTGATCCGGGGACGCAGCTCTTCAACGGCTGGCGGTCCGATATTGATGCTCATGGCGCTCTCCTATCCGTCGCGCGGATGCAATAATCCCAGTAATTAACTGTCTTGCACTGCAAGATTCATCGAAGCCAAGCCGCTGACGCGCGTTGTCCACAGCCGGACCATATCAGAAATACTCTTTCAAGGCCCGGTAAACGCGGTTTACCAGCCCCATTCCGGCATAACGGATGGTCGGTTGATACCGCGTTCCGATCGAGCGGATGTCCACCGGATCGGCCGCGGCATAGAGCACCAGCCCCGCCAGGGTCGAAAAACCGGGGGTTGCGTGGGCTTCGGGCAGACCGCGGATATGCGCGGGTTTGCCGATCCGCACCGGCTTACCCAGGGCCGCCTGAGCATAGTCCGCCAGACCTGCGAGTTCCGCCCCGCCGCCGGTGACCACCACCAGCTGGCCGCGCTGGCCGGTAAAGCCCAGGGCCTTGAGCGCCTTGTTCACTTCTTCCATCAGCCGCCCCAACTGGCCGGTGATCACCGTGACCAGTTCGGCGCGCGGGATGCGGTTCTTGTCATCGGCGTGGCGCGCGGCGGGGCCGGTCGTTTCATCGCCCGGCGCGTTGACCGGCACCATTTCGCGGTGGTCAGCCGGGCTGGCAATGGCCGACCCGTGGACGCATTTCAGGCGCTCGGCCTGGAACCGGCGAATGCCAAAGGCGCTGGCAACCGCATCGGTGATATCCGCCGACCCCATCGGGATCGTCACCAGCCCCAGCAGCATACCCGCCGCATAGACCGAGACATTGGTCACTTCCGCGCCGAATTCGACCAGCGCAACGCCCAGTTCGCGCTCTTCGGCGGACAGGCACGAATGCCCGGCCGCGATCGGGGAAGCGACCACGGCTTCCACATCCAGGTGCGCGTTCTGGACCGCTTCGGTGATGTTGCGGATCGGCGCGCCATCGGCCAGCATCACGTGGATATCGACGCCCAGCTGTTCGGCATGAAGCCCCTTGGGGTCGGCAACCCCATCGGCCCCGTCAAGCGTGTAATGCGCGGGCTGGGCGTGGAGCACCATGCGCCCGTCGGGCTGGATCACATCGCGCGCGGACACCAGCAGATGATCGATATCGTCCTGCTCGATCCGGCGCCCGCCAATATCGACCTCGACTTGCGCGACCTGGCTGGCCAGCCCCGCCCCGGTTGCACCGATCCAGACCTTGCTGACCGCGACATTGGCGATCCGTTCCGCCCGCTCTACCGCATCGCGCACGGCATAGGTCGCGGCCTGCATGTCGGTGACATAGCCGCGTTTGATCCCCTGGGCGGCGCGGTGGAACGATCCCAGCACCACCATTTCGCCGGTTTCAGACAGCCCGCCGATCATCGCGGAAACGCGGAACGAACCGATGTTCACCGCGGCAAAGGTCTTGGCGATGCGGGGTTGGGCCATCAGTTCTTGTCCTTCTTGGCGGCGGGCTTTTCGGCGGACTTGGCAGTTTCGTCCTTGGGCGCTTCAGCCACTTTGGGCTTGCTTTGCGTCGCGCTGACGGCAGCCTGCTCCACCGCGTCGGCGCGGCCCGGCACGCGCAGATAGATCCGGTCGGGCGAACGCATGTCAAACGCGGCGACTTTGCCGCCAAGCAGCCGGTTGACCCCATCAAGCCGCGCGAAAGTCATCAAGGCTGCAGCAGCTTGCCGGCCGCCTTCGGGCAGTGCGAGCACCTGGCCGGTCTTGAACGAGAGGTTCCAGCGCCGGTTGCCGACCCATTCCGCTTCGGCCACTTGCGGTTTGAGCGCGGGCGCTGCGGCGAGCAGTGCCCCCAGCGCATCGACCTGACGGCCCGCGCCGGGACCCGAAATAACCAGCTTGCCACGTGCACGCGCTTCGCCGACCGGCTCAAGCTCGTGCCCGGTCGCGTCGATCAGCACCAGCCGATCGGCCTTGCGCAGCACGGCCACGGCCTTGCGTTCGACAATGTCGATCACCAACGTATCGGGCAATTGGCGCGATACCCGCGCATCCTGCACCCATGACAGCTGCATCAGCTGGTCGCGCAGCGCATCGACATCGACCATCGGCATGGCCTGGTTGCGCTGCGCCAGCGCGCGTTCATAGACCTTGAGTTCGTTGAGATGCTTGACCCCGCGCACTTCAACGCGGTGCACTTCGAACCCGGCATCGGCGGCAATCGCGGCCAGTTGCTGCTGGGCCATGGCCGGCACCCCGGCAAAACTCGCCGCGATCCAGGCCAGCACCACGGCCCCGCCCAGGATCATGGCCAGGAACATCCGGTGCAGCGTTTCCTCGCTGAACGGCAGCCAGCTCATCACCGCGTCAAAGGCAGAGCCGGTGTGGGCCCGCGCGGCGCGCACCTGCCGCGCCTTGCCCTGCGCGGCCGCGGCCTTGCGCATCGACTTGCCGCCACGCCGGATCGTCTGGCCGCTCATTTCGCCTCCTTTTCACTCAGCGCATCGGCAATGATCATCTCAACCAGATCGCCGAACGAAATGCCCAGATGCTTCGCCTGTTCGGGCACCAGACTAAGCGGGGTCATCCCCGGCTGGGTGTTGGTTTCCAGCACGAACAGTCCGGCGAGCCCCTGGCTGTCATCCCAGCGGAAATCGGTGCGGCTGCAGCCTTTGCAGCCCAAAAGCTGGTGGCAGCGCAGTGCAATGTCGAGGCAGGCCTGCGTGATCTCGTCCGGGATCTCCGCCGGGCAGACGTGTTCAGTCATGCCTTCGGTGTATTTGGCATCGAAATCGTAGAAGCCCGATTTGGGCCGCAGTTCAGTGACCATCAGCGCGCGGTCCCCCAGCACCGCCGTGGTCAGTTCGCGCCCGCGGATATAGGGTTCGGCCAGCAGTTCCTTGAATTCCTGCCACGGGCCCTTGGCCTGCGGGCTGATCGGGTTGCCGTAATTGCCTTCATTGGTGACAATCGCGACCCCGACCGAGGAACCCTCGTTGACGGGTTTCAGCACATAGGGCCGTTCCAGCGGATCCCGCTCGAAAATCTCGGCCACCGGCACAATCCGCCCGCCGGGCATGGGAATGCCGTGCGGGACCAGCGCCTGCTTGGTCAGTTCCTTGTCGATCGCGATCACCGAAGTGACCATGCCCGAATGGGTATAGGTCAGCCCCATCAGGTCCATCATGCCCTGAACCGAGCCATCTTCGCCCGGCGATCCGTGGAGCGCATTGAACACCACGTCGGGGGCAGCCTCGGCCAGTCGCTGGGCAACCTCACGGTCCATGTCGATCCGGGTAACCTTGTGCCCGCGCTCTTCCAACGCCGTGGCGATCTCGCCCCCGCTCATCAGCGAGACCGGCCGTTCGTTCGACCAACCGCCCATCAGGACCGCGACATGGAGTTTGGGGAGCGTCACTTGTTTCCAACCCTCTGAATTTCCCATTCGAGCATCACGCCCGACTTGTCCCTGACCCGCCGCCGGACTTCCTCGCCCAGCGCTTCGATTTCGGCGCTGGTGGCATTGCCGGTGTTGAGCAGGAAATTGGTGTGCTTTTCGCTGACCTGTGCCCCGCCCAGGGTCAGGCCGCGACATCCGGCCTCGTCAACGAGTTGCCAGGCCTTGTGCCCGTCCGGGTTCTTGAAAGTGCTGCCGCCGGTCTTGCTGCGCAGCGGCTGGCTGGCTTCGCGGCTGGCCGAAATGCGGTCCATTTCGGCCTGGATCGCGTCAGGCTCTCCCGCCCGGCCCCGGAACCGCGCGCCAACCACGATCGCACCTTCGGGCAGCTGTGAGTGGCGATAGGTATAGTGCAGATCCGCGGCTGCGAGTGTCTGCAGCGAACCATCGCGCAGCACCACGTCGCAATCGATCAGAATGTCTTTCACTTCGCCGCCATAGGCACCGCCGTTCATCCGCACGAAGCCGCCGACCGTGCCGGGGATCGAACGCAGGAATTCCAGCCCCGCGATGCCATTGTCGCGCGCGGTCGAGGAGACCAGGATGCCGCTGGCTCCCGCCCCGCAATCGAGCGTCAGGTCGGCGCTGAGACTGACTTTCGCAAAGGCCTTGCCCAGCCGCACCACCACACCGGGCACGCCGCCATCGCGCACGATCAGGTTGCTGCCCAGCCCCAACGCCATCACCGGCACTGCGGGATCAAGTTCGCGCAGGAATTGCTGCAAGTCGGCCAGATCCTTTGGCTCGAACAGCCATTCCGCCGCGCCGCCGCTCTTGAACCACACCAGTGGGGCCAGCGGGGCATCTTGCGTCAGTTTTCCCCTCACCCCGTTCATGTCGAGCGAAGTCGAGACACGCTGGCGCAGCGCATCGGTGTCTCGACTTCGCTCGACACGAACGGAAGCGGGTGGATTGGTCAATTGCCCCTCCGCGCCTGAATCGCATCGGCCAGCCCGGCCGCCCATTTGGTGATGTCCCCAGCGCCCAGACACACCACCATGTCACCCGCCTGCACCGTGGCGGCGAGCGCATCGGCCAGCGCATCGGCATTGGCGATCACTTGCGCATTGCGGTGCCCGCGCGCCTTCATGCCGGCGACCATGGCTTCGCTGTCGACACCTTCGATCGGCTGCTCGCCCGCGGCATAGACCGGGGCGGCATAGACGATGTCGGCATCGTTGAAAGCGGCAGAGAAATCATCCAGATGATCGCGCAACCGGGTGAAGCGGTGCGGCTGGACCACTGCGATCACGCGCCCGGTGCCTACACCTTCACGCGCGGCAGCCAGCACGGCGCGGATTTCAACCGGGTGGTGGCCGTAATCGTCGATCACCGTAGCGCCGGCAACTTCACCCACCTTGGTAAAGCGACGCTTGACCCCGCCGAACTTCGCAAAGCCGGTGCGGATAACGCTATCCGGCACGCCCATTTCCACCGCCACGCCCACTGCGGCGAGTGCATTCTGGACATTGTGGCGGCCGGGCATCGGCAGTTCGATCCCCTCGATCCGGCGGTGCGAGCCATCGCGTTCACGGATCACCGCGTCAAACCGGTTGCCGCCCGGGAACGGGGTAACATTCTCTCCGCGCACGTCGGCCTGGGCGGAAAAGCCATAGGTCACCACGCGGCGGTCGCGCACCTTGGGGATCACCGCCTGCACTTCCGGGTGATCGATGCAGAGCACGGCGCAGCCATAGAACGGCACGTTCTCGATGAATTCGACAAAGGCACGCTTGATCGCGTCGAAATCGCCGTAGTGTTCCAGGTGTTCGGGATCGATGTTGGTGACAATCGCGATCGTCCCGTCGAGCCGCAGGAACGAGCCGTCAGACTCGTCCGCCTCAACCACCATCCATTCGCTTTCACCAAGGCGCGCGTTGGAACCGTAGCTGTTGATAATCCCGCCATTGATAACGGTGGGATCGACTCCGCCCGCATCGAGCAAGGCCGCGACCAGCGAAGTGGTGGTGGTCTTGCCATGGGTGCCCGCCACCGCCACCGTGCGCTTCAACCGCATCAGTTCGGCCAGCATTTCCGCACGGCGGACGACAGGCACGCGGTTTTCCAGCGCGGCGACTACTTCGGGATTGTCGCGCTTTACTGCAGTGGAGGTGACCACCACTGCCGCATCACCCAGGTTCTCTGCGGCGTGACCGATCGAAACCTTGATGCCGCGTTTGCGCAGCCCTTCGACCACATAGCCTTCGGCGATGTCGCTGCCCTGCACACTATAGCCCAGGTTGTTCATCACCTCGGCAATGCCGGACATGCCGATCCCGCCGATGCCAACGAAATGGATCGTCCCGATATCGGTGCCAACGCCCTTCATGCCACCGCCTCCTGACCGCTGGCCTCGGCGCCCTTGGCCACGCGGATCACGTCCATCAGCGGTGTACCGCCAAAGCTTTCGACCAGATCGGCGAGATCGCGCACCGCATGGGGCAAGCCGCAGTTCCAGGCCGCGTGTGCCGCAGTCGCAAGGGTGTCCGGATTCATCGCGATGGCCTGAATCTGTTTGGCCAGTTCGGCAGCGGTGAAACGATCCTGCCGGATCATCCGCGCGCCCCCGGCATGGGCCATGTCGCGAGTGTTGGCAGCCTGATGATCGTCGGTCGCGATCGGCAGCGGCACCAGGATCGCCGGGCGGCCCACCGCGGTCAATTCGGCAATGGTCGATGCCCCGGCGCGGCCGATGAACAGGTGCGCATCGGCCAGCCGTTCGGCCATGTTTTCGAAATAGGTGCCCAGTTCGGCTGGAATGTCATGCCCGGAATAGCGCGTGCGCACGGCCTCAATATCTTCCGGGCGGCACTGCTGGGTCACTTGCAAGCGGCTGCGCAGCGCGGGCGGGAGCATGGCGAGGCCATCGGGAACCACTTCGGACAGCACGCTTGCGCCCTGGCTGCCGCCGGTTACCAGCACGCGCAGCAGCCCGTCAGCGGAAAAGGCCGGGAACGGCTGTTCGCGCAGCGCGAGCACTTCTGCACGGACCGGATTGCCGATCATGTGGACTTTGTGCTGATGCTTGGGGTTGAGCCGGTCAACCTCGCTATAGGCGGTGGCGATGGCATTGACCCGGCCGGCAAGGAAGCGGTTGACCCGGCCCAGCACGGCGTTCTGTTCGTGGATCACGCTGGGAATTTTGGCCCCGGTCGCCGCCCACAGTGCCGGAAACGCCGGATAGCCGCCGAACCCGATCACACAGCTGGGCTGGAAGCTGTCAAACAGCCGCAGCGCCATGCGCCGCCCCTCCAGAATCGCTTCGATTCCCTTGGGCCATTCCAGCGGGTTCTTGCCGATCCGCCCGGCTGGTAGCACGTGGGTCACCAGGCTTTGCGGTTTGCCGGGCAGCCTGGAGCCGCGCTGATCGGTGATCAGCGCTACGTGATGCCCACGCGCCTCCAGCTCTACCGCCAGGGCGAATGCCGGGATCAGGTGCCCGCCGGTCCCACCGGCAGCCAGAACATAATGCCGCGCGACACTCATTTGCGCGTCCTTGCTTGAGTTTTGCCAAGAGCGCGCAGCTTGAACCGCTCACGCTCGATAAACGGATTGCGCCGGGTGATCGCCAGCAGAAAGCCGACCCCCAGGCACAGTGCGATGGTGGAGGACCCGCCATAAGAAATCAGCGGCAGGGTCATGCCCTTGCTGGGGAACAGTTGCAGGTTGACCAGCACGTTGATGAACGCCTGCCCGCCCAGTTGCGCGATCAGCCCGGCAGCCGCGAGCGTGGTGAACAGGTCTTCCTCGTCCAGCAAGCGCAGCAGCACGCGCAGCACGATCGCAAGATACAGCACCACGATCACGGCACAGACCAGCAGGCCGAATTCCTCGCCGATCACCGAAAAGATATAGTCAGTATGCGCTTCGGGCAGGCCAAGCTTGCGGGTGCCCAGCCACAGCCCGCTGCCGGTCCAGCCGCCTGCCAACAGAGTGCGCTGTGCCAGATCCACCTGATCAAACTGTGATCCGCCGCCAATGAAGGCGTCGATCCGGTGACGGGCATTGTCATAGAATACATAAGTTGCGACCACCGCCGCCACCCCGCCCGCGCCCATGCCCAGGATGCGCTTCACGTCGATCCCGCTCATCAGCACCAGCACGAACCACACGCCCGCGAACAGCACGGCCGAACCAAAGTCCGGTTGCAGCATCAGCAAGGCGCAGATCAGCACCATCAGTCCGGTCGTTATCGGCACCACCGGCAGGTTCGGATCGCGCACCCGCCAGGACAGGATCCACGCCAGCCCGATCGCATAGGCGGGCTTGAGAAATTCGCTGGGCTGGAGCGACATGCCCAGGTTCAGCCACCGCTTTGCCCCGTTGATGTTGCTGCCGATCACCGGAACCAGCATCAGCCCGATCAGCATTGCAAAGCCCAGCAAAATGCCAAGCCGCCGGGCCATTTCGCGCGGCAGGGCGCTGGCCGCGAACATCGCGATCAGCCCCACTACCTGAAACCGGATGTGGAGATAGAAGAAATGCAGATCATTAAGCTTGACTGCCGCAGTGGACAGCCGCCGCGCGCTGGCCGGGCTGGACGCCGCGACAGCCGCAGCGCCGATTGCCATCAGCATCAGCACAAGAGTCAGCAGAACCCGGTCAATCTCGCGCCACCAGATCGCGAATTCGCTGCGGCGGTTGCGCGCGCGGCGTTGATGCAGCGCGGCATCGGCGGGGATCCGGCCAGCCCGGGGCACATAGGGCGGGTGCGTGGCCATCAGCTGAGCGCTCCTGCAGGGCGAACCGGGTCCGCATCGGGATGAGCCAGCGCATCGACAATCTGGCGAAAGGCGTCACCGCGCGCTTCATAGTCGCGGAATTGGTCAAAGCTCGCGCAGGCCGGGCTGAGCAGGACGACATCGCCCGGCAAGGCGGCTTCCATCGCCTGGCGGATCGCCTCGCACATCATTTCGCTGCGCCGCACCGGCATATGCGGGGCCAGCAGTTCGGCAAAGCGCGGCCCGGCATCGCCGATGGTATAGGCGGCGGCGATATGGCTGAACCAGGGTTCGCATTCGTCCAGCCGGTCACCTTTGGGCAAGCCGCCGACGATCCAGTGGATACGCGCGCGCGGGACCGGCTTGAACGCGGCGAGCGCCGGGGCAGTGCTGGCCGGATTGGTGGCCTTGCTGTCATTGATGAACATCACGCCGTTCACATCCGCGACCCGCTCCATCCGGTGCGGCAGCCCGCGAAAGCTGGCGAGCGCGGGGCGCCACTGCATCGGGGTCAGTCCCAGCGCCTCGGCAATGGCGACGGCGACGGCGGCGTTCTGCAGGTTGTGCGGGCCCTGCAAGCTGGGCCAATCGTGCTGCAGCTGGGTCAGGTCCAGACCATCGACCGAGCGAACCCGCCACTGTTCCCGCCGCGCTGTTTCACGCGCGGCCACAGCCTGGGTTTCGGGATCGCCCATGCCGAACACTGCAAACTGATCGGCGCGCTGCATTTCGAACAGCCGCGCCTTTGATGCGGCATAGCCGGCAAAGCCATCGTAGCGATCAAGATGATCGGGCGTCACATTCAGCAGCGCCGCGACTTCGCATTCGAGGCTGAAGGTCAGGTCCAGCTGATAACTCGACAGTTCGAGCACATAGACCCCGCCCGCCGACAGCGGGTTCTGCGACAGCACCGGCAAGCCGATATTGCCGCCCATCCGCACCGGCAGTGCAGCCGACTGGACGATGTGGTGGACCAGCGCGGTGGTGGTCGATTTTCCGTTGGTCCCGGTGATCCCGACCACGCGGTGCGCAGGCAGATGCGGGCGGGCCAGCGCGAACAGTTCGATATCGCCGATCACCGGCACGTTCTGGCGCGCGGCGGCTTCGGCGATCGGATGGGTGTTGAGCGGCACCCCGGGGGAGACGACCACGCCGTTGTAGCCAGTCAGATCCGCCGTGGCCGGATCGGCCAGTTCCACCCGGCCTTCCAGCTTGCGGCGCGGTTCCTCGCGGCTGTCCCAGGCCATCACGCTCGCCCCGCCCGCCAGCAGGCTTTCCACCGCAGCCATGCCCGAACGGGCAAGGCCAAGGACGGCATAGCGCTGACCGGCAAAGGCGGGGGTTGTGATCATCTCAGCTTCAGCGTGGAAAGACCGATCAGGGCCAGCACGATCGACACGATCCAGAACCGGATCACCACGGTCGATTCCTTCCAGCCAAGCTGTTCGAAATGGTGATGGATCGGGGCCATCTTGAACACCCGTTTGCCGGTGCGTTTATAGACCGCGACCTGGATGATCACCGATGCGGTTTCCACCACGAACAACCCACCGACGATCAGCAGCACGATTTCATGATGCGCAGCCACCGCAATCGCGCCCAGCGCTCCGCCCAGCGCCAGACTGCCGGTATCGCCCATAAACACCGCCGCGGGCGGTGCGTTGAACCACAAAAAGGCCAGACACGCGCCCATGATGCCAGTGCACAGGATCGCCAGTTCACCCGCGCGGGGCACGTGGGGAATGCCCAGGTAATGCGCAAAGTCCGCGCGGCCGGCCAGATAGGCAATGATCGCCATGGTCGCCGCAGCAATCGCCACTGGCATGGCGGCCAAGCCGTCAAGACCGTCGGTCAGGTTCACCGCATTGCCGAAACCGACCATGATCACCGCCGCAAAGACGAAATACAGCGGTCCCAGCGGAATATAACGGCCCGACAGGAACGGCACATACAGGTTGGTGCTTCCCACCTGCTGCACCATCACCCAGGCTGCGATCCCGGCGATCAGGAATTCCGCCGCCAGCCGCACCCGGCTTGACAGCCCCGCAGCACTGCGTTTCTTGACCTTGTCGTAATCGTCCATGAAACCGATCAGGCCAAAGCCGATCGTCACCGCCAGGCAGGCCCAGACCAGCGGGCTGCCAAGATCCATCCACAGCAGCACCGATACCGACAGCGCGATCAGGATCATCAGGCCGCCCATGGTGGGCGTGCCGCGCTTGGCCAGATGGCTTTGCGGCCCATCCTCGCGGATCGGCTGGCCCTTGCCCTGGCGCACGCGCAGCATGTTGATAAAGCGCGGGCCGATGATCAGGCCGATCACCAGCGCGGTCATCAGCGCGGCGCCCGCACGGAAGGTCTGGTAGCGGATCAGGTTCGCCAGCCCTTCGAAATGCAAATACTGCGCGATCAGGTACAGCATGCCTGCCGCTATTCCTTGTTTTGCGCGGCGAGCGCGGCGACCACCGCTCCCAGTCCGACCGAGTTCGACCCCTTGACGAGGATGGCGTCACCGCCTGCCACGCCAAGCTCCCGCAACGCCTGCAGCGCCATGGTTGCATTTGGGCAATGGGCGAAGGGCAGGGCCTTGCCAAGCGGTCCGGCTGCGCCTTTCCCCAGTTCGTCTGCCAGTGCGCGCATCTCGTCGCCTACCAGGATCAGATGATCGATCCCGGCGGCGGCAATCGGTTCGACCAGCGCGGCATGAAAGGCCGGGCCGTGATCGCCCAGTTCCTTCATTGCACCCAGTACTGCAATCCGCCGCGTGGCGCTGGTTGCACCCAATTGCGCCAGGGTGGCGCGCATCGAGGCGGGGTTGGCATTGTAGCTTTCATCGATCAGCAGCGCGCCCTGCCCGTCTGGCGTCTTGAGCCGATGGCGCTCACCCCGGCCCTTGAGCCCTTCGAGTTCCGCCAGCGCCAGCCCGGCAGCGCCCAGATCCCCGCCCACGGCGCGGACTGCAGCCATTACGGCCAGCGAATTGGTAACCCAGTGATCGCCCGGCGCGGCCACGGTATAGCACAGCCGCCGGTCGCCCAGATCCGCCGTGACCAGCGATCCGCCGCCCGGCGCGGGGACGGCATCGAGCAGGCGGATGGTCGAACCCACTGCCTTGCCAAACGAAACCACTTGCGCCCCTGCCGCGCGCGCGGCGGCCAGCAGACGGAGATAGTGCGGGCTGTCCGACGGGATAACCGCAACGCCGCCGGGCTCAAGCCCGCCGAAGATCTCTGCCTTGGCGTCCGCAATAGCTTCTTCGCTGCCCAGCATTTCGATATGCGCGGGCGCGATGGTGGTGATCACGGCAACGTGCGGGCGGACCAGGGCGGTCAGATCCGCGATTTCGCCGGCGTGGTTCATCCCCATTTCGAAAATGCCATAGGCACTGCGCGCGGGCATCCGCGCTAGGCTGAGCGGAACGCCGATGTGGTTGTTGTAGCTCTTGACGCTGCGGTGCGCCTTGCCCCGGCTCGCGCGGTCAAGCGCAGCAAAGATTGCCTCTTTCACCCCGGTCTTGCCGACCGATCCGGTTACCCCGATGATCTTCGCGTCCACCCGCGCCCGCGCCGCCTTGGCCAACGCGATCAGGGCGGCGGTGGTATCTTCCACCAGCACGTGCGGCCCATCGACCGGACGATCGACCACCACGGCCGCAGCGCCCTTGTCAAAGGCCATGGGCACAAACCGGTGCCCGTCCATGGCTTCGCCCTGCAGCGCGAAGAACAGGTCCCCTTCCATCACATCGCGGCTGTCAATGTCCGCGCCTGCGGTCTGGAAAAAGGTGCTGGCCGTGCCGCCCGTCGCCCGCGCGATGCTGCCCGCATCCCACAGGGCCAGCGGGAAGGCATCGGCAACCTCGGTTGGCCATTCAAGGATCCGGACGGCCATGTTCATGCAGCACTCTCCCTGGCTACGCTAACGTCATCGAACGGCAGGATCCGGCAGCTTTCGCCCGATCCCACGATCTGTCCCTGTTCGTGCCCCTTGCCCGCGATCAGCACGATGTCGGCCTTGCCCGCTTCGGCAATCCCGGCGGCAATCGCGGCGCGGCGGTCACCCACTTCGCGCAGCATGCCCGCGCCACCTGCCAGTACAGCGGCGCGGATCGTGGCGGGGTCTTCCCCGCGCGGGTTGTCATCGGTGACGATGCCAAGATCGGCTTGCTCAGCCACCACCTGGCCCATCGGCGCGCGCTTGCCGCTATCACGATCACCGCCTGCGCCGAACACCACGATCAGGCGGCCCGTGCAATGCGGCCGCAGCGCGGCGATCGCGGCTTCGAGCGCATCGGGGGTATGGGCATAATCGACATAGACCGGCGCGCCCGCACGGCTGATCGCGGCGCGTTCCAGCCGCCCGCGCACCGGCTGCAACCGACCCAGCGCATCGAACGTCTGCGCCGGATCACCCCCGCTGGCGATCACCAGACCGGCGGAAACCAGCGCATTGGCGGCTTGATAGGCCCCGATCAGCGGCAGGTTTACCTTGCGGATCTGGCCCTGCCATTCGATTTCCAGCGTCTGGCCCAGCTGGGTTGGACTTCGCGAAAGCAGCCGCATGCCCTGGCCATCCGCCGTCTCACCAGCCATCAGGACGTTCAGTCCGCGCTGCGCGGCATGATCAAGCGCCCGTCCCGACCATTCATCATCCGCCCAGATCACCGCCGTGCCCTGCCCATCGACCACTTCGTCAAACAGCCGCATCTTGGCCGCGAAATAGTGATCCATGTCGGGGTGGTAGTCGAGGTGGTCACGGCTGAGGTTGGTGAAGGCTCCCGCCACTACCCGCAGCCCTTCGTTGCGGTATTGCGACAGGCCATGACTGCTCGCTTCATAGGCGACATGGCTCACCCCTTCGCGGGCAAGGCCGGACATGTTGGCCAGGAATGTGACAATATCTGGCGTGGTCAACCCGGTCGAAACGCTTTCATCCGAAGTTGTCACACCCAAGGTCCCGATCGAAGCGGCGCGCTGCCCGGCCATGCGCCACAGCTGGCGGGTCATTTCGACGGTGGAAGTCTTGCCGTTGGTCCCCGTAACCGCGACCACGGTTTCGGGAACGGGGGTAAAGAATTGGGCGGCCAGCCGGGCAAAAGTCTGGCGGGGATTGTCCGAAGCAATATGGACTGCGCCATCCACGCGCGCCTCGCTCCGGGCAATCACGGCCACGGCCCCGGCAGCGACAGCGGCAGGGATGAAATCTTCCCCGTTCACGCTGGCGCCCTGAAATGCGCCGAACACACAGCCTTGCGCCACCTTGCGGTTATCAATCGCAAAGCCCGTCACCAGCGCGTCTTGTCCGCCAGGCAGGGCAATTCCGGCTCGTTCGGCCAGCACTCCCAGCTTCATTCGCCCTCTCCGCTGCCCAACAGCGGGGCAATGTCGGTGATGTCCACATCGCGGGTCGCATCGGGCATGATCCCCAGCAGCGGCCCGATCCGCGGGATGACCCGGCCGACAACGGGTGCCGTATTGAAAGCGGCGGTGCGCTGGCCCAGCGTGGCCGTGGTGCCCTGCGGTTCGTCCAGCATGGCAATCACGACATAGCGCGGATGATCCATCGGAAAGGCCGCCGCGAACGTCGCCACCAGGCTGGAACGCTGATAGCCGCCAACTCCGGGCTTTTCTGCCGATCCGGTCTTGCCGCCAACGCGGTAACCCACGGCATTGGCATTGCGCCCGGTGCCCACATCCACAATCATCCGCAGCAGCTGACGCATCCGCGCGCTGGTGCTGGCCTTGAAAACCCGGCGTCCGGCCACTTCACTGCCCGGCTGGATCCGCTGCAGCGTCGCAGGACGCCAGATGCCGCCATTGACCAGCGCCGCATAAGCACTGGCAAGGTGCAACGGGGTAACCGCGATGCCGTGGCCGTAAGACACGGTCATGGTGGTAATCCGGCTCCAGTTGCCCTTGGGCCACAGCGGGAAGCCGCGCGCCGGCAGTTCGATCTGCGGGCGTTCGTTAAAGCCAAGCGCCTGCATCGTCGCGTTCAGCCGTGCTCCGCCCAATTCATCGGCAACTTGCGCGGTGACGATGTTGGACGAATGGACCAGGGCTTCGGGAATGTTAAGCGAACCGCCAAAGGCATGGCTGTCACGAATTTCGAACCCGCCGATCTGCAAGGGGCGGTTGGACTGGTAGCGCCGCGACAGGTCGGTGACCGTGCCCGCATCGATCGCCGCGGCCACGCTGATCGGCTTGAAAGTAGATCCCAGTTCATAGACCTGGTTGGTCACCCGGTTGAAGATGTTGGCTTCACCCGCGCGGTCGATCAGGTTGGGATTGAATGACGGCAGCGAAGCGAGCGCCAGCACTTCCCCGGTATCGACATCCAGCACGATCCCGGCGGCGCCCTTGGCGGCGCTGTCTGCCATGCCTTTGGCCAATTCGTCTTCCAGCGCGCCCTGCACGCGGGTATCGATCGAAAGCATCGCCGGGGTGCCGCGGCCGGCCTCGTCGGTCAGCCGCTTGTCGAACACTTCTTCCATGCCGACGTGGCCTTTGCCGTCGGCCCCGACAAAGCCCAGCACGTGCGCGCCCATCGATCCTTGCGGATAGAACCGCTCCATTTCGCGCGGGAATTCCAGCGCCGGTTCGCCCAGCGCGTGGATCTTGTTGGCGTCTTCGGGCAGGATCCGGCGGCGCAGATAGCCCGGACGACCCTCGGCCAGCCGCGCGGCCAGTTCCGCTTCGTTCATGTCGGGAAAAATCCGGACGAGCGCGGCCGCTACTTCCTTGGCCGAGCGCACCAGCGGCGCGCCATCATCGCCCAGCGCGGCGGGGTTGTACCACAGCGAATAGGCCGGAAAGGCGCGCGCCAGTGGCACGCCGTTGCGATCGACAATATCGGCCCGCGGCGGCATCATCCCGGCCAGGGCATCGGTGCGGCTGGGCTGGCCTTCAAACGCTCCCAGGAACAGGATCCGCAGCAGGGCCACCATCGCGACAAAGCCGAAACCCAGCGCCACCCAGACCACTCGCCATTTGGCCATCAGAAGTGAGTGCTGGCGGACATTGACCAGTTCACCCCGGCCCGAGCTGATCGCGGTCGAGATGGCCAGGCTGTTCATTCGCGGCCGCTCCCTTCGCCCACCTGGCTCAGTCGGTCACGCAGGGTGGCGGCTGTCACCGGCTTGCGCGCGGCATCCTTGGGCGCTTCGGCGGCCATCGCCTTGCCGGTCAGCGGGGAAACCATTGCGGGCAGTACACTGCCTTCAACCACGCCCCCGGCGCTGGCAACGCGGATCGGGCTGGGCGCATCGGCCGCGCGCGGCTTGCCCAGCGCGGCCAGTTGACGCTCCCCTTCAAGGTATTGCCCGGCAGTGGGGGCCTGATAGCCGAATTCAACATCGTTGAGCGACTTCAGCTGCTGCTGGTTGGCGCGGGTCTCGAATTCGGTTTCCAGCAGCAGCTTGTCCTGCTGCAGCGAAGCGATCTGGCGCTCGGTCAGCCGAACCTGGCTTTTCACCGCGTTGACGCGAAATGTCAGCGCAACCAGCAGAGTAAAGCAGACCACCAGCAGGGCGGCCCAGCCGATCGAACGCAAACGGTCACGGGTCAGGTTCATGCTGCCCTCCTTGTCCGTGGGGCTACTTCGGTGCGGGTGGCGGCGCGCAGCGTGGCCGAGCGCGCCCGGGGATTGCGGACCAGTTCCGCATCGGACGGGCGGATCGCCTTGGACAGCTGGGCAAAAACCGGCGCTTCGGGCGCGGCCATCACGGGCATGTGCCGCGATGCACTGGCCAGAGCGCCGCTGGCGTCGCGCAGGAACTGTTTGACGATGCGGTCTTCCAGGCTGTGAAAGCTGACCACGGCCAGCTTGCCACCTGCCTTAAGCAGGCTTTCAGCCGCATTCAGCGCCGCGTCCAGTTCATCCAGTTCAGCGTTCACATGGATCCGGATCGCCTGAAAGCTGCGGGTTGCAGGGTCCTTGGGCGCGCCGGGGCGGTGGCCCAGCGCCTTGCGCACCACGCCGGCCAGCTGCCCGGTGGTGGACAGCGGCCGCGCCGCCACGATCGCCCGTGCAACCCGGCGCGACTGGCGCTCTTCGCCATACTGGAACAGCACGTCGGCAATCTCTGCTTCGGCGGCGGTGTTGAGGAAATCGGCGGCACTCGGTCCGTCCTGCGCCATGCGCATGTCGAGCGGGCCGTCGCTGGCAAAGGCGAACCCGCGCTGCGGCTGGTCGAGCTGCATCGAGGACACGCCGATGTCCATCACCACGCCGTCCACTGCGGCCACGCCCGCATCGGCCAGGGCAGCGACCATTTCCGAAAAGCGGCGCGGGTGCAGCACCAGGCGGGGCGGCTGCTCCTGCACTTCGGGCCATTTGGACCCGGCGGCGATCGCATCGGGATCGCGGTCAAAAGCGTGGACCATGGCCCCGGCATCGAGCAGGCGGCGCGTGTATCCACCCGCACCAAACGTGGCATCGACGATTACAGCACCGGGGCGCGGCGCAAGCGCGGCGATTACTTCATCCAGCAGAACCGGGATATGCGGCGCGGGGGCGGACATCACTTGCGCCCCTTTCCGGCGAGCGCCTGTTCTTCCAGATCGGCGCAGGCTTCGCGGGCATCCTCCCAACCTTCGCCCATCCGGTTAAGCTCGTCCGGGCTCCAGATCGTGAACTGCAACCCGCCGCCCAGGAAGAACGCACGTTCGCCAATCCCGCCCAGCTTGAAATAGCGGTCCGGCATGATGAACCGACCGCTGTCATCAAAGGTAACGCGGGTGAAACCGTACATCTGGTTGGCGCGCAGTTCGCGGTCGAAATCCTGGCCACGGGCGATCGCGGTGGCTTCCAGCTTGTCGAGTTCGCTTTCGAACAGGTCAGCCCGGCCCAGCCCGAAGCCGGTCAGGCATTTCCAGCGGGGATGCTTGGTCAGGCACAGCACCCGCTCACCCGCGCCGGAATCGCGCACGTTCTTGCGGAAGTCTGGCGGCAGCACGAACCGGCCCTTTTCGCCCAACAGCGAAAAGCCATGTCCGTTATAGTTGATCGGCCTTGCCGCCTCCACAACTCGCCCCGCCAAATGCCGGGAAAACCCCGGACCCCAAAAAAGAACCTCCACCGCTCCAGCCGCTTGCCCTTGTGGCCGGTGCCCCCGGAATCGGAGCGCGACGGTGAACATCCCTGTCGATGGAATGATTTCTTAACCCTGTGCAGGACGGGAAGAAAGGGGTTTTCACGGGAAAACACGGGATAACTTGGTAAATAATTGATTTATAATAGATCGGCGCTCCAAAGCATGGCCCGCGCCACCGCTGTGGCGGGCGATTCCGATCACGAAAATTCAACGATTTAACGTGCGACTCGGGACAGGCGGCCGGTGCCGTCCCGCATTTTCCCGCATGTTGACAAAGTCAGTTGGCGGCAAACGCCATGTCGAGCAGCGCGGCAAAGCCCTTGCCCCGCGCGCCATCGCCAGGTTCGGCGTTCAGCACTTCCGCATCGGCCAGCGCGACCAGCCGGCCCTTGCCGATCGCGCAGGTCACCGCGATGCCCTCGCCCCAGGTCCGGCAGTTCGGCTGCCCTTGCAGTGCCCAACGCCCGGCCAGGTTGGCCGGGACCGGGGTACCCATCACATCGAACGGCGTTTCGCCAAACGGCTGTTCGTCATCAAACCGCAGGTCCAGCCCCCAGCGTGTCAGGATCGGGCTGAGCAGGACCACCGCCTGCGGGCGGCGCGGATCGCCGATCGCAAAGCGGCTTTCCTCGGTCAGCGCCGGGTCTGCCAGCAACAGCAGGTGCCCCCCGCCGCGCAGCCAGTTGTCCAGCGCGACGTTCTCTGCCGGGCCCAGTGGGCGCGGCTGGGCGATCACCAGCCGGTCAAGCTTTGCCAGCGGAGCCTCTGCCAGCACGTCCAGCGCGACAATCGGTCCGCGCCGGGCCAGTTCCGCCTTGGCCCAGTGCGGCGGCTGATCCTGCCGTAGCAGGCCGGCGACATCGGCGCTTTCATTCCACAGCACCGGCAGCGTGGTGAACAGCCCGGTCGGTGCCTGCGCCGGTGTCCGCGGTCGCCCGGCCAGAGCCAGTCCCGCCACCAGCAGGACCAGCAGCGTCACCCCCAGCCAGAGCCGCTTGCGGCTAATTTTGCGGAGTTCCCGGGGCGGGCGAAGGCTTGGCCGTGGCGCTGGCCGAGGCCGAGGGCACCACGCCCGCATCGGCCAGCGGATCGACGTTGCCGGTTGGCGAAGGCGACGCGCTGGCCTGCGGCGCAGTGCTGGCCGCTTCGGTTAGCCGCGCGCGTTCGTTGATGATGTCTGCCAGCCCCACGATCAGCAGGATCGCGGCCAGTCCGAACAGACCGGTCTGTAATCGCTGCACCGCCTGCGCCCGCAGCTCACGCGCGGAGGGCGGCGCAAAGTGTTGCGGCGCGGAAAGCGGTTCAAGGACCCTGCGTGGCGGTTGGCTTGCCATCTTGGGACCAAGTATAGGGATTATTTCAACCAGGGGAAGACCGGCAGGCCTTTTGATGCGAGCCATTCGGCGTTGTAGAGGCTCGACAGATAGCGAAACCCGGTATCGCACAGGATCGTCGCAACCCGCGCATCTTCGCGCCCTTCTGCCACCAGTTGCCGCCCGAGCTCCACTGCGCCCGCAACATTGATCCCTGAAGATAGCCCCAGACACAGCCCTTCTTCACGCAGCAGACGGGCGACCCATTCCAGCCCCTGTTCGTCAGAAATCCGGAACTGGGTGTCGATCGGCGCGCCTTCGAGGTTGGCGGTGATTCGCCCCTGCCCGATCCCTTCGGCGACCGAGCTGCCCTCTGCCTTCAATTCGCCGTTGGCGTAATAGTTGTAGAGCGCCGCACCGTGCGGATCGGTCAGCGCAATGCGGATGCTTTCATCAAACGCCTTCAGGCCCAAGCCGACCCCGGCGATGGTCCCGCCAGTGCCCGCTGCGCAGGTAAAGCCATCGATCCGCCCGCCCAGTTGTTCCCAGATTTCCGGCGCGGTGCTTTCGATGTGGGCCTTGCGGTTGGCGATATTGTCAAACTGGTTGGCCCAGATCGCGCCTTCGGTTTCCTCGGCCAGGCGGCGCGAGGTGTGGACGAAGTGGCCGGGATTGGAAAACGGCGCGGCGGGGACCAGCACCAGTTCCGCGCCGAGCGCGCGCAGCGTGTCCATTTTCTCGCGGCTCTGGGTTTCGGGCATGACGATCACCGTCTGATAGCCCAGCGCATTGGCGACCAGCGCCAGCCCGATCCCGGTATTGCCCGCGGTCCCTTCGACAATCGTGCCGCCCGGCTTCAGCGCCCCGCGCGCTTCGGCATCACGCACGATCCACAGCGCTGCGCGGTCCTTTACCGAAGCGCCGGGGTTGGCGAATTCGCACTTTCCCCAGATCTCACACCCCGCAGCCTCGCTCGGTCCTTCGAGCAGAACGAGCGGAGTGTTGCCGATCAGGTCGAGCGTGTTGGTTTGCACAAGTCCGGTCATGGCGCCGGAATTAGGTGCCCCGCAGGCCAAGCGCAATGGATTTGCGCTTGGGTGGGGTAAACGCCGGGTTGTGTGGAGAGGGTCTTACCCCTCCACCACTCGCTTCGCGAGCGGTCCCCCTCCCCATTTGTCCCTGCGGGAAAAATGGGAAGGATCGGGAGCGGCAAAGGTCCTTCCCATTTTTGCGCAGCACAAATGGGGAGGTGGCATTCGCGCAGCGAATGACGGAGGGGTGAAGCGCCACAGCACCCACCCCCGTAAAACCTCAGTCTTCAGCCGCGATCCGGACCTTCAGGCCATCCAGCGCATCGCTGAGATGGATCTGGCACGACAGGCGCGAAGTGGCTTCGCGGTGGTCGGAGCTGTCGAGCAGGTCGTTTTCGTCCTCGCTCATCGGCACCAGCTTGTCAGCCCAGGCACCGTCAACCACCACGTGGCAGGTGGCGCAGCTGCAGCAACCGCCGCACAGCGCCAGCATTTCATCAAAGCCCGCATCGCGCACGGCTTCCATCACCGACATTCCGGCGGCGGCTTCGATGGTCTTTTCATCACCTGCGCGATTGACGACTACCAGCTTCGGCATGTGCAAAATCCTCCAACGCGCGCCCTATCCGCGCTTTGCCGGGGCTGCTAATGGCTTGGTCCGGATTTGGCAACAGGTGTGTGATGGGTCTTAGCGCAGCGGCAATCAAGCAAGGTCTGGATGCAGTCGCAGCGCGTGAGCCGGGGATTGCCCGCGCGCTGGAGTTGGCGGGTTATCCCGAACCACGGATCCGCGACCGGGGCCATGTGACCATGATGCGCACCATCGTCGGCCAACAGGTCAGCGTGGCGGCAGCGGCATCGATGTGGAACAAGTTCGAGGCGTTCGCCGGGCCGCATTTCGCCCCAGATCACGTGCTCGGTGCCGATTTTGACACCCTGCGCGCCTGCGGCCTGTCACGCCAGAAACAGGGCTATATGCGCAGCTTGTGCGAACTCGTCGCGGGCGGCACGCTCGATTTCGATGGCCTGCCGCAGGATGACGAGGAAGCCATCGCCCGGCTGACCCAGATCAAGGGGATCGGGCGCTGGTCAGCTGAAATCTATCTGCTGTTCGCCGAAGGCCGCCCTGACATCTGGCCTGCCGGGGATCTGGCGGTGCAAGCGGGGCTGGCCAAACTGCTGAACCTGCCCGAACGCCCGAGCGAAAAGGCCACCCGCGAACTGGCCGAAGCGTGGCGCCCGCATCGCGGCGCGACCGCGATCTTTACCTGGCATTGCTATAACAACCCGGCGCTGTAACGCCCAAAACCCCAAGCTCCGTTCGTGTCGAGCGAAGTCGAGACACGCTGGCGCTGGGGTGTCTCGACTTCGCTCGACACGAACGGCTATGGGTGAGTGGGATTTGGAGGGGTGCAGACAATGGCCAGCCACAAGACAATTTTCATCACCGGCGGCGCTTCCGGCATTGGCCGGGCGGTGGCGATCAAATTCGGCAGTCAGGGCTGGTTTGTCGGGCTGGCGGATGTCAACGAAAGCGGGATGAAGGAAACGGCGGCCCTGCTGCCTACCGGCAAAAGCTCGATCCACAAGCTGGATGTGCGCGACCGCGCGGCCTGGGATGCGGCGCTGGAAGGCTGCGCCGAGGCGAGCGGCGGGCGGATCGATGTGGTGTTCAACAACGCCGGGATCCCACTGGGCGGCAACCTGATTGAAAACAACGCGGCGGAAATCGAACGCTGTCTCGACATCAACCTGAAGGGCGTACTGTTCGGCGCGCAGGCCGCGCATCCCTGGCTGAAAGCCAGCGCGCCGGGATCGTGCCTGCTGAACACCGCAAGCGCGGCGGGAATCTATGGCACGCCAGGGGCGGCGGTCTATTCCGCAACCAAATTCGGGGTGCGCGCGATCACCGAATGCCTCGATGCCGAATGGGCGCCTGACGAGATCAAGGTCTGCGATCTGATGCCCGGCTTTATCGATACGCCGCTGATCGACATGAACCCCAACCAGCAGAGCAACGAGCACATTCGCGGACGGGTGCTGGAAGCCGGACTGGAAATCACCCCGGTCAGTGAAGTGGCCGAAGCAGCCTGGAAGGCCGTCCACGGCGATGCGCTGCACCACCGCGTCGGCAAGACCGCCCACCGCATCGCCTTTGCCGCGCGCTGGATGCCGGGGCGGCTGCGCAAGATGACGCGGACCAGCCTGAAGCCGCTGGGCGGGCATTAGGCCGAGGCGGCCAGCTCCGCCAGCTTGGCCACGGTGTTCAGGTTGCGCGCGGTGCCGGTCTTGCTGGCAGGCACGATCAGCTTGCTGTCGGCCATCCCCTCACCATAGTCGATGAACAGCGCCCGCGGGCCAGGGGCCAGCCGCTCACCGTTTTGATTGCGCACGCCATCCAGGCTGGGTTCTGCATCGGTTAGCAGCGCGACCACCCGGTTCCCGGGGCGATCCGGCCATGGGTTTGCGGCGAGCAACTCCGCCATGTCAGCAGCGCTGCGCACCAGCACACCGATCGGTTTGCCGTAACGCTCCAACAGCGCCGCTTCCAAAGCACCGCGCACTCCGGCTTCGTCCAGATCGCTGCTCAGCAGCACATTGCCGCTGGCGATATAGGTCCGCACGCCGCCAAAGCCGAGCCCTTCGCACAGCGCCTTAAGCTCGGCCATCGCCACCTTGCCGGTGCCGCCGACGTTGACCGCGCGCAGCAAGGCGACCCAGCGGGTCACGGCAACAACACCGGCGCCTTCATCCGCGCCACCCCGGCTTTGCCAGCTGGGCTAAGATAGGGGGCGAGCTGGGCGAAAGTCAGTTCGGCATCGTCCGCGCAGGCCAGCATGGCGTGCGGCAGGAAAGGCGTGAAAGTGATCCCCTTGGGAGTCAGCGCAAGATCCCAGGATTCCGCCTCGGCCACCGCACTCTGGCAATCGGCTTCCTCGATCGGCGGCATGGCCGCCAGCACCAGCTTGCGCAGTGGTTCAAGCAGCCTGGTGTCCCAATACTTGGCCCCCGCATCCCATTTCGCGCTCATCCCCTTGGGCGCGAGCCACTGCGCCAACTGCACTTCCTTGCCGCTGGCGCGATCATAGACCATGTGGGAAGAACTGTAATTGGGGTGCGCGCCGCCGCAGTAATTGCCTTCGTCGATCTGCACGTCAATCCACTCAGCCGAAACAAAGCTGGGTTCGGCCGCTAATGACATTTCGCCATCGGTGCCGCTGAGCCCCAGATTGCCCTGCAGGCAGGAAGCATAATCAGCCCGACCCTGCTTTGGATCGATCAACGCGCGCAAGGCCAGGTTGATCGCCTTGTCACCGGGGCGCTGGACCGGGATCTGGAAAGTCGCAATATCGACTTCCTCGAACCACTTGCCGACTTCCAGCTTGAGTTTGGAATAAGCCAGTTTTCCGGCCTTGACGGGGCTTGCCACCAGCCGGGTCGGGATGATGCGGGGGGCCATGAAGGCATCGGACCAGCAGGCACCGTCCAGTTCGCCATCATCGCCCATCGCCACGCGGGTCAGGCTGACCGGCAGTGTGCGATCACCGGTGGTCCATGAGCCGGTCACCTTGTTCGCGCCCGCCAGCGTGATCGACCACCGCGCTTTGGCCCCGGTCTGCTCCAGCCAGCCCTTGTTACCATCCGGCTTTTCCAGCGCAATCGGCTTCATTTGCGAAAGGTAGTAATAGGACCCGCGCGGAGAGGATGCGTTGACATCCATCAGACAGACCCGCACCGGCAGGGTACCGATTGTACCCTTCCACACCCCGTCCAGCAACGGCGCTTCGGCGGCCTGGGCAGCTGAGGGTACCAGCACCAGCGCAGCGAGCAGAGCAAACAATCGGCGCATCACAGCATCTCCCCAATCGCGCGGACCATCGCCGCATCGCGCGCCGACAGGCCATCGGCATCGTGGGTGGTCAGCGTGATCTCCACCCGGTTGTACACATTGAACCATTCGGGGTGATGATCGTGCTTGTCGGCATAGAGCGCGACGCGGGTCATGAAGCCGAAGGCCGCGTTGAAATCCTTGAACTTGAACTTGCGTTCCAGCGCCTTGCCATCCGCGCGCAAGGTCCAGTCCGGGAATTCGGCCAGCAGGGCTGAAACTTCGACATCGGCAAGTTTGGCAATCGGCACGCTGGCTCTCCTTGGCAGGCGCGCAGCTTTCCCCTATCGCGCGGCTCCATGCAAGAGTGCCGCCTGTCTGCCAGCGATCTCGCCTGCCGCAAGGGGGATCGGCTGCTGTTCGCGGGGCTGTCCTTCGTGCTTGCCGGGGGCGAGGCCTTGCAGCTGACCGGCGCCAACGGGATCGGCAAGAGCAGCCTGATGCGGATCCTGGCGGGCCTCGCCCCGGCCTATGCCGGCACGGTTGAATTTCAGGGCGCGGTTGGCATGGTGGACGAGCGCCCAGCGCTCGATCCGCACCAGCCGCTGGGCGAAGCTCTCGAATTCTGGCAGCGACTGGACGGCCCGGCCGACGCCGCACTGGCACGGCTGGGGATTGCCGGGCTGATTGACGTGCCGGTACGCTACCTTTCGACCGGGCAGAAAAAGCGCGCCGCGCTGGCACGGCTGCTGGGGCAGGAAGCGCCGGTCTGGCTGCTCGACGAACCTCTCAACGGGCTGGATAAGCGCGGGGTGGCACTGGTCGAGGAACTTGCTGCAGAGCATTGCCGCGCCGGAGGGATCTGCGTAATCGCATCGCACCAAACCTTTGCCTTGCCCGGCATGCAGATGCTGGAACTGCGGGATTTTGCGGCATGAGCAGCGCGTTCTTCCCCCTGCTGCGCCGCGATCTGGGGCAATTGCTGGCGGGCGGGCGGCGCGGTGGGGCCTTGTTGCCGGTGCTGTTCTTTCTGGCGGTGGCGATGCTGTTTCCGTTCGCGGTCGGGCCCGACGGCCCGGTGCTGGCGCGGACCGGCGGCGGGGTAATCTGGGTCGCGGCCCTGCTCGCCGCGGTGCTGCCGCTCGACCGGCTGATCGAACCCGATCTGGAACTGGGCATGTTTGACCAGTGGGCACTGCGCGGGATCAGCGAGGAACTGGTGGTGAGCGTGCGGGTGCTGGCCCATTGGCTCAGCTTCGGCCCGCCGCTGATGCTCGCCGCCCTGCCTGCCAGCGCCTTGGTCGGGATCGACGGCGCGACGCTACGCACGGTGGAGCTGGGTCTTCTGGCCGGAACCCCGGGCCTCGCCGCGCTGGGCGTGATGGTCGCTGCCCTCACCGCAGGCCTGCGCGGCGGCGCGGCGCTGGGCGGGCTGCTGGTGATCCCGTTCGCGGTTCCGCTGCTGGTGTTCGGCGCGGGCAGTCTGGCGACCGGCGGCGAAGCGGGGATTGCGCTGACCGGCGCGGTCAGTCTGGTGCTGCTGGCAATGGCCCCGTTTGCAGCGGGCGCGGCGATCCGGGCTGGAAGGGGTTAAAGGGGTTCACGCAGAGGCCGCAGAGAAGAAGAAGAGGCGCGGAGGTGTCTCGCAGAGCCGCAGGCTCCTTCATCGCTCAGGCGCTGCGGTTAAACGGACCGATGAAACAGAAGGCGGCTTCGCCGCGAACACGGCATCTCTGCGCCTCCACTTTCTTCTCTGCGGCCTCTGCGTGAACCATGCAATTCCCGCCATGAACCGCCCAGCCAGCCTCAATAAGGCGGCCGATGCAGCCCCAGCGGGCTCGCCGTGAAAATCTCGCACCCGGTCTCGGTGATCCCGATCGAGTGTTCAAACTGCGCCGACAGCGAGCGGTCGCGCGTTACCGCGGTCCAGCCATCGTCCAGCATTTTCATCCCCGGCTTGCCGAGGTTGATCATCGGTTCGATGGTGAAGAACATCCCCGGCTTCAGTTCCGGCCCGGTGCCCGCACGCGCGGCATGGACCACTTCGGGGGCGTCGTGGAACAGGCGGCCCAGACCGTGCCCGCAGAATTCGCGGACCACGCCGTAACGGTGGCGTTCGGCGTGCTGCTGAATCGCGGCGCCGATATCGCCCAGTCGCGCGCCGGGCTTGGCTTTTTCGATCCCGATCATCAGGCATTCATAGGTGACATCGACCAGCCGCCGCGCCTTGATCGGCACATCGCCGACCAGATACATCCGGCTGGAATCGCCGTGCCACCCATCGAGCAGCGGGGTGACATCGACATTGATGATATCCCCGTCCTTCAGCACCCGGTCCCCCGGAATGCCGTGGCAGATTACCTGATTGATCGAGGTGCAGCAGCTGTGTTCATAGCCGCGATAGCCCATCGTCGCGGGCACCGCGCCGCCATCCAGCGTCATCTGCCGGACCAGATCGTCGATCTGCCCGGTGGTCACCCCCGGCTGGACGAATGGCACCAGCGCGTCGAGCGTTTCCGCTGCCAACCGCCCGGCCTTGCGCATCCCTTCAAAGGCCGCGGGGCCATGCAACTTGATCGTGCCGTCACGCAGCAGCACATCGCCGTCTTCGACTGTCTGGTAAGTGGTCATGGCGGACATATAGCGAATGCTTCGCAAGAATGCGAGCCTTGCAGCGCAGCGCGCGCCGGGTCTAAGGCAGCGCGATGACTGACAAGCACGCCCTGATCCTGCCCAACAAGGGCCAAACGGCCACCGCGATCCATCTGATCGACAAGGCGGGTCTGCCGGACTTTATCAAAAGTCTGTCCACCCCCCAGCGCGCCGCGCTGGCCGCGCAGAAGTTTGAGGCAGAGGGTTATTCCTATGCCATCGTGCCCGATGGCGATCACTGGTTCGTGGTATCTGGCGTGGCCAATGTGAACAGCCTGTCCAGCTGGTGCATGGCCAAGCTGGCCGAAGTGCTGCCGCCGGGCACCTATCGCCGCGCGGGCGGGGAACCGGGCGTGGCGCTGTATGGCTGGGTTACCGGGCAGTACAAATTCGACCGCTACCGCTCCGATCCGGGCGAGGACGGCCCGCGCATTCTGCTGACCAAGGAGGTCAAGGCGATCGACACCGCGTTGGCCGAAGCCGCCGCCACCGCGCTGGTCCGCGATCTGGTCAATACCCCGGCCGAAGACATGGGCCCCGCCCAGCTGGAACACGAAGCCCAGCTGATCGCCAAGGCGCACGGCGCGGAATTCAAGGTGACCCATGGCGACGCGCTGGAACGCGGCTTTCCGATGGTCCACGGTGTCGGCCGCGCGGCGGCGCGCAGCCATGCACCGCGGATGATCGAACTGCACTGGGGAGACCCAAAGCACCCCAGAATCGCGCTGGTCGGCAAAGGCGTATGCTTTGATTCGGGCGGGCTCGATATCAAGCCCAGTTCGGGCATGCTGCTGATGAAAAAGGACATGGGCGGCGCGGCCCATGCCCTCGCTCTGGCTCAGTTGGTGATGCAGGCGCAGCTGAAAGTGCGGCTGCATCTGCTGATCCCGGCCGTCGAAAACGCGATTTCCGGCAATGCTTTTCGCCCTGGCGACGTGCTGCGCAGCCGCAAAGGGCTTACGGTGGAGATCGGCAATACCGATGCTGAAGGACGGCTGGTGCTGGGCGATGCGCTGACCCGCGCGGGTGAGGAAGGGCCCGAACTGGTGATCGATTTCGCCACCCTGACCGGCGCGGCCCGCGTCGCTGTCGGTCCGGACCTGCCCGCGCTGTTCACCCGGCGGGACGAGACGGCGGACGAAATGCTGAAAAGCGGCGCGGCGAACGATGACAAGTGCTGGCGCCTGCCCTTGTTCGATGGCTACCGCGAATACCTGAAAAGCGACGTGGCGGACATTTCCAACAACAGCTCCAACGGTTTCGCCGGAGCCTCGGTCGCCGCGCTGTTCCTTGACCGGTTTGTGCCCGAGGGCACGGACTGGGCCCATTTCGATACGTTCGCCTGGCGCCCCGCCGCCAAGCCGGGCCGCCCCAAGGGCGGAGACGCGCTGGGCCTGCGCGCGGCCTGGGGGCTGCTGAAGGGCCGGTATGGTTGATGCGGCGAAAGTCTGGCGCATTGCCGTGTGGGGCACTGCGGGGGCGATCCTGCTTGCCGCAGCGGCTGCCAGCCGGACGGTTGCAGGATTCAACTGGACCGGGTTCGATTTCGCCGCTGCGGCAGCGATCCTTGGCATGGTCTGTCTGGGCTTCGAACTCGCCACGCGCAGTCTCATCGGCCATGCGCCGCGCTTTGCTGCCGGTCTGGGGCTGCTCGGCGCATTTCTGGTGGTGTGGATCAACCTGGCCGTCGGGATCATCGGGGCCGAGGACAACCGCGCCAATCTGGTATTCTTCCCGGTCCTGCTGCTGGGCGCTGGTGGCGCCATTTGGGCCAGGTTCCAGCCGCGCGGAATGGCCAAAGTGATGACCGTGGCGGCGACATATCAGGTGCTGCTCGCGGCGGGTCTGGCTGGTGCCGGGCTGCCTGGGGCTGCCATGCTGACCCTGGGCATCGGCGGCCTGTGGGGCCTGTCCGCGCTGCTCTATCACCGTGCCGTCAGGGGACAGCACGCATGGATGGCTTGATAGCCGGGCCAAGCGGCGCTAATCGCCCGATCTTCGCATTCGAGGGGCACGCAGACTTGACCGCCAGCGCCATTCCCACCGGGCAGCTTTCCCTGTCGGGGCCCAGCGTCAAGCTGGATGCCGCGCACTGGCCGGTGCGCGGGGACCTGGCGCATGTTCGTTTGGCAGGCAAGGTGTTCGTGCCGCATTATGCCGTACCGATGGAACGCGCGGTGGTGGCCGGTGGCGCGAACCTGTTGGCAGCGAACAAGCCGGATGCCGAACTACGTGAGGCTCTGGCCGGGGGCACTTTGTTCAACGTGCTCGATCTGACCGGCGGCTGGGCCTGGGGCCAGGTTGGCGACGACGGTTTCGTCGGCTACCTGCCGGTCGAGGCGCTGGAAGAACGACGAAGCTAAGCCGCTACCAAATCCCCCACCTCCGTTCGTGTCGAGCGAAGTCGAGACACAGGCGCGCAGGTGGCTCGACTTCATCCGCAGGATGAGGTTTTTCCTGAGCAGCGGCTGCTAGGCTGCAAGCCGAAGGGCTCGACACGAACGGACCTCGTCAAATGACCCACACCGTATTCATCGATGGCGCCGCCGGAACCACCGGACTTGAAATCCTCGATCGGCTGGCCCCGCGCGCCGAATTCGAACTGATCGTGCTGGACGAAGCCCAGCGCAAAAGCGCCGATGCACGCCGCGATGCTTATCAAGCCGCCGATTTCGCCGTGCTGTGCCTGCCCGATGACGCCGCGATCGAAGCGGTCGCCCTGGCTGAAGGCAGCAAGGTGCGGATCATCGATGCCAGCAGCGCGCATCGCGTCGCGCCGGGCTGGACCTATGGCTTTCCCGAAGTTGTCGGGCGGGACAAGGTGGCTGCGGCGACGCGGGTTTCGAACCCCGGCTGCTATCCCACCGGTTTCATCGCCCTGCTTGCCCCGCTGATCCGCAACGGGCTGCTGCCTGCTGACTGGCCCTATACCTGCCACGCGGTCTCGGGTTATTCGGGCGGTGGCAAGGCGCTGATCGCGCGGTTCGAGGAAGATCAGGACATCGCCTATCGCGATTATGCCATGACCCTTGGCCACAAGCACGTCCCCGAAATGCGCGAATATGCCGGGCTGGCCCACCAACCGCTGTTCGCCCCAGCGGTGATCGCGGCGCACCGCGGCATGGTGGTGGAAGTGCCGCTGCACCTCAGCCTGATGGAACGCGCCGCGCCGGTCGATGGCCTGCGTGATTGCCTGGGTGATTTCTATGCCGGCAGCGCGGTGGTCTCGGTCAATCAGGAACTGCCGGATGAACTGCTGCTGCGCGCTTCGATGGCACCCAGCGACCGGTTGGAACTGTTCGTCTATGGCGCCCGCGATGGCACCCAGGCGCGGCTCGTGGCGCGGCTCGACAACCTGGGCAAGGGCGCGAGCGGGGCGGCGGTGCAAAGCCTGAACCTGATGGCGGGACTGCCGGAAACGGCGGGACTGTCGCTGTAAGGCACCCTGCACGTAGCTAGCTGCCTAATTTTTGGGCACCTGTTGCTGAAAAATCAGGCAAGCCTGCCCTGCACGGCGCGAACAATTCTTAGTATCAGCGCGCGTAATCCGCACCGAATGTTGCGATTCCGCCCTTTTCGGCCTGCGTGCAATCGCCTAGGGCTGGATCCAGGCCACTGGCACGATTCTTGATAGAGTCTAAACGTGGCATCTGGATCACCGGGCCGCGTCCGTCGCGGTTCCGGTTCAATGCGCAGGGGATACAAGGCACGTGAAAAAGATCGAAGCGATCATCAAGCCGTTCAAGCTCGACGAAGTGAAAGAAGCGCTGCACGAAGTTGGCGTGTCCGGCATCACCGTAACCGAAGCCAAGGGTTTCGGCCGTCAGAAGGGCCATACCGAGCTCTATCGCGGCGCTGAATATGTCGTCGATTTCCTGCCCAAGGTGAAGCTGGAAGTCGTGGTTCCCGATGCTCTGGCCGAACGCACCGTCGAAGCGATTGCCGGCGCGGCGCAGACCGGGCGGATCGGCGACGGCAAGATCTTTGTCATGCCCGTAGAAAGCGCGCTGCGCATCCGCACCGGAGAACGTGACGACGACGCGATCTAGAACCCGCGAAGTTCTTTGATCCCCCCCTCCTGTCTGCGGGAGGGGCCGGGAAAGGGCCAAACGCCCGATCCCACCTGAACATGCCCTCCTCTAGCCCCTCTTGCGGGGCGGGAGGGGAACTGAAGAACCCCTTCCGCTGCGCGGCCGGGGCAGCACAGAAGGACGAAAAATGAGCAAGGCCAAGGACATCATCAAGCGCATCAAGGACGAGGAAATCGAGTGGGTTGACCTGCGCTTCACCGATCCCAAGGGCAAGTGGCAGCACCTGACCATGGTTTCGGGCGTGATGGGCGAAGACGAGCTGGAAGACGGCCTGATGTTCGACGGTTCGTCGATCGAAGGCTGGAAGGCGATCAACGAATCCGACATGATCCTCAAGCCGGATCTGGATTCGGTCTATATCGATCCGTTCAGCGCCACCCCGATGATGATCATCAACTGCGACATCGTCGAACCGTCGACAGGTGACCTCTATGGCCGCGATCCGCGCTCGTGTGCCAAGCGCGCCGAAGCCTACCTGAAAAGCACCGGCATCGGTGACACCGTCTATGTCGGCCCCGAAGCCGAATTCTTCGTGTTCGACGATGTACGCTTCTATGACGGTTACGATGGCAATGGCTTCAAGATCGATGACATCGAACTGCCGACCAATTCGAACACCAAGTACGAAGCCGGCAATCTGGCCCACCGTCCGCGCGCCAAGGGCGGCTATTTCCCGGTCGCTCCGGTTGACTCGATGGTCGACGTGCGCGGTGAAATGGTCACCACCATGCTTGAAATGGGCCTGCCCTGCGATAAGCACCACCACGAAGTGGCATCGGCACAGCACGAACTGGGCCTGACTTTCGGTACGCTGGTGGAAACCGCTGACCGCATGCAGGTCTACAAGTACGTCGTCCATCAGGTCGCCCAGGCCTATGGCAAGACCGCTACGTTCATGCCCAAGCCGATCATGAAGGACAACGGATCGGGGATGCACACCCACATCTCGATCTGGAAGGAAGGCAAGCCGCTGTTCGCCGGTAACGGTTATGCCGGTCTGTCGGACATGTGCCTGTACTTCATCGGCGGTGTGATCAAGCATGCCAAGGCGCTGAACGCCTTCACCAACCCGACCACCAACAGCTACAAGCGGCTGGTCCCGGGTTACGAAGCCCCGGTGCTGCTGGCCTATTCGGCCCGCAACCGTTCGGCTTCGTGCCGCATCCCCTATGGCGCGGGTGACAAGGCAAAGCGCGTGGAATTCCGTTTCCCCGATGCGATGGCCAACCCCTATCTGTGCTATGCCGCGCTGTTCATGGCCGGGCTCGACGGGATCCAGAACAAGATCCACCCGGGCGAAGCGATGGACAAGAACCTGTACGATCTGCCCCCGGCCGAACTGGCCGAAGTGCCGACCGTCTGCGGTTCGCTGCGTGAAGCGCTGGAATGCCTCGAAGCCGACCATGAATTCCTGCTCAAGGGCGGCGTGTTCACCAAGGACCAGATCGAAAGCTACATCGAACTGAAGTGGCCCGAAGTTCTGCGTTGGGAAACCACGCCGTCGGCGGTCGAATTCGACATGTATTACAGCGCCTGATCAAGACCCGGTCAGGACTGTGCAATGGGGCGTCCGGAGCAATCCGGGCGCCCTTTTTGCTGCAGTTATCAGGCCGCAGCGCTCCGGTGGCGCAGCACGGTATCGCTCTGACGGCGTCCTTTAAGCAGCAACGAAAAGTCTTCGGCCGGCATCGGGCGGTGGAACAGGTAGCCCTGAATCAGTTCGCACCCGGCAGCGCGCACCAGATCGCGCTGCAGCGGGGTTTCCACCCCTTCGGCCACGGTGCGGGTGTTCAGGCTGTGGCCCAATGCCACGATCGCTTTCAGGATCGAATGCGCGTTGCAATCGCTTTCGATGTCATGGACGAAGCTGCGATCAATCTTGATCCGGTCAAAATCAAACCCGCGCAGATAGCTGAGGCTGGAATAGCCGGTTCCGAAATCGTCCAGCGCCACGGCAAAGCCCAGCTGTTTCAGCCCTTCCAGCACGGCAAAGGCCCCGGTGCCGCGTTCCATCAGCACGCCTTCGGTCACTTCGAAAGTGATCCGCGCCGGATCGACCGCGAATTCCTGTGTCAGAACCGCCAGATCCTCCAGGAACCCGCGCGCGGTCAGTTGCAAGGGGGAAAGGTTGATCGAAATGTTGACCCCGGGCCATTCGCGGCACTGTTCAAACACCCGCCCGACTACCCACCAGCCCAGCAGCGGCATCATGCCCGCCTGCTCAGCCACCGGCACGAACAGCGCCGGACTGAGCGCCCCCAGTTCCTGATGGTTCCAGCGCAGCAATGCCTCGGCCCCGGCCACCGCGCCGGTCTCTGCATCGACAATCGGCTGATAGGCCAGCGACAGGCCATTGCCCTGCAAGGCCTTGCGCAGTTCCAGTTCCAGCAGCAGGCGGCGGCGCACCGTGCCTTCCATTTCGCGGTCGAATGCCCGCCACCGGGCACGGCCGCGCTGCTTGGCGCGGAACAGCGCAATATCGGCATTGCGCAGCAAATCTTCGCCGGTCAGCCCCTGATCCGGAGCCCAGCTGATCCCGCATGAGGCAGTGACATCGATCACCCGCCCATCGATATTGAACGGCGCGGCGAACAGCGCCATCAGGTCTGCCCCCAGCTGCCGGATCCCGCCGTGGTCGCGCGGAGCAGTGCGCATCACCACGAATTCGTCCCCGCCCAGCCGTGCGATCAGATCACTGGCGGGCAGACACTTGCGCGCGCGCGCGGCCACTTGCCGGACCAGCGCATCGCCGGCCGGGTGGCCAAGCGTGTCGTTGATGTATTTGAAATGGTCGAGATCGAGGAAGGCTACCGCCAGGCCCCGATCCTGTTTGACCGACAGGACTGACAGCTGCGCTTCGAGCCGTTCGATGAAATGCATCCGGTTGGGCAGGCCGGTCATCTCGTCATGCCGAGCGGCGTGGGTAGCCTGTGCCTCGCGCTGGCGCAATCGGGCCATGGCATTGCGCAACATCTTGATCACGCTCAGTCCGCCCAGCATGATCGCAACCAGGAATAGCAGGTAGGCAGCAAAGAACGGCCGTGTCTTGCCCCGCACCATCGCGCTGCGCAGTTCCGCGTGCCAGGTCAGCTGGCCAACCTGCACCCCGTCCTGGCTGATCAGCGGCAGTGAATTGAGTTCGTCGTTCACTGGCGCAGCGCGGGCCTGCTGCATGTCCTTGAGCAGCAATTGCCGCCCCATGCCGCCCAGAAAGGCAGGGTCGAAGAATTGCACAGCAACCAGGTGATTGGGGCTGGCGCGCAGCCGGTCAAACCGGGCGTCGGGCAGCACCGGCACCACGCTCAGCATCGCAGGCTGGCCATTGATTTGGATCAGTGCATGGCCCCAGCGGGTCAGCGGCTTGCCCTGTGCGCTAAACGGCCAGGCGGTATCCTGCAGCTGTCGCAGCTTGGCGGTTTGGCCGAACACCGCGCGATTGCTGCCCATCGCTGCCAGCTGGCGCTGCACTTGCGCACCCAGCTGGGCAAAGTCAGCGCCGCCGGCAGCAGCCGGTTCGGCCCGGCCATCGCGCCAGGCCCGCAGCATGTCCCCGCGCGGACTGACCACATAGAGCCGGTCATACCCAAAGTTCGACCACAGGAAATCGCCGATATAGGTATCCGCCCAGGCAGGATCGAGCTGACCCGATCCGATCTTGTCAAAGGCTTCGTCCCAAGTCACCTGGACCTTGATCTGCCCCGCCCCGGCCTCGGCCTGGCGATCCAGAAAGTTCACTACCAGCTGTTGCTCGTGGGTCCGGTCAAGCTTGTCGACAAAGGCGGTAGACGATCGGAAGCCCAGCGCCAGCAGCACGGAAAAGGCAAGCAGCGACAGCAGCAGGGTGACGGCAAGTTTGCCTTCCCCCACTTCGGTCATGGCCAGCCGGACCAGCCGGCGCCTTGTTCGGTCCCATTGCCCCATCCTTTCGCCCTTAGTTGCAGATGGTTAAGGATGATTTGCCAAAGTGGAGACGGTTTACACCCGCTGCATCGCCCGCGCAGAAACGATTTTCCTACATCCCTGCTCCGTGCTTAATGTTCCGGCCTCTCGATTCGAGGAGGCTTGCCCATGAACATGGAATTCGATTTCTTTGCCGCGCTGCGCCGGATGAAGGCGCAGGACGATGCCCTGCCGCCGCCACCCGCGCCGCCCCACCCGGCCCCGGTCGAGCCACCGATCAGCCCGGCCGGGCTGGCGCTGATCCAGCGTTTCGAAGGCTGCGCCCGGGCCCGCAGCGACGGGCGCTATGAAGCCTATCCCGACCCCGGCACAGGCGGAGCGCCCTGGACGATCGGCTGGGGCGCGACCGGGCGGGGGATCGGCCCCGGCACGGTCTGGACCCGCGCTGAATGTGATGATCGGCTGGCGCGCGATCTGGAGCGGTTTGCCCGCGACGTGGCCCGCGCCATCGGCAGCGCCCCCACCACCCAGAGCCAGTTCGATGCGCTGGTCAGCTTTCACTACAACACCGGCGCCATCGCCAAGGCGACCCTGACGAAGCGGCACAAGGCGGGGGATCACGCCGGCGCGGCGGCCGAATTCGGCAAATGGGTCCATGCCGGGGGCAAACGCCTGCCCGGCCTGGTCCGCCGCCGCATGGCGGAAGCGGAGCTCTATTCAAGCGGCTGACCCAAACCGGCAGCCGCTCGCCCCCGCCCTGCCCCGCTGCGGCGCAAACTGAACGGATCTGTCTGGCATACAGACCGATTGCATCTTGCAATTGACCCCGCCAGCCCCGACATTCGCCGGGTTAATCGCACCATTAAAGGGAGATTCGCGATGCGCGAGCGGCTGCAACATTATATCGACGGCAAATGGGTGGACAGCGAAGGCGGCGTGCGCCGCGAAGTGATCAACCCCGCCACGGAAGAAGCCTGCGCGGTCATCACCGTCGGCACCAAGGCCGATGTTGACAAGGCGGTTGCCGCCGCCCGCCGTGCCTTCAAAAGCTGGAGCCAGACCACGCGTGAGGAACGCCTCGCCGTGCTGGGCCGGATCGTTGAAGAATACAAGAAGCGCACCCCTGACCTGGCCCAGGCCATGGCTGAGGAAATGGGCGCGCCCGTCTCGTTCGCTGCCACCGCACAGGTCGGCGCCGGGATCGGCGGCTTCATGGGCACCATGGCCGCGCTCAAGGACTTCAACTTCCTCGAAGACGGACCGGGCTACAAGGTGGCTTATGAGCCGATCGGCGTGGTCGGCATGATCACCCCGTGGAACTGGCCGCTCAACCAGATCGCGCTCAAGGTTGCGCCTGCCCTTGCTGGTGGCAACACCATGGTGCTCAAGCCTTCGGAAGAATGCCCGACCAACGCGGCGATCTTTGCCGAAATCCTGGACGCTGCGGGCGTGCCGCCGGGCGTGTTCAACCTGGTGCAGGGTGACGGGCCGACCACCGGCAACGCCATTTCCAGCCACCCTGACGTCGAAATGGTCAGCTTCACCGGCTCGACCCGCGCGGGCATCGCAGTGGCGATCGCCGCCGCGCCGACGGTCAAGCGCGTCCATCAGGAACTGGGCGGCAAGAGCCCCAACCTGGTCCTGCCCGACGCCGATTTCGCCGCGCACCTGCCCGCCACCCTGATGGGCCCGCTGGTCAACACCGGCCAGTCGTGCATCAGCCCGACCAAGGTGCTGGTCCCGCGCGAGCGCATGGGTGAAGCAGCGGAATTCGCCAAGGCAATGTATTCGGCCACCCCGGTCGGCGATCCGATGACCGAAGGCCAGCATCTTGGCCCGCTGGTCAACAAGGCGCAGTTCGACAAGGTGCGCGGGCTGATCCAGTCGGCGATTGACGAGGGCGCAACGCTGGTCACCGGCGGCCCTGATCTGCCCAGCAACGTCAACCGTGGCTTCTACATCCAGCCGACCGTGTTCACCGACGTGACCGCCGACATGCGCATCGCGCAAGAGGAAATCTTCGGTCCGGTGGTGACCCTGATGGCCTATGACAGCCTCGATCAGGCGATCGACATGGCCAACGACACCGAATACGGCCTTTCCGCCGCGATCAGTGGCGATCCGGCCAAGGCCGCTCCTGTCGCTACCAAGCTGCGGGCCGGCATGGTTGCGATCAACAACTGGGGCCCCACCCCCGGCGCCCCGTTCGGCGGCTACAAGCAGAGCGGCAACGGCCGCGAAGGCGGTCTGGCCGGCCTTAAGGACTTCATGGAAATGAAAGCGATTTCGGGCCTGCCAGCCTGATCCTTCGTTTGCTGATCTAAGCAGAACCCCTTCCCGCCCGGTGCGGGGAGGGGTTTTGTTTTTGAACTTGGCAAGCGGCGGGAACTGCGGCCTGTCGCCGGATTTTCAGCGATCCCGTCCTATTGCCGCGTCAAGCTGAGCCAATCATACTTGTCCCGGTCTGCGGTGTTCCGCTTTGCCAGATCCGCGAGCATGCCCGCCAGTTTGGCCCCGCTCAGCCACCGGCCATCGAGCACGACCCCGGCAATCTTGCGCGTGTTCGCCACATCGACAAGCGGATTGGCATCAAGCAGTACCAGATCAGCCCGTTTGCCTACCTCGACGGTGCCGCGATCACGATCCACCCCCAACCATTCGGCGGGCAAGCGCGTGGCCGATGCGAGCGCTTCGGCGTTGGTCAGACCGGCCCCCACCAGCAGTTCGAGTTCTTCGTGGAGCGAAAACCCGCCGACCACGCCTGATGTCAGGGCATCCGACCCCGCGACCATCGGGACCCCTTCTGCCTTCAGAGCCCGAACCAGGCGGCGATGGAATTCAACCATCCGGTCGAAGTATGCTGTCAGCTTGGGCGTTGAATTCCTGTGATAGCGATTGGCGGTGAGCCATTTGCTTTGCAGGATCGGGTGCACATATTGCAGATCGGTATTCGCCTTCATTTCATCCAGAGAGCGCGTTTCGCTGGCGATCCAGCGCATGACGACCAGAGTGGGCGTGACCCAGGTGCCATTCTTCCTGGCCAGCTTCGCGAACCGAACGGCATCTTCATCGGTAAAATTGGGCGACTGCTTGGAAAACTCCTCAGCATGCGCCACCAGCGAAAAACCGGGCAGAAAGGCGCTTTCCAGCTTGCCTTCAAAGCTTTCCGGAATGTGCCCCACCGCTTTCATGCCCAGCTTGTTGGCTTCATCGACAATCGCCTGAAAAGTCTCAACATTCAGGTCCGAATAGACTTTTACGAAGTCATAGCCTTCCGCCTTGACGCTGCGGACAGCCTGACGGCCGTCAGCGGGCGTATTGACAATGCGGCCGCGTCCTTCGCCGCCATTGATGACCGCAGCCAGAGCCATGTGCGGCCCCAGCACCTGGCCCCGCGCGATTTCATTCCTTTGTCCGATCGATGCCGGGACAGCATCCAGATTGAGCACCTGGGTCACGCCATTGGCGATATAGGGTGTCATCGCATCCTGGGTGTCAAACAGCATGTTGGGCGCTTCGGTGGGATATTTTGGCGCGCGCGACATGCCGTCCGAAGGCAAGTGCACGTGCATGTCCGCCAGGCCGGGGATCAGCCATTTCCCCTTGCCATTGATCCGCACGGCCTTGGCCGGGGCGGGTCCATTCAGCGATGCAATCCGGCCATTCTGGATCACCACGGTGGCATCGCTGATGATCGCGCCGTCCGGTGTCATCGGCAGCACATATACATGTTCGATCACAGTGGCGCGCGGCTCTGCAGCTGCCGAATTTGCAGGCTTGGCCTGGGCCGCCCCCGCCAACAGCAGCAGCGCTGCAGACAGGGCCATCAAGCGGGTCTGGAACAGAGCAGGCTGCTTCGCGGGACGATCGACCATCATGACCTCACCTTTGCTAACTGGGCCTGATCACGCGAGCGTTTCGAACCATTCTGCCTGAACAGTCCGGGCAGCATTTGTCACACCCAACCAAGCACATGGGCAACAATCACCATCTGTGCCGTCAATGCAACGGAATACGCCAAGAAAATCGACCGCATAAGCGATGACGCGACCCAAACGCGCAGAGGCATCGGTGGCGGGATTTCGGGATTGTCATCTTTCGCCGGCACGATCGATAAAACGGGGACATGGCGTTTCTCCCGACCAGACTGAAGTGCAGCGCTGCACTGACGATTCCCATTCTGTCCTTACCGCACGGGCAAGGCAGGACGTGCTGGATAGGGTTTGGTGATAAGCTTTTGCGGCGGCAGGTCCGGCGCAATCTCTTTCAGATCAGACGGCCCTTCGAAGGCAGGGGAAGCGCTCGTTGCGGCCCTTGGCGCAGGGCATTTGAAGGCACGGCTCACCTCGTCCAGACTCTGCCGAAAGGGCTTGGCCTGCACCGCATAGACCGGATCGGCCCTGCCAAGCGAAGCCCCCGCGTCCGCCAGTGCGCTGCAGGCATTGCTGGGGCGGTTCATGTTGTACATGAATACAAAGGCTTGGCAGCCGTCGTTGATCGCAGTGGCCATTTCCGAACCTGCCTCGATTGCCGCGAACAGCCGGTCGGTGGTGCAGACCTTGCGCCCGGCAAGTGCGCGCGCGCTGCTCAAAGGGGTGGGTGCCCCGCGTTCCAGATGAAGTTCTGATTTCATGGTCATGAAAGCGGCAATTTCAGCGGCAAACCCGGGTGCGATCACGGCCGGCTTGCAATAGAAACTCTGCGCCTCAACCGCAGCCTTCGCGGCATTGGCATCGATAGCGCGCAGATCAAGTTCTGCGACATCGGCATAGCTGCCCGCTGCCTTGAGGATCGCCCGGGCATCGCTTTGGGCCTGCTTGTACCTGGCCGCCGCATTGTTGGCATTGGCACAGCTTCCCGCCGTGTCGCGCGCGCCATAGCGAACCACCGCCGCTTGCGCGAAGCCATAGCCAGCATTGATCGTCGTCTGCAATGCCGCCACTTGCGCGGACATATCAGGCCGCACGTAACGGGGTGACACACCAGCGGCAGAAGAGCTGCTGGATGAATAGGCCCGGGATTGGCCAACTTTATCCGGCTTGCCGCACACTGCCCTTGCGCGTGCATCCGCAACCTGGGAATTTCTGCCCAGCGCCCGTCCATTGGCGAGAACCACATCCTTGTCATACTGGCCGTTCTGGCCAATTTCAGTCAGCATGCCGATGTTGGCCCAATTGGCATTTTGCCAAGCCGCCGCTGCTCCTTTGAACAACGAACAGGCAGCGGTATTGTTACCATCCGCTTCGGCAGCTTCGCCGCGATCGAAATAGTCCCGCCCTTTCGCTGCAAGCTCGTTCGTTTTCATTTCCGCGCGCTGTTGCGCGGTTTGCGCACTGGCCGGCAAGGTGAAGAGGGCGGTGCCTGCAACCAGCCACAGCAAGGCGTATTTTCCGATCATCTCAATCCAGTTCACGCAGCTGTGCAGATCTTCCGCACAGTGCATGATAGCCAACCTGGCCACCCCGGCATTGGATAATTGCGCCACTGGGATTGCGGACAATAGCGGCGGCGACTTTGCCCTTCATGCCCCCTCCCCCCACACAAACCATTTTCCTACACGCCGCCGCGCTGTCACTCTGCGACTGGCTCTGGCGAATCTGCCTGGGGTTGTCTTTGACATTGTCGATGCGGAATTCGGGCGCAGGGTTTGGCTGCGCGGTGATGTGCTGGTGGCGGGCGGCGCGCTGGCGGGAAACTGGAAGGTCACAGATCCGGGCGGCTTTTCTGCACCATTTAACCGGATAATTTTGCCTGAAATTCAATTAGTTTTAGCCGAAACTTCGCACTGGAAGGTCACACCACTTCGCCCCCTCTTGGGTGTCTACCGCTGGCCTGACCAAGGGCGCGGATCAGGCGTAGCGGTACTGGTCCTGCCCGCCGTGGGCGCCGTCCTTGGTGCTGCCGTCGATCGGCGGGGCCAATTCGCGGCGGATCGTGGCTGCCCGGGCGATCAGGGCGTCCTGCGCCTCGTCGCTGAAGCGGCTCCAGCCTTCGCGGGTCAGGCGTTCAAGCGGGCGGTAACGCACTTTGTACTGCATCCGCGCCGAACCATCGACCCAGTAGCCGAGGTAAACGTAGGGCAAGCCCAGTTCCGTCGCGCGGCGGATGTGATCAAGGATGATATAGTTGCCAAGGCCGCTGCGGCCTTCCTGATCGGGTTCGTAAAAGCTGTAGATCATCGACAGGCCATCGCCCTGCCGGTCAGTCAGGCAGGCGCCGACCAGCCGGCCGGGCGTGCCATCGGCGCGCGGTTCGCGGTATTCGATGACATAGCTGTCAACCGGGGTGTGCTCCACCATGTCGGCAAAGTCGACCTCGTCCATGTTGGCCATGCCGCCGCCGGGATGGCGCACGCCAAGGTAGCGTTGCAGCAGTTCAAACTGTTCAGCGGTGGACCAGGGACGACACATAGTAGCGATCAGGTCTGAATGGCGGCGCAGGCTTTTGCGCTGGGTGGCAGAGGGACGGAACTCCTTCGCCACGACCCGCACCGAAACGCAGGCGTTGCAATCCGCACAGCTGGGGCGATAGGCGACGGTCTGGCTGCGGCGGAACCCGATCCGGCCCAGCGCGTCGTTCAGCTCGTCCGAATGCGGACCTTTGAGCTCCGTGAACACCTTGCGTTCGCTTTTGCCCGGCAGATACGGGCACGGCGCGGGGCTCGTGACGAAGAACCGGGGGAAGCGAACGGGGGCCGTCACGGAAACGCCATATCCTTAATTTCGGACTACCCGCACCTTATGCCCATGCGGGGGGCGCGTTGAAAGAACTTTAACCACGAAACATGGTTGGCAAAGGGTGAATTTGCACAGGCGCACGTATTCCCGCCAAAGCGGTGCGCAAAACGGTACAGGTGGGGCGGGCTTAGTTAAGCTCGACGGAATCGACCGCGTAACCCTTTTCGCGCAGGCTCTCGATCAGGGCTTCCAGCTGCTCGCGGTCGCGGGCTTCGCATTCGATGTCGGTGATCAGACCCTTGGCCGGCAGATGGGTGAAAATCCGCTGGTGGTAGATCTCGATGATGTTGACATTATGCGCGTCAAATTCGCGCATCACCTTGAACAGCGCGCCGGGGCGGTCTTGCAGGGTGAGGCGGAGGCGGGCGAGGCGGCCAGAGCGGGCGAGATCGCGCAGCAGCACGTTGGCGAGCAGCCGGGTGTCAATATTGCCGCCGGTGATCGGGATGCCGATCTTGCGCCCCTTGAACCGCGCCGGATGCGCCAGCACCGCCGCCAGCCCCGCCGCGCCCGCGCCTTCGGCCACGGTCTTTTCGATCTGGAGCAACAGCGACACGGCCCGTTCCAGCGCAGATTCGCTGACCAGCACCACATCGTCGAGCAGGCGGCGCAGCACCTGTGATGTGAACGCCCCCGGTTCTTTCACCGCGATCCCTTCGGCCAGGGTATCGCCGCCGCAGGGCAGATCGTTGTGCTTCAGCCGGTTGTACATCGAAGGGAACAGTTCTGCCTCTACCCCGATCAGCGCGATGTCGGGCTTGATCGCCCGCGCCGCCGTGCCCATGCCCGAGGCAAGCCCGCCGCCACCAACCGGCAGGACCAGCATGTCGAGTTCCGGCACCTGTTCCAGCATTTCCAGCGCCACGGTGCCCTGCCCCGCGGCAACATGCGGATCGTCGAACGGGTGAACGAAAGTCAGCCCCAGCTCATCCTCCAGCTGGCGGGCATGGGCCGATGCTTCGTCAAAGGTTTCGCCGAACAGCACCACTTTGCCGCCCAGCACTTCGGTCTGCTGCACTTTCACGGTCGGCGTGGTGCGCGGCATGACGATGGTTACCGGGATCCCCAGCCGCGCGCCGTGATAGGCCAGGCCCTGGGCATGGTTGCCCGCCGATGCCGCGATTACCCCGCGGTTGGCCTGCTCTCCCCCCAACAGCAGCATCGCGTTGAGCGCACCGCGTTCCTTGTAAGCTGCCGTAAACTGGAGGTTTTCGAACTTCAGCCAGATGTCTGCCCCGGTGATTTGCGACAGGGTGCGGCTGTAATCCATCGCCGTGCGGACCACTGCGCCTTCAATCCGGCCCGCCGCCGCACGCACGTCGTCCAGGGTCAGCAGCGAGGCCGTGTCTTGCGCGGCGGGGTTCGTGGCGGTGTTCATGTCCCGCGCGCCCTAACGGAAAGCAGCGCCCCATGCAAACCCGCGCAGCCCGCCGTGTGGTTACCCCGATTTAACCACGTCGCTTCGCCTTTCCCGAACCTGTTGCGGTCTAAAGAGATGTTCAACGGAGCGGAACTTGCGCTTCACGGGGGACTTGCGGGATGAAGAAAATGCCGATCCGACCGGCGCCGATCGCCGCAGCCGTGCTTGTTGCCGCCCTGCCTGGCGCGGCGCAGGCCGAAGCCGTCCAGACCAATACCGCCACCGCCCAGGTGCTCGATACGATCCAGTTCGCAGTGCTGCTCGACATGAATTTCGGCCACGTCGCGCTGCGCGACAACGCCAATGGCGGCGTGGTACTGATCGATCCTTCGTCGACCGGCCGGTCCTGCGATACGGCGCTGGTCTGCGCGGGCAGCTTTGCGCCATCGCAGCTGGAACTCACCGGCAGCGATGCCGACGTGCAGGTAACTTTTGATCCCACATTCCAGCTGACCGGTCCGGGCGCTCCGATCCTGGCCGAACCGCAGTTTCCCGGCGGATCGGGAACGGTCGTGCGGATCAGCGGGGGCAGTACGGTGGTAAAGCTGGGTGCGCGGCTGAACATCAATCCCAATCAGGCGCCGGGCGTCTACACCGGGCAATTCAGCGTCAACCTCGAATACTATTGAGGGTGCCCCGCCAAGCCGATAGAGCTTGGCGAATGAGTGAACCCAAAAACGTATCCTTCCTGGGTCTTGGCGTGATGGGCGGGGCGATTGCCCGGCACATCGGCAATGCCGGACACCGGCTGACCCTGTACAACCGCACCCCGGCGCGGGCTGAACGCTGGCGCGAGGCTAACCCCGGGTTGGACGTGCGGCTGGCCGGCAGCCCGGCCGAAGCCGCCGAAGGTGCGGACGTGGTGCTGACCTGTGTTGGCAACGATGATGACCTTGCCGATGTGGTGCTTGGCCCGACCGGCGTGTTCACCACGCTGAAGCGCGGCGCGACCTTTATCGACCACACCACCGTCAGCGCCCGGATCGCCCGCCAGATCGCGGTTGAAGCGCGCGATCTTGAGGTGCACTGCGTTGATGCCCCGGTCACCGGCGGACAAGCGGGCGCAGAGAACGGCCAGCTTTCGATCATGTGCGGCGGCCGCGCCGATGCAATCGCGGCGGCCACCCCGATCATGCAGGCCTATGCCAAACGGATTGTCCACGTGGGCAAGGCCGGGGCCGGGCAATCGACCAAGATGGTCAACCAGATCGCCTTCAGCGGGATCATCGCCACCCTGTCCGAAGCCCTGCGCTTTGCCGAAGCCTCGCACCTCGATCTCGACAAGGTGTACGAAGCGATTTCGGGCGGTGCCTCGCAAAGCTGGCAAATGGACAACCGCTGGCACACCATGGCCAAGGACGAATTCGATTTCGGCTTTGCGGTGGACTGGATGCGCAAGGATCTGGGCCTGACGCTGGAAGAAGGCCGCTCGATTGGTGTATCATTGCCGGTCACCGGGCTGATCGACCAGTTCTATGCCGAAGTGCAGGCGCTTGGTGGCGGACGGCAGGATACCAGCGCGCTGGTGCGCCGCCTGCCCCGGCGGGTGAAGAAGTGAGGCGCATGAAAATCCTTCCCCACAGGGGGAGGATTTTGGCCGCCCTTGCCCTCGCCCTGCCCGCCCCGGTGCTCGCTGATACGCTGGTCGATAATGTCGATGGCGTAACCCTCGACGCGACCGGTGGGATCGACCATTTCACCGGCCTGCTGGTGGGCGATGATGGCCGGATCGTGCAAGTGCTGCGCCGCGGTGACAAGCGGCCGGGCAAGGTTGACTATCTGGTCGATGGCAAGGGCCGCTACCTGATGCCCGGGCTGATTGACAGTCACCTCCATGTGATGGGGATCGGGTTTGGTGCCCTGACGCTGGATCTTTCGGAAACGAAGTCCTTGGCCGAAGCACAGGCAAAGATTGCCGCCTATGCCAAACAGCACCCGGACCGCCCATGGATTCTGGGGCGCGGCTGGAACCAGGAGTTGTGGCAGCTGGGCCGGTTCCCCACCGCTGCCGAACTCGACGCCTTGGTCCCGGACAAGCCGGTCTGGCTGGAGCGCGTCGATGGCCATGCTGGCTGGGCCAACAGCCGCGCGCTGGCGGCGGCCGGGATCACGGCGCTGACCAAGGACCCTGCAGGCGGCAAGATCGATCGTGTGCTTCCGGGCGGAAAACCGGCGGGCGTGCTGGTGGATACCGCCATGGCGCTGATCGATCGCAAAGTGCCCGAACCGCGCCCCGAAGACCGCGATCTGGCGCTGGCCAAGGCGCAAGACCTGCTGCTGGCGCGCGGGGTAACCTCCGCTGCCGATATGGGCACTTCGATCGAGGACTGGCAAAGCTATCGCCGCGCGGGCGATAATGGCGCGCTGCGGATCCGGATCATGGCCTATGCCGGCGGGACCGAGGCGATGGAACTGATCGGCGGGCCGGGCCCCTCACCCTGGCTTTATGACGACCGGCTGCGGCTGAACGGGGTCAAGCTTTACGGCGATGGCGCGCTGGGATCGCGCGGGGCTAGCCTGAAGGCACCCTATGCCGATGCACCCGCCACCAAAGGCTTGCGGATCACCGCCGATACCGCGCTCAAGAACATGATGAGCCGCGCCGCGCTCGATCACTTCCAGGTCGCGGTCCACGCCATCGGGGACGAGGCGAACGCCGCAGTGCTGAACGCGATCGAGGATCTGGCGCTGACCTACAAAGGTGACCGGCGCTGGCGGATCGAACATGCGCAAGTGGTCGATCCGGCGGACATTGCCCGGTTCGGCAAGCTGGGCGTGATCGCATCGATGCAGCCGGTCCACCAGACCAGCGACCGCACTATGGCCGAAGCGCGGCTGGGCCCGGCACGGCTGGCCGGGGCCTATGCCTGGAAAGGCATTCAGGCAGGCGGCGCAAAACTGGCTTTTGGATCAGACGCGCCGGTCGAGCTGCCCGATCCCTTTGCCGGGCTGGCGGCGGCGATCACGCGGCAAGGCCCGGATGGACAGCCATTCGGCGGCTGGCAGCCGCAAGAACGCGTGACGCGCGAAGAAGCGCTGGCAGCCTATACCGTGAACGGTGCCTATGCCGGGTTTGCCGAAGGCCGGTTTGGCCGGCTGGTGCGCGGCGAACGGGCGGACTTCCTGTTGGTGGACCGCGATCCGATGCTGGCCGCACCCGGCGACTTGCGCGAAACCAAGGTGCTGCAAAGCTGGGTAAACGGACGGCTGGCCTGGGATAGTGCTACGGCGAAGTAGGCACCGAAAGGCCCCTTCCTCTTTAGAGGAGGGGGTTGGGGGTGGTGCTGGGCGTTACGCAAATGTCGCTGCGCGAGCGCGGCCAAGGCCGCGCCACCACCCCTACCCCTCCTCTGAAGAGGAGGGGGAATCGATCTGCGCAGTACCTTCCACCGCTTTCGCTTCCTTGCGTTCGCCCAGCCACATCACGATCAGTGATCCTTCGAACAGCAGTAGCATCGGCACCAGCAGCATCAGCTGCGACACCACGTCGGGGGGCGTAATCACCGCCGCGACGGCGGTAATCGCGACAATCACATAGCGCCGCATCCCCGCCAGCTGCACCCGGCTGACGATCCCGGCGCGGTTGAGCAGCAGCAGCAGGACCGGCAGCAGAAAGCTGATCCCGAAAGCCAGGATGAACTGCATCACCAGCCCCAGGTAATCGCCGGTGGCCGGCATGGCTTTCAATTCAAGCCCGCCCTTGTTGCCTTCAAACCCCAGCATCCATTCGAACGCGGTGGGCATGACCACGTAATAGGCCAGCGCCGCACCCATGGTGAACAGCACCGGAGTCATGATCAGGAACGGCAGGAACGCCTTCTTTTCCTTGGCATAGAGCCCCGGGGCGACAAAGGCCCAGATCTGGTTGGCGATCACCGGGAACGACAGGCAAAAGGCCCCGAACAGCGCCACTTTCAGTTCCACGAAGAAGGCTTCGTAAAGCTTGGTATAGATCAGTTCGTTCTGACCGGCCCTGATCAGCGGCTGGACCAGAAAGGCCAGGATCTGGTTGGCGAAATAAAGGCAGATGCAAAAGGCCAGCGCCAGTGCAAGGATCGCGCGCAGCAACCGCGAGCGCAGTTCGATCAGGTGGTCGAGCAGCGGGGCCTGGCTTTCATCGATGTCGTGAACCTGGAATACCATCGGGTCAGACCTTTGGCGCGGCGGGTGCGGCTGCGGGATCGGCAGCAGCTGCCACATCCTGCGGCGCAGCGGGCGGCGTGCCAGTGCCCGGATCCTGCCCGACCAGAGCCGCTTCCGCGCTGGCCGGGTTGGGGTGCGCCGGATCGGGGTCCGCCGCAGCGGGATTTTGCGCCATGATCGCGGCGTTCTGTTCGCGCCACTGCTTTTCCATTTCCTCCAGCTCCGCCTCGCGGATCATGGATTCGATGCCGGACCGGAAATGCCCCGAAACCCGCCGGACCTTGCCGATCCAGCGCCCGGCCGTGCGCAGCGCGCGGGGCAGGTCCTTGGGGCCGATAACGACGATCGCCACGATCGCCGTAAGCAGCATTTCATCCCAACCAATATCAAACATGGCGCACTCCGCCCGAAAGGGACGGGCTTACTGCTGCGGAGTCTGGTTCTGGTCGGTCGCCGGTTCGACGACGGTTGCAGCCGGCGGCGGGATCTGGGCCGAAGGCGGGGTCGGCTTGGCCTCTTCGTTCATGCCTTCCTTGAAGCTTTTGATACCTTTGCCGAAATCACCCATCATTTCGGAAATGCGGCCACGGCCGAACAGCACCAGCACCACCAGCGCCAGAATGACCAGGTGCGGAAGTGAAAGACCCATCGATTTACTCCTGATTGGACCAAGGCAGCGCATCGCCCGTCCGGTTGGCCCCATGTAAGCCATGTATGCGTGATTTGCGAGTCACTGTCGACAGATCGCGAACATTGATCTTCGCCGGACCGCCCGGGCTTAGGACTCCGCTTCGACCTCATCCGGACCGGTATCGGGCGCGTCTTCCTGGCCCGGCACGTCCATCGCCGCCGCCAGCGCATCCTCCACCGGATCGAGCAGCCCGGCGGCGCGCAATTCGTCGATTCCCGGCAGGTCGCGGCGGCTTTCAAGGCCGAAATGGGTCAGAAAATCGGGCGTGGTGGCAAAGATCACCGGACGTCCCGGCACTTCGCGGCGACCAACAATCCGCACCCAGCCGGCCTCCATCAGCACGTCCAGTGTGCCCTTGGCGGTCTGCACGCCGCGGATCGCTTCAATCTCGGCGCGGCTGACCGGTTCGTGATAGGCGACAATAGCCAGCACTTCGGTGGCCGCGCGGGACAGGCGGCGCACTTCCTCACGCTCACGCCGGAGCAGATGGGCAAGGTCTGCCGCGCTCTGAAAGTGCCAGCGCTTGCCACGCTCAACCAGTTCGATCCCGCGCCCGTGATAGAACGCCTGCAATTCCGCCAGCGCCGCCTTCACCTCTGCCCCACCCAGGTGGGTGGAAATCGCCTCAGCGCTCATCGGTTCTTCCGCTGCGAACAGCGTCGCTTCCACCGCGCGGACCAGATCGTCGGGCCGATCACCCTGAGCTTGTCGAAGGGCGGGCCGGGTCATGCCTTGATTCCCCGCAGCAACAGTGGGCCAAAGGTGTCCTCCTGCTGCAATTCCGCCTTGCCCAGCCGCGCCAGTTCCAGCGCGGCGACAAAGCTGCTGGCCAGGGCGGACCGTTTGAGCCGGGGATCGGCATGCGGCGGCAGAAAGCTGCGCAACTCCATCCAGTCGATATTCACGCCCAGCATCGCGGACACGCGCGACAGGGCGCTGTCCAGCGTCATCACCATGCGGTCACGCACCATGTGGACCACCGGCTGGGTGCGCGCCTTGACCTGGCCATAGGCCTGAACCAGCGCGAACCAATCGCACTGCCACAGGTGCTTGCGATCCACCCGCAGTCCTTCGGGTGCGCCGCGCCGGAAAGTGTCGCGGCCCAGCCGGTCACGCCCCAGCAGCCGCCCCGCCGCATCGCGCATCGCCGCCAGCCGCTGCAACCGCAGTTGCAGACGCATCGCCAGTTCTTCGGGACTGGGATCGACTTGCTCGTCACGCGGCAGCAGCAGTGCCGATTTGAGGTAGGCGAGCCAGGCCGCCATCACCAGATAGTCCGCCGCCAGTTCCAGCCGCAGCGCTTCGGCGCGTTCGATATAGGTCAGATACTGATCGACCAGTTCCAGGATCGAAATCCGCCGCAGGTCCACCTTCTGCCGCCGCGCCAGATCAAGCAGCAGGTCCAGCGGCCCTTCCCAGCCATCAAGTTCCAGATAGAGCGCCGCATCATCCGGCGCGGCGCTGGCCACTCCCTGCCAATCATCCTCGGGCAGAGTCAGCGCGGGGGTGTCATCCAGGTCGCTCATGCAGCCAGCTCCAGCAGCGTATCGCGCTTGGCCAGCAGTTCGGCCTGCCGCCCCGCCGCGCCATCGACCCGCGTTACCGCCAGCGCACGTTCCAGCCGCACGGCGGTTTCCGGCCCCATCACCGGCAAGCGGCTGGCGATCCCGACCATGTCGGGCATCCGCCCCCAGCAATTGAGCGCAATGTCGCAGCCCGCCGCGACTGACGCTTCGGCGCGTTCCGGCACAGAGCCGGACAGCGCCTCCATATCCAGGTCATCGGTCAGCAGCAGTCCGCCGAACCCGATCCGTTGGCGAATGATCCGTTCGATCACAAAGGGCGACTGGGTAGCCGGATGATCCCCGTCCCAGGCGGTGAATACCAGATGCCCGGTCATCGCCATCGGTGCGTCGGCCAGTGCCTTGAACGGGGCAAGGTCCAGTTCCAGTTCTGCGTCGCTGGCGGTTACGGTCGGCAGTTCCTTGTGAGTATCGACCAGCGATCGGCCATGGCCCGGCATGTGCTTGATCGTGCCGCAGATCCCGGCGCGTTCCAGCCCGTCCAGCACCGCGCGGCCGATCGCGGCGACCCGCATGGGCTCGCTGCCATAGGCGCGGTCGCCGATCACATCGTGCGCGCCGGGCTGGCGCACATCGAGCACCGGGGCGTGGGTGCAGGTAATCCCCACTTCGGCCAGATCATGCCCCAGCGCCTCGGCATTGGCGCGCGCGGCCTCAATCGCTGAGGCGGGGGCAAGGTCATAAAGCCGGTCAAACGCTTCACCAGCGGGATAGGCCGTCCATTCAGGCGCCTTCATCCGAGCGACCCGGCCGCCTTCCTGGTCAATGGTGATCAGCAGGCGTGCGCGGCCATGGATGTCCCGCAAGCTATCGGTCAGCGCGCGCAGCTGCGCCCGGTCCTGCACGTTGCGGCCGAACAGGATGTAGCCCGCCGGATCCGCATCGCGGAAAAAGGCGCGTTCATCGTCAGTCAGGGTCAGCCCGGACAGGCCGAAAATCGCAGGAGTCATGCGGCAAAGGCTCGCAGGTGCGGGCAGATTCGGCAAGGGTAAGCAGGCCCCGGGGTGTGGATTACCCCGGAGCGGCCGCGCTTACTTAACCTGGCAGGAAATTCCCGCGCTTTTCAGCCGGCTGCACAGTGCATTGGCTGCGCTGCTATCGGGAGCGACCGCCTGAAGGCGATAGACTGTGCCGATATCGGCGCTGCCCGCCACCACGCGGTGCGGCACGCCGGACAGTGCGCCGCCGGCCTGGCCGACCAGCTTGCTCCAGCCAGCTTCGGCAGTCGATTGCGAGGAGAAAGCGCCAACCTGCACCCCGACACCGCCCGCAGCGGGCGCTGCGGCGGGCGCAGCACCGGCCTTGGCCCCGGCCGGCGCAGCAGCAGGGGCTGCCGATGCCGGAACCGCAGGCGCGCCGCCCAGCTGGGCCGGGCGGTTCTGCCCTTCGGACACGGCGAAGCTTGAATCCCCGGTTCCGTCAAAAGTCTTGCCGCCGGGATCCTTGGGTGCTTCCTTGTAGGGGGCACCGGGCGCCTCGATCGTGCTGCCATCGGCCACCAGCGCCGGATCGGGCGTGCGATGGGTAGCCCACCAGATTCCGCCAACAATCGCCGCCAGCGCGACCAGACCCATCACCACCAGCCCTAGCAGGCGCCCGGTGTTGGTTCCTTCGTATTCGCCCCAGTCTTCGTCTTCCGAGCTTTCCAGCCAGGGCAGCCGTTCTTCCTCATCAGACAGGTCAAGCTGCTGCGTTTCCAGCGGTTCGCCGCCGAGCTCTTCAGCGTGGTCCTGCCAGCTGTCTTTCTCATCGCCCGTCATGGTCACATTTCCTCCACCGCCTCAACGCCGAGCAGCGCGAGGCCATTGCGGACAAGTTGCCCCATTTGCGTGACAAGATAAAGCCTTGCGCCGGTAAGTTTACCATCCTGTGCCACGATGAACCGCTTTTCCGGCTTGTCATTGCCCAGATTCCAGTAACCATGGAACGCGGCGGCCAGATCGTTGAGGAAAAACGCGACCCGGTGCGGTTCGCGCGCGCTGGCGGCGGCTTCGACCAGACGGGGGAACTGTGCGGCCAGCTTGACCAGCGCCAGCTCTTCCTCGCCCAGCAGATTCAGGTCGGTGTCAGCGGGCAGAAAGCCTTCGCCTGCGGCCTTGCGCAGGGTCGAACGGATCCGGGCATGGGCGTACTGCACATAGAACACCGGATTGTCCTTTGACGCTTCAACCACTTTGGCGAAGTCAAAGTCCATCTGCGCTTCGGGCTTGCGGCTGAGCATGGTGAAGCGGACCACATCCTTGCCCACTTCGCGCACCACATCGGCCAAAGTCACGAAGTTGCCGCTACGCTTGGACATTTTGACCGGTTCACCATCGCGCAGCAGCTGCACCATCTGCACCAGCTTGACTTCGAACGGAGTGGCTTTGCCTTCGGCCCCGGTCATCGCGGCGACGGCGGCCTTGATCCGCTTCACGGTCCCGGCATGGTCCGCGCCCCAGATGTCGACCAGTGCATCGGCGCTGGCGGCCTTCTGGAAGTGATAGGCGAGGTCGGCGCCGAAATAGGTCCAGTTGCCGTCGCTCTTCCTGATCGGGCGGTCCTGATCGTCACCGAATTTGGTCGAGCGGAACAGCGGCAGTTCGACCGGCTCCCAATCGTCCAGCGTCTTGCCCTTGGGCGCTTCAAGCTGCCCGTCATAGACCAGATCGTGCGCGCGCAGCCACGCCTCGGCCTCTTCGGGCTTGCCCGCGGCCTGCAGTTCGGCTTCGGAACTGAACAGATCGTGGTGGATGCCCAGCAGGGCAAGGTCCGCCTTGATCATCACCAGCATGTCGCTGACCGCTTCCTGACGGAACAGCGCGAGCCATTCGCTTTCGGGGGCGGAAACGAATTTGCTGCCGTAATGGGTCGCCAGCCGGTGCCCGGTGGGGACCAGATAATCGCCGGGATAGAGCCCTTCGGGGATCTCGCCCACGTCCTCACCCAGCGCCTCGCGGTAACGCAGATGGACCGAACGCGCGAGCACATCGACCTGCCCGCCGGCATCGTTGACGTAGTATTCGCGGATCACCGTGTGTCCGGAAAACTCCAGCAGCGCCGCCAGGGCATCGCCCACCACGGCGCCGCGGCAATGGCCCATGTGCATCGGCCCGGTCGGGTTGGCGGAGACGTATTCGACGTTGACGGTCGATCCCCCGCCCACCGCCGAACGGCCATAATCATCGCCCAGCGCGGCAATCGCGCCGAGTTCGGTCAGCCAGGCGCTGTCTGCCAGTCGCAGGTTGATAAAGCCGGGTCCGGCAATCTCGGCGCTGGTTACTTGTGCAACTTTGGCCAGCTCTGCCACCAGAGCTTCGGCCAGCGCGCGCGGGTTCATCGCCGCAGGCTTGGCCAGGACCATCGCGGCATTGGTTGAAAGATCGCCGTGGCTCGAATCGCGCGGCGGCTCCACTGCAACGGCGGCGCGGCTGAGGCCGGACGGCAGAGTGCCCGCCGCCTCCAGCGCATCAAGCGCAGCAGCGACATGCCCGGCAAAGGCGGCGTGGAGAGTCTTGGTCTGGGTCATGGCGGGCGGTTAGCCTGTTTTGCGATTCATTGAAATCCTCCCCCTCTGGGGGAGGTGGCAGCGC
>NZ_MWLM01000051.1 GCF_002198665.1 Novosphingobium sp. B 225 | reverse complement strand
CTTTGGGGGAGGTGGCAGTTCCGCAGGAACTGACGGAGGGGGAATGGCCGCTTGGCGAGCCCCCTCCGACCTTCGCTTCGCTTCGGCCACCTTCCCCAGAGGGGGAGGATTTCAGATCACATGATCTTCTTCACCGCCTCAGCCGAATAGAGCCACAGGTCCGCGCCTTCGACTTTGACCGAGCCCATCGCCTTGTTGAATTCGGCCATATGCGCGCTGGCGGAATGGGCGGCGAGCGCCGCTTCGCTTTCCCACCGTTCGGAAATGTAGATCAGGTCAGGATCGCCGATGTCGCGGGCAAAGGCATAGTGCAGGCAGCCCGCTTCCTCATTGGTGGCTTTGACCATGGCCTGACCCTGGACCAGCACTTTGTCGAATTCGCCTGCCGCCAGCTTCAGCCAGCCATTGATCAGTAACATCGCTCTCTCCTTGTTGGCACGGTGCGAATCAGCACCACGGCTCACGTGCGCCGCGGTCGTAACGGCGCGCAAAGCCGCTGGCCACCATGTCATCGGCGATCGCTTGCACTGTGCCGTCGCGGCGCGGGCGCGACAGGGTGCGCAATTCGCGGCCATATTCGTCATGCGCGATGGTCTGCGGTCCGCTGAGCAGGAAGGGGCCTTGCTGGAGCAGTTCGAGCAGACGGCCAGTGGCCGCTTCGCCCAGCCGGGCTTCCTCAGCGCAGCGCGCGGGGTGGGTTTCAGGGGCATCGATCCCGTTCACGCGGATCCGGCGGGTGCCGATGTGGATGGTATCGCCATCGACCACGCAATTGATTGCGGCACCCGGACCGCAGCGGGTGAAACGGCCGGTTACCTGCTCGATGCTCTGCGGTTCGGCCGGAACGTTCCAACTGCGAGCGAGATACCAGCAAACCGCTACGACTATCGCCGTCCCCAGCCACGGCTTCAAGGAGCGCCAGAACCGCGCTCCGCGTGACAGGCCTTGCCAGCGATGGGGCGGTAGGACGTGTGATTTGCGGCGGGGCCAGGGCATGGCCGCAGGCGCTAACGCGGCACGGAGCCTGCTGCAAGCATGGCGCACCAATCCGACCGACGGCCACGCCAGGGTTCGGCCAGTCCTTCGGCCACCAATTGCGCTCCCAGGCTGCGCCCACGCCGGGTGGCGATGCGCAGTAAACGGCCATAACGGTCCCGCTCGCGTCCTTCCATGGCAAGATCGAACGGCCCCTGATTGAGCAAGGCAATCAGTCGACGGGCGGCCTGATCCCCGCGTTCCTGTTCCTGCGGACAACTGGCGCCATGGGTTTCAGGCGCGTTGATGTCAGCCAGGCGGACCTTTTCGCCATGCAGCCAGAAGGTATCGCCATCGACCACGCAGGTCTGGCGCGGGCCGGGTTGGCACAGCGCGAACAGCGCGGCGGAAATAAGGGGGAGCGGCAAGGGCATGACCCTCGCCTGCCGCAAGCCGGCGCAAGTCTGCCATTCGGGAAACTACGTGGTTTCGCTCCGTTTCAGAGACTTAGGAACAGCCCCGCCAGTGCCGCGCTCATCAGGTTGGACAGCGCGCCTGCTGCCAGCGCTTTCAGCCCCAGCCGCGCGATCACCGGGCGCTGGTTGGGGGCAAGGCCGCCGGTCACTGCCATCTGGATAGCGATCGAGCTGAAATTGGCAAAGCCGCACAGCGCAAAAGTCACGATCCCGACGGTCTTGGCAGACAAGCCCTGAGCCGCGCCCAGATCGATGAAGGCGACGAATTCATTGAGCACCAGTTTGGACCCGAAAAAACCGCCCGCGCGCATCGCTTCGGCCCAATCGGGCGCGCCGAGCAGGAGGAACACCGGGGCAAAGACATAACCCAGCACCATCTGGAACGAGAGTTCCGGATGGCCGAACCAGCCGCCGATGCTGCCGACCACGCCATTGGCCAAAGCCACCAATGCGACGAAAGCCAGCACCATGGCCCCCACCGCCACGGCCAATTTGACCCCGGTCTGCGCGCCTTGCGATGCGGCCATGATCAGGTTGGCCGGGCGTTCTTCGTCCATGGACTGGACCGGCAAGTCATCGGGCTCTTCCAGCACCTGATCCTTGGGGTCTGGCATGATGATCTTGGCCATCAGGATCCCGCCGGGCGCCGACATGAAAGCGGCTGCAACCAGGTAATCGATCCGGATTCCCATGCTGGCATAGGCGGCCAGAATCGTCCCCGCCACGCCAGCCATGCCCACGCTCATCAGGCAGAACAGCTGGCTGGGCGTCAGCGCCGCCAGATAGGGGCGGATAACCAAGGGGCTTTCCGACTGACCGACAAAGATGTTCGACGCCGCTGACAGGCTTTCCACCCGGCTGATCCCGGTGATCTTTTCCAGCGCGCCACCGATCCATTTGATCACCAGCTGCATCACCCCGACATAATAGAGGATCGAGATCAGCGCGGCGAAGAAGATGATCACCGGCAAGGCCGAAATAGCAAAGCTGTTGCCGCCGATCTCGGGCTTGGCCAGCGGGCCGAAGATGAATTCGGTTCCGGCATGGGCATAGCCCAGCAAGGCAGATACCCCCGCCGCAATCGCCTGCAACAAGGCATTGCCCCACGGCACATAAAGCACCAGCGCGGCAAACCCGGCCTGCAGGGCAAATGCCGCGCCCACTACGCGCGGGCGGATTGCCTTGCGGTCGCTCGACAAAAGGAAGGCCAGCAGCAGGATCAGGCCCATGCCGAGCAGACTGTTGACGATTTGCATTGCGACCGGTTCCCCTGAAATGATCTTGCGTGCGGTGGTAACCACTTTGCGCGCAGGGTCAATTCCTCCCCGCTCGCGCGGAGGATTGCGGCGCATCACAACGCCCGCTAAGCCTTTGCAATGCAGAACCCTACACCCGTCATCCCGCGCTCGCTGTTTTCCTTTTCGCTGCTCTATGGCGGACTGTGCGTCCTTGCCGGGGTGCTCGGGACCAAGCTTGCCGCGCTGGGGCACTGGCCGGTGCTGGGCGATCTGGCAGTGGAAAGCGGGATCTTTGCCTTTTTGCTGCTGGTGGTGATTTCCAGCGCGGTGGCCGAACTGTTCGGGCAGCAAGTGGCCAATACGCTGGTGCGCTATGGCTTTGTCCCGCTGATCGTATCAATGGTCCTGCTGACTGTCGTGATCCAGGTCGTCCCGCCCGCGCCGTTCTGGCACGATCAGGACGCTTTCGCCCGGCTGCTGGGGCAGGGCGCGCGGATGCAGTTTGCCGGGCTGATTTCCTACGGCACCTCGCAGACACTCAACGTCTATCTGTTCAGCCGGATCGCGGGCGGGCAGGGCAAATCGCTGGTGCTGCGGGCGTGGATTGCCAGCCTGCTCAGCCAGATCGTCGATACGGTGATCTTCATCACGATCAGCTTTTATGGTCAGGACATGCCGCTGGGCCAGATCATGCAGGGGCAAATTGTGTCCAAGCTGGTGCTGTCCACGATCATGGTTCCACCGTTGATCGTGGTGTTTGTGAAGCTGGGCCGCTGGCTGGATCGGTAAAAAGGGGTTCAATTCCCCGCATAGCGGCGTAAAGGGCGCGGACTATGAATAACCCGCACGATCCCGCCATTCTCGCCAAGGCCGAAACGCTGGTTGAGGCGTTGCCCTATCTCCAGCGCTATGCCGGGCAAACCTTTGTGGTCAAATACGGCGGGCACGCGATGGGCGATCCCGATCTGGCGCATGACTTTGCCGAAGACGTGGTGCTGCTGAAGGCCGTCGGGATCAACCCGGTGGTGGTCCACGGCGGCGGGCCGCAGATCGGCGCGATGCTGAAGAAGCTGGGCGTGGAAAGCCGCTTCGTCGATGGTCTGCGGGTGACCGACAAGGCGACGGCGGAAGTCGCCGAAATGGTGCTGTCAGGCGCGATCAACAAGGAAATCGTGCGCTGGATTTCCGGCGCGGGCGGCAAGGCAATCGGCATTTCCGGCAAGGATGGCGGACTGGTCACCGCGAAAAAGGTGGAACGCACCACCCGCGATCCGGATTCGCAGATCGAACAGGTGATCGATCTGGGCTTTGTGGGCGAGCCTGAGCGGGTCGATACCAAGGTGATCAAGACCATCAGCGATGCCGGGATGATCCCGGTGATCGCTCCGATCGCGGTCGGCGCGGACGGCGAAACCTATAACATCAATGCCGACACCATGGCCGGAGCGATCGCTGCGGCGCTGGGTGCGGCGCGGCTGTTCCTGCTGACTGATGTGGCCGGCGTGCTCGACAAGGACAAGAAACTGCTGACCGACCTGCGCCCGGCCGACATCGCCCGGCTGCAACAGGACGGCACAATCAGCGGCGGGATGATCCCCAAACTGGAAACCTGCGTCCATGCGGTTGAGGCCGGGTGCGAAGCCGCAGTCGTGCTCGATGGCCGGGTGCCGCACGCGATGCTGATCGAAGTGTTTACCTCACGCGGGGCGGGGACGCTGATCCGGGTTTAAGGGTTAGAGGGGCCAGACTACCCACCCACCACTCCGTTCCCCACCTAGTCACCCTGAACTTGTTTCAGGGTCTATCGGGCCTCGAAATCGAAACGCTGAACTCGCGCGCCAAACCCCGCGGTTTGTTGCCTGCACGCCCGTTCGCAAGATGCTGCACGATGGGCCCTGAAACAAGTTCAGGGTGACGAAGGCTTAACTTGGCGAGCGTGGCTCTTTAAAGCTCCCCCGTCTTCATCGCGAAGATCGGCGTGTGCGGTTCGTGCGCGGCGAGGCGGGTCAGCAGCAGGTCCAGCTCGGCTTCGGCAATGATGATCCCCTGATGCGCAGGGCGAATGAAACCGACCTCGACCATGTGGTGGTTGAACGCGATCAGGTGATCATAGAACCCGAAAGCGTTGAGTAGCCCGACCGGTTTGGCGTGATAGCCCAGCTGCGCCCAGCTGACCGCTTCCCACAGCTCGTCCATTGTGCCGACCCCGCCGGGGATCGTCAGGAACCCGTCGGACAGGCGGGTGAAGGCGGCTTTGCGTTCGTGCATGTCGGCCACCACCACCAGTTCGGTGCAATCGTGGTTGGCCACTTCGGCATTGCAAAGTGCCTGGGGGATCACCCCGATCACTTCGCCCCCTTCAGCCAGCGCGCCGCTGGCGACCGCGCCCATCAGGCCGAGCCGCCCGCCGCCATAAACCACCCCGATCCCGCGCCGGGCCAGAGTGCGGCCCACTTCGTCGGCAAGCGCCATGAAGCGCGGATCGGCAGGCGTGGCAGAGCCGCAATAGACGGCGAGGCGTTTCACTTTATATCCTCCAGCATCAGTTTTGCCGCTGCGCGGGCGCTGCCCAGCACGGCGGGGACGCCTGCGCCGGGGTGCGCTCCCGCACCGACCAGATAGAGATTGGCGATCTTGCTGTCGCGGCTGTGCGGGCGTAGCCAGGCGGTCTGACTCAGCACTGGTTCCAGCCCCCAGCCGCTGCCAAGGTAGGCGTTGAAATCGAGTGCGAAATCGCGCGGGGCATAGTGAAACCGGGTGACGATCCGGTCATGAATATCGGGGATCAGCCGCCGCCCGACCTCATCGATCACACGCTTTTCCAGCATCGGGCCGATCGTGTCCCAATCGATCGGCAATTTGCCCAGATGCGCCACTGGCACCATCGCGCGGAACACGCTTTTGCCTGGCGGGGCCATTGAAGGGTCAGTGACGGTCGGGTGATCGAGCAGGATCATCTGATCCTGCGGCAGAACCCCGTGATCGAACACGTCCTCCAGCAGGCCCTTGTAACGCGGGCCAAACAGCATGGTGTGATGCTGGATGCCCGGCCAGCTGCCCTCCAGCGCGAAATGGACCAGAAACACGCCGGGGCTATAGCGCTTGCGGGCCAGGCTGCGGGCCATTTCGCTACCGCGCTGGGTGCCCGACAGCAGCTCGCGATAGGTATGCATCACATCGGCATTGCTGGCGACCGCGTCAAACCGTTCCTTCCACCCGCTCTGCGTTTCCACCTCGGTCGCGCGGTTGCCCAGGGTGTGCAGGTGAACCACCGGATCGTGCAGCCGCAAGGTGCCGCCCAGCCGGGCAAAGTGCTTGGCCATCGCATCGGCCAGCTGGCCCGCGCCGCCCCTGGGCCACCACACCCCGGTATCCTGTTCCAGCTTCACCGCCAGCGCCTGAACCGCGCTGGTGCTGAGCGGGCTGGCGCCGATCAGCAGGGCCTGAAAGGTCAGCGCCTGGCGCAAGTGATCGTCCTTGACCTGACTTGAGGCGATCGACCACAGGCTGCGCCAGGTCTGTTGGCGCAGCAGCGCCGGCAAGGCCCTGACCGCGGCCCGAAAATCAGGGAATGGAACCGAACCAAGCCGCCGGTATCCTTCCGCCAGCGCCGCTGCGCTATAGTGCAGGAAATCGTCGAGCCCGCCCAGGTCCCCCGGCGCCACCCGCGCCACTTCACGGGTCAGCGATGCTTCATCCCCGGTCAGGTCAAATTGCGCGCCGTCCGGCCAGTTGAGCCGCCAGAACGGGTTGACCGGCATCAGTTCGATGTCAGCCGCCATATCATGCCCGCTAAGCGACCACAGCTCGCTCAGCGCGGCGGGATCGGTGAACAGTGTCGGGCCCGTATCGAACGTGAACCCGTCGCGCTCGATGCCATAGGCCCGCCCGCCAACCTTGTCGCGGGCTTCGACCAGCACGGTCTCTACCCCGCTGGCCTGTAGCCGGATGGCCAGCGCCAGCCCACCAAAGCCTGCGCCGATCACGCAGGCACGGCGCGGGGCAAGCGGGGGAATCATGCTCATCCCCGCAGCCTCCGGCCAGCCATGACTACATTCGTGCGCGCGCTCATTGCGCCCGGTTTAGGCGCTGGCGCGCGGCGCGGCAATGCGGCATGTTACGGCCCTGCTGCAGAACGCGTCGGTCTGTCCTGCGAAAGCCGCTGCAATCGCGGCTAAAGACCTGCAACCGGGAGAGAAACCGCAATGAGCAAGCTGCTGCCCGATCGCCAGGGAGCGCTGCTGGCGCTGCTGATGGCGGCCGCGTTCTGTGCCATTCTGCTCGCCATGGGCCGGGTGCCGATCTGCACTTGCGGCACAGTCAAGCTGTGGTGGGGCGTGGTGCAGAGCGCGGAGAACAGCCAGCATGTGCTCGACTGGTACAGCTTCAGCCACGTGATTCACGGGCTGCTGTTCTACTTCTTCGCCTGGCTGCTGCGGCAGCGCTGGAGATTGTTTGGCGGCAAGCCGATGCGCTGGGCGCTGCCGATCGCGGTCATGTTCGAAGGGTTCTGGGAACTGCTGGAAAACAGCCCCCTGATCATCAACCGCTACCGCGCGGTGACGATTGAGCTATGGCTACGAAGGGGACAGCGTCCTGAATTCGCTGAGCGATATTTCGTGCATGGCGCTGGGGTTCTGGATCGCCAGCAGGCTGCCTTGGAAGGGCAGTCTGGCGCTGGCGCTGGGGTTTGAACTGTTCACCCTGGCCATGATCCGCGACAATCTGACGCTAAACGTATTGATGCTGGTCTGGCCGGTAGAGGCGATCCGGGTGTGGCAATCTGCCTCAATTTAGGGTGTGCACCCTAATTCTTGCTTGATTCCGGCTTGATCCGGGTCAATGCTGCCGCTGCATTTCGAGTCGAAACTCGGTGGCGTGGCGCTGTGCGCCGGAAACAGAACAGTGGAGAGTGAGAATGGCTACCGCAGCAGTTCAGGCAAGCACGCCCGCAACCCATGTCGACGTGCTGATCGTTGGCGCAGGGATTTCCGGGATCGGTTCGGCCTATCACTTGCAGGATCAGTGCCCCGGCAAAAGCTATGCCGTGCTGGAAATGAAGGATACCTTCGGCGGCACCTGGGAAACCCACAAGTATCCCGGCGTGCGCTCGGACAGCGATCTCTACACGTTCGGCTATCGCTTCAAGCCGTGGGTCGGCACGCCAATCGCCTCGGCCCAGGCGATTCTGGATTACATGGGCGAAGTGATCGAAGATAACGGGATCGCCCCGCACATCCGCTATGGCCGCCGCATCACTGCCTGCAGCTGGGACAGCAAGACCAACCTGTGGACCGTCGAAGCCAACGGCAAGCACGGGGCTGAAACCTTCACCTGCAACTTCCTGTGGATGTGCCAGGGCTATTACGACCACGAAAAGCCCTATACTCCCGAATGGCCGGGGATGGACCGGTACAAGGGCCTGCTGGTCCACGCCCAGCTGTGGGATCCGAAGATCGATTACAAGGGCAAGCGCGTGCTGGTGATCGGTTCGGGCGCGACCGCCGCCACCGTGATCCCCGAATTCGCCAAGGACGCGGCGCATGTCACCATGCTGCAGCGCAGCCCGACCTATTTCTTCTGCTCTGAAAACAAGAATGAACTGGCCGACAAGCTGCGCGCCGGCGGGATCGACGAACCCACCATCCACCGCGTGGTCCGCGCCCAGATCATGCACGATCAGGATGTGCTGACGAAGCGTGCCCAGGAAGAGCCCGATGCCGTGTTCGAGGAGCTGAAGGCACTGATCCGCGCTTTCTCGGGCAAGGAGGATTTCGAGTTCGAACCGCACTTCACGCCCAAATACCGCCCCTGGCAGCAACGCCTGGCCTTCTGCCCCGAAGGCGACATTTTCCGCGCGGCGGTTGAAGGCAAGCTGACGGTGGTGACCGACACGCTCGACACCTTCACCGAATCCGGGGTGCGCACCAGTTCGGGCGAAGAGATCGAGGCGGACATCATCGTAGCCGCCACCGGCTTCAACCTGCTGATGATGGGCGGGATCCCGTTCAGCGTCGATGGCCAGCCGGTCGATTGGCACGATACCGTCAACTATCGCGGCATGATGTTTACCGGCGTACCCAACATGTGCTGGGTGATGGGCTATTTCCGCGCCAGCTGGACGCTGCGGGTCGATATGATGGGCGATTTCGTCTGCAGCCTGCTGGGCCACATGGACAAGATCGGCGCGAGCCGCGTCGACGTTGCCTTGCGTGATGAAGACCACAACATGGAGCTGTCCGACTGGATCGAGAACGACAACTTCAACCCCAGCTACCTGATGCGCGGCCTGAAGCTGTTGCCCCGGCGCGGTGACAAGCCCGAATGGCGCCACAATCAGGATTATTGGGCCGAACGCGGCGAATTCCCCAAGATCGATCTCGCCGGGGACGAATTCCTGTATGATGGCCAGCGTAGCAAGGCGCGCGCCAAAGTGGCGGAACCAGCCTAGGCCCTGATGACGTTACATTGATCCACCCTGATTGGACTGAACAGCCCCATGGCAAGGCACGGCGCACAGCAGGGGCTGATTGCCCCTGCAAGAGACGTGGGCGCTGGCCATGGGGCTGTTCAGTCCAACCCCTTCGGGGCGGGCCGATTTTGCTCCGTGGACAGCGTTGCTCGTCGATCACGATGCTACGGCATCGCTCACTCCTCGCGCCTCGCCACGGACCAAAATCGGCTCCGTCAGGGCGGGTCAATGTAATGTCATCAGGATCTAGCGTTCGATCATCGCCGAGGACGGATAGGGCGCGAGCAATTCCCTCGCCCGCGCCCATTCGCCTTTGAGCCACAAGTCCCACGCGCCGGGATCGCCCGGTAGCACCACCGGCATCGTATCCCGCCCGGCGTGGCGGTAAAGCGCGTTGGGCTCGCAGGTCAGCAGGGCAAAGCTGGGGACCTCGCTGTCCTTCCACACCCCCGCCAGCGCGAACAGCGGCTGGTCGGCACAGGCGAACAGGTGGCGGCAGCGCTTGCCGTCGCGGTCGGTGCCCTTGCCCCATTCGATCAGCGCTGTGGCCGGGATCAGGCAGCGGAATTCGCTGTTGCGCAGGTTGCCAATCCAGAACGGGCTTTCGCTGTTGCGCACGCTCAGCACCGGGGCGGAGCGCTCCCCGGCACCCGGCGGCGGGGGCACGCCCCACTGGCGCGGCACCATCCGGCGCGGCTGGCCCGCTTGCCGCGGCCCGGCGATAAATTCGCGGCCGGTGGTGATGACCGGGGCGAAGGCCCCCGGTGCCACGTGCCCGCCTGCCCAGGGATCATCCCTGGCGGCAGCGCCGAATTGCCGGGCAATCGCCGGGGCAGCGGCATCGAGGCGATAGAACGCGGGCATGGCAGGCGATTACCGCCTGCCGCGCGCGCTCACAAGGCGTTGACCGGCAGCCGCAGAAAGACTTGGCCATTGGCATCGGGCGGGGGCAGGGCTCCGGCGCGGATGTTGACCTGCAGCGACGGCAGGATCAGCAGCGGCGCTTCCAGCGTGGCATCGCGGGCCTGCCGCATGGCAACGAACTCTGCCTCGCTCACACCGTCATGCACATGGACATTCTGCGCGCGTTGCAGCGCCACGCTGGTTTCCCAGCGATAGTCGCTGCGCCCCTCGGGCAGGTAATCGTGCCCGACGAACATCCGCGTTTCGCCCGGCAGCGCCAGGATCCGCCGGATCGAGGCGTAGAGCGCGGAGGCGCTGCCACCGGGAAAGTCACAGCGCGCGGTGCCATAGTCGGGCATGAACAGTGTATCGCCCACGAACACCGCATCGCCGATCAGGTAACTGACGCAGGCCGGGGTGTGTCCGGGGGTGTGGAGCACGCGAATGTCCAGCTCGCCCAGTGCCAGCACATCGCCTTCGCCCACCAGCCGGTCGAACTGGCGGCCATCGGGGATCACGTCCCCGGCATCGAACAAGGGGGCAAAGCGCTGCTGCACCTGGGTGATTTCGGCCCCGATCACGATCGGCGCCCCGCTCTGTTCGCGCAGGTAATGCGCGGCAGACAGGTGATCGGCATGGGCGTGGGTTTCCAGCAGCCAGTCCAGCGTCAGCCCTTGATCGCGCAGGAACGCCAGCACGGCATCGGCCGATCGGGTGGCGGTGCGGGCATTGCGCGCGGTGAAATCCAGCACCGGATCGATCACCGCAGCGCGGCGCGTGGCGGGATCGTGCACCACATGGGTGGCGGTGAAAGTGGCGGGATCGAAGAAAGTCGTGACGACGGGACTGACGGCCATGAAGCAACTCCTTTGCTTGCTATATTATGTTTTACTAATGTAATTGCAAGTGCTATGTCCGCGCCATGACGATTGAGCCGTTGCTGCTGGCCGCCCTGGGCGGAGCCCTGATCGGTCTGCTGCTGACACTGTTTGGCGGCGGCGGATCGGTGCTGGCCACGCCCTGGCTGATCTATGTTGTCGGGCTGACCGATACCCACGCCGCGATCGGTACTTCGGCGGCAGCAGTGGCGGTCAATGCCGCGACCGGGCTGGCCGCCCAGGCGCGCGCCGGAAGGGTCAAATGGCCCTGCGCCAGCGTGTTCGCCGCAGCGGGTCTGGCGGGCGCGCTGATCGGGGCGCAACTGGCCAAGCAGGTTGATGGCCAGGCGTTGCTGCACTGGTTCGCGGTGATGATGATTGCGATTGCCGTGTCGATGCTGTTGCCGCGCCGCCGCGCGGGCGATCCCGATGTGCACTTCACCCCGGCGATGACGTTCAGGCTGGCCCCCTTTGGCTTGCTCACAGGGCTTGCGGCGGGCTTTTTCGGGATCGGCGGCGGCTTTCTGATCGCGCCGGGGCTGATGGCCTCGACCGGCATGACGCTGGCCAATGCCGCGGCCAGCTCGCTGGTCTCGGTCAGCCTGTTCGGCAGCGCGACCAGCCTGTCCTATGCCCTGTCGGGTCAGCTGGTCTGGCCGTTGTTCGGGGCGCTGGTGGCGGGGGGAGCCGTGGGCACGCTCGCCGCCTTGCCGCTCGCCCGCCACCTTGAAAGCCGCGCTGTGCTGGCCCGCACGCTGTTCGCGCTGATGGTGATTGCGGTGGCGGTCTATATCCTGCTGAAGTGAAGCGGCGCGCGGGCGTTGCATTCGCCTGCATCGGTCCTATCCTGCGCCGCACTGCATGACAGGGGGAGAGACCGATGAACCACCGCTGGCACCTTGCCGCCGCCGCACTGTGCCTGAGCGCCGCCTTTTCGGCCGCGCCTGCCGCAGCCGGAACCGTGGTGATCCACGCCGGATCGGTGCTGCGCGATGCCGCTTCCGAACCCGGCGGTCCGGCCACGATCGTGGTGGTTGATGGCAAGATCCAGTCGATCAGCGATGGTGTGCTGCCCGGGCCTGCCGGAGCCGAAGTGATCGAACTGCCCGGTAAGACCGTGCTGCCCGGCCTGATCGACTTGCACGTCCACTTGTCCAGCGATCCCGGCGGTGATTTCCGCAACGAAGCAGTGGAACCCGATGAATGGGGCGTGGTGGTTGGCGCAAAGAACGCGCTGACCACGCTGCGCGCCGGGTTCACTACTGTGCGTGAAGCGGGATCGGGCCAGTACGTTGCCTTCTCGCTGCGCCGTGGCACAGCGGAAGGGGTCATCCCCGGTCCCCGGATCGTCGCGGCGGGGCCAGCGCTGGCGATCGTTGGCGGGCACGGTGATACGACCGGCTTTCGCGAAGATGTCCACGGCGTGCTCGATCAGGGCTATACCTGTACCGGCGCGGTCGAATGCGCGGAAAAGGTCCGCAAGGCCAGCCGGGCCGGGGCCGATGTGATCAAGATTACCGCCACCGGCGGCGTCCTTTCGCAGCAAGGGCGCGGGCTGGGGGCGCACTTTACCGATCCGGAAATGGTCTCGATCGCCCAGACCGCGCATTCGCTGGGGCTGAAAGTGATGGCCCACGCCCACGGCGCGCGCGGGATTGAAGCGGCGGCCAATGCCGGGATCGATACGATTGATCACGGCACCTTTGCCGATGAAGGCGCGCTGAAAGCGATGAAGGCCCACGGCACCTGGATGGTCCCGACGCTGATGGCCCTGGAAGGGGTGCGCGAGCGGCTGGGCAAGGGGATCTATACCCCGACGGTAGAGGTCAAGGCGCGGCAGGCGCTGGAAACCGCCGGACGGCAGGTCACCCGGTCCAAGGCGATGGGGGTGGGAATCGCCTTCGGCACCGATGCTGGGGTGTTCGAACACGGCCGCAACGCGGGCGAATTCGCGCTGCTGGTGAAAGCCGGGCTGACGGGCCGCGAAGCACTGGCCAGCGCCACCACCAATGCCGCGCAGGTGCTGGGCATGGAAAGCGAAATCGGCCGGATCGCGCCGGGTTACAGCGCCGATCTGATCGCCGTCACCGGCAACCCGCTGGCCGATGTGCGGGTGCTGGAAAAGGTCGAATGGGTCATGGCGCGGGGGCGGGTGGCGCCGTGAATGGCGTGGGCGCGGCCCCGCTGAGGCCGCACCCGCGCAGGGGCGTTACCAGCCCAATGTCATGCCGACCCGGCCTGCGGTCTTCCCGCCCTTGTTGAAGCCGGTCGCCACCCCGGCGTTGATCGCCACATGGCGGCTGACCAGCGCGCCGATCTGCAGCGATCCGGCATGCGCGCCGTCATAAGTGCCGACATTGGCGGACAGATTGAATTTCATGTCCGGCAGGAAGGTATTCCCGCTCATCGCCACGGCCACCGCCGTGGACGATGCGATGTGCCGATCAAGCAGATTGACCTGTGTCTGCAGCCGGTCGAACCGGGTGCCAAGCAGATCAATGCGGTTCGCCAATCCAAGATCGGCCGCCGCCCGAGCGTTGGCTTCGGAATTGAGCTGATTCATGTTGACCGCATCGCCCCCGCTGACCCCGGCACCCAGTCCGGAAACCCGGCTGCCGTTCATCTGGATGCCGTCGGTCACGCTGACCGTGGGGGTGATCAGGCCGGTTTCGTCCAGCTGCGTGGTGACCGTGGCCGTCGTCGTCACTTCCAGCCGGGCCATCGAGGCATAAGTGGTTTCGGGGCCGCCATAGCGTGTCGAAGGGCCGGTCAGCAGCGAATTGTCGCCCGATCCGAACTTGACCTGGGCCGTGCCGCTGATCGTGCCGAACTGGATCTTGCTGCCGGTGCCGCGGAATTTGCCGGTGATGGCTGTGGCATTGTTGGTGATCGCAGTGGGATCGACCGTTACGATGTCGGTCGAGTAAGTGACCCCGGTTGCGTTGTCCTGCGTGATGAAGTTATCGAGTTTGACATTGATGCTGTTGACCGATGCCACCAGCCCCCTGATGTTCCGGGGCGTCTGCAGCCCGACCGGCGGGGACACCGGTGAGCCAGAACCATAGCTGAAGGCATAGGCTGTCTCGGATGCATCGTAGGACATGTTGGCGTTGACCTTGGCAAAGGCGGGCATGCTGATTGCGTAATTGCCATAGGACGTAATTATGATCCCCCCGCCGATCAGGTCTCCCTTGTAATCGCGGTGATAATCGCGGTCGTAGGCGTAGTATTTGAAATAGCTGTCGAAGGGATAGAGGTCGGTTATCGCTTCACGGGTGATCGTGATCGTCGAACTGACTGCACCAGAGCAAGGCGGGGTAAAGGAAGCACCGGCATAGGGGTCCGCGCTGGAATTGCACGGCCCTTGTGGCATCATCGGTTCGGTGACTTTCAGAACAGCCGGGGCGGCGGTCTGCGCCTGGGCGCTGGCCGCAAAGGCCGTGGCAGACAGCAGCAGGGCGCTGAAGACGGCGCGGCGCGAGCTATTATTGGTAGTCATGCAGTATTGCCCCTTTAAGAGAAAGTGCATCCCGTTAGGATGCCTTGCGTTACCGAGGCTTGCAGCAATTCATGAAGTAAAATGTTTGGTAATTTGTCACAAAATCAGTCGATTACTTGCCGGTTGCAGAATGCCAAACGGTGCGCGCCGGGCTGCGGTGGCTCGACAAGGCTGGGCAAGCGGCCTAGTATGCCTCATCCCCGGGGAGCGCGCCTGCGCTGAGAGGGGCGGATGGCACCGCCCGACCCGTCGAACCTGAACCCGTTAGCACGGGCGGAGGGAAGGGCCGGTCCTCGCGCCAGCGCTCTCATTCCGTCCCATGAGGAAGCGCATATGGCCGACATTAATTCGAAACTGGAAATCGGGGTCACTACCGGCCCGATCCGGGGCAGCAGCAAGATCCACGTCGGCCCGCTGAAAGTCGCGATGCGCGAGATCAGTCTGGAACCCTCCAGCGGCGAACCGCCGGTGCGGGTCTATGATACCAGCGGCCCCTACACCGATCCCGCCGCCGCGATCGACATCGCCAAGGGTCTGCCCGAACTGCGCCGCGACTGGATCGTGGCGCGCGGCGATGTGGAGGAAGTGACCCAGCGCGAAGTGAAACCCGAAGACAACGGCCAGCTTGGCCCGGATCGCTCTGGCGGCGTCCCCGCTTTCCCCAATGTCCGCCGCAAGGTGCTGCGGGCCAAGCCGGGCATGAACGTCAGCCAGATGCATTACGCCCGCCGGGGCATCGTCACTCCGGAAATGGAATATGTCGCCACCCGCGAAAACCTGGGCCGCGAAATGGTGCGTGAACACATTCGCGACGGGCAGGATTGGGGCGCGGAAATCCCCGATTACGTCACCGGCGAATGGGTTCGTCAGGAAGTGGCGCGCGGCCGCGCGATCATCCCCAGCAACATCAACCACCCGGAAAGCGAACCGATGGCGATCGGGCGCAATTTTCTGGTCAAGATCAACGCCAACATCGGCAACAGCGCGGTGGCGAGCGATGTCGCCAATGAGGTCGACAAGATGGTCTGGTCGATCCGCTGGGGCGCGGATACCGTCATGGACCTGTCCACCGGGCGCAACATCCATGACACCCGCGAATGGATCCTGCGCAACAGCCCGGTGCCGATCGGCACCGTGCCGATCTATCAGGCGCTGGAAAAGGTTGGCGGGATTGCCGAAGACCTGACCTGGGAGGTGTTCCGCGATACCTTGATCGAACAGGCCGAACAGGGGGTCGATTACTTCACGATCCACGCCGGGGTGCGCCTGCCCTATATCCCGATGACCGCCAAGCGCGTCACCGGCATCGTCAGCCGCGGCGGCTCGATCATGGCCAAGTGGTGCCTGGCGCACCACAAGGAATCGTTCCTGTATGAACGGTTCGACGAGATCACCGAGATCATGAAGGCCTATGACATCGCCTATTCGCTCGGCGATGGCCTGCGCCCCGGATCGATCGCGGACGCCAATGACGAGGCTCAGTTCGCCGAACTCTACACCCTGGGCGAACTGACCAAGCGCGCGTGGGAACAGGACGTGCAGGTGATGATCGAAGGCCCCGGCCACGTGCCGATGCACAAGATCAAGGAGAACATGGACAAGCAGCTGGCGGCCTGCGGCGAGGCTCCGTTCTACACCCTCGGGCCGCTCGTCACCGATATTGCGCCGGGTTATGACCACATCACCAGCGGCATCGGCGCGGCGATGATCGGGTGGTTCGGCACGGCGATGCTCTGCTACGTCACCCCCAAGGAACACCTTGGCCTGCCCGACCGCGACGATGTGAAAGTCGGCGTCGTCACCTACAAGCTCGCCGCCCACGCGGCTGACCTTGCCAAGGGGCACCCGGCCAGCAAGGTCCGCGATGATGCCCTGTCGCGCGCCCGCTTCGAATTCCGCTGGCGCGACCAGTTCAACCTGTCGCTCGATCCCGATACGGCGGAACAGTACCACGACCAGACCCTGCCCGCCGAAGGCGCCAAGACCGCGCATTTCTGCTCCATGTGCGGGCCCAAGTTCTGCTCGATGAAGATCACGCAGGAAGTGCGTGATTTCGCGGCCAAGCAGAACGCCGCGCCGGAAACTTTCCTCGCCGCCGAAGACGCGGAAAAGGGGATGGAGGAAATGAGCCGCGTCTACAACGAAGGCGGGCGCGAGCTGTATATTGGCGCGGGGGACCGTGAACATGACTAGACCCCGCCTGCTCGCCAGCGCGCTGTTGTTCGCAATGGCGAGCGGGGCGGGAGCCGAAAATGTCGCCCCTGCGCTCACCGTCGCCCAGGCCCGCGCCAGTCTGGCGGGGGAGTGGACTGCCGAACTGCAATACCGCGATTACCAGTCCGGCCAGTGGCAGGGCATTCCCTTCAAGACCACCATCGCCATGGTCGGCGATGGCGTCACCCAGATCCGCACCAGCGCTTATGATGACGGGCCCAAGGCTGGCACGGTGTGGATCACCACCGTCGCCCTGCTCGGCAAAGACGGCACCACAGAATATGCCGGCACCTACCGCGCGGGCCGGCCCGCCGAACATGAAACGGCGCGGCTGCGGATCGAAGCAGGCAGCGACGCCGCGCACTGGGTGCTGGTCTCTGAAACGGACGGCCAGGATGATGATCGCCCCGCCCGCATCCGCGAAGTGACCACTCGCGATGGGGATACGGTCACCACGGTCAAGGACGTCGATTTTCAGGACGACGCCAAGGCTGAATGGCTGACCCGCAACCGCACCGTGCTGAAACGGCCCGCGCGGAAATGACCGGGCTGCCATAGCTGGCCAGATCCGGCCGGGCCGCGCATCTGCCACCGCAACGCGGCGCTCTCAATTCAGCTTCAGTCTTGGGTCAGCAGCCGGTCGAGCAGATTGTCCAGGACGGCTTCGGGTTCGACCAGCTTGAGATTTTCGTCAATTGCCAACACGGCAACGCCATGCACAGCTGCCCAGATGGCGTTGGTGCGGATCAGCAAAGCCTTGCCGCTGATGCCAGCGCTGCTGTTCAGGCCGGCAATGCCCGCCTGCAGTGCGGCAAAAGCGGTGGCGGCGGCGCTGCTTGAAAAATCATCACTCGGCGCACCTTCGCCAAGCGGAAGCGACAGGCTTCGCGGCAGTATCCCTGCAAACATCAACCGGAACAGCTGGGTATTCGACCGGGCAAACCGGACATAGCCATGCAGACCGGCGCGCGCGCGCAGCACGGGATCGTCGTGCCCGGCTGCCGCCGCTGCGGTTGCCTGCGCAAGCATTGTAAATCCGCGCTCTCCCAGACGGTGCAGCAGTTCATCCTTGTCGGTGAAATAGTGGTATGGCGCGCTGCGCGATACGCCGACCAGATCCCCCAGCGAACGCAGCGATAACGCGGCCACACCTTTTGAAGCGATAATATCCGTCGCCGCGTCGAGCAGTTCCTGTTCAAGATTTGCCCGATGGTAGGATTGCTTCTGGCCAACCATATCTGGCTTCCTAGTTGCATACTTGACAGTGTCAAGATCGTAATCTATCAATCTTGACACTGTCAAGTTGGAGTATCCAGATGCGCAAGGTCATTCAGGTAGGAACTGCTGCATTGCTCGTGGCGGCAGGGGTCACGGGCTGCAGCGATACCTATCTGGGACGGGTGCTGTCGCTGCGCAGTCCCGATGTTGAAGATTACGTCCGCCTCCCTTCGCGCCCGGTCGAAAACGGCCCGCGCATCGTCCCTTTGGAGACTGCGCGCGACGCGAACTGGATGGCCCGCACGCTGGCCAAGGAAGCGGCCACCCCCGCTGGCTTCGATGCCTTTGCAGCCAGAACTGGCACAACCGCCTTCATCATTCTGGCAAATGGCAAATTGGTCGATGAACGCTATTACGGCGGCGCGCGGCGGGATGGCCTGTTCAAGAGCTTTTCGATCTCCAAATCGATCCTGTCGGCGATGTTCGGAATTGCCGCGGCTGACGGAATCATTAGCCGCGAAGACCGGCTGGGGGACCATGTTGCGGGTATCACCAACGCTGCGCTGGCAGACGTGAAGCTTGGTCAGTTGCTCGATAATGTCAGCGGCTTTGCCTATGCCCGCGGCGGCATGCCATGGCGGCAACAACCGCGCATGTATTATTCAACCGATATCCGGCGCTATTTGCGCCAGACCCAATTCGCGCACAAGCCAGGGACCCGGTTCGAGGGTGAAGACCTGAGCCCTCTGCTGGTTGGCTATGCACTTGAATCCGCGCTGCGCAAACGCGATCCACAGGCAACATTGGCTGGTTTTGCGGCACGCCGCCTGTGGCAGCCGCTTGGTGCCGAATATCCGGCTTTGTGGAATATCGATCACCCCGGTAACGGGATGGAGAAAGTGGAAAGCGGCTTCGTCGCGCGGGCGATCGATCTGGCACGGTTTGGCCAGCTCTATCTGGATGGCGGCCTTGCCAACGGCAGGCAAGTCGTTCCGGCTGATTGGGTCGCCTTGTCACGATCGGTCCCGGCCGATGGCGTGCCAAACCATTTCATCGATGCAGATGGCCATTATCACAACCTATGGTGGGGCGCACCGCGCATCTCCGGCCAGACGCAGCGGTTCTATGCGAACGGGCATTTCGGCCAGCGGATCTTTGTCGATCCCGACAAGAAGCTGGTAATCGTCAGGCTGGGCAGTGACAGCGGCGAAGTGGACTGGACCGCCTTGCTTGGGAAAATTGCCGACAAATGGTAGGTCCTGGATCGCATCGGAAATTGGATTAGGGTTACACGTGCAACAACCCCCAAACCCCATTCCAACCTTGCCCTCCACCACAATCTCCGTTATAACACCCGTATGAACGCAACCCTCAAAATCACCAAAATCGGCAACTCCGCCGGAGTTGTCCTGCCCAAGGAACTGCTGGCGCATCTTGGCGTGGCGGTGGGGGAAACGGTGTCGGTGGTGACCACGCAGCACGGCATCGAACTGCGCGGCGGTGAGCCGGATTTTGAGGCCCAGATGGCGGCAGCGCGGGAAGTGATGGCGCGGCGCAAGCGGGCTTTGCGCGAACTGGCGAAGTAGCAAAGTGCCCACCCCGCTGCGACTAGCCGCGCCTGCGGCTTGGCAAATCTCGCTCCCCTCCCGCATGCGAGAGGGGTCGGGGGTGGGCCAATGAACCGCGACTGGATCTGGACCGCCACCGAAGTGGCGCTGGCGGCGCATGGTGAGCAGATGGTGGAGCATGGCGGCGGCGCAGGGTTACGCGATCCCGGCGCGCTGGAAAGCGCGATGATGCGTCCGCAGAACCTGGCCCGTTATGGCGATCCCGATGTCGCCATGCTGGCCGCCGCCTATGCCTTTGGGCTGGCGCGCAACCATCCCTTCGTGGATGGCAACAAGCGCACGGCGGCGGTGATTGCCGAAACGTTCCTGATGCTCAACGGCTATCGCCTGACGGCGAGTGACGCAGAGCTGGTGGTGGCAATCGTCGCCCTTGCCGCTGGCGAACTGGACGAGGCGGAATTGGCTGACTGGTATCGCGGACATATGGCTCTGGCGGAATAGTCGCTGCACTGACCAATCCCCCAAAACCATTTTCCTACACGAACCATATCGGTTACAATACCGGTATGACAGAACCAAATCGCACCCCGCCCGCCCTGATC
>NZ_MWLM01000050.1 GCF_002198665.1 Novosphingobium sp. B 225 | reverse complement strand
CCCGCCCCCGCCGCAAGCCGAGCAGCTTGGCGACCTGAAGCTTTATCGCGTCCCCCAACGCACCACCGTGGCCGCGCGGCAGATGAAGCAGACCCGGTTGATTGAGCAGCACGGGGTACCGATTGAACGGATTTATACCCAGCGGCTTGGTACCTCGAGCTGGTACCGCGCCGATGATCGCTACACCGCCGAAGTGATCCTGCGCACCCGCAATGACAAGGCGCACCAACTGGGCCTGCCGTTGCCGGCCGGGGCCTTCCTGATCGAGCAGGACCATGCAGGCCGCACGATGCTGGTCGGCGAACCCACCCTGGCAGACACCGCCGATGGCGAGAAAGTTGAATTGCGGCTTGGTGCGGCCCCTGATGTGACGGTCCGGCGCACGATGTTGCGGATGGATTCACCGCAAGACTTGCTGGCGCCGCTGCCCGCCGTGCTGAGCAGCCGGATCAGCAAGAGCCAGCAGGTGCAGCGGGTTGAACTGTCCAATGCCGGTTCCGCCCCGATCCGGTTTGAGCTCAAGTTCGATGTCTATGGCGCACAGCGAATCGTCGATGCGGATCACCCGTTCGAACAGGAAGACGGGCACCCGCTCTTTCGCCTGACCGTGCCCGCGAATGACCGCGTGGTGCTTCATTTTGGCCTGCAAGACCGCTGAATTCTGCCATTTCTGGCTCTAGCAGATAACCGTTGATTCAACGCATTTTTGACGCTTGTCATTCTCTACCAAATTGATAGACGTATAACTGTACCAAAATGGTAGATACGCCCCTTATGCTCGATTGGGAGAGCCCCGATGCGTTGCAAGTCCCCCCTGCTCCTGACCACCGCCACTGCCCTGCTGCTCAGTGCTTGTTCCGCACAGAAGAGCGAAGATGCCACCCCGCCCGCTGCCGATGCAGCCTCCAGCTCAAATGAAGCCGGCCCAGCCATCTCCGGCGCGGTCGCACCCGGGGTGGCCTTTGCCTATAATTACAGCTTCCTCCTCCCCGCCAAGGCAATCTCCGACGTCCAGCAGCAGCATGCCCAGGCCTGCTCGCGGCTTGGCACCACCCGCTGCCGGGTTACAGGCATGAATTACGAACAGCCGCGCGAAGGCGAAGTTGCCGCGCGGATCGATTTCCTGCTCGCCCCTGACAGCGCTCACCAGTTTGGCAGCGAAGGGATCAAGGCGATCGAAGCTGCCGAAGGCAAGCTCGACAAGGCGCAGATCACGGGCGAGAACGCCGGGGACGCGATAAAACTCAGCCAAACTGACAGCGCCGCCAAACAGGCCGAGGTAACCCGGATCGAAGCGCGACTCGCCGCCAAGGGCCTGACCAGTGCGGAACGGGTCGAACTGCAACAACAGATCGCCGCCCTGCGTGAACAGCTGCGCGGTGCGGCGCAGGACCGCAAGGTCAAGGAAGCGTCGATCGCTACCACGCCGGTCAGCTTTGCCTATTCCAGTGACGGACTCCTCAGCGGCAATGGCTCGACTTTCGGCAAGGCCGCCAGCGCCTCGCTGTCGAGCGCGGGGGCGGCCTTGTCGTTCCTCGCGCTGGTTGCCGGTATCGCCCTGCCGTGGGTCGGTCTGATCGCACTCGCCGTGCTGGGCTGGCGCTGGCTGCGGCGCAAGGCAGTTCCGGTGGAGCCCACCCCCTCGCAATAGGGTTCCACCACCCCCGCGCCGGCCCTTCCCCCTCTCCCCGCCGGCGCGGGGGTTTTGCTATTCGGGCGAACGCTGTGCCAGCCACAGGCGCAGCCGCTTGCGGTCGATGATCCTGAGCGAGCGATAGCCGGTTTCGATCAGGCCCTCTGCGCGCAGCAGCGCCAGGGCCTTGGACAGGGTCATCACCGAGGTGCCGAGGAGTGCCGCCAGATCTTCCTGCACGCAATCCACCAGACCATCCGGCCCGGGCCGCAGCGCCAGCAGGATCTTGGCGAGGTGCAGTTCGCGCGGCAGGCCGCGCAGATCGTCGGCCATCGACATCGATCCCGAAAGCCGCGCCGCAGTGATCCGGTGAAGCGCCAGCAGCACTTCGGGATGGGCCAGCAGCCGATAATAGGCGGCTTCGTCATAGTGATCGATCTGTACTGCCCCCACCGCCCAGGCATCGTGTGTGCGCCGGGCCCGGCCGTGGAACAGAATGTCGCCAAAATGTTGGCCCGGCTGGATCGAACTGACGAAAGTCTGGGTGCCATTGGCGTGCAGCCGGGTCAGCCGCACTTGCCCGGCGATTACCACGCACATGGTCGGATCGGGATCGCCACGGCGGTGGATCATTTCGCCATCATCATAAGCCCGCCGGGTGCCGACCTGGCCCAGCCAATCGCGCGCGGGCTGAGACAGTTCGTGCAACAGGGCCGGGCCAGCCAATTCAATCACGAGACTAGATTCCCAAATTCTTTATATTCTTTCGTCCTAGCTCGCTTTAGCGATGCAGGCAACCAAGCCTTTCGGGTCGCGCACGGGGTTGAGGGACCCCGTTCCGGAGCAGGATGGGGGAACTGGGCGCCGCGCCATTTATGGCTGCGGCGCCCTAATTCCGTCTGGCTGGTTCCTGTCGAAAAGTAGCCTCTTGCCACCGTTCTTCCCGCCGCTTATCGCTTAACCAAGCGATTAAACATTCCGGGGGAGAACCCATGCGTTTCGAAGGCACCAGCAATTACGTCGCCACTGATGATCTGAAAGTGGCGGTAAACGCTGCGGTGCTGCTGCGCCGTCCCTTGCTGGTCAAGGGTGAGCCCGGCACCGGCAAGACCGTGCTGGCCCATGAAATCGCCAAGGCCGTGAACGCACCGCTGATCGAATGGCACGTCAAGAGCACCACCAAGGCGCAGCAAGGCCTCTATGAATACGATGCCGTTGCCCGTCTGCGCGATGGCCAGTTGGGTGACGAGCGCGTCCACGACATTTCGAACTACATCAAGAAGGGCAAGCTGTGGGAAGCCTTCACCGCGCCCGAATTGCCGGTGCTGCTGATCGATGAAATCGACAAGGCCGACATCGAGTTCCCGAACGACCTGCTGCAGGAGCTCGACCGGATGAGCTTCGATGTTTACGAAACCAAGGAACGGATCGCGGCGAAGGAACGCCCGATCGTGGTGATCACCAGCAACAACGAAAAGGAACTGCCCGACGCGTTCCTGCGCCGCTGCTTCTTCCACTACATCAAGTTTCCCGATCGCGACACGATGCAGGCAATCATCGACGTCCACTTCCCCGGCATCCAGAAGACCCTGGTAAGCAAGGCGATGGACGTGTTCTACGAAGTGCGCGAAGTGCCGGGGCTGAAGAAAAAGCCCTCCACCAGCGAACTGCTCGACTGGCTGAAACTGCTGCTCAACGAAGACATGCCGCTGGATGTGCTGCAGCAGAAAGACCCGACCAAGGCGATCCCGCCGCTGCATGGCGCTTTGCTCAAGAACGAGCAGGACGTGATGCTGTTCGAACGTCTGGCCTTCATGGCACGGCGGCAGAACTGAGCTTCCACCTAAATCCTCCCCCCTTTGGGGGAGGTGGCAGGGCAAAGCCCTGACGGATGGGGACATTGCAAGTAACGCCGCGTCAGCGGCTGCGCGCTGGCGCACACAAGCCCTTTCTGCCCCCCTCCGCCCCTGCGGGGCACCTCCCCCAAGGGGGGGGATCTTGTCTAACTCACATTAAAGCACGCAATCCCGCGGCTTTTCAGCGCCGAACAGACTGCATAGGCGTTCGGTGCGGAGGCCCGCAGGCGATATACGCGGCGGGTGCCGACCACGGCGGGGATCACCACTTTCTGCAATCGCGCCAGTTCCGGGCTGGCGCTGACCAGCTGGGCCCAGTGCGCTTCGGCCTGAGCAGGCGTGGGTGCGGCAGTCAGCTGGATGGTCTGGCCACCGGACAAGGCTGACGGCGCGGGAAGGATTGCGGCAACAGGGGCAATGCTGGCCGTGGGATAGGCCATCGGCGCGGGCTCTATCCGGGGCGGACGGGCCGGGATGCTGGCCGCCAGCGCGGTGTCTGGCTGGACCGGATAGCGCATCAGCGCCAGGGTCTTGGCATTGCTTTCGGTTTTCAGCGGTTCGTTCGCCACCACCACCGTGGTCCGGTCCGCGCGGGTCAGCGCGAACAATTGCTTGGCAAAGGCGTGGGGCAAGCGGATGCAACCGTGCGACGCGGGATAGCCCGGCAGGCGCCCGGCATGGATCGCGATCCCGCTCCACGTCAGGCGCTGCATATAGGGCATCGGCGCGTTGCTGTAGAGATTGCTGCGGTGAAACACCCGCTTTTGCAGGATTGGAAAGATCCCCGCCGGGGTGGAATGCCCGCGCTTGCCCGTGGAAACCGGTGCGGTTGCCCACAGGGCCCCATCCTTGAACACGAACATGTTCTGCGATGCCTTGCTGATCACGATCAGCACGCCGGAACGCAGCACGGATTCCACCGCTGGCGGCTCGGCCGGTTTGGGCGGCGCCGGCTTTGGCGCGGGCGGCGGCACTGCGGCGAGTGCGCTCGCTGAACGCTCATTCCCGTCTGGCAAAAGGCCGGGCACGACAAAGCCCGCCAGTGCAAACAGCACCAGCACGCCAGCCACCATTGCCGCCCGCCAGATCATAGTTAAAAATCCGTTAACGCCTTGGTTAACGGTTAACCGCGTCGGTCCGGCCCACCAACGATTCTTTTTGCCGGCAAAGGGCCGGAATTGGACCTAAGTGACGGAATTTGTTCCGGGATGGGACAGGTGATCCGAACCTTGATGCAAGTCACGATGCTGGATCTCCCCTCCCGCTTGCGGGATGGGCTGGGGGTGGGGCTCCGGCGGAGCGGTACCGTGTGAGGCCTGCGGCCTCAGGCCCACCCCTGCCCCCTCCCGCAAGCGGGAGGGGAGATGCAGACTCAATCTTTCGCCGCGAGCCGCTCCATCGGCACTTCGGCATACATCTGCTTCACTGCCGGGCGCGCGGCGATCTGTTCGATCCAGCGGATCAGGCCGGGGGTGTCCTGCTTGTTGACCAGCTCGGCAAAACCGAACTGCATGCCCCCCGCGATCGCATAGTTGCAGATGTCGGCCAGGCTATACATCCCGCCTGCCAACCATTCATTATCGCGCAGGTGATCGTCCAGCCGCTTCACGGAAACCGCGATCTTGCGCATTTCCTCGTCGAGCAAGTCCTGCGGGAAGCCATCGCGGGCGCGGCGCCATTTGAGCTGTTGCTCGGGGATCGGGATCGCCTTGATCCGTTCCTCGAATTCTTCGGCGCTGATCGCTTTGGCCATCTGGCTGACCATGCGCTGCCAGCCGATGGTGGAAACGCACCAGCAGAAATATTCATCGACCCATTTGGTCCAGACCCGCATGTCCGCGCGGTCGGCCAAATCGTCAGGGCGCAGTTTGACCTCGGTTGGGTACTTGTCCTCCAGATATTCGCAGATCACCGTGCTTTCGGTGATCACCCGATCTCCATCGACCAGCGCCGGCACCTGCCCGCGCGGGTTAATCGCCTTGAACCAATCGCTGTGATGTTCAAAGGTGGCGGGGTTAAGCCGCTGGCCATCGAACGGCAGTCCCTTTTCATAGAGGGTGAGCAAGGGCTTGAGCGAGTTGGCACCCGGGCCGAAGGAGTAAAGCTTGAGCATCTGGCAGACATCCTCTTTGTTTGCATCGAGCCTATAGATTGTATGTATTGCATACAAGTCTTGAGTGATCGCGCGTGAACACCCCTGCCCCCACGCACACCCGCTTCGCCAGAATCCGCGCGCGGCTGGAAGCGTTTGAGCCGCGTCCGGGCTGGCACAGCTGGATCTACGAATTCCTGCTGTTCGGGTTCAAGCAAGGCTGGGCCTGCCTGTTCGGCGGCCTGATGCTGGCGCTGCTGCTGGGGACACATTTCTTCTATCCTCAGCACGCCGCGCTGGCCCGTTATGATTTCCTGACGCTGATGGCCTTGCTGATTCAATTGGCGATGCTGGGTTTCCGGCTGGAAACGTGGGAAGAGGCCAAAGTGATCCTGGCGTTCCATGTGGTCGGAACAGTGATGGAACTGTTCAAGACCAGCGCCGGATCGTGGCTCTATCCCGAGCCAAGCTTGCTGCGGATTGGCGGTGTACCGCTGTTTTCGGGCTTCATGTACGCTGCGGTCGGCTCTTATATCGCGCGGGTCTGGCGGATTTTTGATTTCCGGTATTCCGGTTATCCCAGGCCGGTTCTGGCCGGGCTGCTGGCGCTGGCGATCTATGTGAATTTCTTCGCCCACCACTGGTTGGTGGACATTCGCCTCGCCCTGTTTGCCGCCATGGGCCTGTTGTTCTGGCGCACCCGGATCTGGTTCCGCGTCTGGCGGCAGGACCGCTGGATGCCACTGCTGCTGGGCTGGTTCCTGGTCGCGCTGTTCATCTGGTTTGCCGAGAATCTGGGCACTTATGCCAATGCCTGGCGCTATCCCAGCCAGAACCACGGCTGGGCGATGGTCAGCCCGGCCAAGCTGGGGGCGTGGTATCTGCTAATGTATATCTCGTTCGTGCTGGTGGCCTGGGTGCATCGGCCTGAGGAGCGGGGTTGAAGCAGGTGCCAACTCCCCCCCTCCCGCAAGCGGGACGGGGACGCGCTCAACCTGAAACTTCTCGGTGAATGCGATTGCCGTGCCAGGACGGAAATTTCATCGATCGGTTAAACCACCTTTTTCCTACAGGCCGACAATCTGATACCACGCTGGCAAGAGTGATTCCCCGGGGGCGGAAGCGAGCGAAATGGAAGTGCACACATTTCCGAGCGGAAATTCGTCCAACCCGCTGTACAATAATGATTTAACCGCGATTTCGCGCAAAAATTCCCCCCCTGTTGGGTGTCAACCACCCGCCAGCTGAAGGCCCGAACCGATGTTCTTCAATTTCGTCGACGAACTGCGCGCTGCCGGTATCAAGGCCAGCTTCAAGGAGCATCTGGTCCTGCTCGAAGCGCTCGACAAGGATGCGATCGAGCAGACGCCTGAGCAGTTCTATTACCTCAGCCGGGCGATCTTCGTGAAGGACGAAGGCCTGCTCGACCGGTTCGACCAGGTGTTCAACAAGGTCTTCAAGGGCCTGCTGAGCGATTACGGCCAGAACCCGGTCGATGTGCCCGAGGATTGGCTGAAAGCCGTCGCGGAGAAGTTCCTGACGCCCGAGGAAATGGCGGCGATTGAAAAGCTGGGATCCTGGGAAGAGATCATGGAGACGCTGAAAAAGCGGCTCGAAGAACAGCAAAAGCGCCACGAAGGCGGCAACAAGTGGGTCGGGACTGGCGGGACCAGCCCCTATGGCAACAGCGGCTATAACCCTGAAGGCGTGCGGATCGGCGGCGAAAGCAAGCACAAGCGCGCGCTGAAGGTGTGGGAAAAGCGCGAGTTCCAGAACCTGGATAACACGCGGGAGCTGGGCACCCGCAACATCAAGATCGCGCTGCGCCGCCTGCGCCGCTTTGCCCGCGAAGGCAATGCCGACGAGCTTGATCTGGACGGCACGATCGAAGGCACCGCGCGGCAGGGCTGGCTGGACATCAAGATGCGCCCGGAACGTCACAACGCGGTCAAATTGCTGCTGTTTCTCGACGTCGGCGGATCGATGGATCCCTTCATCAAGCTGGTCGAAGAACTGTTCAGCGCCGCGACGACCGAGTTCAAGAACCTTGAATTCTTCTACTTCCACAACTGCCTTTACGAAGGCGTGTGGAAGGACAACGCCCGCCGCTGGAGCGAGCGGACCAACACCTGGGATATCCTCCACAAGTACGGGCATGACTACAAGGTGGTGTTCGTCGGCGATGCGGCGATGAGCCCCTATGAGATTACCCACCCGGGCGGATCAGTGGAACACTTCAACGAGGAAGCAGGCAGCACCTGGCTGCAACGCGTATCGCACGTCTATCCGGCAACGGTGTGGATCAACCCGGTCCCGGAAAAGCAGTGGTCCTACTCGCAATCGACCAAGATGATCCGCGAGGCAGTGGGCGGCTCGATGTTCCCGCTGACGCTGGAAGGCCTCGACAACGCGATGCGCGAGTTGACCCGCAAGAAGCATTGATGGGGCTGCGTGGCTTACTCAGGGATTGGCGCAGCAAGCGCTTTGGTACGTGGAACCTGGATGACCCGCGACCGATTGCGGCGGGTGCGCCGTATACCTTCTATCTGCCGAGCGAAGATATGGTTCGAGCGATTGCTGCGGGCGATATGGTCAAGGCAATCTTTCGGCCCGATCCACCTGATCGCAAGTTTGGGGCGGAGCGCATGTGGGTTGAGGTCGATAGTGTTGACGGTGACGATTTCGTCGGACGTCTGGTCAACACGCCCACCGACATCCCGCAATTGCCGATATATACCTCAGTCCGCGTGCCTCGTAGCCATGTGATCGACATAGAATTTGCGGAAGGACGCTTGCGACCGGAAGAACCAACCAAGCGTTGGTATTGGGAGCGCTGTCTGGTCGATGCCTGTGTTCTCGATGGTCGGAGCAATGTCGACTACCTCTACCGCGAGGATGACGATCTTGGACAACCTGATGACAAGTACCCCGACAGTGGTTGGCGCATTCGCGGAACGGATGAAGGAATCGCCGAAGATGAGCGCTTGGAGAAGGCTCCACAATATGTGGCGATCGGGCCGGTGCTCAATCAGGACGACCGCTGGTTGCGCCTGATCGACGAACCGGTGGGTTCGCGGTTCATCTGGTCAGGACCAGATCGCGCATTCATTACCGCCGGTGACGAATGATGGCATCGACGCCCCACCACAACGCCCGCCGCGCGATTGTCGGGGCGACGGTCGGGAACGCGATCGAGTTCTATGACTTCCTGGTCTATTCGATCTTCGCGATCCAGATCGGGCAGGCGTTCTTTCCTTCTGACAATGCCTACCTCTCGCTGATCGCCAGTCTGGCGACCTTTGGCGCGGGGTTTGTTTCGCGGCCTTTGGGGGCCTGGCTGATCGGGTCCTATGCCGACAGCCACGGGCGGCGGCCGGCCTTGCTGCTGACTTTGGGTTGCATGGGAGCCGGGATCGCGGGGCTGGCGCTGACCCCCAGTTATGCGCAGATCGGGATCGCCGCGCCGGTGATCGCGGTGGCAGCGCGGCTGCTGCAGGGCTTTGCGCTGGGCGGTGAAGTTGGCCCTTCGACCGCGTTCCTGATCGAGGCTTCGGCCCATACGCATCGGGGGCTGATCGGCAGTCTGCAACGGGTGACTCAGCTGGCTGCAGGCGGCATGGGGGCGCTGGTGGGACTGGTGCTGAGCCTGGTGCTGACCAAAGCGGAGCTGGCCGACTATGGCTGGCGGATCGCGCTGGGACTGGGGCTGGTGGTGATCCCCTATGCATTGTGGGTGCGCCGGACTTTGCCCGAAACGCACGGGCTGGAGGAACGCGCGGCCAAGGCCCCGCCCCCGACGCGGCGCGAATGGCGGATCATGGGGCTCGGCTTTGTGCTGTTCTCCGCCGGAACCTCGACCAGCTACATCCTCAACTACCTCGCCACTTTCGCGCAGGCCTCGCTGAAAATGCCGCAGACCGAGGCGCTGGCCGGGCAGTTCCTGTCCTATGTCACCGGGGTGATCGCGGGGCTCGGCGCGGGCTGGCTGAGTGACAGAGTTGGGCGGCGCCCGGTGATCCTGGCTGCGGCGGTTGTGCCGTTGCTGGGTGCATGGCCGCTGTTTGCGTGGCTGATTGGCGACCCTACTCCGGCCAAATTCGTGATCACCTGCGGCTTGTTCGGGCTCGCCAACGGGATCTCCAGCGTGTTCGTGGTCGCGGTCAGCGAAAGCCTGTCAAAGGCCAGCCGCGCGCGGAACTTCGCGATGGGATATACCCTGCCGCTGACGCTGTTCGGCTCTACCGCGCAGCTGATCGTCACCTGGATGATCAAGACCAGCGGCACGCCGATGGCGATTGCCTGGTATCTGATTGCCGTGTGGGTGCCGGGGCTGGTGGCGGCGCTGCTGATGCCGGAAACCGCACCGGGGCGGGAGAGAAGCTGATGCTCTCCCCCCTCAGGGGAGAGATACGAAGGCTTGCGGGCTTGTCCCGCTAGCCGAAGTTGAGTGGGGGCAGGCAAGCGCCGTCCATCCCCCACTCCCAACCCTCTCCCCTTCAGGGGAGAGGGCTTTCCTTTCCTCGCACCAACATTTCCCATACTTGCCAACGAACTGTATGGCCCCATCTTGGCAACCATGACCCAAGCCCGCATGCCCGCCTTGTTCCTTGGTCACGGTTCGCCGATGACTGTCATTTCCGATGTTCCGGAGCGCCGCGCCTGGCAGCGTCTGGGGCAGCTCCTCCCCCGCCCCACGGCTATTCTGGTCGTGTCGGCGCATTGGGAGACGCAGGGCAAAACGCATGTCACCACGGGACCGATTCTACGCACGATCCACGATTTTCGCGGCTTCCCGCCCGAACTGTTCGCCATGCAATACCCCGCTCCAGGATCGGATGATCTGGCGGCGCGGATCGAGCGGCTGCTTGGATCTGATCGAATCCAGCGTGATGACACATGGGGTTTCGATCACGGCGCCTGGGGCGTGGTGCAACCGATGTACCCCGAAGCGGACATTCCGATGGTCGAGATGAGCCTTGACCGGACGCTGGATGCCGAAGCCCACGTGGCGCTGGGCAAAGCCCTTGCCCCATTGCGCGACGAAGGCGTGCTGCTGATCGCCAGCGGCAATGTGATCCACAACCTTGCACTGTGGCGGCAGCTCGCCGGGACCCAGCCCGACTGGGCGCTGGAATTCCGCGAGCGGGTCAACCGGGCAATGATCGAAAACGATCACGCCGCCCTCACCCGCTTTGCCCCGGACGATCGGGCAGCGGGCGCGGCAATCAACAGCGCTGAGCATTACCTGCCGCTGCTCTACACTCTGGGCGCGCGGCTGCCCGGAGATGAAGTGGGCGTGTTCAACGATACGCTCGACGGGGCGCTCAGCATGACCAGCTACCTGCTGGGTGATACGGCGTTGTTGACGGAGCTGGCCTGACACTGGTGAGGCTGCCCCGGCGCGGCTAAGGCCGGAGGGTGGACCGCCAGCTGATCATCATCTGCCTGCTGACTTTCGGGATCAACCTGATCGGCACGCTGGCCTATGCCGCCCGGATCGCCGGGGTGCGGACGCGGCGGATTGCGATGAGCTTTGCGCTGTTCAACATTCTGGTGCTGGTCAGCCGTACCTCGAACTCGTTCCTCGGACCGTTCCTGGCGAAGCGGATCGAAACGCGGATCGTTGGCGGCGGGGGCGATGCGCTCTACACCGATTTCCAGATGGTGCTGGGCAGTGCGACACTTGCCGTTGCGCTGGGGATCGTGCTGGTACCAACCGCGCAGCGGCTGTTTGCGAAAGCGATCGGCTACTTCCAGGAACACCGTTCGACCGCGAAGATGATCCTCAAAACCGCCACCCCCACCGGGCTCAAGGCGGTGCGCGATGCCATGCATCCACCATCGCTGGCGCACCTGCGCGGCCTTCGCAAACCGCATGGCGTCGGCTGGGGCGTGTTGCTGGCCAATTGTCTGGCTCAGGCATTGATCACGGTCGGCGTGGTCGCCTCGCTCTATGCCGGATACCTCAACCCCGAATTCCGGGTGACCGCGAGCCAGCTGTCCGCCGTGATCAACGGCTTCGCCACGATCCTGCTGTTCGCGCTGATTGATCCGCAGCTGTCGGTGATGACCGACGATGCGGCAGAAGGCCGGGTCAGCGAGGCGTTGTTCCGGCGCACGATCGTGTGGATCAGCTTCAGCCGGCTGGCGGGTACGATGCTGGCGCAGGTGCTGCTGCTGCCATCGGCGCAAGTGGTGGCGTGGATCGCGAACTACGTCTGACGATCAAGCTCGGCATGCAGGCGCGGGCGCAGAATCCAGAACAGCGCCGCCGGGACCAGCCCGAGGAAAGCGGCGCCGTAAAGGACATAGCGAACCGATTCCGCCCCGAACTCTGGTTTGAGCCAGTCAGACAGCATCCCGAAGAATAGCGGCCCAAGCCCCAGACCGATCAGGTTTTGCCCGAACAGCAGCATCGCACTTGCCACGGCGCGGTGGCGCTGCGCGACCAGACCCTGGACCGATGAAAAGATCGGGCCGTAGTACAGTGCGTTAAGCGCGTTCGGGAGCATGATCAGGGCCATGGCAACCCGCCAATCACTCGCCTGATAGGCCATGAAAGCGATCGGCACGGCCACCAACATCCCAATCGCGGGTCCGGTCACCACATGCCGACGGTCAGTCTTGCCGAAGCGATCGGCCAGCCAGCCCCCCAGAAATGTTCCGCACATCGCGGCAATACCGCCCCACAGTCCGAACCAGAACCCGACTTCGCTGGGGCTCAACCCATGGCTGCGCTGGAAGAAGATCGTCGCCCAGGTGGTCTTGCCATAGGACAGGAACGAGCAGGCCGATCCCGCTGCCAGCACCAGCATGAAGGTTGATGATCCGGCCAGTTCCTTCATCGCTGCCCACAGCCCTTGCGGGGCATGGCCCTGGCTCGCCATCGATGGACGCGGTGGATCGCGGACCAGGGCCAGGACGACCAGCGCCAGCAGCACGCCCGGCGTGCCAACCAGCAGAAAGGCCGTGCGCCAGCCGATCCAGTCCGCCAGATAGCCACCGATCACCATGCCCATCAGTGAACCCAGCGGGATCCCCAGCGCATAGAAGGCCATGGCACTGGCCCGTCGTTCCGCAGGCACCCGATCGGCGATAAGCGAGTGGGCGGCGGGCGTGCAACCAGCTTCACCGACACCCACGCCGATCCTGGCGAGCAGCAATTGCACGAAATTGGTGGTCAGTCCGCACAGTGCAGTCATTAGCGACCAGACGGCCAGGGCCAGCGCAATCAACCGACCCCGGTCAGTGCTCGGCCGGTCTGCGTAGCGCGCAATCGGCAGGCCCAGGAACGTATAGAACAGGGCAAAAGCCAGCCCGGTCATCAGCCCGATCTGCGTATCGCTCAGCCCCAGATCCTTGCGGATCGGTTCGGCCAGGATGTTGACGATCTGGCGGTCGAGGAAGTTGAACACATAGACGACCAGCAGCACCCACAGCATGACGCGGGTGGAATGGCTCCAGCGAGCGGCGGCCGGGTCAGTCAAATGGGTGGTCGATGCTGGTAGGGGGCGTGGTAAACCAGCGCGGTCCATCGGTGGTCATGTAAAAGCAGTCCTCCAATCGTACTCCGAATTGGCCCGGAATGTAGATCCCCGGCTCGTTCGAGAAGCACATGCCCGCATCGAGCGGGGTCTTTTCGCCATGGACCAGATTGACCGGTTCATGCCCGTCCATCCCGATCCCGTGCCCGGTCCGGTGTGACAGGCCGGGCAGCTTGTAGCCCGGACCATAACCCAGCCGTTCGTAGTACCGCCGCACCGCATCGTCGACCGCGCCGCAGGGCGTGCCGGGCCGCGCGGCATCGAAGGCAATCTGTTGGCCGGTGCGGACTTGCTGCCAGACCTTGCGCAGCTCCGCTCCCGGTTCGCCAAGCACGAAGCTGCGCGATATGTCGGACACATAGCCGTGGACCGTGCATCCCGCATCAAGCAGGATGACATCGCCATCGCGCACTTCCTGGCGTTGATGCGTGCCATGTGGATAGGCTGCGGCCTCTCCCAGCAAGACCAGCCCGTTGCCGCCTTCGGCGCCCTGGCGTTTGGTAGCTTCAGCCATGATCGCGTTGATTTGCGCCGGGGTCATCCCGCGTTCGATCTTGCCCGCGGTATAGCGCATGGTGTTTGCGGTGATCGTTGCTGCAAGCTGCATCAGCGCCAGTTCGGCGGGGCTTTTGCGCATCCGGATCGGGCGGACGATGTCCGCTCCGGACCGGATCGAAAGGTCTGGTAACTGCCGTTGCAGGCCATCGCGGATGAATTCACGTACGGTTTCTTCAATCGCAAAACCGCGGCGGGTCAGTCGCTGCTCGCGCAGCCATCCGGCCACGACTGCCATCGGGTTATCGGGTTCATCCCAGGTGCGGATCGCGGCGGGGATGGCCAACATCTCGCGAATGCTCGGCGCTTCGAAGAATGGAGTTACCACCAGCGGTTCGCCATCGGCGGGCACGACCAATGCGGTCACCCGCTCGCTGCGCCACCAGGCAATGCCCGTGAAATAGAGCAAGCTCGATCCCGGTTCGATCAGGATTGCCCCCAACCCGGCCTTGCGCAAGGCGGCTTGCAGCAGATGAATGCGGGTCAGCCGCTCTTCCGGAGTGATCGGTTTGGCGCCGGATACCAGATTGACCAGCGGCGCAGGTTCTGCGGCGCGCACCGGGGCGAGGCCTATCGCAGACGCTGCCCCGGCCAGTGCAGTCATGTTCAGCGCGTGGCGGCGGGTCAGTTTCATTGCACGCCTGGATGATACAGCAACAGGTCGGCGATCTCCTCACGCCACGCGGCCTCGTCCGGCGCGGTCAGTGCTTCGAGATCGGCAGGAGTCGAACCCGGGTTATCAACCCATTCGCGCAGGCCTGGTCCACCATTGATCACATCGATCGCCAGTCGCTCAAACTCATACTCATAGGGGAAGTCCCGCCACAATTCGTATTCGGGATAGAGCCGCCGGATCGCCTTGAACGCCAGCGCCTGCAGCCGCCACGGCCGAAACGCGTGGTGATCGTAGAACGGTCCTTCGGCATGGATCATCAGCCCGCTGCACAGTGTCTTGGCGTGCTTGTGAAAGGTCGGTTCAAAGAAGCATTCCCGGATCGCGCAGCCTGCGAGCCATTCGGGCGCAAGCCGCCGCATTTCGGCATGGACCGCCCGGGCATCAAGATCGGGCGCGCCGAACAGCACCTCCAGCGGGCGGGTGGTGCCACGCCCTTCGGACAGAGTTGCGCCTTCCAGCATCACAGTCCCGGCATAGGCGCGGGCCATGTTGACATTGGCGGCGTTAGGGCTGGGGTTGATCCAGACGCGGTCTTGCGGCCAGCCGTGGCCCGGCCCTTCGGGCTCCCACCCCTCCATCGCGATCACGCGGTAATCGACATCCAGTGCGAAGTGGCGGATGAACCAGTGCCCCATTTCGCCCAGTGTCAGCCCGTGCCGCATCGGCATCGGCCCCGCGCCAACAAAGCTTTCCTGCCCCGGCAGCAAGGTCAGCCCTTCGATCGGACGCCCGGCGGGATTGGGCCGGTCAAGCACCCACACCGCCTTGCCGGTGCCATGCGCGGCCTGAAGCAGATAGAGCAGCGTGGTGACAAAAGTGTAGATCCGGCAGCCAAGGTCCTGCAGATCGAACAGGAACACGTCGGCCGTGCTCATCATCTGCCCGCTGGGGCGGCGTACTTCGCCATAGAGGCTGAACACGGGGATGTTGTATTGCGGATCAAGCTCGTCCGCAGTCTCGACCATGTTGTCCTGCTTGTCGCCCTTCAGCCCGTGCTGCGGGCCAAAGGCGCTGGTCACATTGACCCCCGCTGCGATCAGCGCGTCGAGCGAATGCGTGAGATTCTCGGTTACGCTTGCCGGGTGGGCGACGAGTGCCACGCGTTTGCCTTGCAGAGGCTGTCTGAGGGTGGAGTCCGCCAGCAGGCGGTCGATGCCGAACTTCATGCTTGGCTGGGTGGCGCAAGTGCCGCCGCGAAGCAAGCGGGATGGTGGAAATCGGGCTTGCCGGGCGGGTGGGCAATTGCCCAGTACGAGATCTGCCCGCCTTCTTCCTCGATCACGGCGGTCAGGGAATAGTCCCATGGCAGCGGAGGCAAGGCATCCAGCGGGATTGCGGCGTCAAAGATCGCCAGATCCTGCCCTTGCCGCAATGTGCAAACCGGATCGCGCGGCATGGCGCGTTCGGTCATGCCATCGCGGTAGCCCGTGAAATCATAGGCCGCCCAGCGCTCGGACGGACTGAGGTTGAACTCGCAGTATTCGGCCGCGCCCGGTGCCCGCATGAACAGCTCGAAACAGGTCGTTCGCCACAGGCCGTCTGCACGGCGCTTGCCTGCGAACACTGGCACAACCAGCGTGCCCGCGCCTTCGATCCGCCAGCGCAGGGTTAGCCAGTGGCTATCGATACCAACGATTCGGGCCTGGATGGCGCGCACCGAACTGGCTGGATGATCGCGATGACAGGCCAGTTCAAACATTTCCAATCGGCCAAACTCCGTGCTAGGCGCGCCGCCGTAAACGGAAAGCACGCATGACCTACACCTCTACCCTGCTCCGCCTGCTCGACGAGCGTGGCTATGTCCACCAGATGACCGACGCACAGGGGCTTGATGCCCTGGCGGCGAAGCAGATCGTGCCTGGCTATATCGGCTTCGATGCCACCGCGCCATCGCTGCACGTGGGGTCGTTGGTGCAGATCATGATGCTGCGTCGCTTGCAGCAGGCCGGGCACAAGCCGATCGTGCTGATGGGCGGCGGGACCACCAAGATCGGGGATCCATCCGGCAAGGATGAGAGCCGCAAGATGCTCACCCCGGAACTGATCCGGGCCAACATCGCTTCGATCCGCACGGTGTTTGAACGGCTGCTGACGTTCGGTGACGGGCCCACTGACGCAGTGATGGTGGACAACGACGAATGGCTATCCGCGCTGGGTTATGTCGATCTGCTGCGCGAGGTGGGGCCGCATTTCACGATCAACCGCATGCTGACTTTCGATTCGGTCAAGTTGCGGCTCGAACGCGAACAGCCGCTGACCTTCCTCGAATTCAACTACATGATCCTGCAGGCCTATGATTTCCGCGAACTGGCGCTGCAGCATGGCTGCCGCCTGCAGATGGGCGGAAGTGACCAGTGGGGCAATATCGTCAATGGGATCGAACTGACCCGGCGGATGGAAGCCAAGGAAGTGTTCGGCCTGACCACTCCGCTGCTGACCACCGCTGACGGGGCGAAGATGGGCAAGACCGCGGCAGGCGCAGTCTGGCTTAATGAGGAACAGCTTCCGGCCTATGATTTCTGGCAGTACTGGCGCAATGCTGATGACCGCGATGTCGGCCGGTTCCTGCGGCTGTTCACCGACCTGCCGCTGGACGAGATTGCCCGGCTGGAAAGCTTGCAGGGCAGCGAGATAAACCAGGCCAAGGTAGTGCTCGCCAACGAAGTCACGCGCCTGTGCCGCGGTGATGAAGCCGCCACGGCTGCCGAAGCGACTGCGGCGGCCACTTTTGCCGGGGGCGGCGTGGGTGAGGATCTGCCGGTCTTCGCTTTGCCCGCCGAGGGACTGGGGATCATCGATGCGCTGGTCGGGATCGGCTTTGCCGCCAGCCGGGGCGAAGCCAAGCGGCTGATTGCTGGCGGCGGCGCAAGAATCGACGGAAACGGGATTGCGGACGAGTCGTTCCACATCCCCGGCGGGGCCGAAGTGCGGATCAGTTCGGGCAAGAAAAAGCACGGCGTGCTCCGTCCGGCCTGATCAAACCGGCATAAAACCGTTATCCGGCAACAATTTGCCGGGTTTACGCTTTATTCGGCAAATTGTTGCATTCTGCTCTCCTTGGAATTCTCATCAGGAGGCACCACGGGCATGAGCGCAGGAGCTCAACTGACCGTAACCGATCTGCGCCGCGCGACGCGCCATCCGGTCGATCACAAGGTGATCGGAGAGCATCGTCGTCTTGGCGATGTGCATCTGCGCGTGGTCAACCTTTCGGCGCACGGCTTTATGGCCGAGGGCGTACCGGAACTTTCCCGCGGGGAGCGGGTGGTCATCCGCCTGCCGGTGGTCGGCCGGATTGAGGCGCACCTGATCTGGGCCACGCCCGAGCGATCGGGCTTTCAGTTCGAACGGATCATCCGACTGGATGATTTCATGCGGATGATCGACACACTCCAACCCAATCCGCGCCTGCGCCGCCCGCGCTAAAGCAGGCGTTTACGCACACAAAGCAGGTCCAGCCTTGGCAAGGGTTCGTGGTCCTGCCATGGCAGGGGCGTGAGCGAACGCACCCATCCCCTGCACTATCGCGACTATCGGCTGATCTGGCTTACGCGCTTCATTTCCGTCAGCGCCACCACCGCAATGGTCGTGGTGATCGGGGCGCAGACTTACCAGATCGCCCGCGAGATCCACCATTACAGCGAGGCGCGCGCCGCATTCCTGCTTGGCATGCTGGGGCTGGTGCAATTCATCCCGTTCATGCTGCTGACCCCGCTTGCGGGCGTTCTGGCTGACCGGATGGACCGCCGCTACGTGGGCGCGGTGGCGACATTGATCGATCTGGTGATCGCCGTGGTACTGGCCCTGGCCAACACCTGGAACATCCTGACCCTGCCGCTGCTGTTCACCATGGCCGCGCTGTATGGCGCGGCGCGGGTCTTCATCGGCCCGGCGATAAGCGCCATCGTGCCCAACGTGGTGTCGCCTGAACTGTTGCCCAAAGCGATCGCAACCAGTTCCATCGCATGGCAGAGCGCTGCGGTGATCGGCCCGGCGCTGGCGGGATTCCTGCTCGCGCGGGATCACGCCCTGCCCTATTGGTATGCAAGCGGCATGCTCGTGCTGGCCACTGTTTCGCTGCTCGCGATCCGCCACCGTGCCCCGCCGGCTGCTGCTGCGGCCCATCCGCTCAAACTGATGGCCGAAGGCGCGAAATTCGTCTGGCATGAACGCTTCCTGCTGGGCTGCGTCACGCTTGATCTGTTTGCCGTGCTGCTGGGCGGCGCGACTGCGATGTTGCCCGCGTTTGCCTATGACGTTCTGCACGTTGGTGACGAAGGTCTTGGCCTGATGCGCGCCGCCCCGGCGCTTGGCGCATCATTGGTTGCCCTGTACCTGGCCTTCCGTCCAATCGCCCGCAATGTCGGCGCGAAGATGCTGTGGTCGGTTGCGGTTTACGGGCTTGCGACGCTGGTGTTCGGCCTGTCAAAGAACTTTGAGCTTTCGCTCGCCATGCTGGCTTTGCTGGGGGCGGCCGATGCGATTTCGGTGTTCATCCGCAACACGCTGACCCAGCTCAACACACCGGATGACAAGCGCGGGCGTGTCTCCTCGATCTCCGGCCTCGCCATTTCGGCCTCTAACGAACTGGGCGAAATGCAGTCAGGTCTGGCCGCGGCACTGCTCGGCCCGGTCGGGGCAGTCGCGCTGGGCGGTGCCGGAGCAGTTGTGGTGACAGGGCTGTGGGCTGTGCTATTCCCCGAATTGAAGCGCGCGAAGACATTTGCGCCGCAATACCGCCAGAAGGAAGAACCCTCATGAAGGCCGACTCGATCCTTGCCACCATCGGCAACACCCCGCACATCCGCCTGTCGCGGCTGTTTCCCGATCACGAAGTCTGGGTAAAGGCCGAACGGGCCAACCCCGGCGGCTCGATCAAGGACCGCATCGGACTGGCCATGATCGAAGCGGCAGAGGCAGACGGCAGCCTGAAGCCCGGCGGCGTGATTGTTGAGCCGACCAGCGGCAACACCGGGATCGGTCTGGCCATGGCGGCGGCGGTCAAGGGTTACAAGTTGGTGCTGGTCATGCCCGAATCGATGTCGATCGAGCGCCGCCGCCTGATGTTGGCCTATGGCGCGACCTTTGATCTCACCCCGCGTGAAAAGGGCATGAAGGGCGCGATCGAACGCGCGCACGAACTGGTCGCCTCCACCCCCGGCGCGTGGATGCCGCAGCAGTTTGAAAATCCCGCCAACATCGCGGTCCACGTCCGCACCACAGCACAGGAAATCCTGACTGACTTTGCTGACAGTCCGATTGACGTACTGATCACCGGCGTCGGCACCGGCGGACACCTGACGGGCTGCGCCGAAGCGCTCAAGGTCAAGTGGCCTGCCATGAAAGCCTATGCGGTTGAACCCACGCTCTCCCCGGTGATTTCCGGCGGCCAGCCTGCCCCGCACCCGATCCAGGGGATCGGCGCGGGCTTTATTCCGGCCAATCTGCACACCCAGTCGATCGACGGCGCGATCCAGGTCGATCCGGCCGATGCCAAGGAAATGGCCCGGCTGTGCGCCACCAAGGAAGGCATGCTGGTCGGCATCAGTTCCGGCGCGACGCTCGCCGCGATCAAGCAGAAGCTGGCCGATCTGCCCGCCGGCAGCCGCGTGCTGGGCTTCAACTACGATACCGGCGAACGCTATCTCTCGGTCCCGGATTTCCTGCCTGAATGAGCGGTCTTGAGCGGACCCTTTACCACGACCGCGGAACCGCGCTGACCGGGTGGCTGGCGCGTCCGCACGGGCAGGCGCGCGGGGCGGTGGTGGTGTTCCCGACCATCGCCAACGTACTGCCCGCGATTGAACGGCGCGCGGCGATGCTGGCCGATCTGGGCTATGTCGCGATGATCGCCGATTTCTATGGCGAACCGGTTGCCAGCTTCGAAGCGTCACGCCCCCTTGCAGAAGCACTGCGCGGCGATGTCGATCACTACCGTGCACGGCTGTCTGCAGCTGTTGCTGCACTGCGCGGGCATGAAGCGGCACAGGGTCTGAACCTTGCCGCGATCGGGTTCTGCATGGGCGGACAGGCGGTGCTGGAACTCGCCCGCGCCGGGGAAGATCTGGTTGCTGTGGCCAGCTTTCACGGGCTGCTCGATACCCAGCGCCGTGCCGCCGCGCCAATCAAGCCGCGCATCCTGATCTGCCACGGCGATGCCGACCCGATGGTGCCTCGCAGCCAGGTCATGGCCTTCTGGGAGGAAATGGACGCGGTCGGGGCCGACTGGCATTTTCATAGCTATGCCAAGGTCAAGCACGGCTTCACCGACCCCGCCAGCGATGCCCGCGGCCTGCCTGCGATCGCCTATGACCAAAGCGCCGACCGGCAAAGCTGGGCCGCGCTGACGGCGTTTCTGGATGAGGCTTTCGGCGAGTAAGTTCGCGCAGATAATCCTCCCCCATTGGGGGAGGTGCCGAGTGCAACGAGGCGGA
>NZ_MWLM01000005.1 GCF_002198665.1 Novosphingobium sp. B 225 | reverse complement strand
AGCGGCCACCACTTCGCCCATCCCGCCCAGCGCATCAGAGGCCAGCGGCGGCGGCACGATCTGCGCTGCCGGGGCGGCATCAATCAGCGCCTGATTGCGCTGCGCCGGGCCGACGCCTTCATCCAGCACGTCCGGGCGGTAGCTGCGCTCACGCGGGGTCGCCGCGCGGCCGAACAGCCACCAGGCAATCAGCAAGGCCAGCGCCAGCACGGCGGCAAACACCATCCAGTTCGCTTCGGTCATCTCGATCATCGTGCTTGTCCCTGAATTCTGCTGCGGCGGGTAACATAGGCCGGGAGGGCGCGGGCGACAACCGGGGGCTTGGGCCTGAGCGGGCGGGATGGTTCACGCAGAGGCGCAGAGGAAGAAAGGAGGCGCGGAGGATGTAGCCTGTGGGGGCGCAGCCCCTTTACCATCCGGGACAAGACAAGGCCTGCGGCAGCATGAGGCAGGGGGCCAAGGCACTCCCCCCCTCCGCGCCTCCACTTTCTTCTCCGCGCCTCTGCGTGAACTATTCAAACCCCGCCACATAGCGCTAACGCCACAAGGCGAAAGCTACTCCGCCACGTTCTTGCGGAACAGCACCCGGTCATCCGGGCCAAAGCCCTTGTGCCAGATCACCCAGCAATAGACCGCCAGGATCGCCGGAATGCCCAGCGCCAGTTCGGCCCATTCGGGCAGGAACCGGGTGACGGCCCAGCCGGTCAGCCCCGCCGCTGCGACGGCCCAGATCAGCGCCCAGCGCCAGGTGTTGACCGGGGCCTGCAGATAGTTGCCCAACATCCGCGCCTTGACCAGCGATGCCGTGCCAAGCGAAACCATCAGCGCGGCGGCTGCGGCGGCGGCGTGGAAATTCTGGTTCAGCCCCAGGTGATCGACCCACATGATCCCGGCCAGGGTCAGCAGCGCCTGAAACGCGATCGTCGCCAGGGAGACCAGCAGATTGCGGAAGCGCTGGACATAGACCAGCGCGGCCTCGCTCACCACGGCGGTGCTGGCAACGACTTCGGCGATCAGCAGGAACGCGAGCGCGCCGGTGCCGCCCACGAAATCGCGCCCGCCCAGCCCCATCACCGCCTGCCCCGGAATCGCCAGCGCCAGCGCGATCCCGGCCTGCGCGGCCATCACCCAGAATCCGACCTGCCGGACCTGCTTGGCAATCGCATCCAGATTGCCTTCGCGCAGGTTGCGGGTGATCACCGGGCCCAGGATCGGTTCGAAGCTGGTCTTGAGCTTCTGCGGCAAGGTCGCGACTTGCTGGGCGAAGTAATAGACCCCCAGGGCGCCTTCCCCGACGAAGAAACGCAGCACGAATATGTCAAGCTTGCGCGTGCCCCATTCCACCGCATCGGCCATGGCCAGCGGCAGGTTGCGCACGCCCAGCTGCCAGATCCGCAAAGGGTGCGGGTGCCAGTCCCGCGGCAAGCCATAGCTGCGATAGAGCGGCCACAGCGCGGCCAGCGCCGCGGTCCAGATCGAGAGGATATAAGCGATCGACAGCCCGCTGGCCGGGACAACATAGAACAGCGCCAGCGCCGCGATCGAACGGGTCCACGGCTCCACAATCGCGCGGCTGCGCACCGATGTGGCGACATCATAGCGATAGGCCAGCGCCGAAAGCGCCACGTCGGTCAGGGTGGCGGGCAGGATCGAGATTACCAGCAGCCGGTCAGCCAGAGTGTAATTGCCATTGGGAAACAGGATCCCCGGAAAGCACCAGAACAGCGCACCGATCACCACGGCGATCGTGCCGCTGAGCAGCATGGCATCGCCGACCGTATTGGCCGGGTGATCGCCATCTTCCGACAGGCGCTGGGCCAGGCCACGCTTCTGCCCCAGGGTGCAGAGCTGCCCGACCAGCTCGATCATCACCAGCGCCGCTGCAAAGCGGCCGAGCGGGACTTTGCCATAGAGCCGCGCAGCGATGAACAGGAACGGCGCGGTGCCGCCCAGCCGGATCACGAAACCCAGAATATTGGTGCGCCCGCCCTTGGCCAGGGCCTGAATGTCCTGCTGGGATTGCTCGCTCACGCGCCTTGTTCCAGTTCGGCCTTGAGTGGACGGGCCAGCAGCGCGGCGACAACCGCCTTGGCCGGGGCCGCGCCGTCCAGCAGGGCGCAGACCGCATCGACGATCGGCATGTCAATCCCGTCCCTCCGCGCCAGTTCAGCCAGCACGGGGGCGGTCGATGCGCCTTCGGCCACGCTGTTCTTGCCCGCCAGTGCTTCAGCCGCGCTCAGCCCTTCGCCCAGTGCCTTGCCAAGCGAGAAATTGCGGCTGGACGTGGAGGAGCAGGTCAGCACCAGATCGCCCAGCCCGCACAGCCCCGCCAGCGTCTCCGCCCGCGCCCCGCGCGCCAGCCCGAACCGCAGCATTTCGGCATAGCCCCGCGCGATCAGCGCGGCGCGGGCGTTCTGGCCCAGGCCCAGCCCGTCAACCACCCCGCAGGCAATCGCCAGCACGTTCTTGACCGCCCCGCCGATCTCCGCGCCGGTGACGTCATCCGAATAGTACGGCCGCAGCGAGGGCCGCGACAATGCCGGGGCGAGCCGCTGCCACTGGTCTTCCCCGCCAGCGCAGGCAAGGGTGACGGCGGTGGGCAGACCAGCGGCAACTTCGTGGGCGAACGTCGGGCCGGATAACACAGCGATGGTTGCCCCCGGCGCGGCCTGCGCGGCGACATCGGCCATCAGCCGCCCGGTCCCCGCCTCGATCCCCTTGGCGCAGAGCACCAGATCGCAGGCGCCGCGCGGCAGATCCGCCAGCACGCGCGCCAGATGCTGCGCCGGGACCACCACCAGCAGCACTGGCAATGCCGCCAGATCGGCCAGATCGCCCGTGGCGCGGATCGTCGAAGCGAGTTTTGCGCCGGGCAGAAACAGGGTGTTGGTGTGGGCTGCGTTGATTTCCGCCACCAGTTCCGCCTCGCGCGCCCACAGCAGCACCTGGGAGCCGTCGCTGGCCATCGCCTGCGCCAGTGCGGTGCCCCAGGCCCCGCCGCCGATTACCCCGATCGGCTTGCCCTGAGCTTGATCCGGGGTCATGCCTTGACCCCCGCACCGCGCACCGGGGCGGCATCGGGATCAAGCGGCCAGCGCGGGCGGGCGGCAAGGTCAAGCGGATCGGACTGGCCGAGCCGTTCGATCCCGGCCCAGGCGATCATCGCCGCATTATCGGTGCACAGCGCCATTGGCGGGGCAACAAAGGGCAGGCCGTGCTGCGCCGCCAAGGCCTCCAGCGCGCCGCGCATCGCCTGATTGGCGGCAACCCCGCCGGCCACCACCAGCGCGGTCGGGTTTTTGGCCGAGCCCAGCGCGATCCGGCTCCGGTCAATCACGCAATCGATCGCGGCTTGCTGGAACGAGGCGGCAATATCAGCGTCGCTATGGGCTGCGGCCTGCTTCGCCCGCAAGACCGCGCTTTTCAGCCCGGCGAAAGAGAAATGCACTTCGCCGCTGCCCACCAGCGGACGCGGCAAGGGGACGGCCTTGGGATTGCCCGAGCGTGCCAGCCGCTCCACCGCCGGGCCGCCCGGATAGCCCAGCCCCAGGATCTTGGCGGTCTTGTCAAACGCCTCGCCCAGCGCGTCGTCGATCGTGGTGGCAAGCCGGGTATAACGGCCCACCCCTTCGACCAGCAGGATCTGGCAATGCCCGCCCGATACCAGCAGCAACAGATAGGGATACTGCAGCGAAGCATCGGCCAGCCGGGGTGACAGCGCGTGGCCTTCCAGATGGTTGATCGCGATCAGCGGCTTGTCGCTGGCCATCGCCAGCGCCTTGGCAGTGACCAGCCCGACCATCACCCCGCCGATCAGCCCCGGCCCGGCCGTGGCGGCAATCGCATCGACATCGGCCAAAGTCATCCCGGCATCGGCCAGCGTAGCTTCGATCAGGGGAGCCAGCCGGTCTGCATGGGCGCGGGCGGCGATTTCGGGAACGACCCCGCCGTAAGGCGCGTGTTCAGCGTCCTGACTGGCGATCCGCTGCGCCAGAATACGCCGCTCGCTGTCCACCAGCGCGGCTGCCGTCTCGTCACAGGAGCTTTCGATGCCGAGAACGATCCCCATCCCCACTTCCCCTTAAAGAGAATGACGAATAGGACAAGCGGCGCATGAACAGCTTTGCGTCCACTCGTCCGCTCCGGCTCGGTACTCGCCGCTCCCCGCTCGCCATGGCTCAGGCCGAGGAGGCGAAGGCCCGCCTCTGCGCCGCCCACCCCGGGCTGGAGGTGGAAATCGTGCCCGTCACCGCCAGCGGTGACAAGATTCAGGACCGCCCGCTCGCCGAAATCGGCGGCAAGGCACTGTGGACCAAGGAACTGGACCACTGGCTGCTGACCGGTGAGATCGACTTTGCAGTCCACAGCCTGAAGGACGTGGAGACGCTGCGCCCCGCCGAACTCGTCATCGCCGCCGTGCTCCCACGTGAGGACGTTCGCGATGTGCTGGTCGGCGCGGAGAGCATTCGCGCTTTGCCGCAGGGCGCGGTGGTTGGCACCAGTGCCCCGCGCCGCGCCGCGCAATTGCTCCACGCCCGGCCCGATCTCAAAGTGATCTCGTTCCGCGGCAATGTCGCCACCCGGCTTGCCAAGCTGGCGGCGGGCGAAGCCGATGCCACGCTGCTGGCCCGCGCGGGCCTGAACCGGCTGGGCGAAAGCGGCACCGGTCACGCACTCGATGCGCACGAATGGCTGCCCGCGCCGGGGCAAGGCGCCATCGCGATCGAATGCCGGCTCGATGCCCATGAAACGCGCCGCCTGCTCTCCGCCATTGACCACACACCCAGCCGCCACGCGGTGATGGCCGAACGCGCGCTGCTGGCGGGCCTTGGCGGCAATTGCCACAGCCCGATCGCCGTGCTGACCGAGCCGGACGGCAGCGAACTGGTGATGCGCGCCGCGATCTACAGCCCGGACGGCGCCGACAAGGTAGAGCTGACCGCCCGCTTCGCCCCCGATGACGCGAACGGCCCGGCTGCACTGGCGGCACAATTGCTGGCAAGTGCGCCCGATGCAGTGCGGGTGCATTTTTCCGGCCCAGAAGGATAGGCACATGGTCCCGCTGATCGTCATCCGCCCCGAACCCGGTTGCGCCGCCACGGCAGAGGCGGCCCGGGCGCTAGGGCTGGAGACGGTCGCGCAGCCCCTGTTCGCGATCGAGCCGCGTAGCTGGCAGGCCCCGCTCGCGGCCGATTTCGATGCCTTGCTGATCGGCAGCGCCAATGTGCTGCGCCACGGCGGGCGCGGGCTGGATGCGCTCAAAAACTTGCCGGTTTACGCCGTGGGAGAAACCACCGCCCAGGCCGCGCGCGAACGGGGGTTCACCGTGGCCGCCAGCGGCAGCGGCGGCTTGCAGGCGGTGGTCGATATGCTGCCCCCCGGCACACGCCATGTGCTGCGTCTGGCCGGGGATGAACGCGTGCCGCTGACCTTGCCCAAGGCCATGACCATGGAGGAACGGGTGACCTATGCCAGCGTGCCGTGCCCGTTTACGCCCGGCCTGATCGACTTGCTGCGCCGCCCGGCAATTGTCGCGGTCCATTCAGCCGAAGCGATGCGCCACCTTACCGCCCAATGCGTCAGCCATGCGATCCGTCGCTCGCCGCTCAGGATCGCCGCGCTGGGGCCGCGCATTGCCCAGGCCGCCGAAGCAGGCTGGGGTGAAGTGGCTGTGGCCCAGGCCCCCAATGACAAGGCTTTGCTGGCCTTGGCGCGGCAGATGTGCCAAGACCCCTTCCCTTGAAAGGGCCGGGTCGCGCCGCGCCATGGGAAGCCACGAAGTCCGCATGTCTGACGAATTCTTTGATCGCCCGCTCAATCTGCCGCCGCGCCGCAAGGGGCCGGGCTTGCGAATGATCGGCACCACGCTGTTGCTGGCTTTTCTGGCAGGCGGCGCTGTGGTTGGCTGGCTGGCGTGGAGCGGCAAGATCCAGATCGGGCCGGATTTGCTGGAACCGGCCAAACCGGCCGCCAGCGCACCGTTTGCCGCCCTGCCGTCGCCTGCCCCCGCCGCATCGCCCGGCTCGGTCACGGCCGGCCCAACTACCGCCGGTGCAGTCGATGGCTTTGACCAGCGGCTCGCCGCGCTGGAACAGCGCCTTGCCCGGCTTGATCTGCAAGCCGCTGCGGCTGAAGGCAACACCACCCGCGCCGAAGCCCTGCTGGTCGCTTTCGCCAGCCGCCGCGCGATCGAACGCGGTGCGCCGCTGGGGCCCTTGGCCGATCAGCTCAAGCTGCGCTTTGGCAACAGCCAGCCCAATGCCGTCGCCACCCTGATTGACAGCGCGGCCAAGCCCAACACGCTTGATCTGCTGGCGGGCCAGCTTGACGCGCTGGAATCCGTGCTGACCCAGGCCCCCACCAACGAAGATGGCTGGGCCCGCGTCAAGCGGGAGCTTTCCGGCCTGTTCGTGATCCGCCATGATGAAACGCCGATGGCCCGGCCCGAAAACCGGCTCGACCGCGCCAGACTGTTGCTGCGCACCGGCCAGATCGACGCCGCGATCAAGGAAGTTCAGACTATGCCCGGTGCGGCCGGAGCCAAGGACTGGCTTGGCAGCGCCCAACGCTATGCCATGGCCCAGCGCGCGCTTGACCTGATCGAGACCACGGCACTGCTGGAACCGGTCAAGCCGAAAGAACCGAGCCCAAGCCCGACGCCGAGTGCGAGTGTGGTTCCGGAGGGGGCGATCTAGGGGCCTTCCTTAGGTCACGTGGTGCCGCAGGCGTAGAAGACCCCTCCGTCATTTGCTTCGCAAATGCCACCTCCCCATTTGTCCCTGCGGGAAAAATGGGAAGGATCTTGTCCGGGCTGCCTAACCAGATCCTTCCCATTTTTGGCGAAGGCCACAAATGGGGAGGTGGCAGCCGCGAAGCGGCTGACGGAGGGGTTGCTACGCCCGCAGCAATTCCGGCAGTTCCCCGCTCATCCCGCGGGCTTCGTCCATGAAGAAGCGTTTGAGCCAGCCGGTGCGCTGGACCACGCCCATGCCCAGGCGGCGGACCGCGCTGGGCAAGCGGCCGGGAATGCCGAACAGGCGGACCAGGCCGTCAGTCGCAGCCATCACGCTAAGGCTATCCAGCGAACGCCAGCGTTCATAACGGGCCAGCACTTGCGCGTCGCCCGGCTCCAGCCCCAGCCGCATCCCGTCGCTCAGCACCTGCACCAGCGTGCCGACATCGCGCAGCCCCAGGTTGAGGCCTTGCCCCGCAATCGGGTGCATCCCGTGCGCCGCATCGCCGACCAGCGCCAGCCGGTCCGCCACGATCCGCGCGGTGTGGTGAAAGTTGAGCGGCCATGACATGCGCGGGGCGCACAGTTCGATTGCGCCGAAAATGCCCTGCATCCGCTGCGCGATTTCACCCAGGAACACCGCATCGGACAAGCCGGTGACCCCGGCTGCATCCTTTTCCGCCACGGTCCAGACCACCGCGCTGCGGTGGCGGCCATCGGGCAGATCGAGCAAGGGCAGCAAGGCAAGCGGCCCGGCGGGGAAGAAGATTTCCCACGCTACCCCGCCGTGCGGCTGTTCATGCGTGATCGCGGTTACGAAAGCGCGGTGGTGATAGTCCCACCTGGCGCTGTTCAGCCCGGCATCAGCGCGAGTCGGGCTTTGCCGCCCTTCCGCGCCGACCAGCAGGTTGCCTTCCAGCACCCGGCCATCGTCAAGCCTGATGGAAACACCGTGCGCCCCGCGATCGCGGGTGACAGGTTCCACCCCGGAATGCCAGGCGATCAGCGGTTCATCCCGCGCGGCTTCGAACAGGGCGAGGCGGATGTCGCGGTTGGCGTACATCCGGCCAAGCGAGCCATCGTTCGCCTCAGGCTTGAAATCGATCCGGCCGGGGCGCATCGCATCGGTCACCGCAATCGCCTCGATCGGACAGCCCAGCGGATCCAGTCGCTCACCCAGGCCGATGTTGCACAGCAGGTTCCAGCTGGCCGTGGAAATCGCCGAAGCGCGCCCATCCACCCCTTCGCGGGTCAGGTCTTCGGGCTTGGCCTTGTCAACCACATGGCTGGAAATGCCCTGCTTCGCGGCGGCGAGGGCCAGGGTCATCCCCACCAGCCCGCCGCCAAGGATCACGAGATCGCGTTTGTCGGTCATGGCTGTGATCTAGGCCTGTACAGAGGCTTCGACAAGCATTGTGGCGCAAAGATCCTCCCCCTCTGGGAGAGGTGGGCCGCCGCAGGCGGGTTGGAGGGGGCATGGGCCTTGCCGCGTTCCCCCCTCCGTCAGCGCTGCGCGCTGCCACCTCCGCCAAAGGGGGAGGATTTGGCGCTATTTGCTGGCGCAGCTGTTCCCGGCCCCGCCGTCCAGATCAAGGCAGCGCCCGTCGAACTGGCCGTCGGTCACTTTCAATCCGATCAGCGCGGCCAGGCTGGGGGCAATGTCGACGGTTTCGACCGGGGCCGGCTGTTCGAAGCGGGTCATGCCCTTGCGCCAGAACAACAGTGGCACGCGCCGGTCATAGTCCCAGGCGCTGCCATGGGTGGCGACATACATGCCGGGGATCGCTTCGGGGATCGGCACCACAGCGCGGTCCAGCAGGATCAGCACATCGCCGCTGCGGGTGGGATCGAACGAGGCGCGGGCGCGCTCCTTTACGGTCCAGTCCTGCGGGTTGCCGGTGGGCGAAGGGGTGGCAGCCAGTTCGGCGGCGGTGAACACGGCGCTGACTTGCGGATGGGCCCGCGCGATTTGCAGCAGGGCGTCGACGACCTTGGTTTTCTGCGCCGGATCGAGCGCCGGGCTGATCCACACATCGCCGCCATCGGAGGCGAGCAGCGGGCCCTTGGGGCTGGTCACACCGGTCCGCGCGCTGATCGCCTTGGCGAGCGGACCGGGGCTGAGTGAATCGTCCACCCGCACCGCGCGCGGCAGGGCCTGTTCGTTAAGCCGTTCGGGCATGTCGAGCCCGCCGTGGTCAGCCGACAGCACCACGGCATAGTCGATCTTCGCCTTGTCGAGATGCGCGAACAGCGCCCCCAGCGCGGCGTCCATCTGCGCCATCTGGATGCACATTTCCGCGCCTTCGGTGCCGGTGGCATGGCCGATGTAATCGGTGGCGGACAGGCTGACCGAAAGCAGATCGGGCGCCGCGCCGCGGCCCAGCTTCATTTCGTCCACCAGCCGGTTTGCCAGGTCAACCGTGGCCGCATCGATCCGCGGGCTGATCCGGAACATGTCGCCGCGCAGCTTTTCCGGCGTGTCCTTGGGCATGGCAAAGCGCCCCTGCCCGACCGCGCCCTTGCCCACGGCCACCGCACGGTTCGCAGCGCCGCACCACTTGGGCAGGGCCATCGCAGGGAAACCGGCCTTGAGCTGCTTGGCGACCACGGCGTTCTGGGCCACGGCTGCGGGGGACAAGGTGCGGCCGTTCAGCGTGACGAAGCTGGCCCCTTTCCACCAATAGGCGGCGTCGATCTTGTTTCCGCCCATCATCATCACTGCGCGGTCCTTGGCTGATACGGCGACGTTGCGGCTGGCGGGATAGGCCTGCTTCATCAGTTCGCCCAGCGTCGGCACTTTCAGATGGACCGCCGAAACCACCGGATCGCGCGAGGTGCTGGCGGGATCGCTTTCATCCTCGGCGCAATAAACCCGCTTGTCGGCGCGGGCGAGCGAGAGGTTGAACCAGTTGTTGGCGATGATCCCGTTGCGGGAAGGACGAGTGCCGGTCAGCAAGGTCGAGTGACCGGGGCAGGTCTCAGTCGCGGCGTGCGACTGGAACGCACTGGGGAACACCGCGCCTTGCAGCAGGCGGGCCATACCCCCGGTGTAGTACTGGCGGTACTGCGCGAACAGATCGGCGCTGAACTGATCGATCGACACAGCCACGATCAGCCTGGGCGGAGCTGCGGGCGCGGGGGCCGGATCCTTGGCCATGGCGGGAACGGCAGAGCAGGCAAGGGCAGCGGCAAGCATCAGACGGCGCATGGAACAATCCCGATTGGCGCGGCCTGCCTTGCAGTGGGCGGCAAGGCGGGGCAAACAGCGCGGGTGAACGATCTGCCCCCGCTTATGCCCTTCGCCCCTGCCCCCCGCAAGCCGCAGGCCGTGCGTGGTGTGTGCAAACTGTGGCAGGCGGGCATTGCAGTTCTATTGCAGCTGCTCGCCCTGCTGCTGGCCGCCCCGGCCCAGGCCGCACCCAACCACATCGCCGCCAGCCTGGTGGCCGAAGGAACCGCCGCGCCCGGCTCTACCGTGATGCTCGCTTTTGCGATGCAGCCGGGTGAGGGCTGGCACGGCTATTGGCAGAACCCGGGCGATGCCGGGCTTGGCATGACCACTGACTGGACCCTGCCGCCGGGGGTCAAAGTGGGGGACTTGCGATATCCGGTACCGCAGACCTTGCTGGTCAGCGGTTTGATGAATCACGTCTATGAACAGGCCTATGCCGTGCTGGTGCCGGTCACCCTGCCCGCCACTGCCGTGCCGGGACAACCGCTCGCACTGCGGGTCAAGGCGCAGTGGCTGGCCTGCACGCGCGAGGTTTGCGTGCCCGAACAGGCTGAGTTGGGGACCACGATCATGGTCGGCCCGGCGGGCGCGCGCGATCCGCGGTTTGACCAGTGGCTGGCCGCCCTGCCCGCACCGCTGGGCAGCAAGGCGCGCTTTGCCTGGGCCGGGCAGACCGTGCGGATCGCGATTCCCCTGCCCCGCACAGTCATGCTGGAACAGCCGCATCTGTTCGTGGCCGATGACCATGTGGTCGATTACGCCGCACCGCAAGCGATGTTCCGCCAGGGCGACCTGCTGGTGGCCGAACTGCCGCGCGCAAGATTCGCGGCGCAGCAACCGGGGGCCCTGCACGCCGTGCTGCGGCTGAACCGCGCGGGCGACGGCTTGCTGATCGAGGCCGATCCCGGCGTCGTCCCCACCGGGGGCGAGCGGGTGGCGCTCGACGCGCCCGCCACGCCGCCGCTGGGCTGGCTGCTGCTGGCTGCGCTGGCGGGCGGCTTGCTGCTCAACGTCATGCCCTGCGTCTTCCCGATCCTCAGCCTGAAAGCGCTCAGCCTTGCCCGCGCGGGTGAGAGCGAGGCGCAGGCGCGGGCCGAGGGGCTGGCCTATACCGGCGGGGTCGTGCTCGCCTGTCTGGCGCTCGGCGCGCTGATGCTGGGCCTGCGCGCTGCTGGGCAAGAGGTGGGCTGGGCGTTCCAGTTGCAGGAACCGCTGGTGGTCGCCGCCTTGCTGCTGCTGGCCGTGGCGATCACCGCCAATTTGCTGGGCCTGTATGAAATGGCTGTCCCCGGCTTTGCCAGCGAAGGCTCGCCGCAAGGGGCCTTCGCCACCGGGCTGCTCGCGGCCTTCGCCGCAACGCCCTGCACCGGGCCGTTCATGGCCGCCGCGATGGGCGCGGCTTTGTTGCTGCCGACCCTGCCGGCGATGGCCTTGTTCGGCGCGCTCGGGCTGGGGCTCGCCTTGCCGTTCCTGGCGGTGGCCTATCTGCCAGCGCTGCGCCGCCTGCTGCCGCGCCCCGGCGCGTGGATGGTATGGTTCCGCAAGGCGATGGCCGTGCCAATGGGGTTGACCGCGCTGGCTCTGGTCTGGCTGGCGAGCCGTCTTGCGGGGCAGGCCTTCGCCCTTTCGCTGGCGCTGCTTGCCTTCCTGCTGGTGGTCATGCTGCTGGTACTGGGCCGCCGCCAGCGCAACGGGCTGGGCAGCACCCGGCTGCTGGTTCCGGCTCTGGCCGTGCTGGCCGGAGTTGCCGCACTAGGCCTGCCCAGCGTGGTCCGCGCGCCCACGGCAGAAAGCGCAGGCCTGCTCCCCAGCCAGCCGTTCAGCGAGACCGCGCTGGCCAAAGCCCGCGCCAGCGCAAAGCCGGTCTTCGCCTATTTCACCGCCGACTGGTGCCTGACCTGCAAGGTCAACGAAGCCGCCGCGATCGAGCGCGAGGCGACCCGCGATGCCTTTGCCAAGGCGGGCGTGGTCGTCCTGCGCGGTGACTGGACCCGGCGCGATCCCGCGATCACCCGCTATCTGACCGCACAAGGCGCGGGCGGGGTGCCGCTGTACATGTGGTATCCGGCGGGAGGCGGCGCACCGCAGCAGTTGCCGCAAGTGCTGGGGCCTGACACTTTGGTGGAGCTGACCCGCTAACTCCCCCTCCGCTTCAGAGGAGGGGGCTTTGCTTTGCTGAAAGCTCCGCTATCCTCCCCCCAGATACAGGGAGAGGCAGATGCGCAAACGGACGATTGCTTTGAGCGGGCTCGCCGCCGCCGCGCTGGCGGGCGGGGTATGGTATTCCAGTCTGGACCGGGAAACCCGCGATCTGCTGGCAGTGATGCCGACCAATGCCGATGTGCTGAGCTGGCGGCAGGACCAGCGCGATGCAGCGTTCCGGGCGATGGACCGGATCACTGTGCTGGCCGATCACCGCACCATTGCACCTTCCGCCACGCCCCTGCCGCTGCCAGCGGGCAAGCCGCTCAATGTGCCCAATATCGATCAGTACATGGCCGCACAGCGCGCCGCCGGGCTGGTGATCCTGCAGGACGGCAAGCTCCGGCTCGAACGCTATGCCATGGGGTTTGACGCCAAGGGCCGCTGGACCAGCTTCTCGGTCGCCAAAAGCTTTACTTCCACGCTGGTCGGCGCGGCGATTCAGGATGGTTATATCAAGAGCCTTGAGGACAAGGTCAGCCAGTACATCCCCGACCTGCGCGGCTCTGCCTATGATGATGTCTCGGTGCGCCAGCTGCTGACCATGAGCAGCGGGGTCAAGTGGAACGAAGACTATGAAGACCCCAAAGCCGACGTCGCGATGTTCAACAATGCCAAGCCCGACGCGGGCGTGGACGCGACCGTCAGCTATATGCGCAAACTCCCCCGCGCCCATCCGCCGGGCGAAGTGTGGCATTACAACACCGGTGAGACCAACCTGATCGGGGTGCTGGTCAGCTCTGCCACCAAGAAGACACTCAGCCAGTATTTGCAGGAAAAGGTCTGGCAACCCGCCGGGATGGAGGCCGAAGCGACCTGGCTGCAGGGCAAGACCGGGCATGAAATCGCCGGCTGCTGCTTGCAGGCCGCGACCCGCGACTTTGCACGGTTCGGGCTGTTCGTGCTGGCGAATGGTCAGGCCGGCGGCAAGCAGATCGTCCCGGCCGACTGGTTCGCCCAGGCCATCACCAAACAGAAGGACATCGGCGAGCCCGGACACGGTTACGGGTTCCAGTGGTGGACCTATGATGATGGCTCGGTCGCGGCGCAGGGGATTTTCGGGCAAGGCATTTTCATCGACCCCAAACGCAAGCTGGTGATCGCCAGCAACGCCAACTGGACCCGCGCCACCCTGGGCCCCGAAGGCGATGCGCGCGAGGCGTTTTACAAGCAGGTGCAGGCGCTGATTGATGCCGGGGGGTGAGCCGGGCTTATCGCGCTACCTTGCTTGGTGCGGTCAGGTTTCAATAGTTCACGCAGAGACGCGGAGAAGAAAATAGAGACGCGGAGGAGTTGCGCGGGCGGCAAAGCCGCTTTCCAGTCATTCGCTGCCTGTTACGAAGGGTTATGAGCAGAGATGGAGCCTTCGGCTCGGCACAAGTCCTCTGCGTCTCATCTTTCTGCTCTGCGTCTCTGCGCGAACCATTCCACCCCAGCCCCACAACAATCCCGCCAGATCGGCGCGCTACTTCAGCAGCCCCAGCACATCCAACACGCTAGCGTCATGGCTCTGCCCCAGATAGCGTTCGAAATAGGGTTTGTGCGAGGAACCGACGATCGCCAGCACTCGCCCGCCGGGATGCCCGCCCGCCGCCTGCCGGATCGTGGAGACCATGCGCAGGTTGCGCACTTCCCACCAGGCGACATAGCGGCGACCCCATTGTCCGGCCGACTTGTCCTGCAGCGCCGCCAGGAAATCGACGTCGAGCGCCTGCCGCAGCGCAGTTGGCGAATTCATCACGCGGTACTGCTGCAGCACGGCGGGAGCGCTGGTCATCGCTTTGCCCTGCGCTTCCAGTGCGGGGCGCAGCGCGCGGGCACCGGGGTTGTCCCAGATCGCCATCATTGCCTTGTTGAACGCATCGCCGCCCGGCGCGGTCAGGGCATCGGCGGTGTGATCGTCGGCCGGGTAAATCCGTTCATGCCCCAGCCGCGCGGCGAGCGGGGCGGCCAGTGCATAGACCTCGTTGCGGCCGGCCCGCAGCTTTTCCAGCAGCTTGACCAGTTCGGGGCTCAGCGCATCCTCGGCCTTGCGCTCGCTTTCGGGCAGGCGCAGCCATTGCACCAGCGCCGAAGCACGATCGTTGGCGGAGAGGAACAGCATGGCCAGATAGCGTCGCCGTGCCGGGCTGGGGTTTCTGGCGATTTCCGCCAGCGCCTGCGGCAGTTCCGCTTCGGCCCAGACCAGTGAGACGCCGCTTTCCTTTTCGATCTCCGCCGCGTCCCAGCAGTAATCGTCGGCGACACCGGGGTAGTTGTCCTTGTACCGCAACAGCATTTCACACTGCGGGCCGGACAGGCCTTCGGTAGTGATCACATCGGGTCGCCATTTGGCCAGCCGCGCGATCAGATCTTCAAGGTATTCCGGCTTGAACGTATCGGGCAGCCCGGTCAGGTGCGTGGTCCCCAGCACCGCATATTGCGTGCGCGCCGCAGCCGGGGTCGCGCGGTCAATCGTGGTCAGATCAAGCGGACGGTAAGGCGCGGCCTCAGCGGGGAAGGACAGTGCGGCGGCCAGCAGCGGCAGCAAAGTGTGGCGGAGCAATGGGCTTCTCCCTTGGTGTATTGCCGATGTATAACACCAGGGATCAATCTGCCAAGAGGATTCGGCCCTAAAGCACCTGCCCGTCATCCACCGTCAAGGTCGCCCCGGTCACATATTGTGACATATCGCCCGAGAGAAACAGCAGCGGCACATCCAGCGCCTCGATCGGGCACAGGCGGCGGCGGTGGAACGCATCGATCTGGCGCTGCCCGCCTTCGGTCTGGAACCAGTCTCCGGCGATCTCGGTCTGGATATAGCCGGGCTGGATGGTGTTGACGTTGACCCCCTGGCGCACCCATTCACGCGCGAACTGGCGGCCCAGATGCGCGACCCCGGCCTTGGTCGCGGCATAGGCGGCATCGCCCTGCCCGGTCATTTGCGCCGTGATCGAACCGATCAGCACGATCCGCCCGCGCCCATGGTCCTTGAACCCGGCGGCGATCATCCGCTTCGCCCCTTCGCGTGCCGTCAGGTAAACCCCGGTGAAATTGGTCGCGACCAGATTGGCCACACTTTCGCCGCTGACATCGGTGGCACGGCCATCCTGCGCAACCCCGGCGTTGGCGATCACCGTATCAACCGTGCCGAACCGCGCCTCGGCTGCATCGTAGGCGGCAATCAGCGAGGTTTCGCTGGTCACGTCCATCGCCAAGGGCAGCGCCTTGTCGCCCAATTCGTCGGCCAGCGCCTGGATCCGGTCCACCCGCCGTGCCCCGATCACCACCCGCGCGCCTTCGCGCACGAACAGCCGCGCGAAATGCGCACCAAAGCCCGATGAGGCCCCGGTAATCAGGACAATCCGCCCTTCCATGGAAAGCTGCATTGGCTGGTGTTCCTCTCGCTGTGGCTTGCCCCGGCACAAGCAGCGCTGCGGCGAGTCGGTCAAGAGGCGATCTTTGTATGCCTTGCTTACGATTTTTTGCCTTTGTTGATCCGGATCAAGGTTCGCCCCCTACCAGTCGGGGCATAGACTGGGCCAAGGAAAGGATCAGCCGATGGCAACCGCAACACCCGCGCCAATTCCCGGAACCCATATCTTCGATGGGGCCGCCGCGCAGAAGGGATATGCGCTCAACGCCATGTGCTATTCCTTCAACAGCGCTCAGAACCGCGACGCCTTCGTGCGCGATGAAGCGGCCTATATCGACAAGTTCCAGCTGACGGCAGAGCAGCGTGAAGCTGTCGCCGCGCGCAACGTGCTGCAGATGATGGCGGCGGGCGGCAACGTCTATTACCTCGCCAAACTGGCGGGCATTCTGGGGCTCAACGTGCAGGATCTGGGCGCGCAGCAAACCGGCATGAGCGTGGATGCGTTCAAGCAGATGCTGCTGGATCAGGCCAAGACCCCCGCAGCCAAGGAGGCGATCTGTGGCTAAAGTTATCGGCGGCGTTTTCACCAGCCACGTGCCCGCAATTGGCGGGGCGATCCAGCGCGGCGCGCAGGGCGAACCCTATTGGGCGCCGTTCTTCAACGCCTGGCCGCCGGTGCGCGAATGGCTGGACGTGCAGCAGCCCGACGTAGTGGTGATGTTCTACAACGACCACGGGCTGAACTTCTTCCTCGACAAGATGCCGACTTTCGCGGTCGGCGCGGCAGAGGTCTATCGCAACGAGGACGAAGGCTGGGGGCTGCACCCCTTCCCGGTCCCGCCGGGGCATACCGAGCTGAGCTGGGCGATCATCGAGAAGCTGGTCGAGGAAGAATTCGACATCACGACCTGTCAGGACATGCTGGTCGATCACGCCGCCTCGATCCCGCTCGCCCTGGCCTGGCCGGGCCGCGAAGCGCCGGTGCGGATCGTGCCGATCACCATCAACACCGTCCAGCACCCGCTGCCCAGCGCCAAGCGCTGCCTCGCGCTGGGGCGCGCGGTGGGCAAGGCGCTGGCTGAGTGGCAGGGCCCGGAAAAGATCATGGTGATGGGCACCGGCGGCCTCTCGCACCAGCTGGACGGCGAACGCGCCGGGTTCATGAATGCAGAATACGACAAGTTCTGCATGGACAATCTGGCCCGTGATCCCGACGCGCTGACCACGCATTCGGTGCATGAGATTGTCGAACTGTCCGGCACCCAGGGCGTAGAGATCCTCAACTGGATCGCCGCGCGCGGAGCACTTGGCGCGAGCACCAGCGAAGTGTCGCGCACTTACCACATTCCGATTTCCAACACGGCGGCTGCGGTGATGGTCCTTGAGACCGAAGCGGCTGTCCAGTCTGGCAAGATCAAACACGAGGCAGAGCCCGAAATGATCTGACGCCGGTTCACCAGTTCTCCCCACCTGGAGCGGCTGATCTTCGGACAGCCGCTCTCTTTTTGTCCGGTGGAAGTGGGAAGCTGGCAGGGTTGCGAAGGATTCGCAAGAGACAAACAGATCCTCCCCCTCTGGGGTAGGTGGCAGCCCGCAGGGCTGACGGAGGGGGCTTAAGGCACTGCCCCCTCCGCCTCACTTTGCTCGGCACCTCCCCCAACGGGGGAGGATTTGATAGCCTACACCGCCGAACTGAACCGCCGCAGCGAATCCTGCCGATAAGGATCAAACAGCGCGGCAACCGTGCGGGCATAGGGCAGCCCGGCGGGCGGAATGCGCAGCGTGCTGCCATCCAGCACGGCCACGCCGCGTTCCACGAAAGGCGTGATCCGGCCCGCCACTTCGGCCAGCAAGGCGGGCGGCACCGCCACTTCGCCCTGGCACAGCAGTTCGCTGATCACCGCCCCGCGCAGCCGGTCATCCGCGTCGCGGTGGACACCGTGCTGGGCAGGGAGCAGGTCTTGCGACAGCAGCATCCGGTAGCGCCCGGCATTCTTCTCGTTCTGCACCAGCAGATCGTCAAAGCAGCTGATCGACGAGGCGCCCAACCCGATCAGGCTGGGGGCCTGATCATCGGTAAAGCCCTGGAAATTGCGCCGCACCCGCTTTTCGCGCGCGGCAATCGCCATGGGATCGCCGGGCAAGGCAAAGTGATCGAACCCGATCGCGACATAGCCAGCCGCGGTCAGCCGGTCATACCCATACTGCGCCATGGCAAAGCGCGCCTCCTGCCCCGGCAGGGCGCTGGCATCGATCCGGCGCTGGCGCGGCAACATGTGCGGCACGTGGGCATAGCCGAACAGCGCGATCCGGTCCGCGCCGAGTTCGATAGTCCGCGCCAGGGTTGCCTCAAGGTGATCCATCGTCTGGCCGGGCAGGCCGTACATCAGATCGTAGTTGAGGCTGCTGACCCCGGCCTTGCGCAGCAGGTCGGTGGCCGTGACGATCAGACTGTCCGGCTGGACCCGGCCAATCGCGGCCTGCAAGGCGGGTTCAAAGGTCTGTACCCCCATGCTGGCATGGCTGACCCCGATCCCGCCCAGCACCGGCCCCCATTCCGCCGCCAAGGTGCGCGGATCGAGCTCAATCGACCAGACCGGCTGGTCCAGCGACAGGTGCAGCGTCAGCGCATCGACCAGCCGCACGAAATCGGTTGGCGCGATGGCATTGGGGCTGCCCCCGCCGAACGCGATTCGCTTGATCGTTGTCCGGCCATCAAGCCGTGCCCCGGTGATCGCGATTTCCCGGTGCAGCGCATCAAGATAGGCATGCAGCCGCTGCGCCTTGTTCGCCGCCCCGGTGTTGCAGCCGCAATACCAGCAGATCTGCTCGCAAAACGGGATGTGGACGTAAAGCGAGGCATCGCCCGAAACGCTGCGCAGTGCGCGGTTGGCATCGTCTGCACCAACAGCGTTGGAGAACTCTGCAGCTGTCGGAAAGCTGGTATAGCGCGGTACCGGCGTCGCCAGCAGGTCAGGGTGATAGGGCCACATAATGCGGTCTAAACCAGACCTGCGCGGGCCAATCATTGCGCAGGCGCAAAATTCCTGAGCGAACGTTTGCGCGATGAGCCGGAATGGCACCCTTTGGCACAGCACATGCCGCTATCGCCGCCGGGCAGCTGCTGCTGGCCCTGAACCGGGACCTGGACCATGCGGGTCAGCCCGTCTCCGCTGCAGACCGGCACCAACACACTGGTTCCCGCCGCCGGGGCGCTGACGTTGAGCAGGGCCGGGGCCAGTGCAGTCAGCGCGAAATGGATCAGGTGGTCCTTCATATCCGGTCCACCGGAGGATCGTCGTCGTCCTCATCGATCAGGATCCGCGCGGCGGCGCCGTCCAGATCTTCGAACTGGCCGCGCTTCAGCGCCCAGAAGAATGCCACCAGCCCCAGCAGCCCCATGCCCAGCGCCACCGGGATCAGGATCGCCAGCCCGGTCACCGCGCCGCCCTGACCAGCCGGAGCGAATTGGCGATCACGATCAGCGAGCTGGTCGACATGGCAATCGCCGCGATCAGGGGGGTGACAAAGCCCGCCATGGCCAGCGGCACGGCAAGCAGGTTATAGCCAATCGCCAGCACGAAATTCTGCCTGACCACCGCCATGGTGCGGCGCGCACCGCGCACCGCGCGCGGGACTGCGATCAGGCTGTCGCCCATGAACACCAGATCCGCCGCCTGCCGTCCGACATCGCTGGCGCTGCCCGGCGCGATCGAGGCATTGGCGGCGCTGAGCGCGGGCCCATCGTTAAGCCCGTCGCCAGCCATCAACACTTTGTGCCCTTGCGCCTGAAGTGCGGCAATCGCTGCCTGTTTTTCCGCTGGCGAAGCCGCGCTGGTGCCTTCCAGCCCGGTTTGCCGTGATACTTCGGCGACAGCGGCAGCATTGTCGCCCGACAGGATCGAAGGCTCGATCCCCAGCGCGCGCAGCTCTGCCAGGGCGCGGTCCGCATCGGGCCGCAGCCGGTCGGCAAAGGGGATCAGCCAGGTCGCAAGCCCGGCGATGTCCAGCGTGGTGGCCACGCCATTGGCGCTGTCCGGACGGCGCAGCGCGACCTTCTTGCCCTGCCACAGGCCCTGCACCCCGTGCCCGGCCTCTTCCTCCACCGCATCCAGCGCGGCCGGTTTCACGCCCCGCGCCGCCAACACTTCGACCAGCGCGCGCGACAAGGGATGGCGGCTGTAAGACGCGAGCCCCAGCGCGACCGACGCCGCATCCGCAGGCAGCGCGGCGATCACTGCCGGATCGGGCAAGGGGCGGCCCATGGTCAGCGTCCCGGTCTTGTCGAGCAGCGCGCGGTCAAGCACGGCCATGCGCTCCAGCGCGGAGCCATCCTTGACCATGATACCGTGCTTCATCAGCGCCCCGCAGGCGACCACTTGCGCCACCGGCACCGCCAACCCCAGCGCACAGGGACAGGTGATGATCAGCACCGCGATGGCATAGATCAGCGATTGGTGGACCCCCGCCCCGGCGATCATCCAGCCCAGAAATGTCAAAGCGGCAAGGCTGTGAACGGCAGGCGCGTAGAGCCGCGAGGCGCGGTCTGCGATTCGAACATAAGCGCTGCGGGCCTGCCCCGATGCTGCCATCAGTCGTGCGATTTCGGCCAGCGTGGTGCCCTGCCCGGCAGCAGTGACTTTCACGTCCACCGGACCATCAAGGTTAAGCGTGCCCGCCAGCACCGCATCGCCTGCACCCGCCGCAACCGCCGCGCTTTCGCCGGTCAGCAAGGACTGGTCGAACCGGCTGGCGCCTTGCGCAATCACGCCGTCCGCGGCGAGCCGCTCACCGGCGGCGACGCGCATGACCATGCCGGGGACGAGGTCAGTCGCGGGCAGCCATTCAAGCCCCCCATCCCGCGCCACGACCATCGCCCCCGGAGCCGCCTGGCGCAGCAGGGCATCGACTCCGGCGCGTGCGCGATCGCGCATGCCAGCGTCGAGCGCACGCCCGGCGAGCAGGAACAGCAACAGCATCAAGGTGCCATCGAACCACGCGTCTGCCCCGTGCGTCACCGTTTCATACAGGCTGAGACCGGTTGCGAGGGTGACGCCGATCGAAATCGGCACGTCCATATTGGTGGTGCGGCGCTTCAGCGCACCCCATGCAGAAACGAAGAACGGCTGCCCGGCATAGAGGATCGCGGGCACGCCGATTGCAGCGGACAGCCAGTGGAACAGCGCCTTGGTTGCCCCTTCCGCGCCCGACCAGATGCTGACTGACAGCAGCATCACGTTCATGCAGGCGAACCCCGCCACCGCCAACGGCGCCAGCAGCGGCTTCACCGCCGAGGGCGGCGGAGCCAGTTCACCGCCGCGCGGCTGGCTGGGAAATCCGGTTGCCGCCAGCGCATCGACCAGTTGCGGGATCGTAACTGCGGCGGCGTGCTCCACGCTGACCTGCCGCGCGGTCAGGTTGACGCGGGCATGGCTGACCCCGGGCACGGCCTGCAGCGCGCGTTCCACTTTGGCCATACAGCCGGCACAGTGCATACCCGGCACAACCATGACGGTCGTTTCGGACTGCCCGGCTTGCGGCGATACAGCCTGTGTAGCGGCGGGCGGGGTCACGAAATCTCGCTCTCCGTCCGCCACTTCTTGCCCTGAGCCTGGACTTCAAGCCGCAGCCGCCAGCGCCCGGCGGGGATTTCCTGGCTGGAAACAAAGCTGCCGTCGGGCTGAGCGGCAAAGGCCAGTGGCCGATCGGGCTGGCGGCCCAGCGGATGCCAGACATAGCCGGTAAGGCTGGCCCCGGCCGGAGCCCCGCTCAGCCGCACGGCCACCTGGCCAGAGGACAGTCGGCTGGCCGTAGCGCTCCAACCCAGCGCCTTTTCCTGCGCCGCTTCCTGCAACCACTGGTTGTACTTCTGGCTGGCGACATAGGAGTTTTCGACCACCACCCCGCCGAATGTGGACGAGGCATAGCGCGCCATGATCAGATTGACGCCGATCACCACGGCGAAGAACGCCACCATGATCGCAGTCATATGCTTGCCGGTGAAGGGCCCGGTGGTGAAGGCTTTCATTCGTCCTCGTCCTCTCCCGGCGCATCGAACCGCACCTTGCTTTCGTCTTCACCGCCTTCGGCATCCAGCGCCTTGAGTTTGAATTCGAAGTGCTGCGGGCGGGTTTCCGCCGGTGCGACCACATAGAATCGCAGCGGATCGGCGCGGTCGGCGGCGACATCGAATTTGAGCGTGCGGGCGGCCTTGTCGCGGGCCATGTCATCGGTCCACATCACCCCGCCAGGCAGCCCGTCCAGGCTGACTTCCATCGGCCGCGGACGCGATTCCATGTTGCGCAGCTTGACCGTGTAGGCATTGCGCAGTTCCCCGTTGCTGAGCAGCATATAGGGCGGGTTGCGGTCCTTCTGCACCGACAGGTCAAGCCGGGCGCGGTTGCCAAGCGCGAACAGCAGGGCAAAGCCGATCGCGGCCCAGACCCCGACGTAGATCAGCGTCCGGGTGTGAAACAGCGCCCGCGAGATCGGACGCGGCGTGCCGCCGGCGCGTTCCAGCGCGCAGTCTTCCAGCGTGGCATAATCGATCAGCCCGCGCGGGCGACCGATCTGCTTCATCACCTTGTCGCATTCGTCGATGCACAGCGCGCAAGTGATGCAGGCGATGTCCGGCCCGTTGCGGATGTCGTACCCGGTCGGGCAGACATTGACGCAGCCGTTGCAATCGATGCAGTCCCCCACTTCGCCGGGGTTCTTCTGCGCCTGCTTGACGCTGCCGCGCGGTTCTCCGCGCCAGTCCTTGTAGGTCACCAGCAGCGACTTTTCATCGAGCATCGCGGTCTGGATGCGCGGCCATGGGCACATGTAGATGCAGATCTGCTCACGCATGAATCCGCCGAAGATGAAGGTCGTCGCGGTCAGCACGCCGACCGTGGCATAGGCCACCCCGGCAGCTTCACCGGCCCAGAATTCGCGAGTCAGCGTGGGCGCGTCGGCGAAATACATGATCCATGCGCCGCCGGTCCAGAACGAGATGACCAGGTAGATCGTCCATTTGACCGCGCGTCTGGCGATCTTGCCCGGCCCCCACGGCGCGGCTTCCAGTCGCATCTGGGCGTTGCGGTCCCCGTCGATCAATCGGTCAACATGCTGGAACAGGTCGGTCCAGACCGTCTGCGGGCAGCTGTACCCGCACCAGGCGCGGCCGACCGCGCTGGTGATCACGAACAGCCCGATCCCGGCCATGATCAGCAGCCCGGCCACGAAATAGAATTCCTGCGGCCAGATTTCGATCGAGAACATGTAGAACCGGCGGTGGGCCAGATCCACCAGCACCGCCTGATCCGGGGCATAAGGGCCCCGGTCCCAGCGCAGCCAGGGGGTTACATAGTAAATCCCCAGGGTGATGATCATCACCAGCCATTTGAAGCGGCGGAAGCGGCCGTCTACCGCTTTGGGAAAGACGGCCTTGCGCTTCTCGTACAGGGTGGACTGATGGACGGTATCAGGGTTTGGCATTACCGGGTGTTCCCGCTGCAGGTTGGGTCGGAGCTTCCGAGAAGTCTTCACCGCCCCCCAGCGAGTGAACATAAGTAGCCAGCATCTTGATCGTCACGCCGTCAAGCTTGCCGCCCCAGGCCGGCATCACCCCGGCATGGGCCTTGTTGATCGAGCCCGCAACCTGTTCCTTGCTGCCGCCATAAAGCCAGATCGCGTCGGTCAGGTTGGGTGCGCCGACCGAGCGCATACCCTTGCCATCAGCCCCGTGGCAGACCACGCAGTTGGCTTCGAAGGCCAGCTTGCCATTGGCATTGAGCGGCGCTTTGCCCGACAGCGACAGGACATAGTCCGCCGTTTCGCTGACTTGCGCCGGGGTCAGGATTCCGTCCTTGCCAAAATTGGGCATCAGGCTGGCATGGGTCAGATCGTTGCCCGGCTGGCGGATCCCGTTGGTGATCGAGGCTTCGATCTCTTTCAGGTTGCCGCCCCACAGCCAGTCATCGTCGTTGAGGTTGGGATAGCCGATCCCGCCCGCAGCGCCCGCGCCGTGGCACTGCACGCAGTTGACGCGGAAGGCGGCCTTGCCCCCGGCGATGGCCTTGCGCAGCAGATCGGGATTGCCGGGCAGCTGCTCGATCGGGGTCTGCTCAAGCGCGGCAAGCGTCGCCGCCCGTCCGGCCTGCGCGGCGTCCATTTCCTTGGCCAGCTGGCCGCGGCTGGTCCAGCCCCAGATCCCTTCGCTGCCCTTGTTCAGGAACGGGATCGCCGGATAGACCACCACATAACCGATCGCGAACACGATCGTCAGATAGAAGGTGATCAGCCACCAGCGCGGCAACGGATTGTTGAGTTCCTCAATGCCGTCCCATTCATGGCCGACAGTCTCGACACCGGTTGGTTCGTCGATGTGCTTATTGGACATTGTCGTTACCCCTCGGATCTTCATCGTCGAAGATCGAATTCGCAGCCGCTTCGTTGTGTTCCCTGGCGCCCGGCCGGAACGGCCAGAGCGCCAGTACCAGGAACAGGATCATCGTCGCGACCAAGCCCCAGCTGTCGGCAAGGTGCCGCAGCGTGTCGTAGGTGGAATGCGGGCTCAACGCCCACGCTCCTTGGCCAGATCCTCCTGCGCCTTGGCTCCGTTCACATCGACGAGCGTGCCAAGCATCTGCAGATAGGCGACCAGCGCATCCATTTCGGTCAGCCGGTCCGGATTGCCATCGTAATCGCGGGCCTGCGCCTTGGGATAGCGCTTGATCAGGTCAGAGGCGTCGCCAGTGGCATCGGCCTGAACCTTCAGATCCTCTTCCGCCTTGTCGATGTCTGTCTTGGTATAGGGCACGCCGACCCGGTTAAGAGCAGTCAGCTGTCCTTTCATGTCGCCCGCCTTCAGGTCCTTTTCGGCCAGGAAGGCATATTGCGGCATGACCGATTCGGGCACCACGGCCTGCGGGTTCTTGAGGTGCTGCTGGTGCCATTCATCCGAATAGCGCCCACCGACACGCGCCAGATCGGGCCCGGTGCGTTTCGAACCCCACTGGAATGGGTGATCGTACATCGATTCCGCCGCCAGGCTGTAATGGCCATAGCGTTCGACCTCGTCCCGGAAGGGGCGGATCATCTGGCTGTGGCAGACGTAGCAGCCTTCGCGGACGTAGATGTTCCGGCCCGCCTGTTCCAGCGGGGTATAGGGGCGCATCCCGTCGACCTTCTCGATCGTGTTGTCGATCCAGAACAGCGGCGCGATTTCCACGATCCCGCCAACCGTCACGGCAAGGAAGGCAAAGACCCCCATCAGCGCGACGTTGCGTTCCAGCTTCTTGTGCCGGCCCCAGGCTTCCTTGGGGGCTTGTGCGTTTGATTCTTCAGTCATTGAAGTCACCCCTTATTCGGCAGCAACTGCGGGCAGCGGACGGTCGGCGGCGGCATCGTATTCCGCTGTACGCAGCGGTTCTTCCTGCCGCAGCTTGCCGGCGATCGTCTGCCAGACGTTGAAGGCCATGATCAGCGCGCCAGAGAGGTACAAGACCCCGCCAAAGGCCCGCAGCAGGTACATCGGATACTTGGCCGCCACGGTTTCGGCGAAGCTGTTCACCAGATACCCGTCGGCGCCGTATTCACGCCACATCAGGCCTTCCATGATCCCGGTGACCCACATCGCGGAGGCGTAGAACACGATCCCCAGGGTCGCGAGCCAGAAGTGCCAGTTGATCATCCGCAGCGAATACATCCGTTCACGGTTCCACAGCCGCGGCGCCAGGAAGTAGAGCGCCGAGAAAGTGATCATCCCGTTCCAGCCCAATGCGCCAGAGTGCACGTGACCGATCGTCCAGTCGGTATAGTGCGAGAGCGAGTTGACCGACTTGATCGACATCATCGGCCCTTCAAAGGTCGACATGCCGTAGAAGGCCAGGCTCAGCACCATCATGCGGATGATCGGATCGGTGCGGACCTTGTCCCAGGCGCCGTTCAGCGTCATCAGACCGTTGATCATGCCGCCCCAGCTGGGCATCCACAGCATGACCGAGAACACCATGCCCAGCGTCTGCGCCCAATCAGGCAGCGCGGTGTAGAGCAAGTGGTGCGGGCCCGCCCAGATGTACAGGAAGATCAGCCCCCAGAAGTGGATGATCGACAGCCGGTACGAATAGACCGGCCGCCCGGCCTGCTTGGGGACGAAGTAATACATCATCGCCAGGAAGCCCGCGGTCAGGAAGAAACCCACCGCGTTGTGGCCATACCACCACTGCACCAGCGCGCCCTGCACCCCGGCCCAGACCGCGACGCTGTGCGAGCCGAACACACTGACCGGCAGGTTGGCGTTGTTGACCAGATGCAGCATGGCAATGGTCAGGATGAAGCTCAGGAAGAACCAGTTGGCCACATAGATGTGGGGTTCCTTGCGCTTTACCAGCGTGCCGACAAAGACCGCCAGATAGGCCACCCAGACCACCGTCAGCCACAGATCGACGTACCATTCCGGCTCGGCATATTCCTTGCCCTGGGTGATCCCCAGGACATAGCCGGTTGCGGCGAGCACGATGAACAGCTGGTAACCCCAGAACACGAACCGCGCGAGGCCAGGAAAGGCCAGCCGGGTACGGCAGGTGCGCTGGACGATGTAAAAGCTGGTCGCGATCAGCGCCGTACCCCCGAAGGCGAAAATCACCGCCGAGGTGTGCAGCGGCCGAATCCGCCCGAAGGTGGTCCATTCCAGCCCCAAATTGAGCACCGGGAAGGCCAGCTGCAAGGCAATCACCAGCCCGACCAGAAAACCGACGCAGCCCCAGAACGTGGTGAGGATCACCCCCGCCCGGATCAGATCGTCGTCATACCGGCCTTGATCAACGGCGGTTCCCACCCCGTTGGCCAGGGCAAAATAATTGGTCTTGCGCAGCGAGATGACCAGACCGGCGATGGCCGCCAGCCCGAAAATCGCCATGTGGATCGCAAAGCCGGTATCGACGGCATTTACGAACATCACAATGGCTACGAAGAGCGCGGCCAGCCATATGCCAGCGCGAGCAACAACGGATTCCATGAGCCCCTTCCCCTCAGTTAGGGTTAATCAGCGAATGCTAATATTACTAGTAGCATCCCATTTCAACCTGCAATTGCGTTGCAACATTGACCCGGATCAAATTGCGCGAAATGCAACAAAAATTCCCAGAAAATCGCCAAAAATTGCGCAGGATCAATGTTAGCAACTGCACCATGGGAGCAGAGGTCACGGTGACGCCGTAAATAGCCTTGGTCGCACGGTGCGGCCACTGCGGCGCCGGATGAGGGACAATGAAAAAGCTCACCATCGCTGCGGCCTTTGCTGCCGCCACCATGCTAGCCACGCCGGCCCACGCTGGCAATGCCGACGGCAAGCTGCAGGTAAAACTTCTGGTCACGGGCGTGCTGCCCGATGGCAAGATCGACAAGATTCACATCAACGCCGTGGGTCTGCCCGCAACCAGCCAGACGACCGCGAACGACAACGTGGTGCCAACCCTGGCAGTGGAATACTACGCGGCGCCGAACGTTTCGATCGAAACGATCTGCTGCTTCACCCAGCACCACGTCACCGGTGCGGGCGGCATTGCCGGGGCTGACGTTGCCCAGCACGTGCTGGTCCTGCCCGCCACCGTCACGCTGAAGTATCACCTCGATGCCGGCCCGATCAAACCGTACATCGGCGTGGGTCCGTCGGTATTCTTCTACTTCAGCGAAAAGCCGGGCGCGACCGCCAAGGCGCTGGGTGCCAGCACGCTCAAGATGGACAACAAGCTGGGCCTGGCCTTGCAGGGCGGCGTGGACGTTCCGCTGGGCGATGGCGGCATGGGCATCTCGCTCGACGCCAAGAAGTACTTCATGAAGACCACCACGCATTTCTACACCGCTGGCGGTGTCGAAGCGCTCTCGACCACCCACAAGCTTGATCCGTGGGTCGTGTCGGGCGGCGTTTACGCGCGGTTCTGATCTGGATTGGCCGGAGCCGGGTTTACCCGGCTTCGGCAGCCAGTCCGGCGCGATCGAGGATCACCACTTCGCGGCGTGAGGGCAGGTCGATAATCCCATCAGCCTTCAGGCGGGTGAACTGGCGACTGACCGTTTCGATTGTCAGCCCCAGCACGTCCGCCACCTGCTGGCGCGAAAACGGCAGGGCAAAGCGGCGCAGCGGCAAGTCCGGCGCGTCGATGCAGCCCGGCTGGACCAGCCGTTCCGACATTTCGAGCAGGAAGCTGGCAACCTTTTCGCCGGCCGACTTGCGGCCCAGCAACAGCATCCATTTGCGGGTGCGATCCAGCTCCGCCAGAGTGCGTTGCAACAGTTTGTGTTCCAGGCTGGGGTGTTCGCGGGCAAAGGCGTCAAAATCCTTGCGGCTGAACACGCAGACCCGCGCATCGGTCAGCGCGGTAACACCGTGGCCGCTGGTCGAACCGAACGGGCGGCCAATGAAATCGGACGGATAGACCACGCCGACGATCTGTTCACGCCCGTCCTCGGTCCCGGTGGACAGCTTGAGCACCCCTTCGATGACATTGGCGACGAGGACCGAATCCTCCCCTTCCCACATCAGCGATTCGCCCGGGGTCAGGTTGCGCCGCCGGCCAATAGCGTTCAGCGCCTTGATTTCTTCGTTATCAAGCGAAGAGCAGATCGCGCGATTGCGCACAAGGCAGGTATCGCAGGCTGACATGGCCCAAGCCTATGCCGCCAAGCGCCCCCCCGTGCAAGCTAGATCACATCCGCAACCCCGGCCAGCGCAGCCTTGAGCTTGTCGAGCGCCTGCGCCTTGAGCTGGTGGACGCGCGGGATCGAGACCTGCAGCGTCTCGGCGATTTCGCTGAGGTTGAGCTCTTCCACGAAGTAGAGCTGCACCACCAGTTGCAGCCGGTCGGGCAGCGCGGCGATGGCCGCGGCAACGCTGTGGCGCAGTTCCTCGTCCGCCAGCAGGGCAAAGCTGTCGGGCCGGTCATCGGCAAAGGCCATGTCGCCGTCTGAATAGGCATCGTCGATCGGTTCGAACCGGATCTGTTCGGAAGAGGCCCGCATTGCATCCAGCTCGGCTTCGTCGATCCCCATGGCCAGCGCGAGTTCGGCATCGCTGGGGGCACGGCCCAGTTGCTGGCGCAGCTGGCTTTCCTTTTCAGCCAGGTTGCGCCGCCGTTCGACCGCGCCGCGTGACAGCGGCACATTGCGGCGGATCAGATCGACCATCGCCCCGCGCACCCGCAGCTTGGCATATGCGGCAAAGCCGTCCTCGGTCGGGCCTGAATGGCGCTGGGCAGCCTCGGTCAGGGCGACCATCCCGGCCTGCATCAGGTCTTCGAGCTCAATCCCCGGCCGCCCTCCGCCCTGGACATGCCAGGCGAGGCGGCGGACCATTGGCACAAAGCGGCGAATGCGGTCAGCAGCGTCGCTGCGATAGGCGCCCTGGGCCTTCATCGCGGGCGCAAAGCTGCGGTGGTCGTGTTTCATGCGGCCATACTTTCGGTTTCGGATTGAGTGTGGGTGGACGGGGCGGCCAGCGCGGGCTGAGCCGGGGGTGGGCCGCCGATCACGGCCAGAACCTCGATCGGCTGGGACACCGGCAATTCGGAAATCGACAGCACCAGGCAGCCCGGCGCACGCATCCTGAGCAGCGCGGCCAGCGTACGGCGCGCGCGCGGCTGGACGATCAGCGCGACCGGCGGTGAATGGGCACCGCGTTCAGCCACCAGATGGGCGATATGTTCACCGATGTTACGGGCCAGATCAGGCTCGATCACCGGCTGGCCAGATGCGGGATCGGTCAGCCCGGAAACGATCGCGCTTTCAAGCTGCGCATCGAGCGTCAGCACCGGCAGCCGCTCGCCCGGGGCGCAGATCCGCCCGACGATCAGCCCGCCCAGGTCCGCGCGGACCAGATCAACCAGCTTGTCGTGATCGGTGGTCTGCTGGACCGCACTCGACAAGCTGGACAGGATCGGCAGCGGGTGACCAATCGGGATTCCGTCTTCCAGCAGCGCGCGCAGCAGGCGGGTCAGCGCAGCCAGCGACAGCGGCTGGGGATGGACCGCTTCGACCAGCCCGGCGGCGTGATCCTTGATACTGTCAAGGATCGTGCGAACCTCGTCCGGGCCCAGCAATGCACCCGGGCGATCGCCCAGCAGCTGGTTAAGCTGGGTGGCGATTACCGTACTGGCGTCCACGGTCAGAAAGCCTTCGGCAATCGCGTGGTCACGCGCGGCGGGATCGATCCACAGCGCCGGGCAGCCAAAGCTGGGATCGAGTGTCGCCTCGCCGCTCAGCTTGTGATCATCGCGCACTTCGCCCGCGTCGATCGCCAGCACCTTGTCCGCGCGCAGCGTTCCCCCGCCAAGCGGCACCCCGCCCAGCATGATGCGGTAGTCATTGGGCGACAGGTCCAGGCTGTCACGCACGCGGAACTGCGGCACAACGAAGCCGAAGCTTTGGCTGAGCTGCTTGCGCACCCCGGTGATCCGCGCGACCAGCGGCGATCCGCGCCGGTCATCGACCAGGTGGACCAGTCCATAACCCAGCTCGACCGTGACCAGCGTATGGTCAGACACTTCCTCCAGCGTGATCCGCCCCGGATCGACCGCAGGGGCCACTTCGACCACTGGTTCGGGCCGCGCGGCGCGCTTGCCCAGCGCGTGCCACAACCAGAAAGCCAGTCCCGCGGCGGGCAGGAAGATCGACTGCGGCATGGCCGGGATCACCCCGATCGCGCTGAGGATGATCGCCACCGGCAGCCAGGTGCTGGGCGTGGCGAGCTGGCCGCCGATCTGCCCGGCCAGGTCGCGGTTGTCGGACACGCGGGTGACGATCACCGCCGCCGCGATTGACAGCAGCAAGGACGGCACCTGCGCCACCAGCGCATCGCCAACCGCCAGGGTGATGTATTTCTCTGCCGCTTCGCCCGCGCTCAGCCCGTGGCTGATCATGCCGAGCGCAAAGCCCGCGATGATATTGACCCCCAGGATCAGCAGGGCGGCAATCGCATCGCCCTTCACGAACTTGCTGGCGCCGTCCATCGAGCCATAGAAATCGGCTTCGGTCGCCACTTCGCGGCGGCGGGCCTTGGCTTCGTCGGCGCTGAGCAGCCCGGCGGCAAGATCGGCGTCGATCGCCATCTGCTTGCCCGGCAAGGCATCCAGCGTGAACCGCGCCGAAACTTCGGACACGCGGCCCGCGCCTTTGGTCACGACCACCATGTTGATGATCATCAGGATCATGAACACGAACAGCCCGACCGCGAAATTGCCTCCGACCAGGAACGCGCCGAAGGCTTCGATCACGTGCCCCGCCGCTGCTCCGCCCTGATGCCCGTTGACCAGCACCACGCGGGTCGAGGCGACATTGAGCGCCAGTCGCAGCAGCGTGGCGAACAGCAGGACCGATGGGAACGAGCTGAAATCGAGCGGTTTTTCCGCATTCATCGCCGCCATCAGGATCGCCACCGACAGCGCGATGTTGAGCACGAAGAACACGTCGAGCAGCACCGCCGGGGTCGGCACCACCATCAGGCAGATCAGCGTCAGGATCCCCGCAGGCAGCGCAAAGGCGCTGATGCTGAAGCGGCTGAGCATCCCGTTCACAGCCCCAGCGCCTGCAGCTTGCCATAGGCCGCGCGGACATGGCCGGGCACGCCGCCGCCAGCGCCGCCAAGGCCAAAAGTGTTCGCGAGCGTATCGGCCATCGACGCGCGCTGGATGGGCGCGGCTGCGCCCATGTCTGCGGCGGCGGTGTGGAATTGCTGTGCGACCGGGCCCAGCGCGGCCGGACTGGCCACGGCCCATTCACCCGCGCCGCCCACTGGCAGTGATGCGCCATCCATCGCCGCGGAAACCTTGCCGCGCATCAGTTCCATCACACCGCTGAGCGAGCGCGGCGCGCCGTTCTGGTAGAAAATCGTCCGATTGGCCGCAGCCGCATCGGGCAGCAGCGCGGCGGCGCTCTGGGTGGGATCGGCGGCCAAGGCGGACAGGAACCGCCCGGCCCCTTCCGCGCCCAGAAAGTGCGCCATGTAAAGCTCTGCCGGATCGGGCTCACGCCCCAGCCGACCAGAAAGTGCGGCGCGGTTGTCGCTTGCCAGTTCGGCTGCCATCAGGGCCGAACTGTCTGGATCGAAACGCAGGGCCAGCACTTGCGCGCGCAGGCCCGGATCGGCCACTTTGCCGCCATCGATCGCCTGCGCGGCCCAATCGAGCCCATGTTCAGCTCCGTGCCGGTCCAGCATCGACAGCCAGGTGCCCTTGGTGAACTGGTACAGCCCGGCCGCACTGGATGTGCCGGCGCGGGCCGAGGGGTTGAGGCTGGATTCGATCTTGGCCTGAGCCAGCAGATAGGAAAAATCGACGCCCGTTGCCTGAGCGGCGCGGGCGATGGCGGCCTGCACGTCCGGACGGACCGCGCTGGCGGCAGGGGTGCTGGCAATGGAAGGCGTCTGGCTCAAGCCGAATTCCCGATGCGGTTGGCAATCGGGAACTGTTTAGCAAACACCGTGCCAAATCAGCCGCGCACTCCGGCATAGGCATAGGCAGCGCGCGGGGCGGTGCCGGTTTTGTAGAGAGCGGGCGAGCCGGTCAGGGCATCAAGCCGCGCCGCGACATTGGCGGCAATCAGGTTGCGAACCTGGCGGTTTACCTCGTTCAGCCGCCGCGCCGCATCGAGCAGCCCGCGGCATTCCTCGTCGATTGCATAGCCTTCCGAGAACGGGCCATGGGCATCGATCGTGCCGCACAGCGCGATCTTGTCCTGCGATGCGCCGATGATGGCATCAAGGTCCAGCCCGGCAAGCGCCTGCCGTTCGGCCTGCAGCACGGCAATCATCTGCCGCAGATTTTCGCGCAGGTCGCTTGCTCCACTCATTGTCCGCTCCTCAGCAGCATTCCGGCTGCAATCATGGCATCGGCCACCCGCATCGGGATCACTGGATATTCGCCCTGTTCGATCGCCTTGCGGATTTCGGCCACACGGCCGCTGTCGACCGGGGCCGCCCCCGGATCGAGCGCATCGCTACGTTCGACGGTGACCGTTTCGCTGGCGACGGGGGCCGCCTGACTATCTTTCGCTCCGGCTGCGCTGCGAATGCTCCGCGCATCCACCGCGCCGACGGCGCGGGCCGCTGGAAGACCTGTGGGTCCAAGTTCGATGGGAGGCATGGTGCCGCTCCTGGGTTTGACTACACAGGCTAGGACGGCACCCGTTTTCACCCTTTAAGGGAGGGCGGCAGAAAAATGCCGCTCTACGGCAAATCAATTCCGGTCTGGCCGGGCCGCAGCACTCTGGCGCGCATCGGCTGGGCATTGCTGCCCAGCGTGCGAACCTTGATCCATGCGCCCACCGGGCCGGATTCCAGCGCCTCGCCGGGCTGGGCCACGGCAAAGCCATCGCCGCTGACACTGATCGAAATCGCATCACCCTTGGCAATCGCGGCGGGCGCGGGGGTGGCTGCTCCGCGGCTGGCAATCGGCACATAGAGCCGCCAGCCGCCCGCGACCGGGCAATCGACCTGCACGCTGTCATTGCGGCTGCCATACCAGCTGAGCGCCAGCGGCACGCCGCAACTGCCCAGCCGCAGCCGCCGGTCAACCGGAGCCGCCGCGCCGCCCGGGCTGCCCAGCGGCAGTCCGGTGAAATTGGCCACCGCCTGATCGATTGCGGCCAAATCGGCCTGGCCGGGCTTGGCCGTGGCCGGAGCGGCAATCAGGGACAGGGTCAGGGCAAGACGGCGCAGCATGGTCAGGGTTCCTTGGCAGCAAGAGCTTTACCTTCCGGCTGCAAGGGCCGTGCCATGTCCACTCCCTGATCATAGGTCAGCGTCGCGAATGGCGCGCCGTCTCCATCGGATTCGAGCAGCACCCGCGCGGGACGGCCCGCGCTGGCGACGAGCGCAAGGGCTTCGGCGCTTTGGCTGGCGGAACCGATCACGGTCAGCCGCTGGCGGGGATCTGCCGCCTGCCCGGCAAGCCATTGCCGAAGGTCGGGCGCGCCGGGCCCGCTGCGCCATACCGCAATCGGTTCACCCAAAGCGGGCGGCGCGACCGGAGCCTTGGCCGCCAGCACCGGCCGGGCCGGGGAGGGCGGCGTTTCATTGACCGCCGCCGCGGTGATCATGAACAGGATCATCGACAGGTCGGTCATCACATATTGCCAGCCGGACCCGGCGCGCGCCTTCATACCAGTTCGGCCTCCCGCAGGGCCGGGCGCTGGCCCGGTGTGCGCCGGGGCGGCACCGCGCCCGCGACCTGGGCGGCAAGCCAGTCAATCACCGCTTGCCGCGCTTCCTCTTCGGCCTGGGCCGCGCGTTCGACCATCCGGGCAAGCGGGGCGAGCAGCAAGTTGGCGCAGAGCAGACCATAAAGCGTTGTCACCACCGCCATCGAGATCGCTCCGGTAAAGGCTCCGCGTGCCAGCCCATCGGCCGGCAACTGGCTAAGCGAGACCAGCGTGCCCGCCAGACCGAACACCGGCGCCAGTTCCGCCGCCTGGGCCAGGGTGCGGACCGCGCGGTCGGCCAACGCCATGCGCTGGGCACGGTGCGCCTCGTGCCGGTCAAGCAGGGCCGCGACCGAGCGGGTGCCGATCAGCGCGTCGGTCGCTTCGTCGAACTCACGGTCGCCCAGTTGGCGCGGCACGGCGCGCAGGATTCCGTCCTGACGGATCCCCTGAACCTGCACCGCCAGCTCTGCGCGGGTCTGATCGGCATCGAACTGGCGCTGGCCCAGCTGCATCAGCTTGGTCAGCGTGATGCCGCAATCGGCCAGGCCGCAGCGCATCACGGTCGCCAGCGCGGTGCCGCCGAACACGATCAGCGCCGATCCGCCGTCGATCAGATTTGCGAGATTCATGGGGGGTGACGCTCCTTCACCGCCCAGAACGGCAGCAGGCGGCAATTTTCTCCCCCAGTGGACGAAATTTGCCGGGCTCCGGCAGCATTTTGCCGCCTGCGGGGCCGGCGCCGGGGGCCGAACCGCGCAATGCCGCACTTGGCACGCTGCTTGCTGATCACAGCGCGACGCAATGCAACTGGAGCCAGTACGATGGCAGGCAGCCTGTTCGGAATTCACGGAATGGCGCTCGAACTTCGGTCCGAGCGGCTCGGCCTTATCACCTCGAACATCGCCAATGCCGGGACCCCCGGCTACAAGGCCCGCGACTTTGATTTCGCCGCTGCGCTCAAAGCGCGCAGCGAAGGGCTGGGCAAGGATCAGGCGGTCAGCAAGGCCACCTCTTACCGCATGCCGGTGATGCCCAGCCTGGATGGCAACACGGTGGAAATGGCCACCGAACAGACCGCCTTTGCCGAAAACGCGGTGGGCTATCAGGCGACGCTCAGCTTCATTCGCGGGCGGGTCGATACGATCACCCGCGCGCTGAAGGGTGATTGACCATGGCCGCCCCAGCCCCCCTGACCCTGTTCGACGTTGCCCAGCGCGCGATGTCTTCGCAGCTTGTCCGGATGAACGCAGCCAGCTCAAACCTGGCCAATGCCGGGTCGGTCAGCAGCAGCGAAGCCGACGCCTATCGCCCGATCCGCGCGGTCTTTGCCGAGCAGATGGACAAGGCCAGCGGTCTTTCCACCGTCCGGGTCGGCGCGATCCAGCGCAGCAGCGCCGCGCCGGTCAAGGAACACCAGCCCGATCACCCCCTGGCCGATGCCAACGGGGATGTCTGGTCCGCCCCGGTCGATGAGAACGCCGAGATGGTCGAGATGCTCGACGCCTCGCGCCAGTACCAGAACATGATCGAGGCCCTGTCCACCGCCAAGCAATTGATGCTCGATACGATGAGGATGAAATGACCACTATTTCAGCTAGTTCAGCAGTTCAGACCGCCGCCGCGACCAGTGCCAAGAAGACCACTCTGGGTCAGGCCGATTTCATCAAGCTGATGACCACGCAGATGAAGCTGCAAGACCCGCTTGAGCCGGTCGATAACAAGGAAATGATTGCGCAGATGGCGCAGTTTTCCTCGCTGTCGGGGATCAACGACATCAATTCGACGCTGAAGGCGATTTCCGTCCAGCTCGACCGGGTCATGGCCGCGCAGGCCGCCGCCCAGACCACCCCGACCACCGCCTAAGGAGACGTACCATGTCGTTCTACACCTCGCTCAACGGCCTCAGGAATGCGCAGACCGAACTGTCGGTCATCGCCAACAACCTGGCCAATGCCGAAACCACCGGCTTCAAGAAAAGCCGCGTCAACTTTGCCGACATCGTGGCCGGTTCGGCCTCGGCCAATCCCAAGCTGGTCAAGGGCATCGGTTCGACCGTTCAGGCGGTTGACCAGAACTTCTCGCTTGGCCCGATCCAGCAGACCGGCTCGTCGCTCGACATGGCGATCAACGGCGAAGGTTTCTTCGCCAAGGTCAATCCGGTCACCGGCAAGACCTTTTACACCCGCAACGGCAATTTCGGCATGGATGGTTCGGGCTATATCACCGACTCCAGCGGCAGCCGGTTGCAGGTGCTGCCGGTCGATGCCACCGGCACGGTAACCTCGACCACGCCGATCGACGCGCAGGCCCCGATCGTCAACGGCGCGGGCTCAGACTTTGTCGCGGTGCAGATCAAGCAGGATGGTGCGGTCATAGCCAGTTATGCCGATGGCTCTACCGCGACGATCGGCAAGGTCGCGCTGGCCAATTTCGTGTCGCCGGGCGGGCTGCTGCAGACCGGCGGGCAGGACTGGCAGGCAACCGGGATCTCGGGCGTCGCCAATTACAACCAGCCCGGCGCGGGCCGGTTCGGCACGATCCTGTCGGGCAGCCTGGAACAGTCAAACGTCGACATTGCCGAGGAAATGGTCGGGCTGATCACCGCCCAGCGCTATTTCCAGGCCAATGCCAAAGCGATCGATACGGCCACCCAGCTGTCGCAGACCATCGTCAATCTGCGCACATAAAGGCTGAACCATGGACCGCCTGATCTGGACCGCCGTGACCGGCATGAACGCTTCGATGGCGCGGCAGCGGATGATCGCCAGCAACATGGCCAACGCGCAGACCATCGGCTTTCGTGCCGAAGTGATGCGGGTGACGCCGATCACGTTGCAGGGCCCCAGTCTGGAAGCCCGGGCGATGACCGATGCCGAAGTCCACGGCGCGATCATGACCCCCGGATCGATCACCCAGACCGGGCGCGGCCTCGACGTGGCGATGCAGGGCGATGCCATGCTGACCGTCCAGGCCATGGGCGAGGAAGAAGCCTATACCCGGCGCGGCGACCTGTCGATTTCGCCCAATGGCCTGCTGGTCAACGGCGAAGGCTATCCGCTGGTCGGCGAAAACGGCCCGATCAGCCTGCCGCTGGGCAGCGACGTATCGATCGGCCCGGACGGCGCGGTGCTGGTGCGCGACAAGACCAACCCCGATGCCCCACCGCAGCAGGTCGAAAAACTCAAGCTCGCCAACTGGCGCGGCTCGGCCGTGCTCAAGGGGCTCGACGGGCTGTTCCGGGTTGAACAGGGCGGCGTCCTGCCGCGCGATGAAAGCGCCCGCGTGCTGTCAGGCGCGCTGGAACAGAGCAACGTCAAACCCAGCGAAGTCATGGTCGAAATGGTCGAGGCCCAGCGCCTCTACGACATGCGCACCAAGCTGATCGCCACCGCCAAGGAATTGGATGAAGGCGGCGCCAGTTTGATGCGGATGTCGTGACACCTGCCCCTTCTCGAAAGGAATTCCTGAATGCCCTCTTCCGCTCTCCACGTCGCCCGCACCGGGCTTGAAGCCCAGGATACCCGGATGCGGGTGATCGCCAACAACCTGGCGAACATCGCCACCACCGGGTTCAAGCGCGACCGCGCCAACTTTGCCACGCTGGCCTATCAGGACGCCCGCATCGCCGGGCAGCAGAGCAGCAGCGAAACTGCCTATGCCACCGGCCTGAACCTGGGCACCGGGGTAGGGGTGCAATCGACCACCTCGATCACCACCCAGGGCACGCTCAGCACCACCGGCAACTCGCTTGACATGGCTCTTGATGGTGAGGGCTACTTTCAGGTCCAGCTGCCCGGCGGCAAGCTCGGCTATACCCGCGCGGGCAATTTCAGCCGCTCGGCGGAAGGCCAGCTGGTTACCGCGCAGGGCTATCCGGTGATCCCCGCGATCACCATTCCCGAAGGTGCGAGCGCGATCACGATCGGCGCGGATGGTTCGGTTTCGGCGCTGGTCGCGGGCAGCAGTGCCCCGACCGAGCTGGGCCAGGTTACCCTGGCGGCCTTTGCCAATCCGGCCGGGATGCAATCTCTGGGTGACAATTACCTCGCCGAAACCGCCGCCAGCGGCCCGGCCCAGATCGGCGTCGCGGGCGATGGCGGGCGCGGTTCGATCCGGCAGGGGATGCTGGAGAGCAGCAACGTCAATGTGGTCGAGGAACTGGTCGACATGATCGAGACCCAGCGCGCCTACGAGATCAATTCGAAGATGATTTCGGCCGTCGATGAAATGCTCAGAAACGCGAACCAGACGCTGTGAGGAAGGTAATGTCGATGCCGCAGGCCATCGCCGCTGATCTCCCCTCCCGCTTGCGGGAGAGGAGAATGATGACAGCGGCACTTTGCGCGCTGGTTGTGCTCACCGCCCCCGCCCACGCCGCCAGCAAGCCCAAGCCCGGCTTCGAA
>NZ_MWLM01000049.1 GCF_002198665.1 Novosphingobium sp. B 225 | reverse complement strand
CCCGCCGCCGCGCTGCTGGGCTGGTATGACCGGCAGGCCCGCGTCCTGCCCTGGCGCGCCGCCCCGGGCCAGCCGCCGCCCGATCCCTACCGCGTGTGGCTGTCCGAAGTGATGCTGCAGCAGACCACGGTCGCAGCGGTCCAGCCCTATTTCGCGAAATTCACCCTGGCCTGGCCCACGGTCGCGGCGCTGGCGGCGGCGGACGAGGGGGAAGTCATGGCCGCCTGGGCGGGGCTGGGCTATTACGCCCGCGCCCGCAACCTGATCGCCTGCGCCCGCGCCGTGGCGCAGAGTGGTGGGGCCTTTCCCGATACCGAGGACGGACTGCGCCAGTTGCCGGGGCTGGGGGCCTATACCGCCGCCGCCGTGGCCGCGATCGCTTTTGGCCGCCGCGCGGTGGTGGTCGATGCCAATGTCGAACGGGTGGTGGCGCGGCTCTACGCGATTGCTGAACCGCTCCCAGGTGCCCGCAAGGCGATCCGCGCACGGGCCGACGAGCTAACCCCGGACGAGCGCAGCGGTGACTTTGCCCAGGCGATGATGGACCTTGGGGCCACGGTCTGCACCAGTCGCGCGCCGCGTTGCCTGCTCTGCCCCCTGGCCGAATGGTGCGCCGGGCGGCGTGCCGGGGCGGAGCGCTATCCGGTCAAGGCGGCCAAGCAGGCCAAGCCGCTGCGGCAGGGCCGCGCTTTCTGGATCGCACAGCCGGGTCAGGTCTGGTTGGTGCGCCGGCCCGGCAAGGGCATGCTCGGCGGGATGCGCGCGCTGCCCGACGATGGCTGGAGCGCGCGCGGCGATGGCTCGGGCCAGCTGCCGCTGCCCGGTAACTGGCGCAGCCTGGGCACGGTGCGCCACAGCTTCACCCATTTCGATCTTGAATTGCAATTGATGCTGTATTCCCCGGAAGATTGGGTTAGCCTTGGGGCAGAACAAGGCGAATGGTGGGCGATTGACCGGTTGGCAGAAGCTGGCCTGCCGACCCTGTTTGCCAAGGCTGCCGCGCTGGTCTTGGCCAGTTGAACGCGGGTTTTGGGGAGATCACAAGTGCCTGCTCTAACTGAACTGCGCCTCAACCGGCGCGAGCTGCTGGGGCGCGGCGCGCTTGGCGGACTGGGCCTGGGTCTGGCCGGATTTCCGGCTCAAGCGCTGGTGGCAGCGGCGGCGGCACGGGATTTTCCGGCAATCAAGGCCTTGCTGGACGGTCTGGTTGACAGCGGCAAATTACCCGGCGCGGTCGCTTCGATCGGGTTTGGCGACCAGCCGCCGCAATTCATCACGCGCGGCAAGCTGGCCTTTGGCGATGCGCCGGACATGACGCCGGACACACTGTTCCGGATCTATTCGATGACCAAGGTTGTCACCGGCATGGCGGCAATGGAACTGATCGAGCGCGGGCGGCTCCGGCTCGATCAGCCAATTGCCGATTTCCTGCCGGCTTTCGGGCAGATGCAGGTGCTGCTTTCGCCTCATGCGCCGCTCGATCAGGTTCGCCCAGCCCGAACCCAGATCACCGTACGCCACCTGCTGACCCATACGGCCGGGCTGGGTTATACCATTATCCAGCATGGGCCGATCCAGCAGGCCTATCTGGCCGCCGGGCTAGGGGCTGGGCGGCTCAGTCGCCATCCGCTGCCGGGCACACCAGCTACCCCGGCCCAGGCCCCCAGTCTGGCGGCCTTTGCTGATCGGCTGGCTGCGTTGCCATTGGTCTATGAACCGGGCACGCAGTGGTCTTATTCGGTCGGGCTCGATCTGCTCGGCCGGGTGATCGAACTTGCCAGCGGCAAAAGCTTTGACCGCTTCCTGCAGGAAACGATCTTCGGCCCTTGCGGCATGGCCGATACCGCGTTCCATGTGCCCGGTGCCAAGGCCGCGCGGCTGGCAACCAATTACGGGATCAAGGACGGCAAGGCGCTGCCGATCGATCCGGGTGCAAGCTCGGTCTATCTCGAACCGCCTGCGGTTGCATTTGGCGGATCGGGGCTGGTTTCCACGCCGCGGGATTATGACAAGTTCATGGCCATGCTGGTGGCTGGCGGCCGGTCGGGGCGGCGGCGGGTGCTGGGCCGCGGCGCGGTGCAGCAGGGGGGGAAGAACCTGGTCCCGTCCGGGGCGATTACCGCGGGCAGCTTTGTCGACAGTGCGGGCAACGGTGCGGGCGCGCGGGCCGGGATCGGGACCAAGACCGGGGTGATCGGCTGGAGCGGCGCGGCGGGCACGGTGTTCCGGGTCGATCTGGCGCGCGGGATCCGGGTCGCCTGCTATACCCAGTACATGCCGTCCGAAGCCTATGCGATCTACGACACCTATCCGGCGGCCGCCGCCACCGATCTTGCCGCGCCGCAACTGATCTGAAGGAATACGGGACAATGGAGCACAGCGAAGATCTGGACCGGACTGTTTCGCGCCGGGGACTGATCCGGGGCGGAGCCTTGCTGGGTGCGGGAGCGGCGCTGGCCGGTCTGCCGCTTGCCCGCGCTCTGGCGGCAACCCCGTCCCCGGTGCCCTGGCCGCATGTGACCGGGCTGATCGAACGCTATGTTCAGGCTCGCAAGGTATCGGGCATGATCGCGGCGCTGGGCTGGCAGCAGGCCGCGCCGCTGTTCATCGCCCGCGGGCGCGAGGCGTTTGATGATCGCGATCCCAATAGCGCGCAAAGCCTGTTCCGCTGCTATTCGATGACCAAGCCGGTCACCGGCCTGGCCGCCGCGATGCTGATCGATCAGGGCAAGCTGCGGCTTGACCAGCCACTTGCCGATTTCGCGCCGGAGTTCGCGAAAATGCAGGTGGCGATCGATCCCAAGCTGGGGCTCGATGCCCGGCCGACCGACAAGCTGATCACGATCCGCCACTTGCTGACCCATACCGCCGGGCTGGGCTATGCCGTGGTCGGGCGCAACAAGGTGGCGGATGAGCTCAAGCGACTGGGCGTCAATCCCGGCCAGATCTCGCGCCGCAAGCTGCCGGGGATCAACGATGGCCCGGCGTGCCCCGGCCCGGACGAATTCCTGCGCCGCGCCGCCACGGTGCCGCTGGTGGCAGAGCCTGGCAAGGTCTGGCGCTATTCGATGGGGCTTGACGTGCTGGGGATCGTCATCGCCCGCGCCGCCGGGGTCAGCGGGCTCGACGTGTTCCTGCAGGAACAGCTGTTCGGCCCGGCGGGGATGGGCAGCAGCTTCTTTCAGGTTCCCGGCAGCGCCAAGCCGCGGCTGACCACCAATTATGTCCTGCTTGGCGGCGTGCCGCTGCCGATCGACCGGCCAGCCAATTCGATTTACGATAGCCCGCCGCCGTTCGCCTTTGGCGGATCGGGGCTGGTATCGAGCCCGGCGGATTATGACCGGTTCCTGAAACTGATCGTCGGCGGCGGGCTGATCGATGGCAAGCGCGTGGTGAATGAAGCTGCGGTGCAGCTTGCCACCAGCGACCTGCTGCCGCCCGAAGCGGATCTGACCGGCACCTGGGTCGCGGGCAACCGGTTTGGCGCGGGGGCGATCCTGGGGGCGGGCAAGGACGAAGGCCTGTGGGGCTGGTCGGGCGCGGCCGGCACGGTCGGCTTTGCCCAGACCCGGCTGGGCCTGCGCACCAGCCTGTTCGTGCAATATATGCCACAGGACCGGCTGCCGATCCTCAAGGAATTCCCGCAAGCGGTTGGCGCAGATCTGACCGCGATGGGCCACAACCCGAACCTGACAGGACCGAAATGACCATGCCGATCGCCTTTGCCGGATCGAACCTTGATCGTGCCGACCATGTCCGGGCCGATCCGGATCAGCTGAGCGCCGCGATGGACTGGCGCGCCCGGCTGCTGAGACTGGACGGGCTCGATCCCGTGATCACGCCAGAGGCCCGGCTTGACTGGGGAACGCTGGCCGATGCCGATCCGGACAGCGAACTGGTGTTCCTCGGCCTGCTGGAGGGCAAGGCCTGCTTCGCCGAAGTCGCCACCAGCCTGATCGGCTCGGTCGCTCCGGCCAACCCCCGGCTGTGGGCGGCGATGTCCGCCTTGCCGGACGCGGAGTTGGCGACCTATGGCACCGCCCGCGCCGTGGTCGATTGGCACGCTCGCCACCGCTATTGCGCCCGCTGCGGCTGCCCCACGGTGCTGGCCAAGGGCGGGTGGCAGCGCAATTGCACCAATGACACCTGCAAGGCCGAGCATTTTCCCCGGGTCGATCCGGTCACGATCATGCTGGTCGAACATTCGGACCGCCTCCTGCTTGGCCGCCAGCCGCGCTTCCCGCCGCGCCGCCTGTCCGCCCTTGCCGGGTTCGTCGAGCCGGGCGAAAGCATTGAAGAGGCCGTCGCGCGCGAGGTGCACGAAGAAGCCGGGGTGCGGGTCCGCGATGTCACTTACATCGCCAGCCAGCCCTGGCCGTTCCCTTCCAGCCTGATGATCGGCTGCCACGCCCATGCCCTGTCGGACGAACTGACCATCGACCGGACCGAGCTGGACGAGGCCGGCTGGTACACCCGCGCCGAAGTGGCCGCCGCGATGGCCGGGGATGACAGCGCCCCGTTCATCGCCCCGCCGCCGCAGGCAATCGCGCATCATCTCCTCAACTGGTGGCTCAGCCGATGACCAATCCGACCAAACTCACCATCGACATCTATTCCGACGTGATGTGCCCGTGGTGCATCATCGGTTACAGCCAGCTGCAAAAGGGCCTGGCCCAACTGGAGGGAGAAGTTGAGGCCGAGGTCCGCTGGCTGCCGTTCGAACTCAACCCTGATATGCCGGTTGCCGGTGAAGGGCAGAGCGAACACATCGCCCGCAAATATGGCCGCACGCCCGAACAGGCAGAGGCCAATCGCGGCCAGTTGCTGAGCATCGGTGAACGCGCGGGCTATTCCTTTGCCTATGCCGGGCAGGGGGAACCGCCCAAGGCGTGGATGTGGAACACCTTTGCCGCGCACAAGCTGCTCAAATGGGCGCTGATTGAAGGCGGGCCGCAGGTCCAGACCGGGCTCAAGCTGGCCCTGTTCGACGCCCATTTTCAGCAGCGCCGCAACGTGTCAGACGCGGACGTGCTGGTCGAACTGGCCGGGGCGCAGGGGCTTGATCCGGCCGGCGCGCGGGCCGCGCTGGAGGACGAGGCGCTGGGAGTGATCGTCCGGCGCGAGGAAGCGGCGGCGTGGGACATGAACATTTCCGGCGTTCCGGCAATGGTGGTCCAGGGCAAGTTCCTGATCCCCGGCGCGCAGGAGCCGGAAGTCTATGCCAATGCCTTGCGCCGGGTTGCGGCCAAATTGGGCGCGGCGGCGTGAACCCGGACTTTTCCGGCCAAGTTGCGGTGATCACCGGCGGCGCGGGCGGAATTGGCCGGGCATTGGGCCGCGCGCTGGAAGCGGCAGGGGCCAAAGTGCTCGCCGCTGACCTTGCGGGGCAAGATATCTTCCCTTGCGATGTGGCCGATCCTGCTGCGATTGCGGCGCTGGCGGACCATGCCTGGGACCGTTTCGGGCGGGTCGATCTGCTGATCAACAACGCCGGGATCGGCGGCGGGGGCAAGCCCTTGCCCGACATGCCGCTGGCCGATGCGCGGCGGATCATGGAAGTGAACTTCTGGGGGGTGTGGCACGGCTGCGCCACTTTCGCTCCGCGCCTTGCCGTGCAGGATCATCCCAGCGCGATCTATAACGTGGCGAGCGAGAATGCCCTGTTCTGCGCGGTCAAGCGGTCCGCTGCCTATATCGCATCGAAACATGCGGTGCTGGGCCTGACCGAAAGCCTGCGCGAAGACCTGCCGCCGCATGTCCATGCCGGCACGATCATTCCCGGCTGGGTCGGGACCGAAATCAATCCGGCGGCGATCCGCGATCTGGCGATGGACGCAGACCGGTTTGCCGCCATCGTTCTGCCGCAGATTGCCGCGCGCGAACGCTTTGTGGTCAGCCATGCCTATAATCCGGTGCGGATGCACGAACGGATCGCCGCGCTGGACGAAGCCTATGCTCGCCACGCCCCGCGTTATCCGGGAGATGACGAATACGACGTCCGCAGCTTCATCGCCCGCCAGCGCGCCCGGCAGGGCTGAAGCAGGGCGCGGATACCGGGTGACAGGAGCGGTCACAAAGGTGACAGATCAGCCCAATGTGTCACCCTGATTTTTATAATAATTGCAATATCTTGTGCCGAACAAGGTGACACTTCTGCCATTTTTGGAAAAAATGCGGACGCAAGCCGGTCTGGCAGCGCAAATGGTGGGGGTCGACAATGTCAAAGAGCGACCCGCCTTATCGCAGATTCGCGCCGTGTAGGAAAGTTTGGCTGTGGATTCTGGGCCGGGGCAGGGTTCAATGCGCCTGATCCGGTGTGTTTCTGGATCGTATATTCGGCCTTAAAATACTGTGGCTCACCTGTTCGATTGCGGTTGCATGTTTTTTCAAACATTGGTCTGATCTGGCGAATTCAGACTCTTAGTCCAAGTGCTGCCAACAAGGTTTTATTGATGAGATTCTTGCTCGCTTTTCTGTTGGCCATGATGGGTTACGCGGCCCACGCGCAATTAAGCGGTGGAGGTGGCGGCGCACCTGAAAGTGCAGAGGCGCTGCAACAAAAATGCAGTGCCGGTAATGCGGTTGCCTGCGCAAATCTGGGCTTTCGGCATTTGCGGGGCGATGGCCTGCCCAAGGATGCCAAGCAGGCGCTGACTCTGTTTATGCGCGCCTGTGATGGCGGCGATGCCATCGGCTGCACCAGCGCTGGAGATATTCACTTTTCTGGCGAAGCGGTGACCAGGAACCTGCCAAAGGCAGCAGCGCTTTATCAACGGGGATGTGACGGCGGCGATGGCGAAGGCTGTGTCGCGCTGGCGCTCAGCCATGGCAAGGGTGAAGGCGTGGCGAAAGACGATGCCAGAACTGCTCTGTATGCTGATCGCGCCTGCAAACTGAACAACCAGCTTGGCTGTGCATTGTTGGGGCTCGCCTTTGCGGAAGGGGTTGAAGGCTATGCCAGGGATTCCCGGCGCGCAGACGATTTGCTGTCAACCGCGTGCTTCAAGGGTGCCAGATTTTCCGAACGGCCCGATGCCGCGTCGCACGTCGCTTGTCCGGGCCTGGCCAAGCTGCGGGGCGAACCATCGTGCATGACCGAAGTGATCGTTAGCTCGGCGGAGAGCAGGCGCCATTGCTATGATGACAAAGCGGGTTGGGTGACAACAGTGACGCCCCGGGCGACTGCGCCTTCCAGCGGGGCAGTGGCACCTGCCCAACCGGGCGGCACAGCATCGGCCTTTGCTGTGAACGCTGCAAATCTGGCGGGCATCAAGGCTTACGATGCCAGGGATTATGGGACTGCACTGATGCGCTATGCCGAAGCCTGTGATCAGGGTGTGGCAACTGCCTGTGGCAGTTTGGGCGCGATGTATTTCAAGGGCACAGGCGTAAGCCGCAACGGCGCCCGCGCCGCGCCCCCCCTTGCCACAGCATGTGATGCTGGCCTGACCTATGCCTGCGCCTATCTTGCGGTGCTGTATGACAATGGCGATGGCGTGACGGTCAATAAGGCGATGGCGTTTACACTCTTCAATGGGGCTTGTTCGAATTCAGACATCGAATCCTGCTTTCATCTTGGTCGTCTGTATCAAAGCGGCCAAGGAACAACGGTTAATCTGGTGCAGGCTGCGTTGTTGTATCAGAAGGCTTGCAATGCGGGGGTCGCGGATGGTTGTTCCAGCATTGGAACAATGCACGCAAATGGGGTGCACTTTCCGCGGAGCGAAGCTCAGGCCGAATCTTTTTACAACCTTGCTTGCCGAAAAGGTGGCAAAAAAGGGTGCGAGCTTTCTGCTTCCCTGGTCGCTGACAGAGAGCGGCGAAAAGCAAATGCTTTAGCAGAGGCGCAAGAACGCAAGAGGGCGCTGGCTCAGTCAAACCAATCTTTCACTGTCGGCAAACCTCAGCGCGCGGTAGATTGTATCAAATCAACCATCGCTCCATTGCCAAAGCGTGGCACTTACTCAGAATGCAGATTTGGTGAATGCAAGGAATATTACCAAGGTGAGGTAGGTCAATCCATGGATGACGCGCTGTTCCGCATGTTTAATCCTCCGAGACTGAAAAACATATGCGACAGACCTGTTGACGTACATGTGAAGTATAGTTCATCTGAACTACCTCATGAAAAATTCACAATGCTTGCAAATGAATCTAATAAAGCCACGACATATGTAAATCCAATAGTGGTAGATGCTAATTGGGCAAAGAAATAGAAAGTATATAGATAAGCTGGTGAAACGGAATTTTTATGAAAATCAATTTTCTAGGTATTGGTTTAGTTTTTGTATTTTATTTTTATTCGCCAGCTCATGCCGCCGAATGCCGCACCGCATCGCTTCCAGACGGCACCCCGGCGATGTTCTGCAAGGACAAGAGCGGCAACTGGAAGCAGCAGGAAGGCAAGCTGGTTGCTGCAACACCTAGGTCCGCAGCGGATGCTGTGACAGCCAAGGGGCAGGCGACCTATCGGGGTACTTTTTCTGCGGCGGTCAGCAAACGCCAGCGCTCCCGGAGCCAGATTGACCTGAGCAGCTTGCTCAATCAGGCAGTGAACAGCAACGCGACGCGTTACCAGGGTGCGGTCAATCTCGTGATAAAGTTCGATGGCGCGGCAGTCACAGCGCAATTGAGTGGCACGGGCGGCATCCGTAACAGCACCTTTACCGGGCTGGTCCAGGGCGGAATTTGCCGGATTGTCGATGCCCAGAACATCGAGGTTTGGGAAGGGCCATGCAACCAGACCCGCTTTTCCGGCACGATCAAATCCACCGCCAGCAACCGCAACATTGTTTCCGGCAGTTTTGACACGCAGGCTAGCGACTATGTCGATTCAGCAAAACGCGATGCTGAGCGTTCGGCGCTAAAAGCGGAATGCGATGCGGGGCGGCAAACGGCTTGTGTCGCCTTGGATCAGATGCGGTAGCCGGCAGCGGTCCGGCGCAGCGCGTTATACCACGTGCGCAGCGCCGCCCCGCGCTGTGACGCCCCCATCCCCATCACAACCCCAGAACCGCCTTGGCGATGATGTTGCGCTGCACTTCGTTTGAGCCGCCATAGATCGAGGCCGCCCGTCCGTTGAGATAGCGCGGCACGGCCATCATTCCGAAGCTGTCCGTCAGGCCGGATTCGTTGCTGTTCATCTGCCGCGCTTCGTGCTGGTCCGCCGCACCATAGTGGCCTGCCACTTCGACCGCGAGTTCCTGAATCGCCTGTTCGGCTTCGGTCCCCTGCAGCTTGAGCATGGAAGAGGCCGGGCCCGGGCTGCCGCGGGTGGCCATGGCGGAGAGGACTGTCGCTTCCACCGCCTCGATCGCGGTGACTTGCGCCTGCAGCAGCGACAAGCGGCGGCGCAGGGCGGGGTCCTCCAGCAGGCCGGTTTGCTCTGCCGCGCCGCGCACCGCGTCCAGCGCAGCAAACAGTCCGCTGGCATAGGCGCTGGTCCGTTCGAATTCGAGCAGGTACTTGGCCACGGTCCAGCCCTGGCCTTCCTCGCCCAGCCGCCCGCTCATCGGCACGCGCGCGTCTTCGAAGAACACTTGGTTGAAATCGTGGTCCCCGGCGATCGAATGGATCGGGCGCACGGTGATCCCGGGAGTCGCCATGTCGAGCAGCAGAAAAGTGATCCCGGCCTGCCGCGCCGCATCGCGCGATGTCCGTACCAGGCAGAACATCTTGTTGGCGAAATGGGCGTGCGTGGTCCAGATTTTCGACCCGTTCAGCACATAATGATCGCCGTCAGGATCAGCCCGCAATTGCAGCGCGGCAAGGTCTGACCCGGCCTGCGGTTCGGAATAGCCCTGGCACCAATAGTCCTCACCCGACAGGAGCCGGGGCAGGTAATGGGCCTGCTGCTGCGGTGTGCCATAGGCCATGATGCACGGCGCAACCATCCGCAGCCCCATCGGTGCGATCGCGGGCGTGCCTGCGCGGCGGCATTCCTCGGCAAAGATGTGGCGCTGGGTCTCGTCCCAGCCGGGGCCGCCGAATTCGGGCGGCCAGGCCGGAGCAGCCCAGCCGCGCGTGGCCAGCCGCCGCTGCCATTCCAGGGCATAATGCTTGTCGACGAACACAGAGCCCGCCAGCCGCGCTGCCTCGCGCAGCTCCTCGCTCAGATTTTCCGCGATCCAGCTGCGTACGTCTTGACGAAAGGCCAGCTCGGCGGGGGTTGGATCGAGATGCATGGCATGGGCTCCACTTGGGTTCGGCGCGATCTTGCATGGGAATGCCGGGGGCGTCCAGCGGTCCGCTTTGCCCGGGCGATCTGGCCTGCGCGCAATAAATTGGAGTTGTGGCGACAAAGGCGCTAAGGGGCGCGCTCAACGACATTCCCGCTGCCCGTCTGTGGCGGCATTCCCCTCAAGATTCGTGAGACCGTGATTTTCCAGACCCCCTTTGCGCCGCTCGCCGAAGCGCTCGCCGCGCGCGGTTATGCCGCTCCTACTTCGGTTCAGGCCGCCGTGCTCGAACCGGAAGCCCATGACCGTGACCTGATCGTTTCCGCGCAGACCGGTTCGGGCAAGACCGTCGCCTTTGGCCTCGCCATGGCCGGACAGCTGCTCGAAGAAAGCGGACAGGCGCGCTATGCCATGGCGCCGCTGGCGCTGGTGATCGCGCCAACGCGGGAACTGGCCTTGCAGGTCAGCCGCGAACTGGCCTGGCTCTATCAGGCAAGCGGGGCGCGGGTAGCGACCTGTGTGGGCGGAATGGACCCGTCGCGCGAACGCCGTGCGCTGGCGCAGGGCGCGCATATCGTGGTCGGCACGCCGGGGCGGCTGCGCGACCATCTTGAACGCGGCGCGCTGGACCTGCGTGAACTGGCGGTAGCCGTGCTCGACGAAGCGGACGAAATGCTCGACATGGGCTTTCGCGAGGACCTTGAGGAATTGCTCGATGCAACGCCCGAAGGCCGCCGCACGATGCTGTTTTCCGCCACCATGCCCAAACCGATCGTGGCACTGGCGCGGCGCTATCAGCGCGATGCCTTGCGCATTTCCACGGTCGATGCCGATCAGGGCCACGGCGATATTGCCTATCAGGCAATGGCGATCGCACCTGCCGATATCGAGAACGCGGTGGTCAACGTGCTGCGCTATCACGAAGCGGAAACCGCGATCCTGTTTTGCGCCACGCGCGACAATGTCCGGCACCTCCATGCCAGCCTGACCGAGCGCGGCTTTGCCGTGGTCGCGCTGTCGGGCGAGCATAGCCAGAACGAGCGCAACCACGCGCTACAGGCGCTGCGTGACCGGCGCGCGCGGGTTTGCGTCGCCACCGATGTGGCCGCGCGCGGGATCGACCTGCCGGGACTGTCGCTGGTGGTCCATGTCGAAGTGCCGCGCGATGGTGAGGCTTTGCAGCACCGTTCGGGCCGGACCGGGCGGGCCGGAAAGAAAGGCACCGCGATCCTGCTGGTGCCCTATCCGCGCCGTCGCCGGGTCGAAATGATGCTGCGCAGCGCGCGGATCCCCGCCGAATGGATCGCCCCGCCTTCGGCCGCGGATATTCGCGCGGCGGACAGCGAGCGCCTGCTCGCCACGCTGCTCACGCCGGTCGAACCGAACGAAGGCGATGCCGAACTGGCCGCGCGGCTGCTGGCCGAACGCTCGGCGGAAGAGATCGCCGTGGCGCTGGTCCAGGCGCACCGCGCGCGCCAGCCCCAGCCCGAGGAACTGCTCGCCACCGATGCCCCGCCGCCACAGGGCCCGCGCCCCGGGTTCGAAGGCAGCGTCTGGTTCCGGCTTAACGTCGGTCGCCGCCAGAACGCCGATCCGCGCTGGGTGCTGCCGCTGCTGTGCCGGCGCGGCCACGTCAGCCGCAGCGAGATCGGTGCGATCCGGATCACCGCGAATGAAACCCTGTTCGAAGTGCCCGGCACCATCGCCGCGCGGTTCGAGGCCGCGGTCGGCCGCACCGCCGAAGCAGACGACGGGGTCGAGATCGTGCGGGTGGAAGGCAATCCCCGCAACGCTGCGCGGCAAGCGGCCGGACGCGGCGCAGATCGCGGGGCGAACCGGGGCGAGAATCGCGGCCCGGGCCGCGGTGGACCGCCTCCCGGCGGGAAATTCAAGCACCGCAAGGGGCCGCACAAGCCGCGCTGATCCGGGGCCCTGACCGGCGCGATCAATCCTGCTGCAAGGCCTGCAGCCGCTTGGCGAACTGGACGAAGAACGGCGGCACCCCGGTGTCATAGGGCTTGAACCGGGTGCGGGCATCGGCCAGGCGGTGCTTCATTTCGGCCAGCACGGCGGGATGGTCACGGGCCAGGCTATATTCCTCGGCATCGCTGGCGGCCATGTCGTAGAGCTCTTCAAAGCCCATCCGGGCCAGCGGCAGCTTGATCGAGCGGTAATAGGTCTGGTCAACGTATTTCCAGCGCTGGGTCCGCACTGCCGCCACTTCGTTGTTGTTGAACAGCAGGATCTGGTCATGCGGCGAAGGCGCGCCGCGGGTCAGCACGCCGGTCAGGTCCTTGCCGTCCAGTTCCACCCCCTGCGGCAGCGGCAGCCCGGCCAGCGCGCAGCAGGTTGGCAGCAGGTCAATCCCGCACAGGATCGCGTCGCTCTTGCGCCCGGCCGGGATCCGCCCCGGCCCCCAGGCCAGGAACGGCACCCGGTATCCCCCATCATAGCCTGCCCCGCCCTTGCGGTCGCGCAGCGGCTGGCTTGATCCTTCGAACCAGGGACCATTGTCGGATGTGAACATCACCACCGTGTCATGATCCTGCCCTAGCGCGCGCAGCCGGGCGAACAGGCGGGCCATGATCGTGTCGATCTCCAGGATCGAATCGCCATAAGGGCCAGCCCGCGATTTGCCTTGCAGCCGGGTAGGCGGGACGCTGGGCAGGTGGGGCGAACTCAGCGCCAGTTGCAGGAAAAACGGGCGGTCCCGGTTGGCGGTGATGAATTCTTCCGCCTTGATGAAGAACTGTTCCTGCAACTGTTCCAGCGGCAGCTCCAGCCGCACCTCGGGCTGGCCCACTGCGGCATCATAGACCGGCAGGGGGTGCATGTCGTGGCTATAGGGGATGCCAAAGAACCGGTCGAAGCCATAGTGGATCGGTGACCAGTCCGGCGCGCGGTGGCCCAGGTGCCACTTGCCAAACAGGCCGCTGACATAGTCCGGCTTCAGCGCCGCCGGGATCGTCACTTCGCTCAGCGGCAGGCGGCGGTCATCGCCTTCCATGATCACTTCAAACCCCAGCCCGGTGCGCACCGGATAGCGCCCGGTCAGGATCCCGGCGCGGGCCGGGGTGCAGATGTTGGCGGGGCTGTAATAGTCGGTCGCGATCATTCCTTCGCGGGCCATGCGGGACAGCGCCGGGGTGGGGATCGATCCGCCGAAGGGGGCGATGTCGCTGTAACCCAGGTCATCGGCCAGAACCACGATCAGGTTGGGCTTGCGCCGCGCATCGCGTGCCATGCCGCGCCCGGCAAAGGGCAGGCTGGCCAGCGTTCCCGCGGCGGCACCCAGGATGTCACGTCTGCTGGTCATGGCCGGGGGTCTCCTGCGGGGCGGCCGGGGCTGCCGCCGGTTTGAAATGAACCGGCCCGGACTTCCACTTGGGAAGTCCGGGCCGAGAAGGAAGCACGGTCAGAAACGGGCAAGTCCGGTCAGAACTTGATCCCTGCCGCGACGCCGTAACGGCGCGGTTCCAGCGTGAAGATGTTGGTCGTCAGGCCCTGAGACTGATCGGTAACGGCCAGCCCGGTGATCGAGCTGGAGTCGCTGATGTTCTGGATGAACCCGCGCAGGAACCAGCGATCGTCAGTTCCGTTGAGCTGGACCTGGGCGTTCATCTGGGCATAGCCGCGGATGCGGTTGATCGACCCGTTGAAGATGTTGCCATAGCTGTCCCCGACATAGATCAGGTCAAACCGGGGCACCAGGCTCATCCCGTTGTCGAATTCAGCGGTGTACTGCACCCCGACGTTCCACTTGAAGTTGGGCGCCTGGGGCAGCTCCTTGCCGCGGATGTTCTGCGCCAGACCGACGTTGGTGACGCTGAACGGCAAGGCCCCGGTGGGCGTGGCGAACAGGCCGCGCAGCCCGGCAGAGGGGTTGGCGATGGTCGCAGCCAGGTTGGCGCAGAGGCCAAAGGCCCCGGTTGCGCCTACGCCGCTGCCAGCCGGGAAAGCAACCGGACCGGGCAGGCCCAGCGCGCCGTTGAACGCGGTCACCAGCTGGCGGGCACCAGCGCCGTTGCCTGCGGTGTTGGGGGTAACCACGCAGTTGAAGGCCGCACCCATATCCTTGATGATCACCGCGTCGTCGCGGCCCGCCGCCGGATCGCGCGGGTTCTGCACGAACAGGTCGCTCGCCACCTTGGTGTGGAGGTAGCTGGCGCTCATGTTGATCGCCAGCGGCCGGATCGGACGCACGATGGCTTCCAGTTCCACCCCATAGATGGTGGCATCGACGTTATCGTTGACCGAGGTGCGATTGACGATCCGCGACAGCTGCATGCCCTTGTACTGATAGTAGAAGGCCGAGCCGTTGAGAGTCAGGGCGCCCCCGGCGAACTTGTTCTTGGTGCCGATTTCGAAGGCGTTGACATATTCCGGCTTGAACGTGGTCGTTGCCAGCAGCCCCGCGGCAAGCGGCGGGTTGATCCCGCCCGATTTGTAACCGCGCGAATAGGAGGCATAGAGCAGGTTGTCGTCGCTCAGCTTGTAATCGATCACCGCACGCCCGGTCCAGGCACTGAATGACGAGTTGCGCAGCTGGTAGGCATCGCAGCCCGGGACCGAGCCATAGTTGCCGACCACTGCCGAACCCGTGGTGGGGCAGGCGGTCAGCGGATCGGCATCGAACCCGGCGGCATAGGGCGAGGCATAAACATTGGACGTGCCATAGGGCACCAGGAAGTTGAGCAGCTGGTTGCGCGCCTTCAGTTCCTTCTGATCATGGTTGTAGCGCAGCCCCAGGGTCAGCTTGAACTTGTCGCTCGGCTGCCAATAGGCTTCGCCGAACAGGCCATAGCTCTTGAGCCGGAAGTCAGGCGTGTAGCTGTCAAAAGTAGTCGAACCCAGATAGCTGGGCGGGGTGGCAGTGCCGGTCAGCGTCCGCCCCAGCGAGGTCAGCGCGCCCAGCACGGCCCCGGCATAGTCAAGCCCGAACGAGCTGACGTTGTAATGCGTCTCGTCAATCTTGTTGTCGAGATAGGTCGCGCCGAGCAGGAAGTTGATCGGGCCGTCCAGCTTGGAACTGACCAGCATTTCGGCCGACCAGGTCTGCACGTTGTTGCTGGAACGGTCATTGCCGATCGGATCGGCCCCGCAGATCTTGCTGCCGCCGAATACGCCGGTGTCACCTGCATTGGGTACCGAGGTGCAGAGCACGCCGGTGGGCCCGTTGGGGATCAACGCGGCAGCAGCGGGGGCGAAATAGGCCGCCGATCCGGGGATGCCGGGGATGCCAGTGGTGGCATAGGCCTGCAGCGTGGCCAGGCCCGATGCAAACAGCGCACGGTTGGCAACCGACTGGCCCGAATCGACCCCCGAATTGACCTTGGTCTTGGAATACATGCCGGTCAGTTCAACTTCGAACTGGCCGAAATTGTGCCGCAACGAACCCTGGTACTGCTGTTCGCTGGCAAGGTAGTAGGGATCAAAGCTGGTGCGGATCACGCGGTTGTCAGCCGGATTGACCTGGCCTGCCAGCACATCGGTCCCGGTCAGGTTGACCAGGCCCAGCGCGGCAAAGGCCGACCCCAGCGCTGCGCCGCCCTGCGCGCGCAGCAGCTGGACCGAAGGCAGGGTGTAGGACAGCTGCGAATTGGCATTGGCATATTCAAACCCGCGCGTATCGGGCAGGCAGCCCAGCACGCCGGTGGGATCGCGGTGGCACAGCTGCTTCTGGATCCGCAGACGGTTGTCGTCTTCGTGGAAATAGTAGGCCATCAGGTCCAGCGTGGTGTCCGGGCTGGGTTCCCAGCGCAGCGAACCGCGCACCCCGTACATGTCGCGATCGTCCACCTTGTGGCCGTTATAAGCGTTGAGCGTATAGCCGTCGCGCTTGAGATAGTATCCCGCCAGGCGCACGGCCAAGGTATCGCCGATCGGGGCATTGACCATGCCTTTGGCCTTGATCCCGTTGTAATTGCCGTATTCGGCCTCGGCGCTCACTTCAAAACCGGTCAGCTTGGGCTTGGCGGAAATGAAGTTGACCACGCCCGATGTGGCGTTGCGGCCAAACAGCGTGCCTTGCGGGCCGCGCAGCACTTCGACGCGTTCCAGATCGAAGAATTCGGTTTCGAACAGGCGGGTCGAAGGGGTTGGCGAACCGTTGATGTGGATCCCGGTCGCGGCATCGCAGCTGACCCCTACGCACAGGTCACCCACCCCGCGGATGGTGAAGCTGGAACTGGTGAACCCGGTCTTGGTGAACGTGATGTTGGGCAGGGTCAGCATCAGGTCGCTGGAATTCTTGATCTGCTGCTTTTCCAGCGCTTCGGCATTGAACGCTGAAACGGCGATGGGAAACGCTTTGCAGCGTTTCGTTCTGGCGCTGCGCGGTCACGACGATTTCGGTTTCGTCGGCAACGTCCTCGGCCGGCGCGGCTTGCGCCAGGGCCGGGCCACTGGCGGCGCACCAGACGGCAATCATCGATGCGGTGCAGAACAGGCGTGTGACTTTCATGGTTTCCCCTCCCATATTTCGACATGCGGCTTTTCGGCAGCGCGCTCGTCAGGCCAATACCCTATCTTACTGGCATTCCAGTGCAAGGCAGAAAGCGGACGGGAAGAGCAGCTTGGGCAGTGCTGCCAGTCGGCGGTCTGGCCCGGCAGATCTGCCCTGCAGCCCGTGTCACCCCGGTTGCCGCATGGGCCAGGCCGCCACCTCGGCATCACACATAGCGCTGGTTTTCCTCGCCAGAATGCGGCTGACCAAACGCCGCTTGACATGATTGTCCAATCGGAATAATTGGCCTGACCAGTAAGTCAAACCGATTCCGGGAGGGGTCTCATGTCACGCAAGTTCCTTTTGCTCACGGGGTTCTCGACCCTCGCTTTCGCTCAACCGGCCTTTGCCCAGGACGCTGCCGCACCGGCTGCTCCTGAAGCAGGTGCGGAATCCGGGGGGCTGGAAGAAATCGTGGTGACCGCGCAAAAGCGGGAACAGAACCTCCAGAACGTGCCCGTTTCAGTCACCGCGCTGAACAGCGAAGCGCTGGAGCGCAACCGGATCGCCGACTTTTCCGACCTGACCCGCGCCGCACCCTCGCTGACTGTGACGCAGTCGACCTCTTCGCCGAACAATTCGATCATCATGCGCGGGATCGGCACGTTCGCTTTCTCGATCGGGGTCGAACCCAGCGTCGCGGTGATCGTCGATGACCTGCCGGTGGTCCAGCAGGCCCAGGCCTTCGATGCGCTTGGCGATGTCCAGCGGATCGAAGTGCTCAAGGGGCCGCAGGGCACGCTGTTCGGCAAGGCGGCTTCGGCGGGTGTGGTCAACATCGTGACCAAGGATCCCTCCACGGAACTCAGCGGCAGCTTCGCCGCCACGGCTGCCACTGACGAGGACTACCGCGTCGAAGCCTCGCTCTCCGGTCCGATCGGGGGCAGCGATTCCGGCTTCCGGCTCGGGGCATTTTACCACAGCTTCAAAGGCAATGTGCACAACCTGACCACGGGGCGCTGGCTCAACGATGTCGAAGGCTATGGCCTGCGCGGCAAGCTCAAGCTGGCAATCTCGCCGGACGTGTCGATCACGGTGGGCGGGTCCTATGCCAAAAACACCCAGAACGGGACATCGACCACGATCCGCTCGATCGCCGCAGGCAGCACTCCGCGGGTGCTGGGCAATGCCGCTGCACCGCTGTTCCCGTCGCTGGTCGGGGTCACGGCCGGGCCGGGCAACCAGAACGCCAGAATCGATGCCGAAGGGGCAACCACCAACGAAACCGGCACACTCTCGGCGCGGCTGGTGGCAGACCTTGGCGGGGTCAACCTGATCGCGGTGACCGGGTATCAGGACTGGAAGTACAATTTCCAGAACGACGTCGACGGCACCGATGTCAACATTCTGGGGCTGCTGACCGGCGGGGCGGTCAACGGCGGGATCGCGCAGAGCGGGCCCTATCATTCGCAAAGCTTCACCCAGGAACTGCGGCTGGTGTCGACCGGCAACGGGCCGTTCAAATACGTGATCGGCGGCTTCTTCGCCAATTCCAGCACCAACCGCGCTTTCACCCGGGGCCCGGTGGCTCTGCTCGCCAGCTGGGATGCCAAAGCGACCAGCCGCAGCGCCGCGCTGTTCGCCCAGGCCGACTATACCCTGCCGACCGAAACCACCATTTCCGCTGGCTTGCGTTACAACACCGAGCGGATTGGGGTGCGGTTTGACAATCTGCTGGGCAATGCCACGCTCAACACCTGCCTGATCGGCAATCCGGCGTGCCGGGGCCAGCACAGCGACGATGTGGTGACCTGGAAGGCCTCGATCTCGCAAGAGGTTGCGCCCAGAGTGATGGTCTATGGCAGCGTCGCCAGAGGCTACAAGGGCTATGCCTATGATGTGTCCTCGGGCTTCAACCCGGCGCGGATCGATGCATCGCTGGCGGGCACTGGCGCAGGTCTGAACGGCGTTGGTCCGGTCAAGGCCGAACATTCGACCTCGTACGAACTGGGCCTCAAAAGCCGGTTCATGGACAACAAGGTCCAGCTCAACCTCACCGGCTTTGTCACCGATTACAACAACTTCCAGGCACAGTCGGCGGTGATCATCAACCTTGCTCCGCAGTTCGTGCTGAACAACGTGGGCAAGCTCAAGACCAAGGGCGTCGAGGCGGAGCTGTCGGTCAAGCCGAACGACTGGCTGCGGTTTGACGGGTCGGCCAGTTACACCGACGCCAAGATGACCGCGTTCCCCGGTGCCCAGGGCTATCCGGATCAGACCGGGGCAACCTGGAACGGCAGTGCCTCGGTGCTCGCCGCGGGCTGCACCTCGGCCCCGGCCGCCACGGCCGCTGCGCCGCGTTCGCTCTGTGCGTTCCAGGACCGCAGCGGGGCGGCGCTGCCGAACTCGCCCAAGTTCAAGTTCGCGCTGGGCGCCAATGCCGATTTCCCGCTGGGCGGCGATAACAAGGGCACGCTGACGCTGGGCTATCAGCACCAGAGCACGGTCAACTTCGACCTGCTGGGCAATCCGCTGCTTGAGCAGAAGGCCTATGGCATCTTCAACGCCAGCATTGGCGGCGAGTTTGGGCCGGTCAAGGCGACGCTGTTCGTCAACAACCTGTTCGACACGCATTATGCCGCCGGGCTGAGCGATGGCTTCGCCACCCTTGGCGGCGGCGTGACCAACCCGGCGCACGTGATCTATCAGGTCCGTCCGCGCGACAGCGACCGGTTCTTCGGGATCAAGCTGCAGTACGCTTTCGGCGGCTGATCCGGACAAACAGTTCCACCCTCTGGCCGGGCATCTTTTGGGTGTCCGGCCATTTTTTCTGATAGATACGGCGAACACGGGGAGGATGCGATGAAGGGCAAGCTGCGCTGGTGGATCATCGGGCTGGTCACTTTGGGGACGGTGCTCAACTACCTTGCGCGGTCGACCCTGTCCGTCGCCGCGCCGACGCTGAAGAGCGAGTTCGCGATGTCGACCGAGCAGTACAGCTGGGTCGTGCTGGCGTTTCAGGCCAGCTACACCGTGATGCAAACCGTCGCAGGCGGCTTGCTCGACGTGCTGGGCACGCGGCTGGGGTTCTTCCTGTTTGCGCTCGGCTGGGCCTTTGCCAACATGGCGCATGGCCTGGCCACTGGCTGGCAAAGCCTGGCCGCGTTCCGTGCGCTGCTGGGCGCGACCGAGGCAGCGGCGATCCCGGCCGGGGCCAAGACCGTGTCGCAGTGGTTCCCCAGCCGCGAACGGCCGCTGGCGACCAGCCTGTTCCAGATGGGCACCAGCGTGGGCAACATGATCGCCCCGCCGCTGGTCGCGTTCTGCATCCTGGCGTGGAACTGGCAGGCGGCCTTTGTGGTCACCGGCGCGCTCAGCCTGGCCTGGGCGCTGCTGTGGTGGTGGGGCTACCGTGACCCTGACAATCATCCTGCCCTGTCCCCCGGTGAACGGGCCCTGATTGCGGGCGAACCCGATCAGGAGCTGCCGGGCAAGCCCGCCACCCGCAAGGCCGTGCTGCAAAGCCGCAGCTTCTGGGCCATCGCGGTGCCACGGTTCCTGTCCGAACCGGCCTGGCAGACTTTCAACTTCTTCATCCCGCTCTATCTGGTCGCGGTCTGGAAGCTGGACCTCAAGAGCATTGCGCTGTGGGCCTGGCTGCCGTTCCTGGCGGCAGACTTTGGCAGTCTCGCCGCCGGGTTGCTGCCACCCTGGCTGATGCGGCGCGGAGCCGGGCTGCTCAGCTCCCGCAAGGTCACCATGACGCTGGGCGCGCTGTGCATGGTCGGGCCGGCCTGCATTGGCCTGGCCACGTCACCCGGCATGGCGATTGCCCTGTTCTGCGTTGGCGGGTTCGCGCATCAGATGCTCAACGGCGCGCTGATCACGCTGTGCGCCGATGTGTTCGAAAGCCGCACCGTTGGCACCGCCAGCGGCATGGCGGGCACCGCAGCGTGGATCGGGGGGATGCTGTTCACCCTGCTGATCGGGCAAAGCGCGGACCAGTTCGGCTATAACCCGCTGTTCGTGGCGCTGGCCGCGCTCGATCTGGTGGCGGCCGGGGTGCTGTGGGTGCTGCTGCGCGAACGGCGGGCTCCGGCCTGAGCGAAAGTCACAAAGGTCACAAAGGTCACAAAGGTCACGCGGAATCGCTGTTTTGAACTGTGTGACCTTCGTTGATTTTCAAGGATAACCCGTTCGCCGGGGCCGTGCGGCAGCAATGCCCTCCTCACCCGCCCCGGCGCAGCGCATCCAATGCCTCGCGCAGCTGGAACTGGGCGCTGACCAGGCTGGGCTTGGTGATCATGTTGCCGGAATCCGCGCGGATCTGCATGAATTCGGCGGCTTCGCCCCGGCGGTGCTGGTAATCATCCTCCATGCAGTCGAGGAACTCTTCAAAGTCCTCTGCCACGGCCTTGGCCGGGGGCGTGCCCAGCGCCTTGTTCGAACCGAGCCGTTCGATCGTGGTCAGCAGCGCGCGCGGATCGCGGCGGCGCTTTTCCAGCACCAGCTTGCCATCGCGAAAGTGGCGCTCGATCGATCCGTCAAAGGCCATGTCGATCACATCGTCGATCATCCGCTGCCGGGCGAGCAGCAAGGCGGCGTCCCAGGCCAGGGCAAAAGCGCGCCCGCTGGTCCGGCGGCGCAGGCGATAGGCCGTCTCACGCGACATGCCGACCTCTGCCGCGGCGCGTTCAACACTGCCGCATTCGGCCAATGTCTCGCAGAACTGGCGTTGGCGTTCGGGGGTCCAGCCATCGTGACGCTCGGCTGGAGCGTCACGA
>NZ_MWLM01000048.1 GCF_002198665.1 Novosphingobium sp. B 225 | reverse complement strand
CCCCGCCCCATTCGCCGCCCAGTCCGAACCCCTGCCCGAACCGCAAGACGCACAGCAGCAACGGGGCTACCCAGCCGACCATGGCATAAGTGGGCAGGAATGCGATCAGCAGCGTCGATAGCCCCATCAGCAGCAAGGACGCGACCAGCGTGCTCTTGCGGCCGATCCGGTCTCCGTAATGGCCAAAGGCAATCGCCCCCAATGGCCGGGCCAGAAAGGCCAGACCAAAGCTCATGAACGAGAGCATAGACTGCGCGGCAGCACTTTCCGCCGGGAAAAACAGCGGCCCGAACACCAGCGCCGCCGCCGTCGCATAGACGTAGAAATCATAGAATTCGACTGCCGTGCCAACAAGCGCGGCGGTCAGGATGCGGGCGTTTTGGCGGATCGGATGCATGGATATGCTGACTTGCCGTTTGACTGTGCGCTGTCAATCCTGCGGCCCTTGCGCCGGACCAACATGTTCCCTAGTTGTTCGCGCGTGTCCGCTTCTCCCGAATCCCTGTCCGGCGCCGCGCCCGACCCCTTGCTCGACGGTTTGAACCCGCCGCAACGCGAAGCCGTGTTGGCGACCGAAGGGCCTGTGCTGATGCTGGCCGGGGCGGGCACGGGCAAGACCGCCGCGCTCACCGCCCGGCTCGCGCACCTGATCCGCACCCGCCGCGCCTGGCCAAGCGAGATCCTTTGCGTCACCTTCACCAACCGCGCCGCGCGGGAAATGAAGGAACGCGTCGGCCATCTGGTTGGTCCGGCGGTTGAAGGAATGCCGTGGCTCGGCACGTTCCATTCGATCGCGGCCAAGCTGCTGCGACGCCATGCCGAACTGGTCGGGCTGCAATCGAACTACACGATCATCGATACCGACGATCAGCTGCGCTTGCTCAAGCAGCTGATCCAGGCCGAAGGGCTGGATGACAAGCGCTGGCCCGCGCGCCAGCTGGCCGGGTGCATTGATCGCTGGAAGAACAAGGGCCTTGGCCCGGCAGAGCTGGATGCGGGCGAGAACGAAAGCTATGCCAATGGCCAGGGGCAGAAGTTCTACCGGCTTTATCAGGACCGGCTGAAAGCGCTCAACGCCTGCGATTTCGGTGATCTGCTGCTGCACATGCTCAACATCCTGCGCGGGCATCGCGATGTGCTGGAACAGTACCAGCGGCGCTTCAAATATGTGATGGTTGACGAATATCAGGACACCAACCAGGTCCAGTACCTGTGGCTGCGGCTGCTCGCCCAGGGTCACAAGAACATCTGTGTGGTGGGGGATGACGATCAGTCGATCTATTCATGGCGCGGCGCAGAAGTGGCCAATATCCTGCGGTTCGAACAGGATTTTCCCGGTGCCAAAGTGATCCGGCTGGAACAGAACTATCGCTCCACCCCGGATATCCTCGCCGCCGCGAGCGGCCTGATCGACGCCAACAGCCAGCGGCTGGGCAAGACGCTGTGGACCGAACGCAACGGCGGCGACAAGGTCCGCGTGATCGGCGTGTGGGACGCGCCCGAAGAAGCGCGCCGGGTGGGCGAAGAGATTGAGCGGCTGGAACGCGAAGGCGCGCTGCTCAGCCAGGTCGCGATCCTGGTCCGCGCCCAGTACCAGACCCGTGAATTCGAAGACCGCTTCATCGCGATCGGCCTGTCGTACAAGATCATCGGCGGCTTCCGGTTCTATGAACGCGCCGAAATCCGCGATGCCCTCGCCTATCTGCGCCTGATCGCGCAGCCGAGCGACGATCTGGCGTTTGAGCGGATCTACAATACTCCCAAGCGCGGTCTGGGTGACAAGACGCTGGAAAAGCTGCACCGCCACGCCCGCGCGCGCGGCGTGCCGCTGAGCCTGGCGGCGGTGGAAATTGCTGACAGTGATGAACTGCCCGCCCGCGCGCGCGGCACTCTGCTGAATTTCATGCGCAGCGTGGCGCATTGGCGCGATCTGGCCAAGACCAGCTCGCCCGCAGAACTGGTCCGCGTGCTGCTGGATGAAAGCGGCTACACCGCCGCGCTGCAGGCCGAGAAGACCGCCGAAAGCGCCGGACGGTTGGAAAACCTGTCCGAACTGGCCCGCGCGATGGAAGAATACGAAACGCTCGGCGATTTCCTTGAGCACGTCAGTCTGGTGATGGACAATGACAAGGCCGACGATGTCGACAAGGTCACGATCATGACCATCCATGCCGCCAAAGGGCTGGAATTCGACAACCTGTTTCTGGTCGGCTGGGAAGAAGGCGTGTTTCCCAGCCAGCGCGCGCTGGATGAAGGCGGGCTGGCCAGTCTGGAAGAGGAACGCCGCCTCGCTTACGTGGCGATCACCCGCGCCCGGCGGCGCTGCACGATCCTGCATGCTTCCAACCGGCGGATCTATGGCCAGTGGACCAGCTCGATCCCCAGCCGCTTCATCGCCGACCTGCCCGAGGCGCATATCGAGCAGGAAAGTACGCTTTCGGGCGGAGCTTCACTGTGGCGCGCGCAGTGGAGCGAGCGCGATGATCCCTTTGCTCATGTCGCCCGCGATCACGCCGACCGCGCGGCCAGTCGCGGCCCCGGCTGGCAGCGCGCCGCCGCGCAAAGCTATGACCCCGCCCCGCGCCGCCTGCCTGAAGCGACCCGCTCTGCCGCCAGCTTCGCCGCCAAGCCGCGCGGGGACATCGCACTTGGCGCGCGGGTGTTCCACGACAAGTTCGGCTATGGCACGGTCACCGCGCAGGAAGGCAACAAGCTGGAAATTGACTTCGAAAGCGCTGGTGCCAAGCGGGTGATCGACAGCTTCGTCAAACTGGCAGAGGCAGGTTGATCGCCGGTTTCTGACCGGGAGATGTCCCGATTCTGTCAATCCGGTCCGCAATGCGCGGCTGCACCGCCCGGCGGACCTAATTTTATTGCGGACTTATCAGGCTTTTGCGCAAGACTGTTGTCAACTTGATACGGTTTGAGACTGATTAATAATCAGTGAACAAACTGACTTGTCTTGTTCGCCAGTTAAGGCAAGTTCATCCCAACAAGGGAGTCTTCCAAACCATGAAAAACCTGTTCCGCGCGCCGGTTACCAATCGGGTTCGTCTGCTTGCCACCAGCGCCATTGCCCTGTCAGCCCTGTCCCAGCCGGCTTTTGCAGCCGATGCGCCGCTCACCGCGGTCGCTCCCGAAGCGCAGGGCGCGGGCCTGACGGCGATTACCCTGCCCGAACCGCAACTGTCGACCACGCTTGAAGCCGTCGCTCCGGAAGCTCAGGCTCCCAACCTTGTCCAGGTCAGTGCGCCGGATCCCTCGATCCTGATTTCCAACCCTGGCACCACCATTACCGCCCGCGACCCATTGGGGGTCAATGGCGTTGGCCAGATGATCGTTGATTCGGGCGGCGGCTTCGTTGGTCTGTGCACCGCCACGCTGATCAACCCGCGCACAGTGATCTTCGCCGCGCACTGCGTCAACACGCGCCCCAACACGGCCTATGGCGCCGGATCGGGCGGAACGGCCATCGGCTTTGGCTTTGAAGCAAGCACCCGCGCCAATGCCGCAGGCCAGACTGACGAACTGGTCCGCTGGCTGGTTGGCGGCCCGGGCGGCGCTGGCAAGTTCCAGACCAACGTGGCTCAGGCGTTCTATAACTCCAACTTCGTGGTCTATAATCCCTATTCGCTGGAACCTGAGGCTCGCAGCTTCCTGTATGGCGACGTCGCCATGGCCACGCTCGATACACCGGCCGCCAATGTGCCGAGCTGGGCGTTGCTGTTCTCGCCGCTGCCCGATCCGGGCACGATCACTGCGGGCGGTACCGGCTATAACGTCAAGATCACTGGTTATGGCGGGATCGGCACCGGCCAGACCGGTCAGACCGGTGGTTCGGATTTCCGTCGCCGTTCGGCTGAAAACATGATCGGCGCTTTGACCGATCTCGATACGTTCGAAGCCTTCCTGTTCGGCGAGACCCCTTCGGGCCTGTCGCAGAACCTCTATTTCATGGACTTTGACGATCCGCGCCGCGGCGTTTCCGGCGCGAGCCCGTTCGATTTCAACGCTTTCCGTGACAATGCCCGCTTCAGCGGCACCACGCCGACCGAAGGGATCACGGCACCGGGCGATTCGGGTGGCCCGCTGATCCTGCAGAACTTCTCCAAGCAGGTTGTCGCAGGCGTGCTGTCGGGCGGTTATTCACGGTTCTACAGTGGCGCGGCGCCCTACAGCTATGGTGCGGTCAGCTTCTACCAGCCGCTCTATCTCTATTGGGACTGGGTCGCGGCCAACAACCCGTATCACTATGTCAGCGCCAAGGCCGGCGACGGTTCCTGGACCGACCCCACCCGCTGGGTGACCACGCTGGATCCGGCCTATACCATTTTGTCGGGCGGTTCGCTGGTCAATGGCCTGCCGACCACCACTGGTGACCAGAAGAATGGCACTTCGGGCGATTTCGGCCAGATCTGCTTCCAGACGCCCTCGGTCAGCGATTGCTATGACACCAAGACCGGGGTCGAAACGATCACGGGCGGACCGATCGGGACGGCATCGAACAATGCCGGCAACACCACCGTTACCTCGATCTCGGGCGCTCAGGGCATTTCGGATGCCGGCTTCAGTGATGTCGTGCTCGAATCGCAGGCAACCATCCAGGGCGTCGCTGCCCCGGCACCTACGCTGGCCAATGGCCTGCCCGGTGCCAGCAACTTTGTGCCGAACAATGTCGATCCGGTGCGTACCACCTCTACTGCCGGTCAGTATTATGACGTGACCCTGGCCGCAGCTGGCACCACCACGCTGTCGGGCGCGAACATCACGATTGACCGCCTGACCATCGGCACCGCCGCCGCCGGGCTCAACGTGGCCAGCGGCGCTACGCTGACCACGCTGATGGGCACCAACCAGCTGGCCGGGACGGTCACCGTCAACGGCACGCTGACCTCGCTGGGCGATTACAGCCTGCTGGGCGGCGCCCTGCTGGGCTCGGGCCGGATCAACGCTCCGTTCCTGACCAGCGTGCTGGGCCAGTTTGCCCCCGGCACCACCACCACCACAGGCACGCTGACGATCGGCGGCAACCTGGTGATGGCATCGGGTAGCAACTACTTCGTCAACCTGCTCAACAACGGCGTTTCTGACCGGATCGCCGTGGTTGCCAACGGTGCATCCACCGGCACGGCCAATGTCGGCGGCGTGCTGGCGGTCAGCGGGGCGACCGGTTCGGCGATCCGTGCGAACGATCTCTACACCATCCTCACCTCGGCTGGTGGAGTGACGGGCACGTTCAGCTCCGCCAACGCGCTGAGCGCGATCCTCAAGCCGACCGTGCTCTATTCGGCCAATGCCGTGCAGCTGCGGATTGATGCGGCAGCCTACTCCAGCGTGATCGACACCACCTCGCCGGTGCAGCGCGCCTATGCCGCCCTGCTCGACACGGGCCGCGCCAGCGGCAAGGTGGGTGATATCCTCGCGGTGCTCGATCTGCAGGATGCCGGAACCATCCGCGCCACGCTTGATGCTCTGGCCCCGCGCACCGAAACGCTGCGTTCATCGCTTGGCACCATGGCGCTGGACAACAGCTCGCGCCTGATCCGCCAGCGTCTGGCTGGTCTGGAAGATGGTGGCACCGGCGGGACCATCGCCTATTACGGCCGCCCGGCCGATACCACGGCGATGATCCAGAACCGCCTGCGCGGGAACCTGCAGATGCCGGGCGTGAACAGCCTGGGCGGCTTCGGCGCAGCTAGCGGTGAGGCTGAGGTTGCCAGCGAATCGGGCAAGCTGCCCGAAACGATGAGCGCGTTCCTGGCGGGTGGCTATATCGACGGTGAAAGCGCGCCGATGACCACCGCCCTGCCGCGTTCCGGCAATGACCAGTTCGATGGCTGGTACATCTCGGGCGGGATCGAAACCGAAGTGGGCGATAACGGCCATGTCGGTTTTGCGCTGACCTATACCGACCTTGACGGGCTGACCGCCGGGGCACCGGGCAGCGTCACCGGCAACGTGATTCAGGGTACGCTCTACTCCAAGTACAATTGGGGCAAGATCTACCTCGACACGCAGATGTCGGCGGGTCAGTACCATTCTAAGACCAGCCGGATGGGTAACCTGCCGGGCACGCCCTATACCCTGCTGTCGAGCGACAATGCCCTGGCGTTGTCTTCGGAAGTCAACCTGGGTGCCAACCTGGGCAAGGGCAACTTCGCGGTTACCCCGCATGTTGGCCTGCGCGCCAGCCGGATCGATTTCGGGCGCAGCCTTGAAACCGGCGGGCCGACCGCGATGGTGTTCGACCGGGCCGACTTCAAGAGCATTCAGGCACGCCTGGGTCTGGATCTGGCCGGAAAGGGCAAGTTCCGTCCGTTCCTGACCGCCAACTGGGTGCATGAATTCGAAACCAACCCGATCATGTTCGACGGTGCCTTCGCTTCGGCCATGCCGGGGCCGATGGTCACCTTTGGCCTGGGCGGACAGGACAAGAACTGGGCCGAGCTGGGCGGCGGGCTGACCATCGCCACCGGCAAGGTCAACCTTTCGCTCAGCGCCGATACCACGATCGGCCGGGACGATATCAAGAACCAGGCCTACCGCGCTTCGATCAGCTTCCGCTTCTGATCGCAGGCCGCGGCCGGATGACGGGCCTGCCCCCTTTGGGGCGGGCCCGTTTTCTTTGGTGCGAATGGTCAGGAAGGCCGGGCCGTGGCCGACCTCAGAGCGAGGTTCGTTAACGGCGTCCCCGTGATCCCACCCGCATTGGGGATGGCGGGAACGGCCGGTTCATGGCTCTCGAAAAAACTTTCCTACATCACCGCGATCTGGAATGATCCGTGCGGTTCAACAGATGAAAAGCGGCCAATTTCAACGAAGGTCACACAATGCAAAACCGCGATTCCGCGTGACCTTTGTGACCTTTGTGACCTTTGTGACCTTTGTAACCTTAGCCCCTTCCCGGTTGCGCGGGAAGCGGGCCAGATTTTGAACAAACGGCCTTAAAGTGCTGAAACGCCAAGGAATCCAGGAACCGGCCCGTTCCATTCACCTGGAACGCTGGGGCCATCGTCGCCGTCGCGGCGGCGTTCGCGGCGCGGTTCGGCGGCACGGGGGGCGCGCTCTTCGCGCGGGGCCTGATCTTCACGCGGTGCCCGTTCTTCGCGGGGAGCCCGCGCTTCACGTGGAGCGCGCGCTTCACGCGGCGCGCGTTCCTCGCGGGGCGCACGCGGTGCGCGTTCACGGCGCGGCCGGGCTTCACGCGGGGCCGCACCTTCTTCGTGGTCCTCGCTCACCTCCGGGGGCACATCGGCCTTGTCGGCGGCAATGTCGAACACCGGGATCTTCATGCCGGTCAGCTTCTCGACATTCTCGATCGCTTCCATATCGGCATCGGTCACGAATGTGAAAGCCCGGCCCGTTGCCCCGGCGCGGCCGGTGCGGCCGATGCGGTGGACATAGTCATCCGGGTGCCATGGCGTGTCAAAGTTGAACACGTGGCTCACCCCCTTCACGTCCAGCCCGCGCGCGGCCACGTCAGAGCAGCACAGGATGTTGATCGTGCCGTCCTTGAAGCGGTCAAGCTCGGCAATGCGGGCGGGCTGGTCCATGTCGCCATGGATTTCACCAGCTGCAAAACCGTTCTGCTTCAGGTTCTTGGCCAGATCACGCACGGTGGTCTTGCGGTTGCAAAAGATCATCGCGGTTGAAACGTTGTCGGTGCGCAGCAGGTGGCGCAGCACGTCGCGCTTCTTGCGCGCATCGACCTTCACTTTGTGCTGGGCGATGTTGATGTTGGCGGTGGCCGGCCGGGCCACTTCGATCGATTTGGGATTGCTGAGGAACTTGTCGGCCAGCTTCTTGATCGGCGGCGGCATGGTCGCGCTGAACAGCAAGGTCTGGCGGGTAGTCGGCAGCTTGGAACAGATCGTTTCGATATCGGGGATAAACCCCATGTCGAGCATCCGGTCCGCCTCGTCGATCACCAGCAAATCGCAGCCGGTCAGCAGGATCTTGCCGCGTTCGAACAGATCCATCAGCCGCCCGGGGGTGGCGATCAGCACGTCCACACCTTCGTTCAGCGCCTTGACCTGATCGCCCATCTGCACGCCGCCAATCAGCAGCGCCATCTTGAGATCATGGTTGACGCCGTAAGCCTCGAAATTCTCGGCCACCTGGGCGGCCAGTTCGCGGGTCGGTTCAAGGATCAGGCTGCGCGGCATCATCGCCCGGCGGCGGCCATGGGCCAGAATGTCGATCATCGGCAGCACAAAGCTGGCGGTTTTGCCGGTCCCGGTCTGGGCGATGGCGATCAGATCGCGCATCATCAGCACCTGCGGGATCGCCTGGGCCTGGATCGGCGTGGGCGTGTCATAACCCTTGTCGCGGACCGCGGCGACGAGTTCAGGTGAAAGGCCGAGATCGGCAAATGGCATAGGCTTGCTACAAATTTCCGGAAAGGAGGGACACGGCGCACCGCAAGGCGGCCGGCTCCGAGCAAGGCTTGCCTCGCACGAATGCGCGCCCCTACGCGGAAATGCGCCGGAAAGTCAAGGAAACCGGATTCAGTCTTCCACTTCGATCAGCTGCTTGTAGCCGTTGACCTTGCATTTGGTTCCGCTGCGGGCGAGCAATTCGTCGCGGCCGGTGCAGACCATCCCGTCGGCGTTGCGGGCCACCAGGAAGCCGGAATAGAAATCGCGGCCCAGGCAATCCTTGTCCAGCGTGGCGCTAACCACGCGGTTATCGCGCAGCAGCAGCAGCAACTTGTTCTTTGACGAAGGAGAAACCCCCGCGATCGCCCCCAATGGCAGGCATTTGCCCATCTTGCGTTCGATGATCCGGGTGCCCCCGCCAAAATCAGGTTCGGCAAACATTGCCGAAGGCATCATCGGCATGGGCGCCGCCCGCGGGCTGATCCGGATCGTCACGCGCTGTTCCACGCGCACCTGCTCAGCCGACGAGACCGGCATCGGGGCAACCACCGGCACCCCGATCCCGCTGCTGCCCACAGGCGCAGCCGCGTCCACGGCGGCCACAGCGGCAACGGCCGGAACAAGCAACGCTAATGGCGCAAGCAAGTGAAAAGCTGGGTGCATCGCCCCGTGTCATAACCCCAATCGTTGAACCACCGCTTAACCCGCCAGGCGGGCAAACCGCAAGGGTCTGGCGACAGTCCCCCGGTCTGTGGCATAGGCAAGGCCAAGATGAACTCCTCCCCCGACGCATTTCTGACCGAAGCTGCCGCTCTGCTGGGCCCGCGCGGCCTGACACGTGATGCCGATCTGGTAAGCCCCTGGCTGACCGACTGGCGCGGGCGTTTCACCGGCGCCGCACTTGCCCTTGCGGCGCCTGCCAATACGGCAGAAGTTGCGGCATTGGTGCGCCTGTGCCGCGCGCACCGGGTCCCGATCGTGCCGCAAGGCGGGAACAGCGGGATGTCTGGCGGGGCAACACCGGATGATAGCGGCGCGGCGGTAATCCTCTCGCTGCGCCGGATGAACGCGATCCGCAGTGTCGATGTGCAGGCGCGGCAGGCAACCTGTGAAGCCGGCGTGGTCCTGCAGGTCCTGCATGAGGCTGCAGAAGCACAGGGCCTGCGGTTTCCGCTGACCCTGGGGGGCAAGGGATCGGCCACTGTCGGCGGACTGGTTTCAACCAATGCCGGCGGTACGCAGGTCTTGCGCCACGGATCGATGCGCGCGCTGGTGCTGGGGCTGGAAGCGGTCTTGCCTGACGGCGAGATCTGGAGCGCCCTCACCCCGCTCAAGAAAGACAATCGCGGGTTTGACCTGAAACAACTGTTCATCGGCAGCGAGGGCACGCTGGGTGTGATCACTGCCGCAACCCTGCGGCTGGTACCCCAGGTGGCAGAGCGTGTGGTGATCTGGGCAGGCCTGTCCTCGATCACCGCAGCGCGGGCACTGCTGCTGCATTGCGAAGCCGCAATGGGAGAAGCGATGGAAGGGTTCGAGGTTTTGCCGCAAAGCTGCCTCGATGCGGTGCTGGACCATGTCCCGGCCGCGCGTACCCCCCTGTCAGCGCCGCACACCTGGCATGCACTGATCGAGGTCGTGGCCGATGCCGCCAGCGCCGCTACGCTGCGCGAATCCGCCGAGACGATGATTGCAGCCGCGTTCGAATGCGGCCTGGTACAAGACGCCGCAATCGCCGCCAGCGAAGCCCAGGCCGAGGCCATGTGGCTGATCCGCGAAAGCGTGGCCGCGGCCGAGCGCGCCAAAGGCCCGGCGATGCAGCACGACATCTCGGTCCCGGTTGAGCGCATGCCCGATTTCCTCGACATGGCCGTGCCCGCGATCGAGGCGGAATATCCGGGCACCCATGCTGTCGGGTTTGGCCATCTGGGGGATGGCAACATCCACTTTCACGTCATTGCGCCACCCGGATCGACGCGCGGCGAATGGGAGGCGGGCGCCGGCAAGGCGATCAGCCGCCGGGTTCACGATCTGGTTGCGCAATGGGACGGATCGATCAGCGCCGAGCACGGGATCGGCCAGCTCAAGCGCGCGGAACTGGAACGATTGGGCGATCCGGTCACGCTCAGCCTGATGCGCCAGATCAAGGCGGCGCTCGATCCGCTGGAATTGCTCAATCCGGGCAAGCTGGTGGCACTTGCGCCAAGCGCCGCCAAGCCCTAAAGCCGCGCCTTTCGCGTCGTTTTCGTAATTTTCTGGAGAGAGATTCATGGCCAGCGCGCCGCAAGCCGCCAACCTGCCACTGTTCTACAAGGACCTGATGCCGCTTAACAGCCGCGATCATGCCGCCTGGAAGAGCCGGACCACCGATCACGCCACCTGGTTGGTCGGCCAGCATGCTGTGCCGCTCACCGCCGAAGAATTCGTCCATGCCGGCCGGACCTATCCTGTGGTCTTTTCGGCCAGCGATCAGCCGGTTCCGCTGGCGCTGATGGGCCTGAACGAAGGCGTGAACACCTTTGTCGATGATGAAGGCAACCTGCTGCAGCAGGCTTACGTTCCGGCCTATGTGCGCCGCTATCCCTTCATGCTGGCCAAGCTGGCACCCGAAAGCGAAGACCTGTCGCTGTGCTTTGATCCGACCAGCGACCTGCTGGGCGATTTCGACGAAGGCACCGCCCTGTTTGACGGCGACCAACCGAGCGACCAGTGCAAGGCAACGCTCGATTTCTGCCGCAACTTCGAAGAAGCCGGGTTCCGCACTCAGGCCTTCGTTGACGAATTGGTGAAGCACAACCTGCTGATGGACGGCGAAGTCACGATCCAGCAGGCCGGTTTCGAACAGCCGTTCATCTATCGCGGCTTCAAGATGGTCGATCAGGAAAAGCTGCGTGATCTGCGCGGTGATACCCTGCGCAGCTTGAACCAGAACGGCATGCTGGCGCTGATCTTTGCCCACCTGTTCTCGCTTGACCACATGACCGAGGTGTTTGCCCGGCAGGTCCAGCAGGGCAAGGGCCCGATCACGGTTGAAGAAGCCAACGCCGCCGCTGCGGCGGTGGGAGCGACCGTAAACTGACCCTTTGCCGCCGTTTCGGCAGCTGAATTCGTATGCGCAGCCCCGGCCCCAGGTCGGGGCTTGCCACATCGGGGCAGCGGGTATATCTTTCTCTTGGTTTTGCCGGGGCTTCCCTCATGGCGCTGGTGAAACCTGGTGCACTTTGTGCACCTCCTCCCTGAACCTTGGCCACCTCGTGCTGCTTGCACGAGGTGGTTTTTTATGGGCGGTTCACTCGGCCGCCTGGGCCCAATCGCGGCCCTGAGCCAGTCGCCCGAGTTCAGCCACTTCCCCGGCGAGCCGCCGGACCAGCCCGGTCAGCAGCGCGGCCATCGACGCCAACCCGGCTCCGGGTTCGGCCAGACGGTGATCCAGATAGCTCGACCGGTCGATCTCCAGCTGCACCGCATGGATCCCTTCACGCGGACGGGCGTGGCGTTCCAGCACATAGCCACCGGCATAGGGCCGGTTGTGCGCCGCTCCGCGCCGCATTTCGCTGAAATAGCTAAAGCAGCTGCCGATCAGGCTGCCGGTGCAGGTCTGTCCAAACCGGTCCCCCAGCACGAATTCAGGCGCAGGCAGGCCGCCGCGCAGGCCCAACGGCGGCATCGAATGCAGATCGAGCAACAGCGCCGCCCCCCAGCGATCGCGCAAGTGTTCCAGCGTTTCGTGCAGGCAGGCGTGGTAAGGTTCGTGGATGCCGGCAATCCGCGCCGCCAATTCCTCTTCGTCATGGCGCCGCTTCCACAGCTCTCCTAGCCCCGGCAGACGGCGCGGGATCAGGCCAAGGCCGCTGCGCGCCCGCAGACCAGGGGTATAGCTGCCCACGCTGTCAGGCTTGCCCCGCGCGAACATGTCCCAATCGACATCCTCGATCGCGCGGTTCAGATCGATCATTGCACGCGGCGCATGGGCCACCAGCAGCGCTGCTCCGGTCGCACGGGCCATGCGTTCGCCCAGCAGATCGACAAACCGGTCCTCCAGCTTGAGCGCGGCGGATCCGGGGTGGCGCATCCGTTCCAACAAGCTGCCCGGATAGGCGCGCCCGGCATGCGGTACTGCGATCAGCACGGGGACTTCGGAAGGTTCGACCAGGGTCAGCGAGAAGGCCGGGATGCCGGGAGATCCCGGAATCGCCCCACCGGTGCGGCGCGGCGAATCAGCGGGGCGTGGCGGCGCTTGCTCCATGATCCAAGGCTGGCCCGGATAGCGGCCTGTGTCAAAGCGGGCCGGGACCAATTCGGCACGAGATTGTTAACCGCATTCGTTGTACAAGCTTTCTCCGGCGCGCGACTAGGTGGTGCGCCCACGTCGAATCGCCATGAAAGGCCCGCGATGATCCGTATCCTGCTCGCCGAAGATGAAGAAGCAATGCGCACCTATCTGGCGCGTGCGTTGCAGAACGCGGGCTATGATGTGGTCGCGGTCGATCGCGGGACTCACGCTCTGCCCTTGTTGCAGGAACAGCATTTCGACTTGCTGCTTTCGGACATTGTCATGCCCGAAATGGACGGGATCGAATTGGCCCAGCATTGCGCGGAAGTCAGCCCCAAGACCAAAGTGATGTTCATCACCGGTTTTGCGGCCGTCACCCTCAAGGCCAGCCGCGATGCGCCGCAGGCCAAAGTGCTGTCCAAGCCCTTCCATCTGCGCGATCTGGTGCTGGAAGTGGAACGGATTTTCGGCCAGCAGCAACAAGCTTCGATCTGAGGTCTTGCCAAGCCGGGGGAGCCCGGCTAATGGCGCTCCCCTGCCCGGGGCGACGGCCCCGGGTGGAACCTGAATGGTGCGGGCGTATAGCTCAGTGGTAGAGCACTATGTTGACATCGTAGGGGTCGCAAGTTCAATCCTTGCTACGCCCACCATTCACCAAAAAGGCCCCGGTTTCCCGGGGCCTTTTTCGTTGCGGGGTGTTCCTCCCCATTTTTGGCGAAGGCCACAAATGGGAAGGTGGATCGTCCGAAGGACGAGACGGAGGGGTTTCCGCCCTCGCGTCAGCACCCCTCCGTCAGCCGCCTTCGGCGTCTGCCACCTCCCCATTTGCACTTCGTGAAAATGGGAAGGATCTGATCCCTTACTTCCCCTGCCAGTTCGGCTTGCGCTTTTCAGCAAATGCAGCCGCGCCTTCGCGGGCGTCCTGGCTGGCGAAAACCGGCATCACGATCTCACCCTGCTTGGCCCACATTTCAGCGTCCGACCAGGTGTGCGATTCGCGGATCACCTTCTTCGAGGCGATCAGAGCCAGCGGGCCGTTTTCCGCCACTGCACGCGCCAGCGCTTTGGCACCTTCCAGCGCCGGGCCTTCGACCACGCGGTTGACGAAGCCCAATTCATAGGCGCGCTTGGCATCGATGAAATCGCCGGTCAGCGCCAGTTCCATCGCGATCCGCGGCGGGATCTGGCGGGGCAGCTTGATAAGGCCGCCGGCTGCGGCGGCCAGGCTGCGCTTGGCTTCGGGAATGCCGAACTTCGCGCCCGCGCTGGCGACGATCAAATCACAGCTCATCGCCAGTTCCATCCCGCCCGCGAGCGCATAGCCATCGATCGCACCGATCACGGGCTTCGACGGAGTCCATTCGGTCATCCCGCCAAACCCGCGCCCTTCGATGGAGGGGCGTTCGCCGCGCAGGAAGCCCTTGAGGTCCATGCCCGAACAGAACGTGCCCCCTGCCCCGGTCAGGATCGCACAGCGCAGGTCATTGTCCGCATCCAGCCGGTCGAGCGCGGCAGCGATGCCTTCGGCCTGGGCCTTGTTCATCGCGTTCTTCGCTTCGGGCCGGTTCATCGTGATGATCAGAACGCCGTCTTCGACTTCGGTCAGGATTTCGGGGGCTTCACTCATGGAAATGGCTCCTCTCTCGGGTAAGATTTAATCGGTTGGTTAAATGACTAGGACGCCCGCCCGCCCCCTGTCCAGCCCGAACTTGCGCAACGCCGCGCCTCTGCTAAGGGGACAGCGCGAAATTTTGATCCCCAGGAAGAGAGACTCCCCGCGATGGCCAAGATCAAGGTGAAAAACCCCGTTGTCGAAATCGACGGCGATGAAATGACCCGCATCATCTGGCAGTGGATCCGCGAACGGCTGATCCTGCCTTACCTCGACATTGACCTGAAGTATTATGACCTCAGCGTCGAAAAGCGTGACGAAACCAACGATCAGATCACTGTCGATTCGGCCAACGCGATCAAGCAGTACGGCGTCGGCGTGAAATGCGCGACGATCACGCCTGACGAAGCCCGGGTTGAGGAATTCAAGCTGAAGAAGATGTGGAAGAGCCCCAACGGCACGATCCGCAACATCCTGGGCGGCGTGGTGTTCCGCGAACCGATCGTGATGCAGAACGTGCCCCGCCTGATCCCGGGCTGGACCGATCCGATCGTGGTCGGCCGCCATGCCTTTGGCGATCAGTACAAGGCGACCGATTTCGTGGTCCCCGGCCCCGGCAAGCTGCGTCTGGTGTTCGAAGGCGACGACGGCACCGTGATCGACGAAGAAGTGTTCCAGTACCCTTCGGGCGGCGTGGCGCTGGCCATGTACAACCTTGACGATTCGATCCGCGATTTTGCCCGCGCTTCGTTCAACTATGGCCTCGGCCTGGGTTGGCCGGTGTACCTTTCGACCAAGAACACCATCCTCAAGGCCTATGACGGCCGCTTCAAGGACCTGTTCCAGGAAGTGTTCGACAGCGAAGGCTTTGCCGAAAAGTTCAAGGCCGCCGGGATCGTTTACGAACACCGCCTGATCGATGACATGGTCGCCTCGGCGCTCAAGTGGTCGGGCAAATTCGTCTGGGCTTGCAAGAATTATGACGGCGACGTCCAGTCGGATCAGGTTGCACAGGGCTTCGGCTCGCTTGGCCTGATGACCTCGGTGCTGATGACCCCGGACGGCAAGACTGTTGAGGCCGAAGCCGCCCACGGCACCGTTACCCGCCACTACCGCCAGCACCAGCAGGGCAAGGCGACCAGCACCAACCCGATCGCCAGCATCTTCGCCTGGACCCGCGGGCTGATCTATCGCGGCAAGTTCGACGGCACGCCCGAAGTGGTGAAGTTCGCCGAAACGCTCGAAAAGGTCTGCATCGATACCGTCGAAAGCGGCAAGATGACCAAGGACCTTGCGATCCTGATCGGCCCGGAACAACCATGGCTGACCACCGAAGGTTTCTTCGAGGCGATCGTGCAGAACCTCGAAGCGGAAATGGCCAAGGCTGGCTGATCCGCTTCAGCTGGATAAGGAAAGGGCGGTCCCGGCAGAGGGGCCGCCCTTTCCATTTGGTTCAGCCCTAGAACTTGACCTTGACGTTCACAGGCAGGTTGCTGGTGCAGGAACCTGGCGAACTTTCCGTGATCGACAGATAATGCGGCGTCAGAACGGTCTTGTCATTTTCCAGCACGGCCTTGGTCACAGCCACGGCTTCAAGGGCCTTGATTACACCGTCACGCGTCAGGTCAAATCTGGTCAGGTAAGTACCAAGTGTCGGGGATGAACTTCCCAGACCAATCTGCCTGATCGTGATTGAACCTTGCACATCGCCCTTGTCAGCGGAGATGGACAGGGGGCCCAGGTTGACCAGGTTCACACCGTTCTTCTTGTTGGTGATGTCAGCAATGATTTCCAGCCCCACACCGATCCGCATCCTTCCCGCGGCAGACTGTGCAGCCTTGCACGCCTCGGTGCGATACTGTTGCCACCGAAACATCAGCTGGTAGCGTCCTTTGCTCGAACTTGCCGAAAGCGGCAAAAGCGAGATCTTGCCGGTTGTATCAACCTGAGCCAGCTGAACAAATGCCTCCGCCGAATTCAGCAGCGACTTCTTCTGCGCTTCGGGAAGGGACGCCCAATAGACCTCTTTCATTTCCCCGGTAGCAATATCAAATACCGACACCTTTTGGGCCTCGACCGGCTCAAGCACAACTTGCGGCGCTACAACCGGCACTGCCGCCGGATCTGCAGGAGCAGCCATGCCTGCGCTTGCGGACATAACCAGAATGCTGGCGACCAGATATCTCGCTGTCATGATAGATCTCCCCTGCTTTCAAACCTGCTCATTCCGGGGAATGATGTAACCGCACCCCTGCCATAGCAAGTGTGCTTTCGTCACAAACAACAGACAGGGTGACAAGCGGGGCCTCCCTCCCCTAAGTCTGGTTGCATGGCCACGCCAACCGCATTCAATCCTGCTTCCGCGCTGGGCGACGCCCTGGTGATTCTAGGCGCGGCGGGGATTGTTATTCCGTTGTTTGCGCGGCTGCGGATTACGCCGGTGATCGGGTTTATTCTGGTCGGGGTGCTGGTCGGCCCGTTTGCACTGGGCGGGGTCGCTGCCGATCATCCCTGGCTGCGCTATGTCACGATCAGCGATCCTGGGCGACTGGCCCCGTTTGCTGATTTCGGGATCGTCCTGTTGCTGTTCTCAATCGGGCTGGAGCTGTCGTTCCAGCGGCTGTGGCAGATGCGCCGGGCGATTTTCCGGATCGGGCCGATTGAGCTGTTCGGCAGCGGGCTGCTGATCGCCATTGTGCTGATGGCGCTGGGCAATTCGTTGCCGACTGCGCTGGCGCTGGGACTGGCTTTGGCGCTGTCCTCCACCGCGCTGGTGCTCAAGATTGCGGATACCGGCACGCCGGTTGGCCGCGCGGCACTGGGGACTTTGCTGTTTGAGGATATCGCGCTGGTGCCGATCATCTTCCTGCTTGGCGCAATGGGCCGGGGGGACGAGAGCCAGGGGCTGAGCGAATTCCTGTCAACGCTCGGGCTTGGCGCATTGGTGATCGTCGCCCTGCTCGGCTTTGGCCGTTTCCTGCTGCCCGCGCTGTTCGCCCAGGCAGCGCGGACCAAGAGCCCGGAACTGTTCATGGCCGCCAGCCTGCTGGTGGTGATCCTGGCCTCTCTGGTAACCGGCGCGGTGGGCCTTTCGCCCATCGTCGGAGCGCTGGTGGCCGGATTGCTGATCGCCGAGACCGAATATCACGGCGAAGTTGAGGCAATGATCGAGCCGTTCAAGGGCCTCGCGCTCGGCGTATTCCTGCTGACCGTGGGGATGAGCCTGGATCTGGCCCTGGTCTGGGACCGATTGGGCGAAGTGCTGCTGGCCGCCGCACTGGTGATTTCCGCCAAGGCGCTGGTTACGGCCCTGGTGCTGCGCCTCCACGGCACGCGCACTGCCACCGCGACCGAAGCCGGGATCCTGCTCGCCAGTCCCAGCGAAACCACCCTGATCGTGCTGAGCAGCGCCGTGGCGGTTAACCTGATCCGGCCCGATGCCGCACAGTTCTGGCAGATCGTTACCGCGCTGGGGCTGACCGTGACCCCGCTGCTCGCCGTGTTTGGGCGCTGGCTGGCGCACCGGGTTGACCGCGCCGGGCTGCCCCCGGTGCGCGAAGCGGCGCAAGAGGGGCACACGATCATCGTCGGGTTTGACCGCGTCGGGCGGCTGATCGCGGATATGCTGCAGCGCCACGACCAGCCCTTCGTCGCGATCGACCTCGATTCGGACCAGGTCACGCGCGGCCGGGCCGAGGGTTTTCCGGTCATGTTCGGCGATGCCACCCGCGATGCCATGCTCGACAAGCTGGGGCTCGATGCCGCGAAGGCCGTGGTGCTGACCATGGACGAACCGGTGCTGGCCAAGCGCCTGACCCGCAAGCTGCGCGCGATCCGCCCCGACCTGCCGGTACTGGCCCGTGCGCGCGATGCCAATCATGCCGCCGCGCTCTACCGCGCCGGGGCCAGCACCGCCGTGCCGCAGACACTGGAAAGCAGCCTGCAACTGACCGAAGCACTGCTCGTGGACCTGGGTGTACCGATGGGCTTCGTCATCGCCTCCATCCACGAAAAGCGCGACGAGTTCCGCGCGATGATCATGCAGGAAGGCCAGCTTGAGGAAATGCCGAGCCTCAAAAGTTCCACATTGCGTGATCGGGGCCGTACTGCCTGAATAACACCGCTTTGCGTAACTTTCCCAAGGCCACCTTTGCCCCGGATTAGGACGGCGCATCTATATCTGCTTGCAGGAACTTGCAGGAGATACCGCCCGATGCGTCGCCCATTTATTGCCA
>NZ_MWLM01000047.1 GCF_002198665.1 Novosphingobium sp. B 225 | reverse complement strand
CGCTGCCCCGCAAGTGGCCCCCGATCCGATCCCGACCCAGACCCCGGCCCAGACCTCTGCCGCCAACGATGCCGGTGATGACCTGTCGCGGATCAAGGGCCTTGGCCCCAAGCTGCAGGCCCTGCTCCCAACCCTGGGCCTGACAACCTACGCCCAGATCGCCGCACTCGACGATGCCGCCTTGGCGGAACTGGACGGCAAACTGGGCGCATTCGCCGGACGCCCGGCCAAGGACAACTGGGTCGCCCAGGCGAAGCACCTCGCGGCTGGCGATGTCGCAGGGTTTGAAGCGCAGTTCGGGAAGCTTTAGGGGACGGTCAGGCCGCGCGCGGCACGATCCGGTCCAGATCGCCATTCAAGGCGCGCTTGGCTTCGAGCAGTTCGTAATCGTCCTGCAAGCCCAGAAAGAAGCCTTCCGACATCCGGAAATAGCGCGCGAGCCGCAGGTCCAGCTCGGCATCCATCGGCTTCGCGCCACCGATCACATCGCCCAGGCGCGCTGCCGCAATCCCGAGTGCCGACGCCAAGGCGTCAACCGTCAGGCCCAGCGGCTCCATGAATTCGGAGACCAGCAATTCCCCTGCATGGCTGTTGTGCAACCAATCCGGGTTAGTGGTAGTCGGCGATTTCGACATCGTATGCATTTCCGTCCTTGAATCGGAAACATATACGCCATTGGCCATTAATTCTAATGGAATGTTGACCGGCACGGTCGCGCTTGAGCTCATGAAGCTGATTGCTGGGTGGATTGCGCAAATCGTCGAGGCTCTTGGCGCGGTTGAGAACCTTGAGCTTGTCGAGCGCACGGGACTGGACGTCAGGCGGTAAACGTCCGCTTCGCAAGCCCTGCCAGATGCGTTCTGTTTTGGCCGGGGTCTTGGCGAAGGTGAGGATCACAAGAGCTTTTCCAGTCGAATAAAATTACGGTCGCTGGGCCTCATAGCCTCCCAAAAGCGGAGCCCGTTGACGGAATTTCCAGTAATTGCTCTCGCCGCCGCGCTAGGACTCGATTGGATCGAGCCGTCGCTGCTCGACCATTGGTTATCAGTGATTTTGGCAAGATACATCTGACCCTTGTACCTCGCGCGAAGTTGAGTTCCGTTGGGCAGGTGAAGAGTCCGAGAGACGAACCCATCACCTCGTTGAATTTTCAAACTCATTTCGACCAATGGAGCCAGCTGATTGAGCAGAGCGCCTTGTATCGCTCCAGCTTGCTCTGGTTCGAGCGGCGAATCGAGCTGTAGCAGATCACGCAGAATGTCATCGAAAGTCTGATCATCAGACGTTAAACGCTCTGTAAGTGCCTTAAAGACCGCCAAAGATACCGAAATAGTATGCATAAAGATGCTTTAAGCACGTATTTACACCCTGTCAAGCTGATGGACCGGAGGAGTTAAGGATACAACCGCGCCCCCGCACTCTCCCGCAACCACCCCCGCACCTCCGCCTCAGCCCGCGCCAGCATGGCGGCGCGGTTTTGTCCGGCTTCGATCCCCTCGCGCACCCATGTGCGCCCGGCAAGCAGGTCGAAGAACTGCGGCTGGCCGGGCAGGAAGCGGAACTCGGCGGGGTGGAGGCGGTGGAGCTGGGACACGAGTTCGAGGCCGGTGGCGAAGCCGCGGTAGCGGGCGGGGTCGGTTATGGTCAGGCGCAGGCCGTGGCATTGGGCGCCTGCGTGCTTGGACGTTGCCGGGGTAAAGCGCGCGGGGGCGAAATGCACGCCGGGAAGGCGGGCGCGGGTCATGGCTTGGGCGAGGGCGGCGGGGTTCACCCACGGCGCGCCGATCAGTTCGAACGGGGCCGCGCTGCCGCGCCCTTCGGACAGATTGGTGCCTTCGATCAGCACCGTGGCGGCATAGGCAAGGATCGCGGCGGGGCTGCGCAGGTTGGGGCTGGGCGCGGCGAAGGGCAGGCCGCCCTCGCGATAGATGCCGATGCCCATCGCGCGGGTCCAGCCATCGAGCGGCGAAACTGCGGTGCCGGGGGCAAAGTGGCGCGCCAGTTCGCCCAGGGTCAGGCCGTGGCGATAGGGCAGCGGCAGGGCGCTGACGGGGGTGTGGAACGCCGCGCCGCTTTCCAGCATCGGCCCTTCGCAGACCAGCCCGCCGAGCGGGTTGGGCCGGTCGAGCACCAGGACCTTCACCCCTGCCGCAGACGCCGCCACAATCGCGGCCATGGCAGTTCCGGCATACGTGAAGCAGCGCAGGCCAACGTCCTGCAGGTCGATCAGCAGCAGGTCGATCCCGGCCAGTTGTGCGGGTTCGGGCACCTTGCGCTGGCCGTAAAGGCTGAAGACGGGTAGGCCGGTGCGCGAATCGCGCAGGTCGCCCACATGCTCGCCCGCTGCCGCCGCGCCGGACAGGCCGTGTTCGGGGGCGAACAGCGCCCCCAGCTGCACGCCCGGCAGCCCCGCCAGCGCATCCACCCCGCGCCGCCCGTCAGCACTGAGCGCGGCGTCGTGAGTCAGCAGGGCAAGGCGCTGGCCCTTGAGCGGGGCAGGGTCGGCGAGAATGCGGTCGAGCCCGGTGCGCAGCCGTACCCCGGTGCGCGGCATGGCGGGAAGGCGGAGGGGAAGGGCGAGCGCGGCGGCACCGGCGAGGACCGCGCGGCGCGAGCGGCTTACCGCCCCCACTTGGTCTTGCCCTGCCGGCCGAACCGGCCCTTGCGGGTGCCGGGCTTGCCCTCGTTAGAGCGGCCGACGATGGGCGCGACGCGTTCGCCTTCGGGCAGGCCGAGTTCGGTCGCTTCCAGCCGCCGGATCTCGTCGCGCAGGCGGCCGGCTTCTTCGAACTCCAGGTCGGCGGCGGCGGCGCGCATCCGGCCTTCCAGCTCCTCGATATAGCCGCGCAGGTTGTGGCCGACGAGCTCGTTTCGCTCGCCATCATCGATGTCCACAAGCACCCCGTCGCGGCTGGCGGTATCGGCGACGATGTTGTGGATGTCGCGCTTGATGCTTTCGGGCGTGATGCCGTGTTCGATATTGTAGGCGTGCTGCTTTTCGCGGCGGCGGTCGGTTTCGGCGATGGCGCGTTCCATGGAGCCGGTCATCCGGTCGGCATAGAGGATCACCCGGCCATCGACATTGCGCGCGGCGCGGCCGATGGTCTGGATCAGCGAAGTTTCGCTGCGCAGGAACCCTTCCTTGTCAGCATCGAGGATCGCCACCAGCCCGCATTCGGGAATGTCCAGCCCCTCGCGCAGCAGGTTGATTCCGACCAGCACGTCATAGACCCCCAGCCGCAAGTCGCGGATCAGTTCGATCCGTTCCAGCGTTTCCACATCGCTGTGCATGTAGCGGACGCGCAGGCCCGCCTCGTGCATGAATTCGGTCAGGTCCTCGGCCATGCGTTTGGTGAGGGTGGTGACGAGGGTGCGGTAGCCCGCCAGGGCGACCTTGCGGCATTCCTCGATGCAGTCCTGGACCTGATCTTCGACCGGGCGGATCGTGACCGGGGGGTCGATCAGCCCGGTCGGGCGGATCACCTGTTCGGCAAACACCCCGCCGCTCTGCTCCATTTCCCAGCTGCCGGGGGTGGCGGAAACGGCGACGGTCTGCGGGCGCATCGCGTCCCACTCGTTAAAGCGCAAGGGCCGGTTGTCGATGCAGCTGGGCAGGCGAAAGCCGTATTCGGCCAGCGTGATCTTGCGGCGATGGTCGCCTTTGCTCATCGCGCCGATCTGCGGCACGGTCTGGTGGCTTTCATCGACAAACAGCAGCGCGTTGTCGGGCAGGTATTCGAACAGGGTCGGCGGCGGCTCGCCCGGCAAGCGCCCGGTCAGGAAGCGGGAATAGTTCTCGATCCCCGCGCAGCTGCCGGTTGCCGCGATCATTTCCAGATCGAAATTGGTGCGCTGTTCCAGCCGCTGGTGTTCCAGCAGCTTGCCCTCGGCCTCCAGCTCTTTCAGCCGCTCGGCCAGTTCGAACCGGATCGCTGCGGCCGCCTGCTGCATCGTCGGGCCGGGGGTGACATAGTGCGAATTGGCATAGACCCGCACCGTGCTCAGGCTCGCCCCGGCCTTGCCGGTCAGGGGATCAAACTCGGCAATGCTTTCGATCTCGTCCCCGAAGAAACTGATCCGCCAGGCGGTGTCCTCAAGGTGGCTGGGGAACAGTTCCAGATTATCCCCGCGCACCCGGAAATTGCCGCGGGCGAACGCGGCGTCGTTGCGCTTGTACTGCAGCGCCACCAGCTTGCGGATGATCTCGCGCTGGTCGGCGCTGGTCCCGGCCTTGATGTCAAAAATCATCGCCGAATAGGTTTCGACCGAGCCGATGCCATAGAGGCACGAAACCGAAGCGACGATGATCACGTCATCGCGTTCCAGCAGCGCGCGCGTGGCCGAATGGCGCATCCGGTCAATCGCCTCGTTCACGCTCGATTCCTTTTCGATATAGGTATCGGTGCGCGCGACATAGGCTTCGGGCTGGTAATAGTCGTAGTACGAGACGAAATATTCGACCGCGTTGTCGGGGAAAAAGCTCTTCATCTCGCCATAAAGCTGCGCCGCCAGGATCTTGTTGGGGGCCAGGATCAAGGCCGGACGCTGCGTCGCCTCGATCACTTGCGCCATGGTAAAGGTCTTGCCGCTGCCGGTCACCCCCAGAAGCACCTGCGTCTTGTCATCGGCCTGAATGCCCGCGACGAGCTCCGCAATCGCGGTCGGCTGGTCCCCGGCGGGCCGATACTCGCTGACAATCCGGAACGCCCGCCCCGCCTCGCTCTTTTCCGGACGCGCAGGCTTGTGCGGCACAAAGCTGCCGGAGGTATCGGGCTCCTCAAGGCCCCGGCGGATGACGAGCTGGGTCATGCGGGGCTTATGGGGGTTTATGGTTTGTTCTGCAATGGGGGAGCAAAATTTCATGGGTCCGGCAAAGCGGTTGTCCGGCTGGCTTTGCTTGCCCGCAAAGTCCGAAAATCCTGTTGCACAACCGGAATGGACCAAACAAATCCATGAATTTTTCGCTGAATCGTCGGATACTGCTATGAACTGACCTTTATCATAACATATACTGTGCGCCAGATTGGCATTATAGAGGCTTTGTTATGAAGTGCGGCGTGAAATTTCTGGTTGCTTGCGCGACTGTGCTGATGGTCGGCGCTTGCGGGGATGGATCCGGGTCGACGAATCCCTCGCCATCACCCACGCCAACTCCCACACCGACGCCGACCCCTACGCCGATTCAGATCGCTGACGTGCCGCCAGGGTGTGGGACGATTCCCGTTGATCGGGGCTTGGTGTTCGATCAGGTCGTGACCGGGATAGGGTATTCCGACCATAGAAATTTTTTTGGCTTGTTCGATCCGGTCAGAGGGAATGCTTTGTCATACCGTTCGGATTTGGACACCTACTACTTTGTGACGCCAAAGTTGATTGGCGAGTTCCCGACTGCCCCCGGGGAAACAGGGCCCTATAATGGCAGTTCGCCATTCTCACCTTCCTCTGTGCGTACCGATCTTTTTGGGCCTACGTATACATCGACAGATGCCAAAGATTTTCGGGGTTTTTACAATTACTGTGACCAAAATTCTCTTGGATCTGATTATAACCATGATTTATATATCTATTTTCAGAATGTAGTTGGGTCGCGACCTTATCTGAGGTACAGTAGTTTTGGGCGATTTAGGTACAATTATCGTTACGATAGATTGGGTTCGTCTTATCATGATGCTTTTTACTTCGGAATTGGCAGTCCTACCGTGAATAGTCGGATACCAAAAAGCGGGATGGCGACTTATTCCGGAAAGCTGGTCGGCCACATGCAGGGTTCGAGCTATCTGCAACGCGCGGGGGGTGAAAGTTACAGCAACATGACGCTCGAAGTGAACTTCGCTGCGCATACCTTTACACTGCATGCCAGTGTCTCTGGCGGTTTACAGGGATCAACGATAGCGTCGGAGTTTGGCCCGCTCACCTTTTCAGGGTCATTTCAAGCCGGTTCCGCCAACTTCTCTGCAATCTCGCCAGATGGCAAGGTAGCGGGCTTCTTGTCAGGGCCAAACGCTGAAGAGCTGGTGGTGGCGATGAATGGCGATTTCCGCGCTACGGACCCTAGCAACATGCCCACGGCGGTCGCTGCTGCCGGTGGTGCGACAAGGTAGCAGATGGATGCCGCGAAAAAATTCGTGCGCCGCAATGCGTTGCTTACCATGCCGCGGGACATCAGGGCGTAGATCGAACTTTCGGCGAAACTGGCCGCGTTGCGGAAGCCTCGGCTGGTGGCCGAATTGTCGCCAACGGACTTGGTATCGAGCCCGTTGTTGTATGCTGCCTATCTACCCTACACGCGCAACACACCC
>NZ_MWLM01000046.1 GCF_002198665.1 Novosphingobium sp. B 225 | reverse complement strand
CCCTGACCCAGCTCGAAAAGGGTTGGGGCGGCAGGTGCTGCGCCACTATCAGGCTCTTCGGGCCGGTGTTCGGCCTGTTCATTGGGGCCCGGCGTGATCTGGGTTTCGGCATTGTCCGCAGCGCTGATCGAAGCCTTGACCGCGGCATCATCGCCCACTTTTGGCGCGCCCGTGCCAACCTGCGCAACATAACCGCGGTATTTGGCTTCCATGCGCTGGGTCGGAGTGCCGCCCCAACCCTTTTCGAGCTGGGTCAGGGTGTCCATCGCCTTGGCCGGATCAAACAGGAAGGTCATCACATCGCGCGCAATCGGCGCGGCGGCGCGGGCTCCGAAAGTGCCGTGCTCTACTATCACCGACATCGCATAGCGCGGCGCATCGGCCGGGGCATAGCAGACGAACAAGGAGTGATCCCGGCCTTTCCATGCCCCGCCTCCGCCGCGCGTGGTCAGCGCGCGGACCTGGGCCGTGCCGGTCTTGCCGGCCATCCTGATACCCTCGATCGGCAGCTTGCTGGCGGTGGCCGTGCCCGATCCGTTGACCACGCGGAACATCCCGTCATGCGCCACGGACAACTGTTCGGCAGTAAAGGGCAGCGCTGGACCAGGCGGCTTTTCATGACCAAACAGCAGCGCCGGTTGCAGGTTCTTGCCCGACGCGATCCGCGCTGTCATCACTGCCAGCTGGAGCGGAGAGACCGAGACATAGCCCTGACCGATCGAGGCATTGAGCGAATCCGCCGCGCTCCACTCCTGCTTGTAGCGCCGCATTTTCCAGGCCGCATCGGGGATCGTGCCGTAACGCTGAGAGGTGCCCGGCAGGTCGAATTCCTGCCCCAATCCCAGCAGCTTGGCAACGGGGGCGATCGCATCATAGCCTACGCGGTGCGCCATGGCCCAGAAATAGGTATTGCAGCTGCGTTCGATCGCGGTGCGCATATCGACCGAACCGTGGACCGCATCGCAGCGGAAAAACCGGTTGCCGAGCCGGTAACCGCCAGGGCAGTTGATCCGCTCTTCCGGATCGACCCCGTGCTGCTGCAAGGCCAGGGTCGCCATCGGCTTCATCGTCGACCCGGGTGGATAGAGCCCGCGCACCGCCTTGTTGAGCAAGGGGATGTGATCATCCTCGTTCAGCATTTTCCACTGCAGCCGCCCGATCCCGCCAACGAAATTGTTGGGATCGAAGGCCGGCATCGATGTCAGCGCAAGGATACCGCCCGTCTGGCAATCAACCACCACCACCGCCGCCGATTCCAGCCCGATCCGGCGCGCGGCATAGTCTTGCAAGGGGGCGCTGATCGTCAGCTTGAGCGGCTGGCCGGGCACGTCATCACGCGAATCGAGATCGCGCACCAGACGGCCGCTGGCGGTCACTTCAACCCGGCGGGCACCTGGCGTTCCGCGCAAGCTGGTCTCATAATACTTTTCCAGCGCGTCTTTGCCGATCTTGAACCCGGGGGTGATCAGCAGCGGGTTCTTTTCCTTTTCATAGTCCGCAGCCGATGCCGGGCCGACATAGCCGATCAGGTGTGCCACCGAAGGTCCGGTGGGATACCAGCGTGAAAAGCCCAGATGGGCCACTACACCCGGCATGTCCGGCAGGCGCACCAGCACCCGGTTGTAAAGCTCGTCGCGCAGGCCGGCCGCCGCTTCGACCGGCTGAAAGCCATGCGCCTTGTCAAGCCGATCGCTGAGATCCTGCCGCGCAACCGCATCCAGCCCCAGCAGATCACCCAGTTCGCCCAGCGTCTTGTCCTTGTTGACCAGACGCTCGGGGATGATGTCGATCCGCAGATCGGCGCGGTTGGTGGCGAGGGGAGCATTGTTGCGATCCACAATCGCCCCGCGCCGCGGCGGAATGAGGGTAAGGTTGACCCGGTTGCTTTCCGCCGCCAGCTGGTACTTCTCGTTCTGGACCAGCCCGATCCAGCCCTGCCGCACCGCCAGCAGGACCCCGACCGAGGCCTGCAAGCCGCCAATCAGGATGCTGCGCCGGTCAAAGCTGTTCTGCAGCGTGCCGGAACTGACGTGTTTCGTTTCGCCAAGCATCACAGCTCGCGGATCGGGATCAGGCGGAACCGGTCAAGCGCGCCAACCAGACGCGCGGCGAGGGGATAGGCAAAAATCGAGACGATCAGTTGCGGCACGATCGTCAACACTCCGCTCGATCCCCCGGCCATATTCGCCAGAACCAGCCCGCCCAGCAGGCATCCGGCAAAGGCCGCCGCGGCCAGCAGCCAGTCCTGCGCAAACCCGCGCCAGGGGAACCGCGTCTCGACGAAATCGACCACAATCACCGCGATCGACCAGATCAGCACCGCGCTGCCAAACGGCTGACCGCTGAACAGGTCATCGAACAGGCCCAGCGGCAGTCCCGCCCACACCGGAAACAGCCCGGGCCGCAATTGCAGCCAGGCAATCAGGAACAGAAAGCCCATCGGCGGCACCACCGGGGCCGATGCGATCAGCGGCAGCAAGGGTGACAACGAACCGATCATGACCAGCAACCAGGGGACCGACCAGGCCAGCACCGGGCTTGGCACGCGATTGATCCGGCGTTTGCCAAGTTCGCGCAGCGCGGCGGGCAGGGTCAGAGGCATCACTTGCCTCCGCTGGGCGCAGGCTCGGCGGGGATCGCGCCGGGGATCGCGGTCTCGATCCAGACCGGCTGTACTTCAACGTAATTGGTGCTGCCCGGATCGCTGAGCGGACGCGCGATGGCGCCGTCCGGGGTCAGCGATGCAACCACGGCAAAGGCTGTATCGGGCCAGAACAGCCCGCCCGATCCCGACGTGACAATCGCATCGCCGGGCTTCAGCGGATTGATCCCCTGGGCAATCAGCTTGAGCTGGATCGTCCCGTCGCCCTTGCCGATCGCGGTGGCGGCAACGCCATCCCTGGCGCGGCGGACAGGCACGATGCTTTCGCTGTCGGTAATCAGCAGCACCCGCGCGCTGGACTGCGCGGTTTCGAGCACCCGCCCGACCAGTCCGGCGGGCGAGCGCACCGGCATCCCCGGACGCACCCCTTGCTGCGCGCCTGCGCCAAGGGTGGCAAAGCGCCGGGTGCTCGATCCGGTCGATCCGATCAGCCGGGTCACGACCAGCGCACGCGGATCAACCTGTGACAGTTTGACCAGATCCTTGAGCTGAGCATTTTCCCTGCGCAGCGCCTCAGCTTCGGCCAGGGCGACGCGCGCGGCGTCCAGTTCCTGCTCCATCCGCGCCACGCGGCTGCCATAAGTGAAGAAGCCGCCGATCGTGGCCAGCAAGCCGCGCGTTTCGGCCCGGCTCTTGGCGGAAACCTGTCCGGCGGGGGCCACAACATCGCTGGCCGCGCCGCGCATCCCGGCAAAGGACGCGCCGTCTCCCAATGAGACGATCAGCAGCAAAACCCCCGCGAACAGCCCCGCAAAGGCAACCACATAGCGGATGAATGTACCGTACTGCGCCCGCCGCGAATAGGTCGGACGCCGGTTAGCGGGCGGCGCCATGCCGGCCTTACTCCCTGCACCCGGCGCCGGGCCGGAACCCGATGTTGCCAGGCAGCTTCATTCAGGCGGTCATCAGCACGCCGCGGTAGACCGGGTCCTCCATCGCGCGGCCGGTGCCGAGCGCGACGCAGGACAGCGGATCTTCCGCGATGCTGACAGGCAGGCCGGTTTCCTCGCGCAGGTAATCATCCAGCCCGTGGATCAGCGCACCGCCGCCAGTCAGGACAATGCCCTGATCGACAATGTCGGCGGCCAGTTCGGGCGCGGTGTTTTCCAGCGCGATCCGCACGCCTTCAACGATCGCACCGATCGGTTCAGACAGGGCTTCGGCAATGTTGGCCTGCGTGATCGAGATTTCCTTGGGCACCCCGTTGACCAGATCGCGGCCCTTGATCTGGATGGTTTCACCCACCCCATCGGCCGGGACCACGGCGGTGCCATAATCCTTCTTGATCCGTTCTGCCGTAGCTTCACCGATCAGCAGGTTGTGATGGCGGCGAACATAGGAAACGATCGCTTCGTCCATCTTGTCCCCGCCGACGCGAACCGACGTGGTATAAGCCAGCCCGCGCAGCGACAGCACCGCGACTTCGGTAGTGCCGCCGCCGATGTCGACCACCATCGAACCGACCGGTTCGGTCACCGGCATGTCTGCGCCGATCGCAGCCGCCATCGGTTCCAGAATCAGGTAAACCTGGCTCGCCCCGGCATTGCTGGCCGCATCGCGGATCGCGCGGCGCTCAACCGAAGTGCTGCCCGAAGGCACGCAAATCACGATTTCGGGCGGCGAAAACATGCTGGTCCGCTTGCCGTTCACCTTGCGGATGAAATGCTTGATCATTTCTTCGGCGATTTCGATGTCGGCAATCACGCCGTCGCGCAGCGGGCGGATCGCTTCGATGCTGTCCGGGGTCTTGCCCATCATCATCTTTGCGTCATCGCCGACGGCCTTGACCCGCTTGACCCCATTGATCGTTTCGATCGCCACAACCGAGGGTTCATTGAGGACGATGCCGCGGTCCTGGACATAGACCAGCGTATTGGCCGTCCCCAGGTCGATCGCCATGTTCTGGGAACCGAATTTGAAGAATCGCGACAGGAACGAAGCCATTGAATATTCCGTATATATCTCAGCTACTTAGCGCACCCTTCAGCGCGCCCGCAAGCCGGGTGTTGACCATGGAAGGCGCCCCATTAGCAGGGGCAATGCGTAAAGGCCAAAAAATAGTGCGAAATCCGTGGGGATTACGTGCTGCTGACCTCGAATTTCTCCCGCCTCGTCGCTAGGGTCCACGCGTGCCGATAATCCGCCGCCTGCCCGAAAATCTTGTCAACCGCATCGCCGCCGGCGAAGTGGTGGAACGCCCTGCCTCGGCGCTGAAGGAACTGGTCGAAAATTCGATCGACGCCGGGGCGCGCCAGATCTCGATCAAGCTGACCGGCGGCGGGCTTGACGGGATCGAGGTGACCGACGACGGCTGCGGGATGAGCGGGGCGGACATGGCGCTGGCGCTGGAACGCCATGCCACGTCAAAACTGCCGGACGAGCATATCGAACTGGTCGCCTCGCTGGGTTTTCGGGGCGAAGCCTTGCCTTCGATCGCCAGCGTTGCACGGCTGACCATCGAAAGCCGCCCGCGCAGCAGCGCCGAGGGCTGGCGGCGGATGGTCGATCACGGAGCCTTTGGCGGGGAAGGGCCAGCGGCCCTGCCGCCCGGCACCCGGATCCGGGTGGAGGACCTGTTTGGCAAAGTTCCGGCGCGGCGCAAATTCCTGCGCTCGGCCCGAAGCGAATATGCCGCATGCCTAGATGTGGTGCGCCGCCTGGCCATGGCTCGGCCGGAAATCGGCTTTGTGCTGGAACACGATGGCCGCCGCGTTTTGGCGGTGCAGCCCGGCGATGCCCTGGCCAGCCGGGTGGCGCAACTGGTGGCACGCGAACTTGCCGCTGACGGAGTGATCATCGATCTCGAACGCGGGCCCGCCCGGCTGACCGGGGTTGCCGGGCTGCCAACGTTCAATCGCGGGGTGGCCGATCACCAGTACCTGTTCGTCAATGGCCGTCCGGTGAAGGACCGGTTGCTGGTTGGGGCGGTGCGCGGGGCCTACGCCGATATGCTGGCGCGCGATCGCCACGCAGTGCTGGCGCTCTTTTTGGACATTCCGCCGGAGGAAGTGGACGTAAACGTTCATCCCGCCAAAACCGAAGTACGCTTTCGCGATCCGGCATTTGTGCGCGGGTTCATCGTTTCGGGCTTGCGCCACGCGCTGGAGGGGGCAGGGCAACGAAGCGCTCAGGCCCCGGCGGCTCCGGCCATGGCGAACTGGCAGGCCGAACCGATCACCCGCTCTGGCGAGGTCGCCCCGGCGCTGTCATCGCTGTTCGCGCGCGAATATGGGCGCGATACCAATAGCCTGCGCGATGCCGGACAGGTCTGGCGCGGACACGAACAGGCGCTGATGGCACCGCCTTCTGGCCGGGCTGAAACGGTTGAAGATGCGCCCGCACCGGCCGCGCAGCACCCGCTGGGGGTGGCCCGCGGGCAGGTTGCCGGAACCTATATTGTGGCCGAGGCGGAAGACGGGCTGGTGCTGGTCGATCAGCACGCCGCGCACGAACGGCTTGTGCTCGAACGCCTGAAAGCGGCGGGCGCGCAGGGCAAGATGGCAGCAAGTCAGGCGCTGCTGCTGCCCGAAGTGGTCGAGCTGGACGAACCGGACTGCGACCGCCTGGAAAGCGCCGCCGCAGGTTTCGCGGAGTTTGGCCTTGTGCTGGAACGGTTCGGCCCCACCGCCATGCTGGTGCGTGCGGTGCCATCGGTGCTGGGCAAAGGCGATGTCCAGGCGCTGGTGCGCGACGTGGCCGACGATCTGGCCCAAAACGGCGCGGCCTTGCTGCTGGGCGAACGGCTTGATCTGGTGCTGGCGACGATGGCCTGCCACGGATCGGTGCGGGCCGGGCGGGTATTGTCCGTCGCGGAAATGAACGCGCTGCTGCGCGAAATGGAAGTCACCCCGCGTTCGGGCCAATGCAACCATGGGCGGCCAACCTGGGTGAAGCTGGCGCATGGGGATATTGAGAAGCTGTTTGGGCGGAAGTGAATGGGTTATACGAACTAGGGATGATGGCTTGATCACTGATTTTGTTACCTGCGGAGCGCAACTTTTTAGAGGTGCGCTCAAACCCTGCTTTGCCGCCTTGGAAGCAGCGCTCGTTGCGCTTCCTAAAGACGAAGCGGGAGTTCGCCTTCACGGAATTAAGTCGCTTAGACCACTTCTGGACAGCGACGGATGCATTGGCGCCATCGCCGCAAATGTGCTGGGAACGACTGCGCGACCGGTCAGGGCTATTCTTTTTAATAAGTCGCCCGAAACAAACTGGTCGCTTGGTTGGCATCAAGACCGAACGATCTGCGTGAAGGAGAAGCGAGAGGCTCCGGGCTTTGGACCGTGGACCGTAAAGAGCGGCATGATCCATGTTGCGCCGCCATTTGAACTGCTGACGCGAATGGTCACGCTGCGGGCGCATCTTGATGACGTGCCTGCCACGAACGCACCGCTCCTTATCGCTCCGGGTTCTCACACCTTTGGGCGAATAGCGGTCCGCGAGGTCGGGGAGATAGTAAGACGATGTGGTAAGGCAACCTGCACCGCCGAAGCGGGGGACGTTTGGCTTTACGCAACGCCAATCTTGCACGCGTCCGAGGCAGCTTTGTCGCCAGCAAGTAGGAGAGTCCTGCAAGTGGACTTCGCGGCGGAGGCACTGCCATCCGGTCTTGATTGGTTGGGGGTCTGATTTGCGCCCATCGCGCAATGGAACCAGTCCGCTTTTGAGTGGTGTACGCTACCGTTTATGGGCTGACTTTGGTGGAGCTGGCGCATGTGTATAGAGCCAGATCCTCTCGATATCTGGCGAATGCCGCAAATGGTCAGGATCTAAGGATTTCGCACCTGGATCAGCCCGATTGAATGCATGCTCATCACCATCACATCGTCCTGATTGAACACCCGGACGATCGATTGCATGCTGCCCATTTCCGGGCGGGATTGGCTGCGCTTCTTGCTGAGCAATTCGGTTTCTATCCGCAGCACATCGCCCGGATAGACCGGTTTCAGCCAGCGCAATTCGTCCAGCCCCGGAGAGCCGAGCCCCGCCTGTTTGCGGGTGGTCATGTTATCTACCAGCATCCGCATCACCATGGCGCAGGTGTGCCAGCCGCTGGCGGAAAGCCGCCCGAAATGGGTCAGCGCCGCCGCATCGTCATCCAGGTGGAAGGGCTGGGGATCATACTTGGTGGCAAATTCGATCACTTCATCGCGGGTCACCGCATAATGCCCGAAGCTGGCTTTGGTTCCGATTTCCAGATCCTCGAAATAGACCAGCCCGTCACCCATCCGTCAGTTCCCCAATTTCAGCTTTGCAAACAGCGTATAGCCCATTGGCGACTTGCCATAGGCCGCGTCAAGCGCTGCCGGTTTGGCATAAAGGCTGCCACTGCCGCCAAGCGCCAGTTGAAACCGGCCGAGCGGAATGCGGCGGGCATAGCCAAGCTGGAACTTGCTGACCCGGAACGTCACATCGTGCAGCGGATCGTGGTGATCGGGGAACAGTTCATCATTGGCGACATTCTCGAACCGGCCAAACAGGGTATTGGCCCGGTCCAGATTCCAGTTCGCTTCGGCCAGCCAGGCGCTCAGTGTTGCACCGGGCACACGCTGTTTGGCGCTGAACGCGGCCATGGCACTGAACCCGCGGGGATCGGCATAGTGCGCAGATGCGGTAAAGCGGTGTTCGTTTTCGCCGGGATGGGTCGCCTCGGGCTGTTTCATCTCGCCGTAACTGGCCTGCAAGGCCCAGCGCGGCGAGGGGGTGAGCGTGCCCCGGACCGACCAGCTATCCAGCTTGGGCGTTTCAATATTCCAGCGCTGCTCGTCGGGTTCAGCCCCGCGAAAAGCGCTGGCTTCCACTTGCCAGGTCTTTGCCGCATAGCCGGCAGTGATCACGCCATAAGTGATGTGGGTCGAATCGAACCAGTGATGCGTGATCGGCGGTTCGGGGTTATAGCTGGCGGACGCCCGATGCATGAAGGCGCTGGGGCCCAGCGCGGGTTCGCCCACCGGGCCGCCATAGAGGAACAGGCTGCCTGGCCCGGCGTTCACATCGACCCGCGCGGCCAGTTCCATGAACAGGTCATGGGGATGCTGCCGGTCTACCAATGGCAAACCGCCCGCCGTTTCGCCCGTGGCAAACAGGTTGGGATAGCCCGCCGCGTCCATCGCCGGTTCCAGGCTAAGCATCGATTTCAGCTGCACGCGGCCCCAGTCGGTATCACGCTGGGCCATCAGCATCGCCATCGATGTAACGTAAACCTTGTCATCGCCGCGCGGGCCGGTGGCCTTGGAATATTGGGCCGATACCGCACCGTGGGCCATCAGCATCCATTTGCCGCTCATCAGATGGAGGCCGTTCGAATGCATTCCGCCATAGCGGCCATCATTCCAGAACGGCAGCCGCGCGGTGCCTGACCCTTCGGCGGGCAGGCACGCGGCGGGGAGCATGATGTCGCTGGTGCCTTCGGGATCGGAAAAGTCGGGGGCGAGCACGCGTCCGCATTTGTCCTTGGCCTGCGCGGCGGCCATGGCGCCATGGTCCATTCCCGGCATCGATTCCATGCCCGCCATGTCATGGCCGGTATGATCCTGGGCAAAGGCTGGCGCGGCGCTGGCGGTCAGCAGGGCGAAGAGGGCGTATCTCATCGCCACCAGATAGGGATCAAACGTTGAATTTGAAGTGCATGACATCGCCGTCCTGCACGACATATTCCTTGCCTTCCTGGCGCAGCTTACCCGCTTCCTTGGCCGCGTTTTCGCCGCCCAGGCCGACGAAATCGGCATAGGCGATGGTTTCGGCGCGGATGAAGCCGCGTTGCATGTCGCTGTGAATCTCACCCGCCGCGTCGGGGGCCTTGGCCCCCTGATGCACGGTCCAGGCGCGCGCTTCCTTGGGGCCGACGGTGAAGAACGTGATCAGGTGCAAGAGATCATAGCCCGAGCGGATCACGCGGGCGAGACCGGTTTCGTGGAGGCCCATTTCCTCCAGAAACACCATCCGGTCCTCGGCTTCCATCCCCACCAGCTCGCTTTCGATCGCGGCGGACACGATCACGGCATTGGCGCCTTCGGCCTTGGCCTTGTCAAACACGCGGGCAGAGAAGGCGTTGCCATTGGCGGCGCTCTCTTCCTCGACGTTGCAGACATAGAGCACCGGCTTGGCGGTCAGCAGCTGGGCCTGATTGAACACGCGCAGCTCTTCCTCGTCGCTCGGCCGGGCCAGACGGGCCGGCTTGCCTTCGCGCAGCAGATCCAGCGCAGGCTGGAGCACGGAAACCAGCAGCTTGGCCTCCTTGTCGCCCTGTGCGGCCTTCTTCTGGGCGGCGGGGACGCGCTTTTCCAGGCTTTCGAGGTCGGACAGCATCAGTTCGGTTTCCACCGTTTCCGCGTCCGAGATCGGATCAACCTTGTTGTCGACGTGTTGGATGTCGTCGTTCTCGAAGCAACGCAGCACGTGGACGATCGCGTCCACTTCGCGGATGTTGCCCAGGAACTGGTTGCCCAACCCTTCGCCCTTGCTGGCCCCGCGCACCAATCCCGCAATGTCGACGAAGCCGAGCTGGGTCGGGATAATCTTCTGGCTGCCCGCGATCCGGGCGAGTTCATCAAGCCGCGGATCGGGCACACCGACGTTGCCGACGTTCGGTTCGATCGTGCAGAACGGATAGTTCGCCGCCTGCGCCGCCTGCGTTTCGGTCAGTGCGTTGAACAGCGTCGATTTGCCGACGTTGGGCAGGCCAACGATCCCGCAACGAAATCCCATAAATTACTCCGGAAACAGCTTTGACGCGGCCCATAGCGGGGGCAGGGGCATTTGGCGAGGGGGCTATAGCGCGGCAAGCCAGGCCGCAGTCGCACCAGGGCCTTTCATGCGCAGAACGGTGCCGCCGAACCCGGCCAGAGCCGCCGCATTGCGAGCGCGCCAGGTGCGGCGGAACACCGCGATGTAATGCAGGAATTCCAGGTTCAGCCGCTCAGGGCACCCTTCGGTCATGTCCGGCCGCGCCGCGCCCCGGTACTGCCACCAGCGCCGCAGTGCGCGGCCCAGGCACAGCCAGGTCGGATAGTCGAGCCAGATCACCGTATCGGCCCGTTCCAGCCGCATCGGCAGAACAGAGCCATAGTTGCCATCGATGATCCAACGATCCTGCGCCAGCACGCCCGCCAGCTCGGCCCGGCCTTCGTCGCGGTCACGCTCGATCCAGCCGGGCAGCCAGTGCATCCGGTCAAGATGGAACAGCGGCAGCCCGGTCACCGCCGCCAGCTGATGCGACAGGGTAGACTTGCCCGCCCCCGGGGAACCGATCACCAGCACACGTTGCATCGCGCGCTCATAGCCGCAGCACCTCCCGATGGCGAGACTGCAGGCTTTCACTGAAATTTCAGCCCTTGGCGCTAGACAGGCGGCGATGAAGCGCCTGTCCCGCCTTGCCCTGCCGCTGATCGGCGCGGTCTTGCTGTCTGCCTGCAGCACCAGCCCGGCGGAGCATTTCGCCATGGCCCAGCAGGCCTTTGCCAAGGAAGACTACTTCACCAGCAAAACCGAGCTTGGCCAGGCGCTGAAGGACGATCCGCGCAACCGCGACATGCTGTGGCTGCTGGCCCGCACCCAGCTGCTGCTGGGCGATGGGGAGGGTCTGCAAAACGCGGTGGAGCGGCTGCGTGCGATCGGGGTGAAGGATCCGGCGCTGTTGTGGATGGAGGCCGAAGCGCTGTTGCTGCGCGGGCGGGGGGATGAGGCCGTAGCCTTACTCGGCACCGCAAACACGCCCGATGCCTGGCGCATCCGCGCGGCGCAGCGGGTGGCTGAGCAGGATGCCGAAGGCGCCCTTGCGGCTTTTCGCAGCGGTCTGGCCGCTGGCGGGAACTATCGCCTCAGCCTTGATTTCACGCGTTTCCTGATCGGCTCGGGCGATCTGGCCGGGGCGAGCACCCAGTTTGACGTGATCCGCAAGGCTCAGCCCAATGCCTTGGCCACCCTGATGACCGGTGGAATGCTGTCGGAAAAATATGGCCGCCGCGACCTGGCCGTCAAATATTACCAGAGCGCCGCCGCGCGCTATCCGTTCCGCGCCGAACCGCTGGTAGCGCTGGGCACTTTACAGGACTTTGCCGGGAAAGTGCCCGAAGCTGCGGCCTATGCAGAAGCAGCGGCCAAGATTGCGCCCGGCGATCCGGCGGTGCGGGAATTGCTGCTGACGATCTATTCCGAACAGGGCAAATGGCAGAAGATCACCGATCTGCTGCAAGGTGACGAGGCGGAACTTGATCCGACCACCGGAGAAGGACTCAAATATGCGGAGGCCCTGCTGCGGATCGGGCGAACCGAACAGGCCCGCGCGATGTTCACCAAGGCGCTGCAGGCCCAGCCACAGAACCGCTTTGTGCGGATGATGCTGACCGAAACCCTGATCGCCACGGGCGAGGCCGACAGCGCCTATCAGACCATGATGCCGGCCATCGCGGGGCCTTTTGCAGGGCGGCCGGAACTGGAACTCGCAGCCCAGGCGGCCAAGGCGGCAGACGATCCCGCTGCGGCGGCGATCACCGCACGGCTGGCATCGCGCGAATTTGCCGAACAGGAACGCCTGTCAGGCCAGGCCCAGGGCGCTGAATTCCGCAAGGATCCGGCTGCCGCGCTGCAATTGTACCTGCAACTGGCGCGGTTCGGTTCCGATCCGGAGCTGGCGCGCCGCACCGCTTTGGCGGCGAGCGATGCCGGGCAGCACGATCTGGCAATCACCACGGCAGACACCGCGCTGGCCGATGATCCCGACAATGCCGAACTGATGTATGCCGCTGCCTATGCCCGGGTCAAAGCCGGACGGGATAGCGCGCGTGCCGCAGCCTTGATCACCCGGGCACTCAGCTTTGATTCGCGCAATCAGTCCTATCTCGCGCTGCAGGAAAAAGCGAAGGCCGCCGCCGGTTAACCCGGCGACGGCCTGTTGCTGACTTTCGGGACCAGAAAGTCTTGAACGCTTAGGCGCGGCGCTGACGGCGGCGCGCAGCGCCAACACCGATCAGACCCAGGCCGAGGAGGCCCAGCATGCCGGGTTCCGGAACCGAAGTGCCGCCCGACGAAGTCGTGGTGCCGCCCGAAGTGGTGGTGGTGGTGCCGCCGCAGTAAGACGTACCCGTCGAGTCACCGCAGTTGCAGTAGTGCTTGTGGCGCAGCTGCGCCGAGGCCGGAGCCGAGATTGCAGAGACGCTGGCAAGAGCGGTGAGCAGGATCAGAGTGCGCTTCATGGTCATTTACCCCCATTTGGAAGATCAAGGTTGACACCGTTCTTCGCAATCGCCGTGCCAAATGCCGATTTGCGCGGGATGCGGTGGTTAACGGCGCATACCGCGCATCCAGCTTGTAAAATCATCCGACAGAATTCGTGGTTAATGCGCGCCTCTGGATAATGCGCCGCAACCCTCGCGCTGCGCGGCAAGATTGGTTAAACCTGCGCCATGCGCTGCGTGCCTGTCCTGATTGCCCTGTTGATCCTGGCGGCCTGCCAGCGCGCTGATCCGGCGGCCAAACAGCCAGAGGCAGCACAGGCGCTGGTGCAACGGCAGTCGGAGCGGGTGCTGGAATTGCTCAGCGGCGATCATTCCCCCGAAGGCGAACGGCTAAAGGCCACAGCGCGGCTGCAACTGAACGATCTGGGGGCGGCGGCGGCGCATCTGGATGCGGGAATCGCCGCAGGCGGCAGCGCGGCGGTCTATGCCGACTATGCACGGCTGGAACTGATCCGCGGCGATCTGGCCCGCGCCGAAGCGATGCAGGCCAAGGCCGAACAGGGCGGCGATGCCGGTCTGGCAACCTTGCTCACCGGCGGTGAAATCGCGCTGGCTCGAAAGCAGCCGGACCGCGCGCTGGCCTATCTTGATCGCGCCGCGGGGCTTTATCCCGATAATCTGGCGGTGCTCAGCAACCGGGCCCTGGCTTTGGCCGAACTCGGCAGATGGTCCCAGCTTGAACCGCTGGTGGTGCAACTGGAACGCAGGCTGCCGGGTGATGAGGAAGTTTCGGCGCTGCGCCAGCGCCTGACGCTGCGCCGCTAATCCTGCTGACGCAGCGCTACTTCGTTCATGAACCGGGCGTCATCACCCTTGGCCAGCCAGTCGGCCTCGGCCGCAATCGCGCCCAGCATGTCGGCGAGTGGATCGAGTTCGGACTTGGCATAGTTGCCAAGCACGTGGCCGGTCACCCGGTCCTTGTGCCCCGGATGGCCGATACCCAGCCGGACCCGGCGGAAACCTGCCCTGAGCCCAGTCGAAGGGTCGGCGCCAAGGTGCTGATCGATCGAACGCAGGCCGTTGTGCCCGGCGGTGCCGCCGCCCTGCTTTACCTTGACCTTGAAGGGAACCAGATCAAGCTCGTCATGAAACACCGTCAGCGCTTCGGTGCCCAGCTTGTAAAACCGCAGCGCTTCACCCACGGCGCGCCCGCTTTCGTTCATATAGGTCGCGGGTTTGAGCAGCAGCACCTTGTCGCCGCCGATCCGGCCTTCCTGCAGCCAGCCCTGGAATTTCTTCTGGATGGGGCCAAAGCCGTGGACGTCGGCCAGGGTATCGCAAACCATGAAGCCGACATTGTGCCGGTGCATGGCATATTGCGGACCCGGATTGCCAAGGCCAACCCAAAGCTGCACGCGCTTCCTCCCAATACAAAGCCGGGCCGCATTGCTGCGGCCCGGCCTGTGATGGGGCGGCGGACCGCCCCGGTCAACCGATCAGCTTAGCCTTCGGCCTTGCTGTTATCGCCTTCTTCGCTGCGCAGACCCGAAGGGGCAACGATGGTGGCGATGGTGAAGTCACGATCAGTGATCGCGCTGACCGAACCGGCCGGCAGCGAAACGTGGCTGATGTGGATCGAATCGCCCACTTCGAACCCGGTCACGTCGATCATGATGTCGTCGGGGATCTTGTCTGCTTCGCAGACCAGTTCCAGTTCGTGACGCACGATGTTGAGCACACCGCCGCGCTTGAGGCCCGGCGAGGCTGCTTCGTTGATGAACTTGACCGGCACTTCCACGTGAACCTTGGCATTGGCCGACAGGCGCAGGAAGTCCGCATGCAGCGGGCGATCGGTGACGGGATGAAAGGCAACGTCCTTGGGCAGGGTCTTCACAACCTTGCCGCCGACTTCGATCTCGACGACCGAGTTCAGGAAGTGGCCAGTGCCCAGCTGCTTGCGCAGCAGCTTTTCCTCAACGTGGATCGCGAGGGGCTCTTCATTGCCACCATAGATAACGGCGGGGACGCGGCCTTCACGACGCAGTGCACGGGAGGCTCCCTTGCCTGCCTGTGTCCGCGTCTCGGCCGGCAGGTGCAGCGTATCGCTCATTGCATGTGCCTTTCAAAACGGATGCTTCAACTGTTATCGCGCCACGCCTCCAGGGATGACCATGCACGCGAAGGGCGGGCCGTTAGCGGCAATGCGCCGGAAATGCAACCTTATTGCAGCCGCGTCACCCGGTAGCCACCGGCCGCGAGCATGGCGGGCAGGCCATCGGGCCCGGCAAGGTGTGCCGTGCCGACCGCAACGAAGGGGCGCTGGCCCCGGCGCAGCATGGCCAAGACCTGTCCGGTCCAGGCCTTGTTCCGCCCCACCAGCAAGGCCGCGCGCAATTCGGGATCGGCCAGCAGACCGCTTTGGGTTTCGCGCGTCAGGGCCTGCACATCGCCCTTGGCCCAGGCCTGCCGCAGCGCGCGGGTTTCACGGGCATTCTGTTCACGGCTTGCGCTGACAACTGCGGCCAGCAAATCGCGCTGTTCCGCCTCGGGCAGGGCATCGAAGATCTTGAGCTGGGTATCCGCGCCTTCGAATTCCTCGACCGGGCGGCGGCCCGCAGCCTGCGCCACGGCGCGATCGACGCCGTTTTCGGCCTCACTGCCCTGGGCCTGTTGTGCGGCCTGGGCCAGGATCAAGGCCGCAGACCAGGTTTCCTGCCCGGCCAGCGCCTGTTCATCGATCCCATAGCTTTTCAGATAGCGGTCATAATTTGCCAGCGCATGGGCCGGGACCCGGCTGCGCAGCGGCACGGAGGTCTGTGCAGTGCCAAGCGCGGCAAAGGCCATGGCCATCCCCGCCGTATCATCGATCCGCGCCACTTCCAGCACCACCCGGTCGGCCCCGGCCAGCGCCGTATCGACTTTGGCCGAACGCCAGTCCACCGGGCGTTCCAGCGCATGGATCGTGCCGAGCAGCCAGGCCCGCTGTCCGCCCGGGCCATCGACCTGCCACAGGGCCGGGGTCACTTTTTCCGCAGGCTGGCATGCGCTCAGCAGCAGCACTGCCAGCGCGGCGCAGCCCTTACTGAAGCCGCGCACTCTGCACCCCGGCTTTGGCGAGCTGGTCCTGCACCGAACCCTTGCCGCCCAGATGGCCAGCACCCACCGCGACGAACACGGTGCCCGGCCGGTCGAGCCGGGTCCTGATCCAGCGGGCCCAGGCCTTGTTACGGTTGATCAGCAGGGCTTCGATCATCGCCGGATCGTCTTCCTCGGCATTCATCAGATCGGCCAGCTTCGCAGCATCGCCGCGCTGCCAGGCGGAAACCATCTCGCCCACGTCCTTGTCCAGGCTGGGCAGCGCCTCGATCACTTCGAATAGATAGGTCTTCTGCACCTTGCGCGGGAAAGCATCGAACAGCGAGAGCTGATAATCCAGCGTTTCAAGCCCGATCCGGGGGTGGCCCTTGGCCTTGTTGTGCTCTGCCAAAGTCGCTTCGGCCCCGCTTTCCAGATCATAGCCTTTCAGCTGCAGCGGCATCGTTGCCAGCACCACCGCTGCGTACCACGGCTTATAGCGGTCAAACGCGGTGACGGGCAGGCCGAACTGCTTCATCGTCGCATCGTATTTGGTGCGCTCTTTCAAGGTCAGCATGGCGCGCAATTGCTGGCCTTTGGGCAGCATGGCGCGTTTCATCACCACGGCTTGCTGTTCGCTTTGCACCACTTCGGGAATTTCAGTCACCAGCTCGCCCGCCTCGGCAAAGGCGCTGGCGAGCTTGCCGTCGAACCACTGGACACCCTTGGGCAGCAGGTGGATCGTGCCGAACAGATAGATCGTGGTGTCCGCATCCGCGACTTTCCACAGCGCCGGGCGGGCCAGCCCCGGATCGGGCACGGCCACCACCGCCTGCGGTGCGGGCAGGCCTTGCTGGGCCGGGGCGGGGCCGGCCAGCAGGGCCAGAACAAGCGCCAGCGGCGCGGCGAAACTGCGGAACGAACGCTTCATGCCGCCTCCTATACCGCAGCTTTCCGGCCCGTCGATGAACGAAAGCGGATATTGACCGGTTAAGGCCGCTGCGCCAAAGGCCGAGGCCATGAGCCAGACCTCGCAGCCGCTTGCTTTCCAGGACATGATCCTGCGCCTCCACAATTATTGGAGCGCGCAGGGCTGTCTGATCCTGCAACCCTATGACATGCGCGTTGGCGCGGGCACGTTTCACCCGGCCACCACGCTGCGCAGCCTGGGCCCGGAAAGCTGGAACGCCGCCTATGTCCAGCCCAGCCGCCGCCCGACCGACGGGCGCTATGGCGAAAATCCCAACCGGCTGCAGCACTATTACCAGTATCAGGTGATCATGAAGCCCAGCCCGGAAAACTTTCAGGAGCTGTACCTGGGCAGCCTGTTCGAAATCGGGATCGACCCGCTGCTGCACGATATCCGGTTCGTCGAGGATGACTGGGAAAGCCCCACGCTGGGCGCCTGGGGACTGGGCTGGGAAGTGTGGTGTGACGGGATGGAAGTCAGCCAGTTCACCTATTTCCAGCAGATGGGCGGGTTCGATTGCAAGCCGGTCGCGGGCGAGCTGACTTACGGTCTGGAACGGCTGGCGATGTACATCCAGGGCGTCGACAACGTCTATGACCTCAAGTTCAACAGCGCCGGGGTAACCTATGGCGAGGTGTTCCTGAAGAACGAGCAGGAAATGTCGAAATACAATTTCGAGATCGCCGATACCGACAGCCTGTTCAAAGGCTTTCAGGCCGCCGAGGCCGAATGCCAGCGCTGCATCGCAGCCGATATTCCGCTCGCCGCCTATGATCAGGCGATCGAGGCCAGCCACCTGTTCAACCTGCTGCAGGCGCGCGGCGTGATTTCGGTGCAGGAACGCGCCAGCTACATGGGCCGGGTGCGCGATCTGGCCAAGGGATCTGCGCAGGCGTGGATCCACAAGAATGAAGCCCAATGGGCCAAGGACTATCCGGAGTGGACACTATGAGCGCGACCCAGAAAATCCTCCCCCTCTGGGGGAGGTGCCCCGTAGGGGCGGA
>NZ_MWLM01000045.1 GCF_002198665.1 Novosphingobium sp. B 225 | reverse complement strand
CTTTGGGGGAGGTGCCGAGTGAAACGAGGCGGAGGGGGCACGACTGAACCGCCATGCCCCTCCGTCAGCGCTGCGTGCTGCCACCTCACCCAAAGGGGGAGGATTGAACAGGTATCACAGTGTCTCATCCCCCAGCGCCACGCCGGCATTGCGGTGGGCGGCGACGAGGGCGTTGCGGAGTAGGACGGCGATGGTCATCGGGCCAACCCCGCCGGGCACCGGGGTGACGGCAGCGGCGACCTGCAGCGCCTCGGCATAATCGACATCGCCGACCAGACGTCCCTTGGTCTTGCCTTCTTCGGGCGGCAGGCGGTTGATGCCAACGTCGATCACAGTCGCGCCGGGCTTGATCCAGTCCCCCTTGACCATTTCCGGGCGGCCAACCGCAGCGATCACGATATCCGCGCGGCGCACCACGGCAGGCAGGTCTGCGGTGCGGCTATGCGCGATGGTGACGGTGCAGTTTTCGCCCAGCAGGAGCTGCGCCATCGGCTTGCCGACCAGAATCGAGCGCCCGATCACTACAGCGTTCAGACCCGACAGGCTGCCAAGCCGGTCCTTGAGCAGCATCAGCGATCCGAGCGGAGTGCAGGGCACCAGCCCCGGCAGACCGAGCGCAAGGCGGCCAGTGCTAATCGGGGTCAGGCCATCGACGTCCTTGTCCGGGCTGATCCGTTCAACCACGGCCTGTTCGTCGAGATGCCCCGGCAGCGGCAACTGGACCAGGATGCCATCGACCATGGGATCGGCATTCAGCCGGTCGATCAGCGCGATCAGATCGGCCTGCGCTGTGTCCGCCGGCAGCTTGTGTTCAAAGCTGGCCATGCCGCATTCGACGGTCTGTTTGGCCTTGCTGGCGACATAGACCTGGCTGGCGGGATCTTCGCCCACCAGCACCACTGCGAGGCCAGCCTTGCGCCCGGCCTTGGCTTCAAAACTGGCGGCATGTCCGGCGATGCGGCTGCGCAGGGTAGCGGCGAACTCTTTTCCGTCGATGATGGCGGCTTGGGTCATTGGTAGGCGGCGCTCCCCAGATAGGACAGGATGATCAGAACGATCCGCATCAGCACGATCAACACCAATGGTGAGAAATCGAGCGCACCGGTATGCGGCAACATGCGGCGGATCGGATTAAGCAGCGGATCGAGGATGGCATTGAGCCCTTGCCACAGTGCGCTGACAAAGGGGCTGTGCATGCTGACGACGTTGAACTGGATCAGCAGGTACAGCACGAACTGCACGATCACCACGGTGGTGACCACATCCATCAGCAACATCAGGATCGGTATCAGGACTTGGCTGATCACAGGCGGAACCCTCTCGCAAGTAAATGGGCCCCGCTGATAGCCGAGGGCAACGCCCCCGGCAAATGCTGGCTCTCAGACTGATTATTGTAAGCTTTGCTTACTAATTTGGCAAGAGGGACTAACTTACTGCCCCAGCAGGTACACCGCCAAGGCCCCCACCACGATACGGTACCAGGCGAAAGGCGTGAACCCAGCGCGGCTGACATAGGCGACGAAGACCTTGATCACCGCCAACGCGACCACGAAGGACACTGCAAACCCCAGCGCAATCAGACCCCAGCCAACCGGCCCGGTCCCCGCCATCAGCGCTTCCCGGCTATCAACCAGTTCCAGCGTCGAAGCGCCCAGCATGGTCGGGATGGCCAGGAAAAAGCTGAATTCGGCCGCGGTGCGGCGCTCGATGCCCATAGCCAGCGCGCCCATAATCGTCGCTCCAGACCGGCTGACCCCGGGGATCATCGCGATGCACTGGAACAGCCCCACGCCCAGCGCCTGGCGCACCGGCAGCTGCGCCACCCCGCTGGCCGGGCCGGGCCGGGCGATCTTTTCAATCGCCAGGATCGCAATCCCGCCCAGAATCAGCGCCCAGCCGACCACCATCGGGCTGCCCAGCAGCATGCGAATCTGGTCTTTCAGCAGCAGACCCAGCACTGCCGAAGGCAGGAAGCCCAGCAGAATGTTGCGCACGAAGATCAGGCTGATCCGCTCCAGCCGCAGCAGCCCCTTGCCGACCGCCCAGAACGTGCGCCAGTATTGCACCACGACTGCCAGGATCGCTCCCAGCTGAATTACCACATTGAACACCGCCCAGGTCGCGGCATCATAGCCGAACAGCTCGCTGGCCAGGATCAGGTGCCCCGTGGAAGATACCGGGATGAATTCAGTCAACCCTTCGACAATGCCAAGCAGAATCGCGGTGATCGTAAGGTCCATCAGTTCCCCCCGGCGGCGCTAAGCGCACGGTCATCGAATTGCAGCGCGGCGAGCCGGGCATAGAGTCCGCCCTGCCCGATCAATGCATCATGGGTGCCGCTTTCGACCACACGGCCCTTGTCCATCACCACGATCCGGTCCGCCGCGCGCACCGTGGCGAGGCGGTGGGCGATGACCAGAGTGGTGCGGCTGGCCATCAGCCGATCAAGCGCGTCCTGCACCAGCCGTTCGCTTTCAGCATCCAGCGCGCTGGTCGCTTCGTCCAGCAGCAGGATCGGCGCTTCGCGAAGCAAGGCGCGGGCAATCGCGATGCGCTGACGCTGTCCGCCCGAAAGGCGTGCGCCGCTTTCGCCCAGGAACGTGTCGAGCCCGTCGGGCAGTTCGCGCAGGAACTGTTCGGCATTGGCCGCACGCGCCGCATCCCAGATCTGCTCGTCGCTGGCCTGCCAGTTGCCATAGCGCAGATTGTCGCGCGCCGAGGCGGCGAACAGGGTGCCTTCCTGCGGGACCAGTGCCATGCGGCGGCGGATCTCTGCCGGATCGACCGAGGTCAGCGGGACGCCGTCCAGCTTGATGACCCCGGCTTGTGGATCGTAAAAGCGCTGCGCCAGCTGGAACAGCGTGCTTTTGCCCGCGCCGGACGGGCCGACGATCGCCACGGTTTCACCGGGCTGCACCGTCAGGCTGAAATCGGCCAGCGCGGATACTTCCAGCCGGGTCGGATAACGGAAGGTCACCCCCTCAAACGCCAGCATCCCGCGCGGCGGGACGGGCAACAGCAAGGGCCGCGCGGGCGGGGCGATCAGGGGTTTTTCATTGAGCAATTCGTTGAGGCGGCTGGCCGCCCCGGCCCCGCGCAGCAGATCGCCATAGACTTCGGCCAGGGCTCCGAATGATCCCGCGACCAGCCCACCGGCCAGTACGAACCCGGCAATCGTCCCGCCGCTGAGCGACCCTTCGGCGACCTTGAGCGCGCCTTCCCACATCAGCAGGACGATCCCGCCCAGGACCAGAATGATCACCACGCTGGTCATCAGCGCGCGAATCCGGATCCGGCGCTTGGCCGTGGCAAAGGTCTGTTCAACCACTGCCGAAAAGGCCTGCCGCTCATGCTCTTCCTGATTGAAAGCCTGAACCACCCGCATCGCGCCCAGCACTTCAGAAGTGCGCGCACCGATATCCGCTACCCGATCCTGGCTGGTGCGCGAGATATTGCGCAGCCGCCGCCCGAACCAGGTGATCGGCACCACCACCAGCGGGATGCCCAGGATCAGCCCGGCGGTCAGCTTGGGGGCGAGATAGAACAGATAGGCGATCCCGAAAATCGTGGTCAGCGAATTGCGCAGCGCGACCGAAACAGTGGTTCCCACCACCTGTTCGATGATCGCGGTGTCCGACGTCATTCGCGAGGAAATTTCCTTGGGGCTGTTTTCCTCGAAAAAGCTGGGGGGCAGCCGCATCAGGTTGGACTGCACTTTGTAACGCAAGTCACCTACTACGCGTTCGCCCAGCCAGCTGACGAAATAGAACCGCACTGCCGTGGCCAGACCCAGCACCGCGACGATCATCAGCAGGTAATGGAACACCTGGTTGATCGATTCCGGACTGGCCCCCTGCCCGAAAGCGGTATCGACAATCGAGCGCAGCCGGTCCGGGATCGAGATCGTCGCAGCGGATGTGACGCACAGCGCCACCACGGCGATGGCCACTTGCTTGGGGTACTTGACCGTCTCGCGCCAGATCATCCGCAGCGGCCCCAGGTTGCGCGCCGGGGGCGGTTCGGCATTAGCGGAGGATTGGGGCTGCTCTGGCGCGACCGCGGACTTTTCGGATTCCATGGCGCAGCGCCCTAGCACAGTGCCGGGCCGAGGTAAGGGACAAAACCGACCGTTGTGCAATGCAGCGTCAAATATTGCATTGCACAATGCATTGATTGCCGCCACCATGGCAGGCCAGATTCCGGGCTTGACCGGTTCGGCAGGAGGTTCGCAGCTTGCTTTACACCGCCTATGAAATGCAGCGTTCGTGGCTCAATGCCGCCAGCACCTGGGCTTCGGTCGGGGCTGAAATGCTCAACAATCCGGTCATGCCGTTCGGATATAGCGGGATTGCGCCGGTAATCTCCTCGGCACTGGAAGTGTTCGCCCATGCCTCCGCGCCCTATGGCAAGCCTGATTTCGATATCGAAGACGTCACGGTTGATGGCGTGACTCATCCCGTTACCGAAGCGATCGTGCTGCACAAGCCGTTTGGCAACCTGCTGCGCTTTACGCACCCCGGCTTGCCCCAGGGCGCGCCGCGGCTGCTGATCGTCGCACCGATGAGCGGACATTTCGCCACGCTGCTGCGCGGCACGGTGGCACGGATGATTGAGCGGTGTGAGGTCTACATCACCGACTGGGCCGATGCGAAGATGGTGCCGCTGTCCGCCGGCGAGTTCGATCTGGACGATTACATCGACTATCTGGTTGAATTCTTCGAACATATCGGCCCGGGCGCCCATGCCCTGGCAGTATGCCAGCCTTCGGTGCCAACCTTTGCCGCGACCGCGATCATGGCGGCGGACAAGCATCCCTGCCGCCCGGCCAGCCTGACCATGATGGGCGGCCCGATCGACACACGCGAAGCGCCGACCACGGTCAACGATCTGGCGATGCAGCGCCCGATCGAATGGTTCCGCCATACTGTGATCGCCACGGTGCCGCTGCAATATCCGGGTGCGGGACGCCGGGTCTATCCGGGGTTCCTGCAGCTGGCGGGCTTCATGAGCATGAACCTGGGCAACCACATGCTGAGCCACTATCACATGTTCAAGCACCTGGTCGAAGGTGCGGACGAGAATGCCGACGCAACCAAGGCGTTTTACGACGAATACCGCGCGATCTGCGATCTCAACGCCGCCTATTACCTCCAGACGGTCGAGGAAGTGTTCCAGAAGCACTCCTTGCCCAACGGCACTTTCAACCACCGCGGCAAAGTGGTCGATCTGGGCAAGATCAAGGACACCGCGATCCTGGCGGTCGAGGGTGAGCGCGACGACATCTCCGGGATCGGTCAGACCAAGGCCGCGCTGCACCTGGCAACCGGCCTGTCAGAAGCGAAGAAGAAGTACCACATGGCCCCCGAAGTCGGCCATTACGGCATCTTCAACGGCAGCAAATGGCGTGATCTGATCGCCCCGATCGTCGAGGACTGGATCGCCAAGCACGACAAAGTGCAGCTGAAGGTGGTAGCCTAACCTTCCGGCGCGGCCGGAACCGCCGGTTCCGGCTGCACCCGCAGGAAAATCCGGCGCAGCACGCGCCAGGCCATGACCAGCAGCACGGCGGTGAACAGCGCCAGCCCCAACGCCACCCCGCCCGCAGCGACCGGGTGGCTGTAGGCGAGGTAGAGCAAGCCGCCGGTCGCCACGTCTTCCACGGTCGATAGCGCTGCATTGCTGAACGGTTCGGGGCTGGTGTTGACCACGGCGCGCGCGCTGGCCTTGCCCCCGTGCGAGAGCAACGAGGCCCCGCCGCCCAGGATAAAGGCAATCGCCTGGGTTGCCGGATCGCCGGGATCGACCACAGCCAGAGCCAGCAGGGCCCCGCCCAGCGGCCGGATCAGGGTGTGGATCGTATCCCACACCGTATCGAGCCACATCACCTTATCGGCAAAGAATTCCAGCGTTGCCGCTACCCCGGCGGTCCCCATCACCCAGGGATTGGCGAGCACCTGCAAGCTTTTGAGGTTTTCGGGCAGCGGCAGCACGTTGTAATGCATCGCCAGCCCCGTCGCCAGCACACACAGATAGAGCCGCCAGCCCGATAGCAGGCTGACCGACCCCGCGATCCCCAGAATTTCGACAATGCCGAGATGCTCGCCCATGGCAGCTTCTCCCCCCAGCGCGACCTAAGGGGACAGAGCTTGGCCCGGTTTGGGCGATTTGGCAAGTTTGGCCCGGTTGCCCCCTCCCGCAGGCGGGAGGGGAGGATAATCACCCCATCAGATCAGGATCGACGGTCAGCATCGCATCCAGCTGCACCCCGGCGCTGTTGAGCAACATCGAAACCTGGGTGTATTGCCCGACGGTATAGACCAGATCGATCCGGCCTTCGTCCCCCAGCGGGGTGAGGGCGGCCCAGGTCGGGTCGGTGATGAAATGGCCGCGCACCAGTTCGTCGCAGGCAGTCAGCACGGCCCGGTCGATCGTGCTCCAGCCGGGAGCCTGCGCACCCCGCTTGATCGCCGCCACTTCATCCGGGGTCAGTCCGGCCTGCTGCCCGATCACCACGTGCTGAGCCCATTCGTAGCCCGCCCTGCACAGATAGCCGGTGCGCAGGATCGCGAGTTCGCGCATGCGCGGATCGAGCGAATTGCCCGGCCCCAACACATAGTTGCCCCAGGCGAGAAACGCCTTCAGCGCGGCAGGCTTGTGCGCCTGAGTGCGGAAGATGTTGAAGGCGCGGGCAAATTCGGGCAGCCCGGCCAGCGCGGCCTGCGCCTCCGGACCAAGCTCCGCGTCATGCAGCGGGGCGATCCGGGGCGCAGGCAGACGCATCTTACAGGACTTCGAACAGCCCGGCTGCGCCCTGACCGCCGCCAATGCACATCGTCACCACGACATACTTCACGCCGCGGCGCTTGCCTTCGATCAGCGCGTGGCCAGTGCAGCGCGCACCGGTCATGCCGAAGGGGTGGCCGATCGAGATCGAGCCGCCGTTCACGTTGAGCAGTTCATCAGGGATGCCCAGCTTGTCGCGGCAGTAGAGCACCTGCACGGCGAACGCCTCGTTCAGTTCCCACAGGCCGATGTCGCTCATCTTCAGCCCGGTACGTTCCAGCAGCTTGGGGATCGCGAAGACCGGACCGATGCCCATTTCGTCAGGCTCGGTGCCCGCCACAGCCATGCCAACATAGCGTCCGAGCGGAGCAAGCCCGCGCTTTTCGGCCAGCTTGGCTTCCATCACCACGCAGGCCGACGAGCCATCGGACAACTGGCTGGCGTTACCAGCGGTAATCACCCCGCCTTCGCCCATCACCGGCTTGAGGCTGGCCAGCCCTTCAAGGGTGGTTTCAGGGCGGTTGCAATCGTCCTTGTCGGCGGTCACTTCCTTGTAGGAAACTTCCTTGGTTTCCTTGTCGACCACAGCCATGGTTGCGGTGCACGGCACGATTTCGTCGTTGAACTTGCCGGCCGCCTGGGCCGCAGCGGTCAACTGCTGCGAACGAAGCGAGTATTCATCCTGCGCTTCACGGCTGATGCCATAACGCTTGGCCACCACTTCGGCCGTGCCGATCATCGGCATGTAGATGTGCGGGTGCATTTCCAGCAGTTCGCGGTCCGGCTCGACAAACATCTTGCCGCTGCCGACTACCTTGGAAATGCTTTCGAGGCCGCCCGCAACGCAGATGTCCATGTTGTCGACGATGATCTGCTTGGCCGCAGTTGCGATCGACATCAGGCCGGAGGAGCACTGGCGGTCCATGGTCATGGCCGGGACCGAAACCGGCAGTCCGGCGCGCAGTGCGGCGAGGCGGCCGACGTTGCCGCCGGTCGAACCCTGTTGGACCGCGGTGCCCATCAGCACGTCATCGACTTCGCCGCCTTCGATCCCGGCGCGCTCGACCGCTGCCCGAATCGACCAGCCGCCCAGCGTCGCGCCGGTGGTATTGTTGAATGCACCCCGCGCCGCCTTGGTCAGCGGCGTGCGGGCGGTGGATACGATAACTGCGTCACGTGACATTGCGAAAATCCTTTGGTCTTGGGCCGCACGGGGGCTTCGACAAGCTCAGCCCGCGCGGAATAGGGTCATTACACGAAAGTCTGCTCAGCCTGAGCTTGTCGAAGGCCTGGCAGGAGTGCCGATCCCTGGGGAGGTCCGGTTCAGACGAAGAACTGCGTGATCCATTCACAGATCAGCGCGGGCTTGTCTTCGCCTTCGATCTCGATCGTGATCTCGTTGGTCTGCTGCCATTGGCCGGGGCGCTTTTCGACCAGTTCGAGCAGCTTGGTGTGGCTGCGCACGCGCTTGCCGGATTTGACCGGGCTGATGAAGCGGGTCTTGTTGCCCCCGTAATTGACGCCCATCTTGACGCCATCGATCCGCGCCCCATCGGTCATCGCGCCCAGCACCGGGATCAGCGAGAGAGTGAGGAAGCCATGGGCTATGGTTCCGCCGAACGGGGTCAGCTTGGCTTTTTCCTCATCAATGTGGATGAACTGGTGATCGCCGGTAGCTTCGGCAAACATGTTGATGCGTTCCTGCGTCACGTGGAACCAGTCCGACACGCCGATCACTTCGCCGGTCTTGGCCTGCATTTCTTGGGGGGTCATTTGCCTCTCCTTCGCACTGAATCTCTGCGCCTCTCATGGCCCAAGCGAAGGCGCGGTGCAACGCGCGCTGTGCTGCCGCTACGGCAAGCGGTGCGTGAGGGAGGTCAGAAGCTGCGAATCACCGGGCTGGCAGCGGCTCAGAGCGGTTCGCCCACTGCGGCGGGCGGCGATTCAGCCAGCGCTGGGCGGGCTTTTCCAGCCCGTGGTAAAGTCCGACCGAGGCCGCCGCGACGCTGCCCAGATAGCCTCCGAGACCAAGCCAACCGAGTTGGAGCGAGGCATCGACGAACAGCAGCTTCCAGACAATGAACAGCAGGAAGTGGGCCAGGTAGGTCGAATAGGAAATCTCGCCCAGATAGGTCAGCACCTTGTTGCCGAGCAGCCGCGAAACCGGCCCGGTATCGAGCGAAAGCGCGGCAAGAGCGAGGAAGAACAGCCCTGGCACCAGGGCGGTTTCGGGCAGGCGCCAGGCGAGGCACATGGTGAACCAGAACAGGCAGGCCATCGCCGCGCGCCAGGCCCGGCCGCCGCTGGAGGTCCAGCGCTGCCACAGGATGCACAGCACCATACCCATCGCGAATTCGGGCAGGCAGCGCCACAGGCCAAGCCCGGAAATGTCCTCTCCCAACGTGGTATAGCCATGAGCCGCGAAGACGGCGTGGACCGTGCCCGCCATGGCCAGCAGCAGCGCATAGAGCGCCCAGCGCGGCCAATGCTCCCACCGCGCGGCCATGACCACCAGCGGAAACAGCAGATAGGCGGCCAGTTCGGTGCTGATCGACCAGGCCGGATGGTTCCAGCTGAGTGCATCCGTCAGCCCCCAGTTCTGCACCAGCGCGAAGTGCAGCGGCAATTGCTCGAGCGGATAGCCCGAGGCATCGCGCCCGGTGGCCAGCAGCAGTGTAACCAGACCCACGAACCCGCCCAGCACCGCCGCGTGCAGCGGCCAGACCCGGGCGAATCGGCGCCACAGGAACAGTCGTGCTTCCGCCCAGCCGCCACGCCGCAGCTTGTCCGCGTAATTGTACCAGATCACGAAGCCTGACAGGATGAAGAACAGGTCAACCGCGAGATAGCCCTTGCCCAGCGCGGCAATCGTCCAGGCGGGCAGCAGATCAACCAGCGACAGGCGGATGTGATAGAACACCACCGCCCAGGCCGCGATCCCGCGAATCCCGGTCAGGGCATCGAGGTGGTGGGGCTTGGCCGCCGCGCCGGTCATGCTGTCTTGACCCGCAGCACCGGCTGGCCACCCTGACCACGCGGCGCGCGGTGCAGCGGCTGGTCGATTCGCCTGGCATAGGACCACAGCCCGCATTGCAGCCCGATCAGCATGAACATGACCGGCTGGAACGCGATCCCGATGAACAAGGCGCCTACGAAATAGACCATCTGCGACAGCTGCAGCGCATTGGCCAGCGGGGCGATCCAGGCGCGCTGCGCATCTGTGCGGCCTTTCCAGCGGCGGCGCAGGCGTTCCATTTGCCAGATCCCCAGCGCATGGATCCAGGCCCACAGCAGGAACCCGGGATAGCCCTGTTCACCCAGCATCTCGAAATAGGCCGAGTGATAGGCCCGGCCCACTTCCTCGTGGTATTCGGTCTTGATCGAAACGTTGTTGTGCGATCCTTCGGCCTTGCTGGTCGGCACGCGCAGGCGATTGCCAAGGTAAGCGTCGAAGCCGCCGCCAAAGGGATGATCCTTCACATAGTCCAGCGTCCACATCCACACTGCAACCCGGGTGCTGGCCGATTGGTCTGACTGGTGGTTCTCGATCGTGTTCATCCGCTTGGTATAGCTTTCCGGCAGGAACGGGATCGCCACCAGGACTGCCACACTGGCCAGTCCGGCATAGAGGAACCGCCGCTTGGCCGAACGCAGCGCCAGCACGCCCAGCAAGGCGATGCAGAGCAGACCGGTGCGGGTCTGGGTGCCGATTGGGATCAGCAGGCAGGCAAATGTCAGCCCCAGCGCGAACAGCGTGACCAGCCGGTTCGGCGTAAAGATCGTCCCGAACCGCGCCAGCCACCAGATCAGCGGGACGACTGCGATGGCGATGGTCGACAGGGTCGACCCTTCATAGATCCCGGCATTGTCGGCCACGAACAGCCGCAAGGTGCCATACCCGCCGCCGCCCGCCAGGGTCTTGATCCCGCCGCAGATCACAATCGCGCCAACCGTCAGCACGATCAGCAGCGTCGCGGCTTCGATCCGCAGCCGGGTGCGCAGGGTCAGGGGCAGGAAGATCGCAAAGAACAGCGCTTTCCACACCCAGGCCCATTTCTCCACCGCCGAATCGGGATAGTCGGCGGCCAGCGTGGTCATCCCGCAATAGACCAGCAACAGCGCGATCAGGCCCTGGCGCAGGGTAAAGCGGGTGTCATTCTTGGCATCGAGCATCAGCCAGCCGCCAAAGGCCAGCAGGAAAGCGATCAGCGAGATCGGCAAAGAGGCCAGCAGCCCCCACGAAATCCGCTGCGGGGTCAGGATATCGATATAGAGATAGGCCAGCACCCACACGAAGGGGCGGCGCAGCCCCAGCGCAAGCAGGGCAAAGACAAAGCCGGTCAGCGCCAGGTCAAGCACGCGGGCGCACCTGCAGGCGGGGCTTGGTCCGCGCGGGCGGCTCGCTCGGCGGGGGCGGCGGCGCTGGCGAGTCCATCGGTTCCTCGTGATCCAGATCGGCGCGATGCAGCATCCGCCAGGCCGCAAGGGCCAGCAGGGCATGGGTCAGTGCCAGGGCGAAATAATCGATCATCCGGAAAGCCCTTTAACCGCACGGGGTTGACGGCCCGTTAAGCCTTCCCGCGCTAGAGAATGCGGCCATGACCAGGGTTCTGCACGTCCTCGACCACTCGCTGCCGCTGCACAGCGGCTACACCTTTCGCACCCGCGCGATCCTGACCGCGCAGGCGGCGATGGGGCTGGAAGTGCGCGGGATCACCGGGCTGCGCCACACGGCCGAAGGCCCCGACGTGGAACAAGCCGAAGGGCTGACCTTCTACCGCACCCGCGGCAATGCCAGCGGCCCGGTGGGCCTGCGCGAATGGCGCGAGATCAATCTGCTGGCCGATGCCATCGTCGCCTCCGCGCAGGATTGGCAGCCTGACCTGCTGCACGCCCACAGCCCGGCGCTGTGCGGCAAGGCGGCATTGATCGCGGGAAAGCGGCTGGGGATCCCGGTGGTCTATGAAATCCGCGCCTTCTGGGAAGACGCCGCCGTTTCCAACGGCACGGGCCACGAAGGCAATGTCAAATACCGCCTGACCCGCGCGCTCGAAAGCCATGTCGTCAGCCAGGCAGATGCGGTCGTAACGATCTGCCAGGGCCTGAAAGCAGACCTGATCGGACGCGGCACGGCGGCGGACAAGATCACGGTCAGCCCCAACGGAGTGGACCTCAGCCTGTTCGGCGAACCAGTGGCGCGCGATCCGGCGCTCGCGGAGCAGCTCGGGCTGGGTGCAGGCCCGGTGGTGGGATTTATCGGCAGCTTCTATGACTATGAAGGGCTGGACGACCTGATCGAGGCCATGCCCTTGCTGATCCAGCGCGTACCGGCGGCCAAGCTGCTGCTGGTCGGCGGCGGCCCGATGGAAGCGGCGCTGCGGGCCCAGGCAGAGGCCAGCCCCGCCAGTGCGGCGATCCGCTTTGTCGGGCGTGTGCCGCACAGCGAGGTGGAGAAATACTATGCGCTGGTCGATGTCATGGCCTATCCGCGCAAACGCAGCCGGTTGACCGATCTGGTCACCCCGCTCAAGCCGCTCGAAGCCATGGCCCAGCGCCAGCTGGTGGCCGCATCGGATGTCGGCGGGCACCGCGAACTGATCACCGACGGGGTCACCGGCACGCTGTTCGCCCCGGACGATCCCGCCGCCTGCGCCGACGCGCTGGCGGCCTTGCTGGGTGACCGGTCAGGCTGGGAAGCGCGCCGCGATGCGGGCTATGCCCACGTCCAGACCAGCCATGACTGGGCCCGCAACGTTTATCGTTATCAGGATGTTTACCATCTCGTCTTATCCCGTTTGGTGGACTGCCGCCGTTCTGCCGCCTGACTACGGCGGAACCGGCAGCCAGGATTGAAATGACGGGGTATTCAAGAGTGGCAAAGCAGCACAAGCGCAGCGCGCCCAAAGGCAAGCCGCAGGCCAGCAAGCCGATCACCAGCCACCAGCTGTTTCCAGCTGTGGTTGCGCTGTGGTTCGGGGCGCTGTTCGGGCTGGGAAGCCTGGCCGTACGCCCCAGTCTGATCGAATCGCTGGTGATGAAGAGCCGGATCGATCTGATCGTTCCTGCCGCCGCTCCGCCGCTTGGCATTACGGCGCGGATGCTGATTGCGCTGGTTCTGGCAGCCATCGGTGCCGTGCTGGGCGTGATGATCGCTCGCCGGAGCGCCCGCCCCAAGGTTGAACAGCGCCAACGCAAGCGCGGCGTGCGCAGCGGCGATGCCGCTGCATCGGGCTATGCCAGCCGCAGCGGCCATGCCGCACCGCTATCGGTCCACGATGAAATCGGCCCCGATGCCGAAAGTGGCGGAGTGCTGGCCGGACGCCGCCGAGGCGCGCTGGCAATCGAACAAGAGGAGCCGGAATTCGTGCCCCATGAAATGGCCCCCTTGCCGGGCGGCGCACCGCAGGTGCTGGACATCGCCGGGATCGAACTGGCCGAATATGCTCCGATCGAATCTGCCGAAGCGGCACATGCCCCGCTCGATCTGGGCGCTTATGCCGAACCGGCCCCGGCCCCCGCCGCACCGTTCGGTCAGCCGATCCACGCCCAGGCCGATGCTCGCCAGCTGTTCCAGCCGCTGCCCGAAGCTGATGCGCCAGTCACTGAAGCGCCGTTTGCGCCGAAACCCGCCGTACCGCCTTTTGCCATGCCTGCGCCAGCCGCACCAGCTCCCGCCATGCCCAGCTTTGCCGCTCCGGCAGAACCGGTTCCGGCATTCGCCGCGCCCGTCGCCGCTGCGCCGCCGCCGGTTGCAGCTGCCCCCGAATTCCAGCCGGCCGAACCGGCCTCGGCACGCCAGATCTTTGGCATGCCGATCGATGGTGATCATATTGACCCGGAATTCGTCCGCGCTGCCGGGTTCAAGACTTCTGTCTTTGAAACCGAGGCAGCCGAACCGCTGTTCAACGGCCGCATGACCAGCGACGCGGATGCCGAACTGCCGCCCGCAATGCCGGCCGCGCAAGTTCACCAGAGCTTTGCCCCCCCGGCCGCGCCCGAACCGGTTGCCGCCGCGCCTGCTCTGGTTGAGCCTGCTCCGGCACCGGTAATTGCACCGGCCGACCCGCTGCCGTCCGTGACCGGGCTGGGCATGACTGACCTGGCTACTCGCCTGCAGCAGTCGATGCAGCGCCGCCGCGCCGCACGCTCGGGTGAAGCCGGTTCGGCTGAACAGGCAACCGTACCTGTCGTTGCCGAGGCAGAGCCGGTCGTCGCTGCACCCCCCGCTTTCGCCGCACCGCAGGCGTTTGCCGCGCCGCCAGAGCCTGTGCTTGCACCATTTGCCGCACCAGCACCGGTTGCAGCCGCCCCGATCGCGGATGCTATCTCGTTGCTGAACCCGGCACCGGTCCATGCCGCGCCTGATCCTGCCGCCGTGATCACCCCGGCCCCGCTGCCGATGCCCGCCTCGCTGCGCCCGCTCAATCTCGAAGCGATGAGCGATGACGATGACGACATGCTCGCCAGCTTGTTGCCGCCGCGCCATATCGCCATGCCGGTAACCGCTCCGGCTTCGGCAGAGGCCCCGCCTGCGCCATTCGCCGCCGCAGCACCCGAAGCGCCTTCGGCATTGCTGCCGGCCCAGCCTGCCCCCTTCACTGCGCCCGCTTCCTTCGCGGCCCCTGCCGCGCCGTTCGCGTCGCCGGTAGCCGAAGAGGAACCCGCCGCTGTTGAAGTCGAGGTAGCCGAGGAAGAGAGCTATGCCTCGCTGCTCGATATCGGCCAGCCGCTTTCAGCGCGCTCGCAGTTCGTGCGGATCGAGGAACCCGAGGCCGAAAGTCAGGCTGTCGAACCAGTGGTGATTTTCCCTGGCCAGGCCCCGCTGGCGCCGCCCGCACCATTTGCCGCCAGTCTGGCCGAAGCAGATACAGTGCCGTTCCGGCGCTTCGATGCGCCCAGCGCCGCCGGACAGGGTGGACCGATCGCAGGCCAGGCCATGCAATCGAGCACCGATCCGGCCGAGGCCGATCAGGCCCTGCGCGCGGCGCTGGCCAACCTGCAGCGGATGAGCGGCGCGGCCTGACCGCCTTCAATCCGTCCTGAAATCCTATTCAAGAACCGCTTGGGCCGACCCAAGCGGTTCTTGTCCTTTTCGCAGTTGCAAAAACAGTATCGTGTCGTCATGGGGAACCATGGCGCAACTTTCGCTGCTTTTGGTGGCGGGGTGGATTGCGCTTAATTGCCGGAAATCAGCGATTCACGCGCGGTTGCGCGGAGAATCGTGACGCTCGGCGGCATGAACAGGATGGTACATCGATGGGTTTTCCGGCGCCCCAGGGGCTCTATGATCCGAACAATGAGCATGACGCATGTGGTGTGGGCTTTGTCGCCCATATCAAAGGTGCGAAAAGCCATGCGATCATTAGCCAGGCGCTGGAGATTCTGAAAAACATTGACCACCGCGGCGCGGTTGGTGCCGATCCCCTGCTGGGTGACGGCGCGGGGATCCTGATCCAGTTGCCCGATGCGCTGTTCCGCAAGTGGGCCGACACCGAAGGGCTGAAGCTGCCCCAGCCGGGCGACTATGCCGTGGCGATGTGCTTCCTGCCGCAGGATGAACAGAGCCGTACCTTCGTGATCGGCACTTTTGAAAAATTCATCGCCAAGGAAGGCCAGCGGCTGATCGGCTGGCGCGACGTGCCGGTGAATACGGACGGACTGGGCAAGGCCGTGCTGGAATCGATGCCGGTGGTGCGCCAGTGCTTCGTCGCGCGCGGGGAAAACTGCGCCGATCAGGACGCGTTTGAACGCAAGCTGCTGACGATCCGCAAGCAGACCCAGAACCCGCTGGCAGCGCTGGCCGAAAAGCATGGCCTGCCCGGCCTGACCGAGCTGTACATGCCCAGCTTTTCCAGCCGCACGGTGGTTTACAAGGGGCTGCTGCTGGCAACGCAGGTTGGCAGCTTCTATCGCGACCTGACTGATCCGGACTGCGTTTCCGCGCTTGGCCTCGTCCACCAGCGCTTCTCGACCAACACCTTCCCCAGCTGGAAGCTCGCGCACCCCTACCGTTTGATCGCCCACAACGGCGAGATCAACACCGTGCGCGGCAACGTCAACTGGATGAACGCGCGCCGCCGCACGATGGAAAGCGAACTGCTGGGCGCCGACCTCGACAAGATGTGGCCGATCATCCCGCACGGGCAATCGGACACGGCCTGTCTCGACAATGCGCTCGAACTGTTGCTCGCGGGCGGGTTCAGCCTTGCCCATGCGGTGATGATGCTGATCCCGGAAGCCTGGGCCGGCAATCCGCTGATGGATGCCAAGCGCCGCGCGTTCTACGAATACCATGCCGCCTTGATGGAACCGTGGGACGGCCCGGCTGCCGTCGCCTTTACCGATGGCCGCCAGATCGGCGCGACGCTGGATCGCAATGGCCTGCGCCCGGCGCGCTTCATCGTGACCGATGACGATCTGGTGGTAATGGCATCGGAAAGCGGCGTGCTGCCGATCAAGGAAGACAACATCCGCCGCAAATGGCGCCTGCAGCCCGGCAAGATGCTGCTGATTGATTTCGATCAGGGCCGGATCATCGAGGACGAGGAACTGAAGGCCCAGCTTTCGGCCGAGGAACCCTATGAAGCCTGGCTGGAATCGGCGCAGTACAAGCTCAAGGACCTTGACCTGATCGAGCCCGAACTGGCGCAGCTGCCGGTGGAAGTGACCAGCCTGCTCGATCGCCAGCAGGCCTTTGGCTACACCCAGGAAGACGTATCGAAGTTCCTGGAGCCGATGGGCCGCAATGGCGACGATCCGCTCGGCTCGATGGGCACCGACACCCCGATCGCGGTGCTGTCTGACCGCAGCCGCCTGCTCTACGATTACTTCAAGCAGAACTTCGCCCAGGTCACCAACCCGCCGATCGACCCGATCCGCGAGGAACTGGTGATGTCGCTGGTGTCCATGATCGGCCCGCGCCCCAACCTGCTGGGCCGCGATGCCGGCACGCACAAGCGGCTTGAGGTTGACCAGCCGATCCTGACCAATGCCGAAGTGGCCAAGATCCGCTCGGTCGAAGCTGCGCTGGACGGGGCGTTCCGCACCGAAACGATCGACATCACCTGGGACGCAGCCAGCGGCGCGGCGGGTCTGGAAATGGCGATCAAGGAAATGTGCTGGGCCGCAACCGAAGCGGTGCTGCAGGACAAGAACATCCTGATCCTGTCCGACCGGGCGCAAGGGCCTGACCGGATCCCGATGCCCGCACTGCTCGCCACCGCGGCGGTCCATCACCATCTGGTCCGCCAGGGGCTGCGGATGCAGACCGGGCTGGTGGTCGAAACCGGCGAAGCGCGCGAAGTGCACCATTTCTGCGTGCTGGCAGGCTATGGCGCCGAAGCGATCAACCCCTATGTCGCCTTCGAAACGCTGGAAGATATCCGCGTGAAGAAGGACCTGCCGCTCACCGCTTATGAGGTTCAGAAGAACTATATCAAGGCAATCGGCAAGGGCGTGCTCAAGGTGATGTCCAAGATGGGCATTTCGACCTACCAATCGTACTGCGGCGCGCAGATCTTTGACGCCGTCGGGCTGTCGAGCAAGTTCATCGAACGCTACTTCACCGGCACCGCGACCACGATCGAGGGCGTCGGGCTGACCCAGGTGGCCGAGGAAACCGTCCGCCGCCATGCAGCCGCCTATGGTGACAATCCGATCTATGCCAAGATGCTCGACGTCGGCGGGATGTACGGGCTGCGCTTGCGCGGTGAACAGCACGCCTGGACCGCAGACAACGTCGCCGCGCTGCAGCACGCGGTGCGCGGGAATATTCCCGAAAAGTACCGCGAATTCGCCCAGACCATCAACGATCAGTCCACCCGGATGCTGACCATCCGCGGGCTGATGGATCTGAAGCCGGCCGACAAGCCGATCGACGTCAGCGAGGTTGAACCCGCCAGCGAGATCGTCAAGCGGTTCGCCACCGGGGCAATGAGCTATGGCTCGATCAGCTGGGAAGCGCACACCACGCTGGCCCAGGCGATGAACCAGATCGGCGGCAAGAGCAACACCGGCGAAGGCGGCGAAGATCCGCGCCGGTTCAAGCCGATGGAGGATGGCCGCAACCTGCGCAGCGCGATCAAGCAGGTCGCATCGGGCCGGTTTGGCGTGACCACCGAATACCTGGTCAATGCCGATGACGTGCAGATCAAGATGGCCCAGGGCGCCAAGCCCGGTGAAGGCGGGCAGCTGCCCGGCGACAAGGTGGACAAGACCATCGGCGCGACCCGGCATTCCACCCCCGGCGTCGGCCTGATCAGCCCGCCGCCGCACCATGACATCTATTCGATCGAAGATCTGGCGCAGCTGATCCACGATCTCAAGAACGTCAACAACGGCGCGCGGATTTCGGTCAAGCTGGTCAGCGAAGTAGGGGTCGGCACGGTTGCTGCGGGCGTATCCAAGGCGCGCGCGGACCATGTCACGATTTCCGGCTATGAAGGCGGGACCGGCGCTTCGCCGCTGACCAGCCTGACCCATGCCGGTTCGCCCTGGGAAATCGGCCTCGCTGAAACTCAGCAGACCCTGCTGCTCAACAACCTGCGCAGCCGGATCTGCGTGCAGGCCGATGGCGGGCTGCGCACCGGGCGCGATGTCGCCGTGGCGGCACTGCTGGGGGCGGATGAATTCGGCTTTGCCACCGCGCCGCTGATCGCGGCCGGGTGCATCATGATGCGCAAGTGCCACCTCAACACCTGCCCGGTCGGCGTGGCGACGCAGGACCCGGTACTGCGCGCGCGCTTTACCGGCCAGGCCGAACACGTGATCAACTACTTCTTCTTCGTGGCCGAAGAACTGCGCGCGATCATGGCCGAAATGGGCTTTCGCACCGTCGGCGAAATGGTCGGCCGGGTTGACCGGCTCGACATGAAGCAGGCGATCCACCACTGGAAGGCGCAGGGCGTGGACCTTGGCCGGATCCTCTACCAGACCCCGCTGGGCGACAGTCCGTCGCTCGGCTGGTCGGGCACGCAGGACCACGGGCTCGACAAGGCGCTCGACAACGATCTGATCGCGGCTGCCGCCGATGCGCTGGACAAGAAGAGCCCGGTGGTGATCGAACGCAAGGTAATCAACGTCAACCGCACCGTCGGCGCGATGCTGTCGGGCCAGGTGGCGCGGCGTTATGGCCATGCCGGGCTGCCGGACAACACGATCTCGATCCGCCTGACCGGGGTCGCCGGGCAAAGCTTTGGCGCGTGGCTGGCCCACGGCGTCAGCCTTGAACTGACCGGCGATGCCAACGACTATGTCGGCAAGGGCCTGTCGGGCGGCCGCGTGGTCGTGCGCCAGCCGGGCCATGTTGACCGCGAGCCGACCGAGAACATCATCGTCGGCAACACCGTGCTCTATGGCGCGATTGCGGGCGAGGCGTTCTTCAACGGCGTTGCCGGGGAACGCTTTGCCGTGCGCAATTCGGGCGCGGTCGCGGTGGTTGAAGGCACCGGGGACCATGGCTGCGAATATATGACCGGCGGCGTGGTGATGGTGCTGGGCAAGACCGGGCGCAATTTCGCCGCGGGCATGTCGGGCGGTGTCGCCTATGTCTATGACGAGGCGGGCAATTTCGCGCAGCTGTGCAATCAGGCGCAGGTCGATCTGCTCCCGGTTGCCAATCTGCGCGACGAGGAGGACGGCGCCGGCCGTCCGCAGCAGCGCACCAATGGGGTCAGCGATGCCGGGATGGGCGATGTGCTGCGCCACGATGCCGACCGTGTGCGCGTGCTGCTGGAACGCCACCACCTCCACACCGGATCGAAACGCGCCCGCATGTTGCTCGATGATTTCGACGCCGCGCTGGGCAAATTCGTCAAGGTGATGCCGCGCGATTACGCCAAGGCGTTGCAGCAACTCGAGGCCGAGCGGCTCAGCGCCGCCTCGGTGGCCGCGGAATAAGGGTTAGGACTATGGGCAAGGAAACCGGCTTTCTCGAGCTTGACCGCAAGGACCGCACCTATGCGGATGCTGGCGAACGGGTGAAGAATTACAACGAGTTCGTCGTTCCCCACAAGGAAGAAGACCTCACGGCGCAGGCAAGTCGCTGCATGAATTGCGGGATCCCGTACTGCCACAACGGCTGCCCGGTGAACAATATCATCCCCGACTGGAACCACCTGGTCTATGAAGGGGACTGGCAGAACGCACTGGAAGTGCTGCACAGCACCAACAACTTCCCCGAATTCACCGGCCGCATCTGCCCCGCCCCGTGCGAGGCGAGCTGCACGCTGAACATCCAGGACCAGCCGGTCACGATCAAGAGCATCGAATGCGCGATCGTCGACAAGGGCTGGGAACAGGGCTGGATCGTGCCGCAGGTGCCCGCACACCGCACCGGCAAGTCAGTCGCCGTGGTCGGATCGGGCCCGGCCGGGCTGGCCGCCGCGCAGCAACTGGCGCGCGCGGGCCATTCGGTGACCCTGTTCGAAAAGAACGACCGCGTCGGTGGGCTGCTGCGGTACGGCATTCCTGACTTCAAGCTGGAAAAGCACCTGATCCAGCGCCGCATGGTGCAGATGCTGGCCGAAGGCGTCGAATTCCGCACCTCGACCGAAGTGGGCGTGGCGATCTCGGTCAATTCGCTCAAGGAAAACTTCGATGCGATCGTCCTGTCGGGCGGGGCGGAAGACCCGCGCGCGCTGGACATTCCGGGCTGGGAACTGCCCGGCGTGCGCTTTGCGATGGAATTCCTGACCCAGCAGAACAAGCGCAATGCGGGCGACGATGAACTGCGCGCCGCACCGCGCGGCACCTTGGTCGCCACTGGCAAGCATGTGGTGGTAATCGGCGGCGGCGATACCGGCTCTGACTGCGTCGGCACCTCGATCCGTCAGGGCGCGGCCTCGGTCACCCAGATCGAGATCATGCCCAAGCCCCCGGAAAAGGAAGACAAGGCGCTGACCTGGCCGAACTGGCCAATGAAGCTGCGCACCAGTTCCAGCCACGAAGAAGGCTGCGAGCGTGACTGGGCGATCCTGACCAAGCGCGTCGTCGGCGAAGGCAATCAGGTGACCGGCCTGGAATGCGTCCGCGTCGAATGGGTGGGCGGCAAGCTGCAGGAAGTGGCCGGCAGCGAATTCACGCTCAAGGCCGACCTGATCTTCCTCGCCATGGGCTTCCTTGGTCCGCGCAAGCAGGGTCTGATCGATCAGGCCGGGGTCGAGCTCGACGCGCGCGGCAACGTGTTCGCCGATACCTTCAGCTATCAGACCAGCGATCCCAAGATCTTTGCCTGCGGTGACATGCGCCGGGGGCAAAGCCTCGTGGTCTGGGCGATCCGCGAAGGCCGCCAGGCCGCCCGCGCGGTTGACCAGATGCTGATGGGCCAGACCGACCTGCCACGCTGATCCTTTTCACAGCGAGTGAAACCAGACAGGGTGCCTTCCGCAAGGGAGGCGCCCTGTTTGCAACTGCCAGACGGCCCGGCGCCGCCTTGGCCAGAATCAGACCGGCACGGCCAACCCGCGAGCCTGTGGGTGCGGGCGCGGCGCAGGCCGGGCCCGGGCCGGCGCTGCGACATAGGTGCTTGCCCGGCGTGTGGTCAGGTGACGTTCCAGCACATCGAAAATCGCCGAATCCTCCTGACAATCGAACTTGCGCGCGAACAGATCGTTGCTGAGCGTCAATTCGGAAGCATCGCGGCTGACAAAGGTGCGTGGACGCAACTTGATCAGGCCGTCGGGAACCCAATCGATCAATCGCATGTCATCATTGACCACTGGGCCGCGCGGGAATGTGTTCATCAAGGCGGTCTGGAAAAATCCTTCGTCGGCGATCAGGCTGCGGCGATAGAACCGCTTGATCCGCGCAACCGACGGATCGCTGCAAACGTGTTCGCAAAATGCCCGGCTGACGACCTTCCATTGGGTGCCAATGTAAGGGGTCATCCCGGCGGGAAGCTTGCGGCGGATGCCGGTCCGCCAGATCTTCCCGAACAGTTCCAGAAACACGCTTTGCACCCGGTTCATCGTATCGGGCCGCACCAGCAACTGATCGGCGTAGCGGATGAACTGCGTGCCCGGATGGGCGGCCAGGAAATCGCGAATATAGCCTTGAGATTTCAACGGAAAATCCTGGCCGCTGAGATTGATGTAATGCTGCCATTCGGTGCTGCCGTCGAGCAAATGCTGCATTCCCCGCAATTCGGCATCGACCAGACTGAAACCACCCCACAACGCACGTCGGGAGGGCAAAATCTCGGCTTCGGGATAGGATTTCAGGAACTCCGCGATATCCGCCGCCAGCGCTTTGCCCGAACTCTTGTCGATATGGACGAGATAGCGATTGCCCGGCGCATGGATCGCCTTGAACATCCGTTTGAACTGTTCGGGAAAGCGATGGACCAACAGGAAATAGGCGATCATCAGGCAGGATTCCTTGGGTTTCCCCGTCGCGTCGCGCGCGCAGGGGCAAAGCCCGGATCACCCGCGTGAAGACCCGTCAATGCATCACGATTGGAGCGAAGATTCAAACGCGACAGACTTACTGACAACAGCAGGGGCGCTTGAATGGAGAACGTCCGATATGGGGTTCCAAACCCCGAACTACAAGGCGTGGCGCGCCCGCTTCGCAGGCTGCCCCATCTGAACCCGATCCACACAGCCAGAGCTTGTCGAACGGCCCGTTTACCCAGGCACTCTTGCCGGTTCAGTCACCTCTTGCGCGACACAAGCTCAGCATCAGCGGCGAGTTTTCAGACCTTCGCCGGCAAAAACCGCGGATTGCGCAGCAGCATGGCTGAAATCAGCGGCACCAGCAGCGCGATCGGGGCGATTTCGCTGAGTGTGATCAGCATCCGCAGCAGCGGATTGGCATACATCGCGGCGAAGGCATCCATTTCGGCCTTGAACGCCGTCAGATCCGCCGCGCTGGCCCCGCTGGCCTGCTTTTGCGCCAGCGCGCTGGCCATATATTCGGCCATGAAGCGATAGTCGGTGGCCCACATGTAGGCTTCCCAGCCCAGCACATAAAACAGGCAGGCAACCGCCGCGATGGCCATGCCCACGCCCAAAGCGGGCCAGAACCGGATCACCCCGCCGCGCTGCTCATCACGCACTTTGCGCACACCCACGAACACCAGACTGAGCGCGATCAGCATCGACAGATAGCCCAGCGCCATGCCCAGCGCGCCACCTTCGACCCCGGACAGGATCACAAAGGCCAGATTGGCGAGCAGGATCGCGCCGCCAATCGAACCGTAAACCAGAATCAGCCGTTGCATGTTCAGTCCTCCCTAATTGAGGACCGTCCAGCTATCGCACTGGCAGGCCCGGATGTATCGCCCAGAAGGGTGACTGGCGGCAAATCGGCCATTTTTACGGCACCAGATCCAGACTGCGCGCCTTGGCGATCGCCTGAGTGCGGCTTTGCGCCTCCAGCTTTTCGAACAGCCGCGCCAGATGCGTCTTCACCGTGTTGGGCGAAATCGCCAGCCGCCGCGCGATCACTTTGTTCGAATGCCCCGCAGCCAACAGATCAAGCACGTCGCATTCGCGCGGGCTGATCCCAAGACTGGTCAGCGCGGCCCGGTTGCGCTGGAACGGGCCAGTGCGGGCGCGCGGGGTAAGCCGATTGCCGAGCCAGATCCCCAGCCCCGCAAACAGCAGCGCGACGCACAGCACATAAAGCGAGGTCGACCAGGCGCGGCTTTGATGGCGGAAGTCCATCCATTCCACCAACAAGGCCAGCGCTGCCAGCGCGCCGCCATAGATCAGGATCAGCCGGACCATGGCCTGCGATTAGACCACGGCGCGCGGTCTTGCTCAAGGCCCCGGGTTTGCAGGGCAGGCTGCGTCAACGGGTGATCTGGTGCTATTGGGAGTCAGCGAATTGCCACACCAAGCCGTCACCCAGTGGCCCGATCGCCCATTCGAAGCCTGATCCGGGATCAGGACCTGTTGCCAGTCGGCGCAGGATCTGGCTGGCGACGCGGCGCGCTGTCCAGCATGACCGGGCCTGCGCCAAGGTGATCCAGCCGCCAACGCCGCCGGGGATTGTCGATCGTCAGCCGGAACGGCAAGAGCCCCTGTGATCCCAAATTGGCGAACGGCACTTCAGCAAAGATGGTATGGCCCAATCTTGCCGCAACGGACGCCAGTCTGGCATCGCGATTGAGGTTGCCGATCAGGATTGGAATCTCGCGATCAACCGTGCGGATTGCGCCAACCGGGATCAGCTTCATGGCGGGATCGATCCGGTCCGCAACCGACTTTGGCAGCATCAACACCCCGGGATTGCCACTATCGATCAGCAGGGCAATCCGCTGGCCTTGCACCTCGATGCTGGTTTCCAGCTGACTACCGGGCTTGCGCCGCTGCCATCCGGCTTTTCCAACGGGTCTTGCGGCGGTCAGACTGAACCTGCTGGCGGGGTAATCCAGAGTGATGACATGGCGGGGAAACTCATCCGGCCCGATGATCAGGGGCGCGTCGGCACCCACAAAGCCCTTGTCTTCCAACACCACCGCACGGACGTTTCGCAACGTGATGCCGCCCACCACAATGCTGTCAATTCGCACCGTCTTGGCCATCATGGGCGGCGTATTTTCGAATGGGCTGCGCAACGCCACTTCGCCTGTGATCGGCAGCTTGTGTTTATCGACATAGGCGCGCTGGACCACCGCACCCGTCGATCCGGTATCAAATTCCACAACCTCGGCTGGACGGCCGTTGACGCTGGCCACAATCCGGGGCCGTCCGGTCGAAATATCCATCGGCATGTCGCCGGGCGCGGCGGGCGCGCCAACGGCGGCACCCGCCGAACCGCCGTCAGACGGGCCCTGGATTGGCTTCGCAAGCTCTGCTCCATTGGCGCCGATCCCGAGCGCGGCGGCCAAAAGTACCCCAAGGACAGCTTTCATCTTCGTCTCCGTATATTACGATTCGCAATATACTTGACCAATGCGGTGACATTCGTCAAGGTCCTGTCATGGCCAACCGACTTACCGATCTTGAAGGGGCGGCTCTCGCCGAGATTGCCAAGCGCGGAGCGGCCACCAGCTATGCCGTGGCGCAGGCTTTTGCGGGTTCGCCATCCGAATTCTGGTCGGGATCGGCCGGGGCAGTCTATCCGATGATCAAACGCATGGCCGCACGCGGCCTGCTGAATTCGGAAACCGCCCTGACCGGAAAGCGCCCAAGCCAGACGTACTGTCTGACCGAACAAGGGGTGACTGCCCTGCACGGCTGGCTGTTGGATTGTGAACGGGCTGCTGGCTTGGGATTTGATCCCTTGAGGACCCGGTTGGTTCATCTCCACCTGGTTCCGGTTGCGCAGCGTGAGCAGTTTCTGGCGGGTGTTCGCAGCCAGTTTGCGCAGCGAACCGCAAAGGATGCTTTTGAGAGTCAGCCGCTTTCCCGCAAGGTCCATCAGACCTGGCTTCGCGCCAGGGCCCAGTGGCTTGGCATGCTGGATCAGTTGATCGAATGATAGAACCAAGCTAGCGCGCGGCCATGCGCCTCGCCTTCCTTGCCTGCCAGGAAACCCTGCCCGGATCGCCCACCCGCCGCGCCGATGCGTTTGAGCATGACCTGCAAATCGCGGCGCTGCGCGAGGGACTCGCGGGACGGGCTGAAGTGCTCGATCTGGACTGGCGGGGGCCGCTGGAGCCGATCGCCGAATGCCAGTTGGCGCTGCTCGGCACGGCCTGGGACTATACCGATCACCCGGCCGAATTCCTGGCCCGGCTGGAAGCGCTGGAGGCGGCAGGCGTGATCGTGTGCAATCCGCCGCAAATGGTGCGCTGGAATGCCGACAAGCATTACCTTGAGGATCTGGCCGCGGCCGGCGCGCCTTCAATCCCGACCCTGTGGCACGACGATCCGGGCGAGGCGGACATCGCGGATGCGTTCGATCAGTTCGGCTGTGAGCGGCTGGTGGTAAAGCGCCGGGTTGGCGCGGGCGCGGTCGGGCAGTTCAGCTTTGTCCGGGGCGATCCGGCGCTCAGCGGCTGGCGGATGGGCACGGCGGCGATGATCCAGCCGTTCCTGCCCGCGATCCAGAGCGAAGGCGAATTGAGCCTGCTGTTCATTGGCGGGCGGTTCAGCCACGCGCTGAGGAAGCGCGCGGTGGCAGGGGACTACCGGATCCAGTCACTCTACGGCGGGACCGAACATGCAGTGCAGCCCGAAAGTGCCGACCTGGCCCGCGCCCAAGCGGTGATGGCCATGCTGCCGTTTGATCAGGCCCCGCTCTATGCCCGGATCGATATGGTGCGCGGGCTCGACGGGCAGATGGCCTTGATCGAGGCGGAACTGATCGAACCCTACCTCTACCCGCTGCAGGATGCAGGCTTTGGCACGCGGCTGGCCGAAGCGGTGCTGGCGCGGGTGGGGTAGCAGGACAGGACGAGACGGAGGAGCTTGGCGGCGAGGCCCTTACCCCACCGTCATTCGCTGCGCGAATGCCACCTCCCCATTTGCACTGCGTGAAAATGGGAAGGATCTTGGTGAGGCAGTGCCGCTAAGATCCTTCCCATTTTTGGCGAATGCCACAAATGGGGAGGTGGCAGACGCCGCAGGCGGCTGACGGAGGGGTAATGGCGCAACGCCGCAATACCCCTCCACCACCGCTTCGCGGCGGTCCCCCTCCCCATTTGTGCTACGCAAAAAATGGAGATGGTCGTTCGGCAAAACCATTTTCCTACACGGAACAAATATGAAACATTACACCCCTGCACTCCAATCACGCGATTCGGGGTGCTCTTTCTCATGGTGGATAGGTCAGGTGACTGCGGCGGGCTGCCCAGCGTTACGCTGGGTCCTCGCACGCGGCGCGAAAGCGATGCAACTTTCCGCTGCATTATCCGCACTTTAGATCGCTTCAGGGGGGAGGAACTTTTTTCGCCTTGGACAGTGTCAACTGTGTCAACCTGGGTTGGATTTGGCCTCACTCCACCCGCCAGTCCACTGCCCCGCGCCCTTTGGCCTCCAGGAAAGCATTGGCCTGACTGAACGGGCGGCTGCCGAACCAGCCGGTGTGGGCCGAAAGCGGGCTGGGATGCGGCGCGGTAAGGACCAGGTGATGGCTGCCCGGCCCCAGCCCCGGCACGTCTTTCGCTTTCTTGCGGGCATGGCTGCCCCACAGCAGGAAAACGCAGGGCTCCGCCTTGGCGGCAACGGCGGCGACCACCGCATCGGTCACCGCTTCCCAGCCCTTGCCCTGATGCGAGGCGGGCTTGCCGTCCTCCACCGTCAATGCGTTGTTGAGCAGCAGCACGCCTTGCCGGGCCCAATTGGTCAGGTTGCCGTGGCCGGGCCGGGGCAGCCCCAGATCGCTTTCCAGCTCCTTGTAGATATTGACCAGACTGGGCGGCACTTTGACCCCCGGCTGGACCGAGAACGACAGGCCATGCGCCTGTCCCGGTCCGTGGTAGGGGTCCTGCCCCAGGATCACCACTTTGACCGCGTCCAGCGGGGTCAGGTCCAGCGCGGCGAGGCGGGACCCGAGCGGGGGGTAGATCGCCTTGCCGGCCGCTTCCTCAGCCTTGAGGAACCCACCCAGCTGCCGACTTTCCGGGGTGGCCAGCACGGGATCAAGCGCCTTGCGCCAGCTTGCGGGAACTGCATCGCTACCGGACATGGCCTCTTTCCTAACTTCGCGGATCAGCCTAAGCGTTCTGACCTATGGCAGTCTATCTCCACGAAGAAGATCTCCCCGAGGGCGTGCTGGCGCCCGGGCCGATCGCCGTCGATACCGAAACCATGGGGCTGATCACCCCGCGTGACCGGCTGTGTGTGGTGCAATTGTCCGACGGCAAGGGCGATGAGCATCTGGTCCGCTTCAAGCCGGGGTCGGACTATGCCGCGCCGAACCTGAAAGCGGTGCTGGCGGACCCGGCGCGGGTCAAGCTGTACCACTTTGCCCGGTTCGATCTGGCCGCGATCGAGCATTACCTGGGCGTGATCGCCGCGCCGGTGTTCTGCACCAAGATCGCCAGCAAGCTGGTGCGGACCTATACCGACCGCCACGGGCTCAAGGATCTGGTCCGCGAACTGCTGGGCAAGGAGATTTCCAAGCAGCAGCAATCGAGCGACTGGGGCGGCCCGGTGCTGAGCGATGCGCAGCAGGAATATGCCGCTTCCGACGTGCGCTACCTCCACGCCATGCAGGTGATCCTGGCCGAGCGGCTGGTGCGTGAAGGGCGGATGGAAATGGCGCAGGCCTGCTTCGATTTTCTGCCACACCGCGCCCGGCTCGATCTGATCGGCTGGCCGGACAAGGACATCTTCAGCCACGAAGCCTAGGCTGACAGGTACAGGACCGCGATGACCCAAGCCGCCGACCAGATCCGCGACCAGCGCCGCCATTGGGCCGCGCCGGGGGGATCGCATGACCGCACCGTGCGGTTCCTGGCACGCTGGCTGCCCGGCGCTGTGGGCGTGGTCGCGGCGCTGATGATCGTCGGCCCGCTGTTTCCCCGGGGCGAAATCAGCTTCCTGCTTGACCGGACCAAAGTGGCGGCGGTCAAGGAACGGCTGCGGGTGGCCGATGCAATGTACCGGGGTGAGGACAGCCAGGGGCGGCCCTTCACGGTCACCGCCGGCAGCGCAGTACAGGTCAGCGCCGCCGATCCGGTGGTGACGATGCAGAACCTGGTCGCCCGGATCAAGCTGGCCGATGGCCCGGCCGAACTGGCCGCGGCAGGCGGGGTCTATGACTATTCGAAGGAAACCGTCGCGGTGACCGGCCCGGTGACTTTCACTGCTGCGGACGGTTACCGGATGACCACCCAGAACATCATGATCGACCTCAAGCGCCGAATCGCGACCGGGGGTGGCGGGGTGACCGGGGCCATTCCGGCTGGCACTTTCAGCGCCGACCGGATAGTGGCCGATCTTGGTGAGCGCAAAGTGACGCTCGATGGACACGCGCGGCTGCTGATGCAGCCCGGCAAGCTCAGGATGCCGTGATGGCAAAAGGTTCGATCAAAGCTGTTGCTCTCCGCTCGCTGCTGGGCGGTTTCGCGCTGGGCACCCTTGGCCTGCTGGCCGTTAGCCAGGGCGGCGCCCAGGCGATTGCCGGGCACAACAGCGACGCCCCGGTCAGCTATGCCGCCGACCGGATCGAGCTGCAGGACAAGGCCCAGCGCGTGGTCCTGTCTGGCAATGTCGATATCCGGCAAGGCGATCTGCATATGACCGCCGATCGCACCACGGTTGCCTATACCAACAATGGTTCGATCAAGATCCAGCGGATCGACGCGACCGGTGGCGTGCTGGTCACGCGGGGCAACGAAAGCGCGCGCGGCGAAGTGGCGGTCTATGATTTCAACCAGCGGATCATCACCCTGGCAGGCGGGGTCGGGCTGAAGCGCGATGCCGATACGCTGAACGGCGGACGGCTGGTGATCGACCTCAAGAGCGGGCTGTCGAGCGTAAGCGGCAGCGGTGCGCCGGGTGCTTCGGGCAGTGGTGGCCGCGTTTCGGGGACCTTCCAGGTTCCCAAGCGCGGCAGCTGATCCCGCCGCGATGGCTGACCGGCCCGCGCTGTGCCGCGCCGTGCTGGCGCTGACCGGGACCACCAGCCAGCCCGATCTGACTGCACTGGACCTCACCGACTGGCAGGCGCTGGGCCAACTGGCGAGCGAACACCGGCTGCGCCCCTTGCTCCACGCCCAGCACCGCGGCAATCCCGCAGTGCCGCAGGCGATCCGGGACGATTGGCAGGCCGCGCACCGCGCTTCGGCCTTGCTCGCCATGGTCCAGCAGGTCGACCTGATCGAAACCACGCGGCTGCTGGCCGGGGCGGGGATCGAGGCCATGGCACTCAAGGGCGGGTGGCTCGCCTGGCACGCCTATCCTGAAGCCGCGCAGCGCCCCTTGCGCGACATTGACCTGCTGCTGCGCGAGGATCGCTTTGCCGCCGGATGGGACCTGCTGCTGAACGCGGGCTATCGCCCGGCGGCCGAACTCGACTTGCCGCTCGATCAGCTGATGGCAGTCGACAAGAGCCCGCCGCCGCTGATCACCCCGCGCGGCACCGCAATCGAACTGCATCTTCACGCCTGGTTCCCCGAAGGACGGCTGGAATACCACAGCCCGCCCTGCGATGATGCGGGCCTGTTCGCACGCAGCCAGCGCGGCCCCGGCGGTCTGCTCTACCCTTCGCGCGAAGACATGCTGGCGCATCTGGTGATCCACGCGATCTACAGCCACCGGCTTGACTGCGGGCCATTGCTGCTGCCCGATATCGACTTCCTGCTGCGACAGGGTCCGCTCGATTGGCAGGCCTTCTGGCACCGCGCGCAGGCGGGTGGCTATGCCGGAGGGGTGCGGCTGGTGCTCGATCTGGTCCAGCACTATCGCGCCCCGCCCGGGCTCGATCTGACCATGGCGCCGGTCCCGGCCTCTCCGCCCGAACTGCTGGACATGGCTGGGGAATTGATGCTGCAAGACCTTACTACCCGCCACAGCGCAGGCTTTGCCGCTTCGGGTCTGGCGCGCGGGATCAAGGGGCTGTGGCCGCGCATCATGCGCCGGGTGCAGAGCGCAGAGGGCACGGTCCACCACCGCGACAGCGCGCGTGATGGCGGCTATCTGGCCTGGGCTGGCAGCCGTCTGGCGCGCACCTTGGGCGATCTGGCCGATCCCAAGGTTCGCCGCCAATCACGCCAGCTGGCCCTGCTTTCGCGGTGGCTTGATCAATGACCAAGGCGAACGTGCTGCTGCTGACGCTCAACTACGCGCCCGAACCGGTCGGGATCGGACCCTATAGCGCGGGGCTGGCCGAAGCGCTGGCCGCGCGCGGGCACCGGGTGGAAGTGATCGCGGGCAAGCCGTACTATCCACAGTGGCAGGTCTATCCGGCCTATGCCGGGGGCGGGTGGCAAAGCGGTGAGGAACACGGCGTCAGCGTGACCCGCTGCCCCCACTATGTCCCGGCCGAGCCGAGCGGGCTCAAGCGTATCGTCCACCTCGCCAGCTTTGCGCTGAGCGCGCTGCCCGTGGCCTTGCGTGCGGCGCTGCGCGGAAAGGCGCAGCAGCCGCAAGTGGTGGTGGTCACCGCCCCGGCCCTGCTCAGCGTGCTGACCGCCTGGATCGCGGCGCGGTTGGCCGGGGCCAGCCTGTGGATCCACGTTCAGGACTTCGAGGTTGAAGCAGCGCTCGCCACCGGACTGATGGATCAGGCCAGCCTGCCCGCGCGGTTCGCCCGCTGGCTGGAAAGCTGGGTGCTGCGCCGAGGCGACCGCGTGTCGACGATCAGCCCGCAGATGTGCGCCAAATTGCGTGACAAAGGGGTGGAAAGCACCCGCGTGCTGGAAGTGCGCAACTGGGCCGACAGCCGGTTTGCTGCCGATCCGGCTGGCGCTGCCACGATCCGGGCCGAATGGGGTCTGGAAGGCCGGCTGGTCGCGCTCTATTCGGGCAATATCGCGCGCAAACAGGGGATCGAGATTCTGGTCGAGGCCGCACGGCTGCTTCAGCACCGCCGCGATCTGGCCTTTGTGATCTGCGGCGAAGGGCCCAACCGGATCGAGCTGGAACGGCTGGCCGCAGGGCTGGACAATGTCCAGCTGCACGATCTGCAACCGGCGGAACGGATGGGGGCGATGTTGACCATGGCCGATCTGCACCTGTTGCCGCAGATCGCGGGCGCAGCCGATCTGGTCCTGCCGAGCAAGCTGACCAACATGCTCGCCTCGGCCCGGCCGGTGGTGGCGACCGCCGATCCAGGCACCGGGCTTTACGGCGAAGTCGATGGCTGCGGCGCGCTGACGCCGCCCGGAGACGCGGCAGCGCTGGCCGCTGCAATCGAACGTCTGGTCGATGATCCAGCCCAGCGCTCCGTCTGGGGTCAGGCCGCCAGAACGCGGGCGGAAGAACGCTGGATGAAGGATGCAATCATCGACCGGGTTGAAGGTGAGATCGCGAAACTGGCGGGTTAAGGCGGTCGCTACCGAATTCCCACTCCGCACCGTTCGTGTCGAGCGCAGTCGAGACACACGCGCCTGACCTCTCGACTTCGCTCGAGGCGAACGGGGCTTGGTTTGTTTGGACGAAGCTATGCTCGGCCGCTAGGCCGCGCTGTCGGTCGCTTCGCCCGGTTCAATCGGCGCTTCGGTTTCGGCGGGCGGTGCCTCTTCCCCGTCCTCCATGGCCGGATCGCTGCTGGGTGGCAGCGGCGCAGCGGCGGGGGGTGCGGCGGGGGCAAGCTGCGCGCGCTGGGCCCGGATCTGATCGGCGCTGGCCTGGATTTCCGCCTGTCCGCCGTCACTTTCGGTAAAGGCAGCCGCGCTGGCGGTCAGGCCGATGGCCCACAGCATGGCGAATTTCCAGTTGCGAAAGATCAGTTCGTACATCGCCGTTCAGTCCTTCGCCCAGGGCGATTTGTGCGCGGCCGTGGCCTGGACCACCTGCTTGGTCTCATGCTCGCGCGCGACATCGGCGGCGGGCAGGGTGCAATAGGCCGTGGCCAGAATACCCAGCGACCAGGTCAGCGCTTTCCAGCGGCTCGCGAAGACCTGGCTCATCTTGGGACCGAAACCAAACATGGCCTCCGGTCTAGCGGACAATGCTTAAGGAAGCCTATTCGGCCAGCCGCCGCAGTTCATAGAGCAGGTCCAGCGCCTCACGCGGGCTGAGCGCATCGACATCGGTTGCCGTGAGCCGCGCGCGCAGCTGATCGACTTCGGCCTCTTCCGCTTGTGCAGACGCGGCGAACAGCGGCAGATCACCCAGCCCGGCGGCCAGCCCGCCAGTCTCCGCGCGGCCTTTTTCGAGCTTGTCGAGCACCGCCTTGGCCCGGGCCACCACCGGCGCGGGCACTCCGGCCAGCTTGGCCACGGCGAGGCCATAGGAACGATCCGCCGGGCCCTCGCTCACTTCGTGCAGCAGCACCAACTCGCCCTTCCACTCGCGCGCCCGGACATGGTGCAGCGACAAGGCATCGCAGCTGTCCGCCAGCCGGGCCAGTTCGTGGTAATGGGTGGCAAACAGGCAGCGGCAACGATTCACCCCGTGGACCGCTTCAACCACCGCCCAGGCCAGCGCCAACCCGTCATAGGTCGAAGTGCCGCGCCCGACCTCGTCCAGGATCACAAAGCTGCGCTCGCTCGCCTGGGCCAGGATCGCGGCAGTTTCGACCATTTCGACCATGAAGGTCGAGCGCCCGCGCGCCAGGTTGTCGCTCGCCCCGACCCGGCTGAACAGCCGGTCAACCAGCCCGATCCGCGCCCGCGCAGCCGGGACAAAGCCGCCCGCCTGGGCGAGCAAGACCACCAGTGCGTTCTGACGCAGGAACGTGCTCTTGCCGCCCATGTTCGGCCCGCCGACCAGCCACAGGCGGTCATGCACGGCAAGGCGGCAGTCATTGGACACAAAGCGTTCGCCTTTGGCCGCCAGTGCGGCTTCGACCACCGGATGGCGTCCGCCCTCGATTTCCAGTGACAGGCCTTCGCTGATCACGGGCCGGGCCCAGCCGCCTTCTGCCGCGCGCTCGGCTTGCCCGGCGGCGACGTCGATCCGGGCCAGCACTTGCGCGGTTCCGGCAATGGCGTGGCGAGCGGCCACGGCCTCGGCCACCAGCTCTTCGAAGTGGGCTTCTTCCGCGATCAGGGCATGGCCCCCGGCCTGGGCGATCCTGCTGGCTTCCTCGTGCAGGGCCACGGCGTTGAACCGCACTGCCCCGGCCATGGTCTGGCGATGCGTGAACCCGCTGTCCGGCGCCATCAGCGGATCGGCGCGCCCGGCGGGCACTTCGATGAAATAGCCCAGCACCCCGTTGTGGCGGATCTTGAGCGCGGCAATTCCGGTCTGGTCGCGGTATTTCGCTTCCAGCGCGGCAATTGCACGGCGGGCATCGCCCGAGGTCCGGCGCAGTTCGTCCAGCGCGTGGTCATAGCCTTCGGCGATATAGCCGCCCTGGCTGCGTTCGGTCGGCGGACTGGGCACCAGTGCGCGAGCAAAGTGATCGCACAGTGCGCCGTGACCCGACAGGCCCGGTAGCAGCGCGCGCAACGCTTCGGGCAGATCGGTTCGCGCCAGCAGCACATCATGGATCCGCCGCGCCTCGCTCAGCCCGTCGCGGAGCTGGCCAAGATCGCGCGGGCTGCCGCGCCCTGCCACCACCCGGCCCAGCGCGCGGCCCAGATCGGGCAGGCCGCGCAGCACCGCGCGCAGGTCTGCCCGGAGCAGCGGATCGCCGTGCAGCCACTGCACCAGATTGAGCCGCGCTTCGATTCCGGCAGAGTCAGTTAGCGGGGCGGACAGGTCCTCCGCCAGCAGCCGCGCGCCCGCACCGGTGACGCAGCGATCGACCGCTTCGACCAGACTGCCTTTGCGCGTGCCCTGGCTGGAGACCAGGATTTCCAGGCTTGCCCGCGTCGCTTCATCCATCGCCAGATGCGCCTCACCATGGCGCGCCACCGGGGGCAGCAGCAAGGGCAGCTTGCCGCGCCCGGCATGGTCAAGATAGGCGATCAGGCCGCCCGCCGCGGCCAGCATCGCCCGCCCGAACAGCCCGAACCCGTCGAGCGTGGCGACCTGATGCACTGCCTTCAGCCGCGCTTCACCGCCATCGGAGGCAAAATCGCGCGCGGGGCGGGCAATCGCTTCGGCGGGGGCCAGTTCCCACCCCTCGGGTACGACCACTTCGCTCGCCCCCAGCCGCGCGAGCGCCGCGCCCAGCTGACCCGGCGGACATTCTTCCAGCTCCATCCGCCCGGTCGAAATATCGCAGGCCGCAATCCCGCAGGTTCCCCGCACATCGCACACTGCGGCGAGCACATTGGCACGGCGCGGTTCGAGCAGGGCTTCCTCGGTCAGCGTGCCCGCAGTGACGAAGCGGACGATGTCGCGCGCTACCAGCGCCTTTGATCCGCCGCGCTTTTTCGCCTGTTCGGGGGTTTCGACCTGTTCGGCAATCGCCACCCGGCAGCCGGCTTTGATCAGCCGCGCCAGATAGCCTTCGGCCGCATGGACCGGCACTCCGCACATCGGGATCGGCAAGCCCAGATGCTCACCCCGGCTGGTCAGTGCAATATCAAGCACTTGCGCGGCATGGCGGGCATCATCGAAGAACAGTTCGAAAAAGTCGCCCATGCGGTAGAACAGCAGGCAATCCCCGGCCTCCTGCTTCAGCGCAAGATACTGGACCATCATCGGACTGGTGCCGTTGCCTGACATGACAGGGGGTTAGCCGCTCTGGCGACGATTCGGAACGGTGCGATCCCACGCTTTCCCCTATCGCGTGGCTTTTGCATCCGTTAGGGCTGGGCTGAATTCGGAGAAGACCCTTGGCAGAAGAAGTTTCCCAGCAGAACGAAAGCAACGTCCGCTTCACCGAGCGTGAGGCGCTGTTCTATCACAGCACTATCCGCCCGGGTAAGATCGAGATCATCGCATCGAAGCCGATGGCAACCCAGCGCGACCTTTCGCTGGCCTATTCGCCCGGCGTGGCCGTGCCGGTGCAGGCGATCGCCGACGATCCCGCTGCCGCCTATGACTATACCGCGCGCGGCAATCTGGTGGCGGTGATTTCCAACGGCACCGCGATCCTGGGTATGGGCAATCTTGGGGCACTGGCGAGCAAGCCGGTGATGGAAGGCAAGGCCGTGCTGTTCAAGCGCTTTGCCGACGTCGATTCGATCGACATCGAGCTCGACACAGAAGATCCGGACAAGTTCATCGAAGCTGTGGCCCTGATGGAGCCCAGCTTTGGCGGGATCAACCTGGAAGACATCAAGGCCCCCGAATGCTTCGTGATCGAACAGGCGCTGCGCGAACGCATGAAGATCCCGGTGATGCACGATGACCAGCACGGCACCGCGATCATCGCTGCCGCTGGTCTGGTCAACGCCTGCTATCTGACCGGGCGCGATTTCAAGGACGTCAAGATGGTGGTCAACGGTGCGGGCGCTTCGGCGCTGGCCTGCACCGCGCTGATCAAATCGATGGGCGTGCGCCACGAAAACGTCACCGTCTGCGACACCAAGGGCGTGATCTATGTCGGGCGCGAAGGGGTGGACCAGTTCAAGAGCGCCCATGCCGCGGTGACCGACAAGCGCACGCTGATGGAAGCGCTGGAAGGCGCGGACATCTTCCTGGGCCTCTCTGCCAAGGGCGCGGTGACGCAGGAGATGGTCAAACATATGGCGCCCCAGCCGATCATCTTTGCCATGGCCAACCCGGACCCGGAAATCACCCCGCCCGATGTCAAGGCGGTGCGCCCCGATGCGATCGTCGCCACGGGCCGGTCGGACTATCCCAACCAGGTCAACAACGTGCTGGGCTTCCCCTTCATCTTCCGCGGCGCGCTAGACGTGCGGGCAACCGCGATCAATGAAGAGATGAAGATCGCTGCGGCCAATGCCATTGCCGAACTGGCGCGCGAGACCGTGCCCGAGGAAGTCGCGGCAGCCTATGGCCAGAAGTACCAGTTCGGCCCGGAATACATCATCCCCGCGCCGTTCGATCCCCGGCTGATGGAAGTGGTGTCCTCCGCTGTCGCCAAGGCGGCAATGGATACCGGGGTGGCGCAAAAACAGATCGAGGATTTCGACGCCTATCGCACCAGCCTCAAGGCGCGGCTCAACCCGACGACTTCGGTGCTGACCCAGGTCTATGAAGCGGTCAAGGCCAATCCCAAGCGGATGATCTTTGCCGAAGCCGAAAACGAAATCGTGCTGCGCGCCGCAATTCAGTACCGCGATTATGGCTATGGCGAACCAATTCTGGTCGGCCGCACCGATGCGGTCCGGGCCAAGCTGGCCGAACTGGGCGTGGGTGATCCCGGTAGTTACGAGATCGAGAATTCCGCCGTCAGCGAACATGTGCCCGCGATGGTCGACATGCTGTATGAACGGCTTCAGCGCCGCGGCTTTCTTGAGCGTGACGTGCGGCGGATGGTCAATCAGGATCGCAACGTGTTTGCCTCAGCCCTGCTCAAGCTGGGGGTAGGTGACGCGATGGTCACCGGGATCAGCCGGACCTTCGGCCAGACAATCCGCGAAGTGCGCCAGGTGCTCGACCCGCAGGAAGGACGCCTGCCGTTTGGCATCCACCTGATGGTCGGCAAGAATTACACCGTGTTTCTGGCCGATACGACCGTCAACGAACGCCCAAGCAGCGCGGATCTGGCGATGTTCGCCAAGGAAACTGCCGCCGTTGCCCGCCGCCTGGGCCACGAACCGCGCGTCGCGTTCCTGTCCTATTCCACTTTCGGCAACCCGCCGGGCCGCTGGCTGGAACCGATCCGCGAGGCGGTCGCAATGCTCGATGCCGAGCAACCCGGGTTCGAGTACGAGGGCGAACTGGCCCCCGACGCCGCGCTGAACCCGACGGTGATGAAGAACTATCCGTTCAGCCGCCTTTCGGCTCCGGCCAATGTGCTGATCATGCCCGGGCTGCAATCGGCCAATATCTCGGCCAAGCTGCTGCGCGAACTGGCGGGTAACGCCACGATCGGGCCGATGCTGATCGGGATGGAAAAGCCGGTGCAAGTGATCCCGATGACCGCGATTGCGCCGGACGTTCTGACCTTGGCTGTGCTGGCAGCGGCAGGGATCGCGGGATGACCCAGCCGGCGCGCCCGCGCCGCAGCGCCCTCTATCTGCCGGCCTCCAACGCCAAGGCGCTGGCCAAGGCGCGGGGTCTGGGGGCGGATGTGGTGATCCTCGACCTGGAGGACGCAGTCGCGCCCGAGCATAAGCTGGAAGCGCGCCAGATGGCCGTGGCGGCAGTGCGCGAAGGCGGGTTTGGGCGGCGCGAACTGGTGGTGCGGGCCAATGCCCTGTCCACTCCCTGGGGCGCGGACGATTTGGCCGTGCTGGCCGAGGCCGGGCCAGACGCGGTGCTGGTGCCCAAGTTCGACGGCCCGGCGGATGTCCGGGCTTATGATGCAGCGCTGGCCAAAGCCCCGGCGAAGACCCGGCTGTGGGTGATGATTGAAACCTGCGCGGTGCTGCCCTGCCTGCATCAGGTTGCCGCCTGCGCTGCGGACAGCCGCCTGGCGGGGTTCGTGCTCGGCACCAATGACCTCGCCAAGGAAATGCGCGCCCAGCTGCGCCCGGGGCGCGTCCCTTTCCAGCCGGTGCTGACCATGGCCGTCGCCGCGGCGCGGGCGCATGGCCTGGCCGTGCTGGACGGGGTCTGCAATGAATTCCGCGATGCCGCTGTCTTTACTGCCGAGGCAGAGCAAGGCCTGCTGTTCGGGTTCGACGGCAAGACCCTGATCCACCCCGACCAGATCGATCCCTGCAACGCGGTGTTCAGCCCCAGTGCCGCCGAACTGGACTGGGCGGGCAAAGTCGTCGCCGCGTTCGACCTGCCGGAGAATGTGGGTAAGGGTGTGATCAAGCTCGACGGCAAGATGGTCGAACTGCTGCATCTGGAACAGGCCCGCCGCCTGCTCGATATCGCGGCGCTGATTGCAGCCTAACCCCAGGCCTTCCACACCCCGAACCCGCTGGTCAGCACCAGCACGATCCCAACCATGATCAGCATCTGCTTGGGCGGGAAGTGCTTGGCCGCCCAGGCCCCGATCGGCGCGGCGAGCAGACCGCCAATCAGCAGGCCCAGCGTTGCCCCGGCTACATCGGCCAGGCCCAGACGCCAGATGAAAGCCGCTGAGACGGTCAGCGTAAGGAAGAATTCGACCGTGTTGACCGTGCCCACCACCTTGCGCGGATCGGCACCCTGGATCAGCAGGTTGCTGGTCACCACCGGCCCCCACCCACCGCCGCCTGCGGCATCCAGGAACCCGCCGAACAGGCCCAACGGCGCAATCACTCGGGCGGTCTTGATCTTGGGCGGATAAAACAGCCCGCGCACCAGGATGTAGAACCCGATTGCCGTCAGGTAGAGCAGCACAAACGGCTTCACTACCGCTGCATCGAGACTGGTCAGCACATAGGCCCCGGCGATCCCGCCGACCATGCCCGGCACCAGCAAACGGAAGAACAGGTCCTTGTCGACGTTGCCGTGAAGCAAATGGCTGATCCCCGAAGTGGCCGTGGTAAAGCATTCGACCACATGGACCCGCTGTGATGCCAGCGCGGGTGGCACGCCCATCACTGCCACTAGCAAAGTGTTGCAGATCACTCCGAAGGCCATCCCCAGCGCGCCATCGACCAGCTGCGCGGCAAACCCGACCGCGATGAACGGCAGCAGCGCCTCGATGCTCAGCAGCGACAGGTCCATGACCGACTCCCCTCGTGGTTTTGTCAACCAATGTGGTGGAGTTTAAGTAGGAACGGTACCAGAAGGAAAAAGTACGCCTGCGCCAAGCCGCTCTATGGCCAAGCCAGACCGCTACTTGCGGCGGTAGCGGAAGTACCAGACCTCATGCCCGTACACCGTCCGGGCTTTGTGTTCATAGCGCGTCTCGGGCCAGCCGCCGGGGCGTTTCTGGAACTGCTGCGGCTGATCGCACAGCCATTCGAACTGCCCGGTGTGGCGGCGCATCACCATCAGCGCGTGGCGCAGATAGACCGCGTGATCGGTGCCGAAGCGGAACTCTCCACCCGGCTTGAGCTTTGCCGCGAACAGATCGACCGGGCCATCGTTCATCATCCGCCGCTTGGCATGGCGCGCCTTGGGCCAGGGATCGGGGTGAAGCAGGTAGAGGAAGCTGAGCGAGCCATCAGGGATCCGCCGCAGCACTTCCAGCGCATCGCCGTGGTGGATCCGGACGTTGCCCAGCGGCGGATGCGCGCCGTTGTCACCGTCAACATGGGTCAGTGCCTGCGCCACCCCGTTAAGGAACGGCTCCGCGCCGATAAAACCGTGATCGGGCAGCATATCCGCCCGCCCCGCCATGTGCTCGCCGCCGCCGAACCCGATCTCGAAATGCAAGGGCCGGTCATCGCCGAACAGCACTTGCGCCGTGATCGGGCCTTCTTCCGGCATGGCGATGCGCGGCAGCAAGATATCGACCAAGCCTTGCTGCCCGGCACGCAGGGGCTTGCCCTTGGCGCGGCCATAGAGGCGGTTGATCGTGGTCGGGTCACCGGATTTGTAAGCGCTCATGGCGCGGGCGTTTGGCAGTCGGCCCGACACGGGTCAAGGTTGCGCTATACTGACGGCGTTCACGCACAGGACGGGCGCCACGCCGCAGCCAATGGACAAGAAAATTGGGATGGACGCAGGGCAATGCCTGTGGTGATCAGGCAGCATGTCGGTCATGGAACGCCTGCCCAGCTCGCTTGCAGCGCTAAACGACAAGGAGCTCGAAGTGTTGCGCCTGCTCGCCGCGGGGCACACGGTGAAGTCGATTGCCGCCAATCTGGGCCGCTCCGAAGCCTCGATTAACGAGCGCCTCCGTGATGCCCGCCGCAAGACTGGCGTTGGCAGCAGCCGCGAACTGGCGCGGCTGATCGATGCCCAGAAAAATTGGGACAAGAATATCGATCTATCGGCGCCAAGCCCGCTGACCCACGGTCTGGACCAGCCCCCAAGTGCGGGGCTGTTCAGATCGAAAGGAACGCTTGTCATGCTTATCGCAATCCCTGCCGCCGCCGTGGGTCTGGCCATCATGGCCGCGCAGCCGGCGCAATCGCCGCTGCCCCCGCAAACCGCCAACGCGGCCCCGGCCCGGCAATCTCCGCTGGTCGGAACCTGGGCGCTCGATGTTCAGCGCATTCCGGCGGCGGAACGGCCGCAGCGGGTAACGATCACGCTGCGCCGCTCGCAGGATCAGAAATGGTCTTCGCGCGTCGAAATCGTCGCCCCCGACGGTTCCTCCACTTATGCGGAATCAACTGCAGCGGCGGACGGCATTCCGGTGCCGATCAGCGGCACCATGCAGTTCATCGATACGGCATCGCTGCGCCAACCGGCCCCGGGCACTCTGGTCATGACCCTGGGCAAGAACGGCGCACCGGTATCGACGCGGGTCTATACCGTTGCGAAAGATAGCAAATCGATGACCGAAACCATCGTGTGGGCGGGAACCAGCATGCCAAAGCTGGAAACCACCTATTTCAACCGGGTCAATTGAACCGCCCCTGACAAGACAAAACGGCCCGCCATCAAGGGCGGGCCGTTCTGGCAACAAACAGGAGGTAAAATCAGGCGGCCTGCGCCTCTTCACCCGGATCACGCAGCACATAGCCGCGCCCCCAGACGGTTTCGATGTAGTTTTCACCATTGCAGGCATGGGCAAGTTTCTTGCGCAGCTTGCAGATGAACACGTCGATGATCTTGAGTTCGGGTTCGTCCATCCCGCCATACAGGTGGTTGAGGAACATTTCCTTGGTCAACGTGGTGCCCTTGCGCAGCGAGAGCAGTTCCAGCATCGCATATTCCTTGCCGGTCAGGTGAACGCGGGCGCCATCAACCTCAACGGTCTTGGCATCCAGGTTAACCGCCAGCTTGCCGGTGCGAATGACCGACTGCGAATGGCCCTTGGACCGGCGCACAACCGCATGAATGCGGGCGACGAGTTCTTCGCGGTGGAATGGCTTGGTGACGTAATCGTCGGCACCGAAGCCGAACGAGCGCACCTTGGAATCCATTTCGCTGATACCCGAAAGGATCAGCACCGGGGTCTGCACCTTGGCAACGCTCAGTTTTTTCAGCACGTCATAGCCGTGCATGTCCGGCAGGTTCAGGTCGAGCAGGATGATGTCGTAATCATACAGCTTGCCGAGGTCCAAACCCTCTTCCCCAAGGTCCGTGGAATAGACATTGAAGCCCTCAGAAGTCAGCATCAGTTCGATGGCCCGTGCCGTGGTTGGCTCGTCCTCGATCAGCAGTACGCGCATGGGATATCCCCCTTTGCCCCGAATTTCCCGACTGCTAACCACCTGGCAACAGTCGTTGTCGTCCATTAACCATATGACCAATGAAGATGAAAGGTTAATTTCTCGTAAACGGCGGAACTGCGCGAGTCGTTTTGGTTGGGTGCGGTCGGCCCATCCGGGCCTCCCTTGCAACACCAGCCCGCTGATGGTACCCTATGGGTGGTCGGGCCAGGGGAGCGGGCTGGTGTTGCAAACCAATCGCGGATGCGATTGGCGCACTAATCAAAATTTTCCCCTACCCCTCCAGCACCGCAGTCGCGGGGTGATGCCGGTCAAGGTGCTTGCGGATGATCTTGAGGTTCTTGCTGTTCGACCGGTACAGCAGGTCAAACAGGTCGCCCGCAACCGGAACCGCGCCCACCAGGCTGTCGATCCCGACATTGCCCGCCATGCGCCACAGCTGCCAGCGCGGCAGGCCGAGGTTGCGGGCTTCCCAGACGAGGTAGAGCCCCATCGCGCCGGTGATCAGATCACCCGCACCCGGCAACAGGCCGACAATTGCGTCAAGCCCGACCTTGCGCCCGATCAGTGGCACTTCGATCATGCCTTCCAGCAATCGTTCCAGCGCCTCCACCCGGCGGCGGACCGAGAGGGCATCGGTGCCCAGCGGCAAGTCCTGGATAAAGGGTTTAACGCGATCCTGAGCCATTAGGGTCTTTCACGTAACGCAGCCCAAGTCAGGCCGCAGTGCCTATTTGGGGCGCATGGCCATCGGCATCAAGGGGTGCAAGGCGCGGCGGTTGACCATGAAGCCGGTGGCATTGCCCGATACGACCGACCAACGGATCGGCGCGCCAAAGGGAATATAGCCGTTGGCCATGGTCAATTGCGCTTCGGCCTGGGCGTAAAGATCATTGCGCTTGGCCGGATCAGGTTCGCTGCGGGCCTGGATTGCCAGCCGATCGGCAGCCGGGTTGCAGGCCGCCGGGGCGACCTGGCAGCTCAGCTGGTTCAGATACCAGCCAATCCGGGCATAGCGCGCCACGCTGTCAACCAGCCGCAGATCGGCTTCGGCCGCAAGCCGGACGCGCTGCACTTCCAACCCGATTGCGGTGTAATCGGCCGACAGGCGGCGGAACAGAGCATCAGCCCCCGGCCCGGCTGGCAGCGCGATGCGCAGCGGCGTCAGCTTGTGCGCGGCTTTCCAGCGCGCAACCCGGGCGGCTGCTTCGGCGCGGCGATCGGCCTGCGAGCGGCCCTGCCAGCGTTCGCCCACGCTGCCATTGTCATCCCCGCTGCCCGGATTGACGATCCGGGTGGTCTGCAGCCAACCGCCCACGCCCAGCGCCGTGGCGATGCCATCCCGGTCAATCGCCATGGCCAGTGCCTCACGATTTTCGGGCAGATCAAAGAATCCGTCGCGATGCTCAATCGCCAGCCCGAACAGGCCGGACACCGGATCGAACCGCAGCGCACCGCGCGCTACCCCGCTGGCATCGAGCCGGGGAAAGTCCTGAAACTGGCCGCCGAGCACGAAATCAACCTCGCCGGTGTTGAACCGGTCAATCGCCTGCTGGGCCGGCAGGGCAACCAGGCGCAGCTTGCGGCGGCGTTCCTGCCAATCGGCCTGCTGGGGCAAGCCGCGATCCTCGGGCGGGATCGGAGATAGTGTGGCCACGCCCTTTTTGCGGGCCAGCTGCATTGGTCCGGCCCCGCGCCCGCGCCAGGCCAGGCCGAGTTCGGGCTGGGCCAGCAATTGCAGCAGATCAGGTGATTGCTGGCTCAGCCGGATTTCGACCACGCGGCCCGCCATGGCGCGCACTTCTTCGATTGCCGCCAGGTCATCGCCAAACGCGCGGCCGCGCAAGGCTCCGATGGCCTGCACCAGCGCCGCGCGCGCGGTTTCGCCGGTGATTGGCGAGCCATCGGGCCAGGTTCCGTCGCGCAAACGGAAGATATAGGACATGCCATCATCGGTAACGATCCACCGGTCCGCCACGGCAGGCACCACGCGGCCTTCCTCATCCAGCGCAACCAGCCCTTCGACCGTTGCCGCACGGACCAGTTCGGCGGCAAACGGCAGCCGCCCGGCGGTGACAAAGGGTGCGCCGGGATCGCCGATCACCGCAACGTCGACCGCCTTGTCGTCATCGCTGCTGCAGGCCGCAAGCGTGGCCAGGGCCAGGCCGGCCAGCAGCGCCAGGGGGGCTCGGAAAGGCGGGTGGATCGACACGCCGCCTCGTCTTAGGGGATTTGCAGGGGCAGTGACAACCGCTGACCGCGCTCTGGCCGCGAAAGTCAGATCTTGCGCAAGGCGCCCGGTTCAAACTGGGCGAGCGGCGGGCGGACATAGCGCGGGGTTCCTTCCCCGCTGGCGATCGGTGCGCGCGCCACCATCGGATCGATTTCCTCGCGGAAGGCCACGCCAAAGCGAGTGTCCTGCACCCAGGCGACCGATCCTTCGACCCAGCCGATGTTACGGATCTGGACCCAGCACAGCTGGCCGCGCTGCACGCCAAGGTTGCCTTCGGCCATCAGCCCGCCCGAAGACAGGTTGCGGACCCGCACGCGGTGCTCTCCGCCAACTCCGTCAAGGCGCAGCTCAGCCATGACGAACAGGCTGTCGCGCGCGATCTGCCGATGCTCGCTATCGCTCATTGCCGTCACCGTCGCTCCAACGTTCTGGGGCCATCGCGGCCCGTGCCTGGCTTCTCACTAAGAGATTCACCGTGGCTGAATGCTAAAGCGAACTAGCAAAAATGCGGTTAACGCCCTTATAGGGTTCAATCGTCGCGAGAAATTTTCTCCCGACGCTCGTGCGCTTCCTGCGCTTCGACCGTCATGGTGGCGATCGGGCGGGCCGAAAGGCGGCCCAGACCGATCGGTTCGCCGGTAACCTCGCAATAGCCGTATTCGCCTTCTTCGATCCGGCGCAGGGCCGAATCGATCTTGGCGATCAGCTTGCGCTGCCGGTCACGCGTGCGCAGTTCGATCCCCCAGTCGGTTTCGCTGCTGGCCCGATCGTTAAGATCAGGCTCGCGGATCGGGCCGTCCTGCAGCTGCTGCAGGGTATCCTGCGCGGCTGAAAGGATCAGCTTTTTCCATTCCTGCAGCAGCCGCCGATAATAATCGAGCTGCGCTTCTGCCATGTAGGGTTCGTTATCGCCCGGGACATATTCGCCCGCGATCGCACGTTTCGCCTTGGCAAGGACGTCAATCTCATCGCCCAGAACGGTTGCCATATACTCTCCACACCAGACCAGCCGGAACCGAGGGTTCCTGCGGCCCCGGGTTTTTCCCGTCAGCCACCCGCGCCGGATCGAGCGGGCCTATAGAACTCCGCAGAATCCCGCACAAGCGGCAATGCGGACCGAAACTGGATTCATCAACATTAAGCAAAGCCGAACAGGCCAGGGAGCCCGTTTCACGGCCCTGTCACACAGGCATGTGACACGGCGATGTCGCATCACGGGACAAATTAACGTCGGCGTTAACCTTTTGTTGACCATGTTCGGGAAGTTTGAACCCATCGGCGGTCCTGATCGGGATCGCAATTAGGGGGTTTCGAAATGAGCACTGCCTGGATCCAGAACGGAAATTTCGCCGGCCATTTTGCCGGGCCGGTTTCGATTGCGGACGACACCAGTGAAGACCTGCTGGTCGCGAGCTGCCTTGCCGCCGCCGCCCAAGGGGACATCAGCGCCTACTATGATCTGGGTGTTGCCTATTCCACTGGCAGCCACGGGGTCGATTGCGATCTGATCGAAGCGCACAAGTGGTTCAACCTGGCCGCCGTTTCGGGCCATGCCGAAGCCCAGCTGTGCCGCGCCGACATCTCGGACGAAATGACCGCCCGCGAAATCGCCGAAGCCCAGCGCCGCGCCCGCGAATGGCTCGCCGCCAGCGCCCGCCGCGCGGCCTAAGTCTTCCTGAAGGGCGTCCGCTCGCTCAGGTAGTTGCGGTCAGCGGCAGTTCCCGCCCGCTCGCGCGCCAGAAAGTCCGCAACCGCGCTGCGGAAGCCCGGGTGGGCGATGTAATGCGCGGACCAGGTCTCAACGGGTTCATAACCGCGGGCCAGCTTGTGCCCGCCCTGGGCGCCCGCCTCAACCCGTGACAGCCCCAAGGCGATCGCCGCGTCGATTGCCTGGTAATAGCACAGCTCAAAGTGCAGGAACGGCTTGTCGACCACGGCGCCCCAGTAGCGGCCATAGAGCGCGTTCGGCCCGATAAAATTCAGGGCCCCTGCCACCGGCTCGCCGCCTGCAAAAGCAAGAACCAGCAGGATCTGCTCCCCCATCCGCTGCCCCAGCAGGTCAAACGCGGCACGGGTCAGATAGGGCCGGCCCCATTTGCGCGATCCGGTATCCTGATAGAAATGCCAGAACGCCTGCCAGTGTTCGGGCCGGATTTCCGCCCCGCGCAAGGCCCGGATCTCCACCCCTGCCTGCGCCGCCGCGCGCTCCTTGCGCAAGTCCTTGCGCTTGCGGGATGACAGCTGGGCCAGAAAATCGTCGAAACAGGCATAGCCGCGATTGGTCCAGTGGAACTGGATATCGCTGCGCGGCAGCCAGCCCGCCGCTTCGAACCACGGCAGCTGCGCCGGTTCGATGAATGTCGCGTGGGCCGATGACAGGCCGTTGTCGGCGCAGACCTGTTCCGCCGCGCGCAGCAGCAGCGCCGCCTTGATCGGATCGTCCGTCAGCACGCGCGGCCCGGTGGCCGGGGTGAACGGCACGGCGATCTGCAGTTTGGGGTAATAGTTTCCGCCCGCGCGGTGCCAGGCATCGGCCCAGGCATGGTCGAACACATATTCGCCCTGGCTGTGATCCTTGAGATAGGCCGGGAGCGCGGCTTCAAGTGCGCCATCCGGTCCCTCGATCACCAAGGGCGCGGGGCTCCAGCCGGTGCCGGGACCAACCGAGCCTGAGTCTTCCAACGCAGACAGGAAAGCATGGCTCAGGAACGGGTTGTCAGCGCCCAGCGCATCCCATTCGGCAGCGGGCAGTTCCCCCACTGCACGCGCGATCCGCACGCTGGCCGCAGGCGCGCTCACGCGATTCCGGTACCCTCCGCGATCGGCGCATCGGCATATTTCGCGGCCCGTTCAACATGATCCGCATCGCGCACGGTCCAGGTCAGCACGGGAAAGCCGCGCTTGCGCTGTTTGGCGGGGAACCAGCTGCGCAGATCGCGCACGTCATAGGCGAGGAACTGCGGCCGGGCATGCCAGAAAGCGATCCGGCGCTTGAGCCGCCCGATGAACGCCTTGGCCCCCTCCTCGGTCACCACCAGACCGCGAATGGTCAACGGCGAGAATTCGGAGAACCAGCGCACCACGCGCGGGTCAAAGCTCATCACGGCATGCGGCCCCAGATAGCCTTCCAGCGCGCGCCGCACCGTGGTGCACAGCGCGCTGGTGCGGGTATCGGGGTTGCTCTTGATTTCGATCAGGATCGGCACCTGCCCGCGCACCTGATCCAGCACCTGGCGCAGCGTGGGGATGCCATCTTCCCCGCCGGTCAGGGTGATCCGGCCCAGATCCGCGGCAGAGCGGCGGTGAACCGGCCCGCTTTCGGCCGTCAGCCGTTCCAGCGTGTCGTCGTGAAACACCATGGCGACGTCATCCTGGCTGCGCAGGACATCGCATTCGATCCCCATCCCCCGGGCCATCGCCGCAGTGAAGGAGGCAGGCGAGTTTTCCGGCACGCCGGGGCCGTGTAGCCCGCGATGGGCATAGCGCCACTCACCCAGCCACCGCACCCGTTCCGGGTTTGGCGGCGGTGCGAGCCAGCCGTCAAGCAGGCCGAACAGCAACGATTGCGTCCACTTCCACGGCAACGCCCAGCGGCAGGCTGGGCACGCCAACCGCGCTGCGGGCATGCTTGCCGGCCTCACCAAACACCGCGACCATCAGTTCGGAAGCACCATTGGCAACCTTGGGCTGGTCGGTGAAATCGGGGGTCGAATTGACGAAGGCCCCCAGCTTGACCACCCGTTCCACCCGGTCAAGCGAGCCGAGTGCAGCTTTCAGCTGCGCCAGGATCATCAGTCCGCAGGCCTGCGCGCCCAGCACGCCCTGTTCCAGGCTGAGGTCTTCGCCCAGCCGCCCGTTGAGGCGCTGGCCATCGATGATCGAGACCTGACCCGAAACATAGGCCAGCCCGCCCGCGATCACGACCGGGACATAGGCCGCAACCGGCGCGGCGGGTTCGGGAAGGGTGATGCCGAGTTCGGCCAGTCGTGCGTCAATGTTCATGGTGCCACCTTACAATCGCGAGAGCAGCCACGGCAAGGCATGTTCCCACGTATCAATCCGGGCATGGGCATGCCCCGCTTCGAACCCGCATTTGATATGCGGGGCCAGAGTCGGTTCACCACATAGGTGAAGTCGATCGATATGAGGAACCAATTCAGCCGCAGAGCCATGATGCTGGGCCAGATCGTCGATAAACACCGCCTTTGACGGCTGGTATTCATCCAGGATCGCCTGCAGCGCCGGGCCCTTGGGCCCCTGGTTGGTGAATACCCGGTACGGCATCCCGTGATCCGCCAGTTGCCGCTGCCGCGCGGCGTTGTGCTTGTCATGCAGGTTGGTCAGGATCACCACGTCGGCATGCTCGGCCAGGGTATTGATCGAACCGACCGCTCCGGCAATCGGGCTTTGCCGGTGCATTTCATTGTCGAAGAACAGGTTCAGCAGCTTCCAGATTTCCGCCGGATCGATCGGCTCGCCGCTATCCTTGTGGCGGATCGCATTGCCGAAATCGTTGCCGATCAGCTTGAACGAAACCGGCTGGCTTTCTTCCAGCCATTCGCCGAACGGCACGATCATGTGCAGCAGCACTTCATCGCAATCGCTGATGATCAGCGGTTTTCCCATGGTGTCACAACCTCTTTCGGGCAGAGATCAGCTCTGCCGGTTCAATTCCCAGCGCATCGGCCGCCGCGACCAGATCGGGTTCGTAGCTGGCCAGAAAATCCAGCACCGCCGCCAGCATGGCCGGATTGTCCAGCCCCCCGCGCAAGGCATCGGGGGTCAGCCCGGTCAAGGCCAGCAGCCGATCCGCCCGCGCGCTGTCGCCCAGCACCCAGCCGAGCGCACCCAGCGCCAGAACGGTGGCATCGTGCGCCGGGGATTGCGGCTCGCGGATAATTGTCTCTCTCCGTGATCGGGCGTAGGGCGCATGCCATGGCAAAGCGTATCCTTGTTGTCGAGGACAACGACCTCAACCGCAAGCTGTTCTGCGACGTATTGCGCAGCCAGGGCTACGGCGTGGAACCCTGCGCCGACGGACTGGAAGCGCTGGACAAGGCACGGCAGTTTGTCCCCAACCTGATCATCATGGACATCCAGCTGCCCAATGTCTCTGGCCTTGATCTGATCGAAGCAGCCAAAGCCGACGCAACACTGCGCTCGATCCCGGTGCTGGCGGTAACCGCCTATGCCGGCAAAGGTGACGAAGAACGCATCCGCGATGCGGGCGCGGAAGGGTACTTGGCCAAGCCCGTCTCGATCGGGCCGTTCATGGCGGCGGTGAAAGCGCTGGTGGACCGCTAGCCAAAGCGGCGGTCAGCGCGGCGCTTTCCTACATTGGTGAGACCTGTCATATTGTGCGATCAGTCCGTTCCCCGGACCGAAAGCTGCGGGGAAATGACCCAGAAACCGCACATGTGTCACCTTGTTTGGAATAATGTATTGATCTGAAATAAGAAGTTGGCCGGACAGAGTGTCACCTTGGTGTCACCCTTGTCCGCCGGTCTTGCTACTTCACGGCTGGCGGCAGGCGCACCAATGCTTGACAAATTCGGCCCCACGCCGCTTTTCCGCCCCATTCATCGGCCAGAGCGCCGTCACGTCAATTCCGGAGCTAAGACAACAATGGATCGCGCCGCTACCGCCGAGAAAATCGCCGCCCTGATCGAACCGTTCAACAAGAAGGGCGTGGCGATCAGCGATGCCACGACTTTTGCCGGGGATCTTGAATTTGACAGCCTGACCGTGATGGATTTCGTCGCCGCGATCGAGGACGATTTCGACATCATCATCACCATGAACCAGCAGGCCGAAATCGAGAATTACGGCCAGCTGGTTGACGCCGTGGTAAAGCTGCAGGGCTGAGGGGGCCGGAGCCGCGATGACTGACCTGTTTTCCAAATTCGACCCGCTGATCGAAACCCGCCGCGCACTGCTGGCGACCGGGGTGACCGATCCGTTCAATCTGGTGATGGAACGGGTGATCTCGCCCACGGTTGCGATGTGCAGCGGGCGCGAGACGATTTTGCTCGGCACGTACAATTACATGGGCATGACCTTTGACCCCGATGTGATCGAGGCGGGCAAGCAGGCGCTGGACGATTTTGGCGCCGGCACCACCGGCAGTCGCGTGCTCAACGGCACTTATGCCGGGCACCGCGCGGTCGAAGAGGCGCTGAAGGAATTCTACGCCATGGATCACGCCATGGTGTTTTCCACCGGCTATCAGGCCAACCTTGGGATTATCTCAACGATCGCCAGCAAAGGCGATTACATCGTGCTCGACATCGATAGCCACGCCAGCATCTGGGATGGCTGCAAGATGGGCGATGCCGAGGTCGTGCCGTTCAAGCACAATGACATCGAAGCGATGGAAAAGCGGCTGAAGCGCATTCCCGAAGGCGCGGGCAAGCTGGTGGTGCTGGAAGGGGTCTATTCGATGCTGGGCGATATTGCCCCGCTGAAGGAAATGATCCGCGTCGCCAAGGAAAACGGCGCGATGGTGCTGGTGGACGAAGCGCATTCGATGGGCTTCATCGGCCCCAACGGACGCGGCGTGGCCGAGGATCAGGGCTGCCTGGACGATGTCGATTTCGTGATCGGCACTTTCTCCAAATCGGTCGGCACGGTCGGCGGCTTCTGCGTATCGAACCATCCTAAGTTCGAAATCATGCGGCTGGTCTGCCGTCCCTATGTGTTCACGGCGAGCCTGCCGCCCAGCGTGGTGGCAACCGCCTGCACCTCGATCCGCAAGCTGATGCACGCCGGCAACAAGCGCGCGCATCTGTGGGAAAATTCGCGGGTGTTGCACAAGGGACTGAAGGACAAGGGCTTTCAGCTGGGCACGGACGAGCCGCAAAGCGCGATCATTTCGGTGATCATGCCCGATCTGGAACGCGGCGCGATGATGTGGGAAGCGCTGCTGCACGAAGGGCTTTACGTCAACCTGGCCCGCCCGCCCGCGACCCCGGCCGGGATGACCCTGCTGCGCTGCTCGCTCTGCGCGGAGCATAGCGCCGAACAGGTGCAGACGATCATCGGCATGTTCGAACGCGCCGGGCACACGGCCGGGATCATCTGAGGGGATCGGCGGTGACGCGGCGCTGGCGCATTGCACTGCTGCTTGCGGCGATTGCTGCGGTCTGGGCGGCGAACCACTGGCGCTATTGGTGGGCTCCGGCCTATCAGAAGCAAATGGTGGACCAGCCCTGCCCGGATGATCCGGCGGCCGATCCGCTGGCGGTGCCCGGCGACGTGTTCGGCATCTGCGTCCACCGGGCCGACAACCGGCGGCTGGCCGCTGCCGGTCTGCGGCCGGAACTGGTCTTTTACGGGGATTCGATCGTCGGGGACTGGGATGAACTGCAACCCGGCCTGTTCGGGCGGGACTGGGTCAATCGCGGGATCGGTGGCCATTCCAGCGCCGCGCTTTTGCCCCGGTTCCGGCAAGACGTGATCGCGCTGCGTCCCCGGGCCGTGCTGATCGAGGCGGGGATCAACGATGTGATCGGGCGCGGCGGCCTGATCGGTCCGGCGGAATACCTCGCCAATATCGAATCGCTGATCGATCTGGCCCAGGCCAACGGGATCGCGGTGATCGTGGCGACCATGCCGCCGGTGGAACGGTTCCCGACCCGCCCCCGGCTGGCGCCCTATCCCCGGATCGAGCAGCTCAACACGGCGCTGCGCGAGATGGCGGCGCGGCGCGGGGCGGTGCTGGCGGATTTCCATGCCGCGCTGGTCGGGCCGGATGGCAAGACCCCCCGGCCGGGGCTGAGCCTGGACGGGGTGCACCCTTCGGCGCAGGCCTATGCCTTGCTCGAACCGGTGGTGCGCCGGGCCCAGGCCGCGCTGCCGGCACGGCCAGCGGAGCAATCTTAGGGGTACTTGGCCTTGAGGTAGGCCAGGTCTGCCGCGAGGTCGAAGCGGAAGCGCAGGTAGTCCGCGTCGAACGGATCCTTGACGTGGAGGACCTGCAGCGCGGGGTTATAAGCGCAGACCAGGCGGCCCTTCGCCCGGGTGAAGAAATCGGCATGGTCCAGCCGCCGGACCTGCGGATCCCAGCCGATGCTGCGCACGGCTTCGGTGCGCGCGATGAAGAAGTTGCTGACCTTGTCCCCCACGGTCAGCGGTCCGATCCGGGTTCCTTCTGGGATCAGCGAGGAGGCCGCCGACGGGTGCAGGGCTCCGCCAAGCGAGTGGTTCCAGCCGTAGTGCGGCAGGTCAAGCATGACCCCGCCCATGATGGCCAGATCGCTCTGTCCGCGCAGCAATGCCAGCGCGGCGGCCAGGCCGGTCTTGCGGAAGAACACCAGATCGTCATCAAGGTTGATGACATAGGGTGTTTCGACCGCAGCCAAGGCGGCATTGCGCCCCGCGCTGACCCCGCTGTCAAACGGCAGGACCAGGGTTTCGGCATGGTGGAAGGGAGTGGACACGCGGCTGTCATCGACCACCACGATCCTGAGGTGGGGATGGAGCGCGCGGATCGAATCAATCAGGGCCTGGCAGCGGCGGGGGCGCTGGAAGGTCTTGATCACGGCGGTGACATCGCTGAGGTCAGCCGGATCGGGCCGACGCGGCAGGACCAGGCGCTGGAACGCGAGTTCGGCCCCGGTCAGCGCGTGAAAGGCGGTTCTGGCAAGCGGGCGCAGTGGCCCCTTGACCAGGGCCTGCCGGACCCGCACTTTAAGCTTTCGGGCGATCGGGTTCATCACGGGGGGCATACCACCGCGCGGTGCCAAGGGAATGGAGAAGTTCGCATATGCCAGTCCGTCCGCGCACCTCAGCCCTGCTGCTGACCCTGCCCGCGCTGCTGCTGTCGGCACCGGCATGGGGCCAGACGACCACCGCCAAGCCGGAGAGCTACATGCTGGACGAAGCCTGCACGCCGCAATCGGCGGGTGCCTATAACCCGCAGGCCGACTGGGCCTGGCTGTGCCGCTATCACGCTGCCAATCTGGCTTTGCCCGGCCAGCATGCCGACATCGTGTTCATCGGCGATTCGATCACCGAGGGCTGGAGCCGCTTCACCCCGGGGCTGTTCACCGGCGGGATCGTCAACCGCGGCATTTCCGGCCAGACCAGCCCGCAACTGCTGTTGCGCTTCATGGCCGATGTCATCGCGCTGAAACCGCGCGTGGTGCACCTGATGATCGGCACCAACGACATTGCCGGGAATACGGGGCCGACCACGCCCGTGGCTTACCAGAACAACGTCCGCGCGATGGTCACACTGGCGAAAGCCGCCGGAATCCGCGTGATCCTCGGCTCGATCCCGCCAGCCGACCGGATGAGCTGGCGGCCCGAGGTAAAGCCCGCCCCGCGCATAGCCGAACTGAACCGGTGGTTGAAGGACTATGCCAAGGAGCAGCAACTGACCTTTGCCGATTACCACGCCATCCTGTCCGGGCCGAATGGCGAACTGCGCACCGAATTCGGCCGCGATGGCGTGCATCCCGAAGCGGCGGGCTATGCGGTGATGGAGCCGGTCACGCGGGCCGCGCTGGCGGCGGCGCTCAGTCGCGCGGTGCCGTAACCGGCTCGCCCTTGTTTTCTGGCACCAGTGGCCAGAGCAATTGCTGGCCGAACCCGGCGTGGGGCAGGTTTTCCACCCCGTAGCTTTCCGGATAACGCCGGGTAATCCGCGCTGATCCAAACAGGACATCCCAGAAAAACAGCAGGTTACCGTAGTTCCCTTTGTAATGGGTCCCCGGATCGGTGGCATGCTGGCCGTGGTGGGCATGATGGGTCGCCGGGGTTGAGATGGTGCGTTCCACCAGCCACATCAGCGGGGACAGCGCCTTGATCCGATACAGCGGCCGATCCCAGGCGGCATCGCTGTGCGCGGCGATGATCACGGTCTGCTTGACCACCACATAGCCGGCATAGACCCAGCCGAGCCCGAGGTAGACCAGCACGCCCGAAAACCAGATCGCCGGCATCATCGCGTAATAAAGCAGGTTGTTGCGATAGACGAGCCGGACACTCATGTACCCGGCATTGTGGTGCGCACGGTGGAGGTTGTAGAGCCAGGCGGTGGAGTGCGAGGCGCGGTGCCACCAATATTGCGCCATATCGTCGAACACCAGGAACAGCAGCACCGCCGCCACGATGTTGAGATCGGTCAGCGCCCCCCGGTACTGCGGCAGCCAGTGGTCGAGCAGCCAGTCGGTTGCCAGCACGATCGCGGGCTGGGTCAGCGCCAGCAGGATCACCGTGCTGGCCACTTCGACAACCGCATCGTCGCGGGTCTGGCCAGGTTTGGCGAACAGGCGGGTGCGCAACAGTTCGATCAGTGCGAAAGTCAGATAGACCCCCAGCACGGCCCAGGTGGACATTGGCATGCGCTTTATTCCCCGTTTCAGTCCAGCGGGCTGGTTTCCAGCCCCGCAGATCCCTGCGCCGCCTTGGCGCGGGCAAACCCCGCGCGCTGGCTCAGCCGCTCCAGATAGGCCTGCATCCCCGGTGTGACCTGTTGCTCAAGCCCGATGCTGAGCGCCAGCATCACCGCATAGCCCACCGAAATGTCGGCCATGGTAAACCGCCCCGCCGCTGCGAATTCCCCGTGCAGCATGGTTTCTGCGGCGCGCAGCCGCGATCCGAACCACAGCGCATAGTCCTCTGCCGCCTGGGCCACGCGGCGCTCGGGCGGCTCCAGCCGGGTGTAACGCAGGTGGATCGTCTGCGGGAACGTCAGCGTCGCCTCGCCCATGTGCAGGAAATTGAGATAGCGGGCATAGTCCGGCTCGTCCGGCGCCACCGCCAGGTCCGAAGGGCCGAACCGCGTTGCCAGGAAATGCGGGATCGCCGCGCTTTCCGTCATCAGCGCGCCATCAACTAGCAGCGCGGGGATCGTGCCGAGCGGGTTGATCTCGCGGTATCCCTCCACCCTGACGCGCGGCGGGAAGGGCATCAGTTCAAGGGCATAGTCCAGACCCAGTTCTTCCAGCGCCCAAAGCGCGCGGAACGAACGCGCATCCTTGCAGTGGTAGAGCGTGATCGCATTCATGCCGCAGCGGCGAGCGGCGCAACGGCATCGCACTTGGCATTGCTGTCATTGCCCCCGCCCGACAGCGCAGCGGCAGCAATGAACCCGCCCACCACCAGCACCACGAAACCGGCCGTGGCCAGGCCCAGGTACTTGTCGATGAAGGCCTTGATCGGCGCACCGAACAGGCGGAACAGCACGCCCACGATCATAAAGCTGATCGACCGGCTGACCAGGCTGGCCAGCACGAAAGTTACCAGCGGCATGGCGATGAACCCGGCGGTGATCGTCAGCAGCTTGAACGGGATCGGGGTGGCGCCCTTGATCATGATGATCTCTGCCCCGTATTCGCGCAGATAGCAGGCCGCCTTGGGAAAGCTTTGCGTCAGGCCCAGCAGTGCCAGCAGCTGGGTGCCCAGCGTGTCATACAGGAAATGTCCGATCGCATAGCCCAGCAGCCCCCCGGCGACCGAGGCCAGCGTGGCGATTATGGCAAAGCGGATCGCCTTTTTGGGTTCGGCCAGACACATGATCCCCAGCAGCGGATGCGGCGGGATCGGAAAAAAGCTTGCCTCAACAAAGGCGAACAGCGCCAGCCACCATTCGGCACGCGGATCGGCGGCCTTGGCCATGGTCCAGTCGTAGAGGCGGCGCAGCATATGGGTTCCCTTGGCTCTGAGCGTCAGGCCGCTTGCTTAATGAGCAAGCGCGCGGGCGACAAGCATGTGCTGCAAATAACCATATTGGTTCTTTGCGCTTGACAATGTCACGCTGATATGGCACATATAGAGAACATCGCGATAGTCCGATTCGCCTCCACCTGCACCGGCCCGGCGTTATCGCGATACCCCTTCCTTTCCCGCACAGGAGAACCGGATGAGCACGGCCCCCATCGCGCCGGACGGCGCGCAGTGCGCCCTCCCGGCGCTGACCACGCAGCCCGATTGCACAGCCCGCCAACCCCGCCGCCGCTTGCCCGGCACCGCCCAGGTCAAGCGTAACTGGCGCGGCCGCTTCATTGCCGCCCTGATCGAAACTTCCAATGTTACCCGCGCGGCCGAAGTGGCCGGGATCACCACCAGCCAGGCCTATCATGCCCGCGCCCGCTATCCCAATTTTCGCCGCCTGTGGCAGGCCGCGCAGACCGAAGGCTATCGCAACCTTGAAATGGAAGTGCTGGGATACCTGCGCGATCCCAACCCCGGCTACAAGATGGATGTCAGCAATGCGATCCGCGTGCTGACCCTGCATAAACAGTCACAGGCCGAACAGGTCGCCCAGGACGAGGCGGCTGACGAAGCCGACGTGCTGGAATCGATCACCGCGATGATCGAGGACATGCGCAAGCGCAATGCCGCCAACACGGCGCTGCTCGAAGAACAGGACCAGGGCGATGAAGGCGACTGAGCCGGGCCGCCTGTTCGAAGGGCTGTCGCGCTCCGAATGCCGCGAATTGCTAAGCCGGATGGGCCATCGCGAGCGCCGCTCGCTGCGGACCTGCTGGTACCTGTGGGCTCATGACGGCCAGGTTGCGCCCGATGCCGCTTGGCAAACCTGGCTAATTCTGGCCGGGCGCGGGTTTGGCAAGACCCGGGCCGGGGCAGAATGGATCCGGGCGATCGCGGAACAGAACCCTGCGGCCCGGATCGCGCTGATTGCGGCCTCCTTGCATGAAGCGCGCGCGGTTATGGTTCAGGGCGACAGCGGCTTGCAGGCGATCGCCCCCAAGGACAAGCGCCCGCGCTTTGAACCGTCCAAACGGACCCTGACCTGGCCCAACGGGGCTCAGGCCACACTCTATTCCGCCGGAGAACCCGAAAGCCTGCGCGGCCCGCAGCACAGCCACGCCTGCCGGCCAGTCGCAGAAAGAGGGCTACGTCAATGAAGCCCTCAGTCGGATCGATGCGCTGCTGCACGTGGCGATCGAAGCCACTCTGGCCACCCCGCCATCCGCAGCGATCGACGGCCAATGCTGGATCGTCGGCAGCGGCGCGAGCGGCAGCTGGGCAGGAAAAGATGGGCAGATCGCCTGCTTCAGCGGTGGCAACTGGCTGTTCATGAGCCCGCGCGATGGAATGCGGGTGCTGAATCGCGAAGCTGACCAGGACATGCGCTATGTCGACGGCTGGCTAAAGCCCGCCAGGCCCGCGGCACCAAGTGGCGGCACGGTAATCGATTCGGAAGCCCGGGCGACCATATCTGCGCTGATCTCAGCACTGGAACTGGCCGGAATCCTGCCCCCAAGCTGACATCACGACTGGAAATTTCGGTCCGTTTTACCCAAACCTGTGCAATTCCTGCCGTATTTTCGTGTCGTTTCATGGAATTCCGCAGCGGATTCGAGGCATAATTGCAACAGTAGTGGTGTTTGAGCGCTTGCGCCGGGGATTCTAAGCAGTTAGAAAACGCGGCACTCGGTGGTTCAATCCTGCTAAAAGGGGAAAACGATAATGCGGAAACTGGTCATTGGGATGGCCCTGGCCACTACGGCCATGGCGACGCCAGCCCTGGCTCGCGATGATTCTTGGTATGTCGAAGGTGATGCCGGTGGCACCATCGTCGAAGATATCCAGAACATGACGGGCGTTAACAATCTCGGCATCCTGGAAACCAAGGCTGGCTACGATGTAGGCGGCATTGTTGGTTATGACTTCGGCGCATTTCGCCTCGAAACCGAAGCCAGCTATCGCCGTGCGCACATCAAGGCTTATCGCAGCCCGACGCTCAACTACACCTATTCGCCCATGGTCGGCGGTGCTTCGGCACTGAGCTTCATGATCAACGGCCTGATCGATTTCGGACCCGATGATGGCCTGCAGGGCTATGTTGGCGCCGGTGCCGGTGTTGGCCGCGTGAAGAACCAGATGTTCATTCCGACCACTGCTCTGCAAGTGAACGATTCGGACACTGGTTTCGCTTGGCAAGGTCTGGCCGGCGTGCGCATGCCGGTTTCCAGCAACGTTGATCTTGGTTTGAAGTATCGCTTCTACAACCAGTTCAACAACGACCTGGTGAACGCTGCGGGCAAGAGCATTCGCACGCGCTTCCGTTCGCACTCGCTGATGCTGACGCTGGGCTACAACTTCGGCGCGGCTCCTGAGCCTGTTGCT
>NZ_MWLM01000044.1 GCF_002198665.1 Novosphingobium sp. B 225 | reverse complement strand
GCTGACGGAGGGGGGAGGGGGGATCGGTCTCATAAGCCCCCTCCGCCTCGCTGCGTTCGGCACTTCCTCCAAGGGGGGAGGATCTTGGCTCAAAGCTCGAGCACGACTTTCCCGACAATCCCCCGCGCGGCCATGGCATCAAACGCCTCGCGCCAGCGCTCGATTGGCAGGACGCGGTCGATGTGGGGGTGGAGCTTGCCCTCTGCTGCCAAAGCCAGCATCGCCTGCCGCACCGCCGTGCCGCGTTCGGGAAAGCGCCGCGCATATTCGCCCGCGCGCACCCCGACGACCGAGAAGCCTTTGATCAGCGGGATATTGGTTGAAATGTCCGCTATCCGCCCCCCGGCAAAGCCGATCACCAGGAGCTTTCCGCCAAAGGCGACGCAGCGGGTGCTTTCATCGAACACATCGCCGCCAACCGGATCATAGACCAGATCGCACAAGTGCCCGCCGGTGATTTCCGCCACCGCTTCCCGGAACCGGCCACTGGCCAGGATCGCCGCATCGGGATCGCAGGCGGCTTTCAGTGCTTCGAGCTTGGCCGGAGAGCCGGTGGTGGCGATCACCCGGGCGCCAAGGCTTTTGGCCAGATCAGCCGCCGCCAGACCGACGCCCCCGGTCGCGCCGTGGACCAGCACCCAATCACCCGTTTTCAGTCCGCCGATCTCGACCAGCGCAGTATAGGCCGTGCCATATGCCGCCCCCAGCGCGGCGGCGTGATGAAAGCTCAGGCTGTCCGGGATCGGGCGCAATGCACTGGGATCTAATGCAGCAAAATCAGCCATGCACCCGCCCTTGCCACCGCCCATCACGCGGGTGCCGATGGGAAGGGGACTATCGGCATCCGCCTCCACCACTTCGCCCGCGAGTTCCAGGCCAAGCACGAACGGCGGCTGCGGCTTGAACTGGTATTCGCCGCGGGTCATCAGCAGGTCAGGAAAATTGAGCGAGGTGGCGCGCACCCGCACCAGCACTTGCCCTGGCTGGCGGACCGGCATCGGGGCATCGATCAGGGATACGCCCGAGAGATCGGGCGAGAGATGGTGGACGGTAAGAGCCTTCATTCCGAGCACAATACCTTGTCACCGTTCGTGTCGAGCGAAGTCGAGACATCTGCGCGGCGTGTCTCGACTTCGCTCGACACGAACGGACGTTGAGGAGTTTGTTAGAAACTGTCCTTCGCCGCCCGCAGTGCCGCAAAGGTCTCCACCGCATCGCCATTGCCCCAGCGCGCCTGCATGTCCGGATCGTCGGCGCGCAAGAAGGGGTTGGTGGCCAGTTCGCGGCTGAGCGTGGTCGGCACTGTCGGCTTGCCTGCGGCGCGCGCCTTTTCGATGTGGGCGACATAGTCCAGCAGCTTGGCGTTGTCCGGATCGGCATGGACCGCAAAGCGCGCGTTGCTGGCGGTGTATTCGTGAGCGCAATAGAGCAGAGTGGAGGGGGGTAGCGCCTTCAACCGGCACAGGCTGGCCCAGAACTGCGGCGGCGTGCCTTCAAACATCCGCCCACAACCCAGCGCGAACAGCGCATCACCAACGAAGGCCAGGTCCGCTCTGGCCGAATGCAGCGCGATATGGCCGTTGGTGTGGCCGCCCACGTCGATCACGTGAAAGTCCCAGGCCCCGATCGCCAAAGTATCGCCGTGCCGGACCACACGGTCCACCGCCGGAGTGCGCGCTGCGTCCACTTCGGATGCGCTCACCGTGCAACCCGTCGCCGCCTTGATCGCTTCGTTCCCGCCGGCATGGTCGGGGTGCCAGTGGGTGTTCCAGATCTGGGTGATCTGCCAGTGCTTCAATCCCGCCTCACGCAGATAGGTATCGGCATCGGGCGTATCGATGCACACCGTCTCCTCGCTTTCGGGATCGTGGAGCAGAAAGCCGTAGTTGTCGGACAGGCAGGGGAATTGGTGGACTTGCAGCATAGCCGGTGCCTTTTGCCTAACGCGTTAGGTTATCCCAAGGCGTAGCTTTTGAAACCATTGCCATATCGCGTAAAGCGCATAGGCGACGAATTGCATCGCAAAAACCAGATACGGCTTCTGGTGCAAATACTCCCACGGCCCAAACCAGATGATCAACAAAAAACCGATAGTAAGAATCAGCAAGGACCAACGAAACCAGCCAGGTAACGAATCAGGAGGCGGTTTCTTCTGACCGAACCCTCGCGATTCCCATACTTCCGTAACGGCGCTGGCGGTCGCCAGATATGCCACGACAATCGCCACGCCTGCTATTCCGAAAAAGAGCCAGCCAATTTCGTTGTTCATTTTATGATCTTAGCTCATGCATGCACAAAGCAAAAGCCCGCCCGGATCGCTCCGGACGGGCCTTTGTGTGCCTTGATGGGCGTAAAGGAGGATTAGTCCTTCTTCGCCTTCAGCGCGGCGCCAAGGATGTCGCCCAGCGAAGCGCCGGCATCCGAGGAACCGTACTGTTCCACGGCTTCCTTTTCTTCGTGCAGCTGACGCGCCTTGACCGAGAAGTTCGGCTTCTTCGAGCGGTCGAAGCCGGTGACCATGGCGTCCAGCTTCTGGCCGACCTGGAAGCGGTCTGGGCGCTGTTCGTCGCGGTCGCGGCCAAGGTCGCTGCGCTTGATGAAGCCGGTCGCGCCATCGTCGCCAGCCTGAACTTCCAGGCCCCCGTCGCGCACTTCGAGCACGGTGACGGTGACAACTTCGTTCTTGCGCAGCGTGCTGCCCGAAGCAGCAACACCGGCCGCCGGAGCGCCCTTTTCAAGCTGCTTCATGCCCAGGCTGATGCGTTCCTTTTCGACATCAACGTCAAGCACGATGGCCGAAACCTGCTCACCCTTGCGGTGCAGCGCCAGCGCGTCTTCGCCCGAGATGCCCCAGGCGATGTCCGACATGTGGACCATGCCGTCGACGTCGCCGTCCAGCCCGATGAACAGGCCGAATTCGGTGGCGTTCTTGACTTCGCCTTCGACCGACGAACCAACCGGGTGCTTTTCGGCGAAAGCTTCCCAGGGGTTCTGCTGCGCCTGCTTGAGGCCCAGGCTGATGCGGCGCTTGTCGCTGTCAACTTCCAGCACCAGCACGTCGACTTCCTGCGAGGTCGAAACGATCTTGCCGGGGTGGACGTTCTTCTTGGTCCAGGACATTTCCGAAACGTGGACCAGGCCTTCGATGCCGGCTTCCAGTTCGACGAAAGCGCCGTATTCGGTGATGTTGGTCACCTGGCCGCGCAGCTTCGCGCCGACCGGGTACTTGGCGGCAACGCCTTCCCACGGATCCGATTCCAGCTGCTTCATGCCCAGGCTGATGCGCTGGGTGTCCTGGTTGATGCGGATGATCTGAACCTTGACGGTGTCACCGATGTTGATGACTTCGTTCGGGTGATTAACCCGCTTGTAGCTCATGTCGGTGACGTGCAGCAGGCCGTCGATCCCGCCCAGGTCCACGAAGGCACCATAGTCGGTGATGTTCTTGACGACGCCGTCGATGATCTGGCCTTCGGACAGGTTCAGGATCAGGCCGCTGCGCTGTTCAGCGCGGGTTTCTTCCAGAACGGCGCGGCGCGAGACCACAATGTTGCCGCGGCGGCGATCCATCTTCAAGATCTGGAACGGCTGCGGAATATCCATCAGCGGCTGCACATCGCGCACCGGACGAATATCGACCTGCGAGCCGGGCAGGAAGGCCACGGCGCCGTCGAGGTCAACGGTGAAGCCGCCCTTGACGCGGCCGAAGATCACGCCGTCAACGCGTTTGCCTTCGCCGAACTCGTTTTCAAGCTTGTCCCAGGCAGCTTCGCGGCGGGCGCGGTCGCGCGACAGCATCGCTTCGCCTTCGGAGTTCTCGACGCGATCGACGAACACTTCAACTTCATCGCCAACGCTCAGCCCGTGGGGCTGGCCGGCCATGGAAAATTCCTTGAGCGGCACGCGGCCTTCGCTCTTCAGACCGACGTCGATGACGGCCTTGTCGTTTTCGATCGCGGTGATGGTGCCCTTGACCACCCGGCCTTCGAAGCCGCCATCTGCGGCACCGCCGAGCGATTCATCCAGCAGCGCGGCAAATTGATCGCGCGTGGGGTTGCTAGCCATTGCTAAGTTCCTTCAACGTTTTTCCCGGCCAAGCGGTTGTTTCCGCCGGTCTTTCCTCCGCTGCGGCACCATTGCCGCCCTCCCGGGTAGGGAAGGTTTTAAGCGGGCCAAAAGGGCCGATCCGCCACGGGGGCCTCATGCCGTCCGTGGCATCCGGGCAAGGGCGAGCCCCCGCGCGGACCGGCGGCCCCTAGGGCAGGGGTGGTGCAAAAGCAAGGGAAATGGCGGCAGCGCGCCCAGCAGCCACGCAAAACTTGTGCGACATATCACATTGCCGGGGCCGCGCGCTGGGGGTAGCCTGATGGGCAGGGGAACCAGGAGGCAGGCCAATGCCGGCGAGTGAGATTATCCATACCGTGAAATCCGGCGAATCGCTTGGGAAAATCGCGCAGAAATACGGGGTTAGTGCTGCTGCTATTGCCCATCGTAACGCGATTACCAATCCGGCGCTGATCCACCCGGGACAAAAGCTGAAGATTCCTGCGGCGAGCACTCCGACGCCTCCTCCTCCTCCGC
>NZ_MWLM01000043.1 GCF_002198665.1 Novosphingobium sp. B 225 | reverse complement strand
GGGGGGGCAGGGTCGGGCCTAACCTGCGGTCAGATCGGGGCAATCGGGAGAGACGGCGATGTTGTTGGGCGATGATCCTGCGGCCTATTTCCAGGGCGAATCCTGGAAGGCATCGTTCCTGCCCCGCGCCGAACTGGCCCCGTTGCAGCTGCAGGTTGCCCAGGGCCGGTTCGCCTCGCTCAAGGATCGACTCCCGCCGCTTCAGGCGCTGGCACACAGCCAACAGATTGCCGAAATCGACACCATCGAAACGCTGGGCAAGCTGTTGTTCCCGCAGTCGTTCTACAAAAGCTATGACCCCGCCCTGCTGCAAGAGGGCGACTATGGCCGCCTGGCCGACTGGTTGCAGCGTGTGACCATGCGTCCGCTCGGCGCGCTGCGCGGGCGCAGCATTGCCACGCTGGACGAAATGTTCGCCATTCTTGAGCGCGAATGCGGGGTGCGGCTGGTGCACAGTTCAGGCACCACCGGGGTGCTCTCGCTGTTCCCGCGCGGAACCAGTGAGTGGCAGGCGCACTTGCGCCAGATGCGCGCGCTGACCCCGGGGTGGACGGGGCAGCCTGAAGACGCCTTTGGCGCGCCGCCGTTCGCGGTGGTCTGGTGCGGGTTTGAAGGTGGCCACTCTGCAATCGGCGGCGCGACCGATCTGATGCGCGCGATTTTCGTGCGGCGGCCGGAACTGTTCGTGACCACCATGGTCGGCAATACCAGCGTCGATTTCCACTGGTTCCTGCTGCGGCTTGAGGCTGCCAAGGCCGCCGGACTGCCCCAACCGCGCCTGTCCGACTATGTCGCGGCCAGGATCGACGCGGCGGAGGAAGGGCGGCTCGCCTATGATCAGGCGCTGGACCAGGTGCTGGCTCTTGTGCGCGGCGATTTCAGGGATGAGCGGGTGATGCTCGCCGGTCCGCCGATCCTGGTCCACCAGCTGGTCGCGCGCGGACTGCAGCAGGGGATGACCGATTGCTTCACACCCGCCAGCGCAGTGACCACGTTCGGCGGGACCAAGCGGCTCGGCCCGATCGAGACGCTGGAACGCGACATCGTGCGCTTTACCGGTCTGCCCGGCTCGCTTGACAGCTATGGCATGACCGAAATGCTGGGCACCGTTCCGGCCTGCAGCCAGGGGCACTACCACTTCCAGACCACCCAGCTGCCCTTCGTGTTCGATCTCGACAGTGGCGCGCTCTTGCCCGCACAGGGCCGCCAGACCGGGCGGCTCGGCATCTTTGACCTGATGGCGCAAAGCTTCTGGGGCGGCACGCTCAGCGCGGACAAGGTCACCCTGGAGTGGGAACCATGCGCTTGCGGCCGCCACACGCCGCACATCATCGGCGGGATTGAACGCGTCCCCGACCCCGAGGAAAGCCGCCCGCCCTATGCCGCCAGCGACGCGGCCGTCAACGCCGCGTTCGAGGCTCTGCAGGGCAGCGGAGGCTGATTCAGACTCGGGTTCTGGCCCGGCGACCGGCTGGTCATTCGTAAATCACCCGCGCACCACTGCTCGGCCGCAACCCCGCAGATAAGCGTTGATCCGCAGGCGCACGGCAAGGTCTACTTTACCATGCTCGTTAGGGCTTGGTTGGAACCGGCCGGGCTATAGGGGGACTTCGAATTGCACCCGAGGAAGCGCGATGAAGCGGATTGTTGGCCATTGGAAGCGCTTGTTGCGCGATGAACGCGGATTGTCCGCGATTGAGTATGGCATCCTTGCCAGCCTGATCGCGCTGGCCGCGGTGCAGGCCCTGTCCGATCTCGGCGAAGAGAGCGCCGATACCCTTGAAACCTCGGCAAGCCAGCTGGCCGCGCAGCGCGCCGTGCAGACGGCCCGGTCGGGCGGTGGAGGCGACAGCCCCGAAGAACCGCCGGTGGCGGGTGACGAGCTTGACCCCCAGGTTGGGCCCAATATCGGCGATGGCACTTCGCCCGACGAGCCGCCCATGGCAGCGATGAAAGCGCCTGAATTGTGACCCTGGGCCCGCTGCTGCGCAGGGGCCTTTCAGGAGAAGTGACCAGCCTGGCTGCCTTGCGCCGGGTGCTGGTTGACTGGTGGCGGCCGCTGGGCACGGCGGCGATGCTGTGCCTGGCATTGCTGGTGCTGGGGCCGTCAGACTCGCTTGACCGGCGCATGTCGGACCGGGCGCTGATTGCCCAGCGTCAGGCGATCGACCCCGCCCTGCTGATCGTGTCGGTCCAGCCATCGGACGTGCGCCGCTTTGGCGGTCCGACGCTGAGCCGGGATGGCATGGCCGCACTGCTCAACCGGCTGGCGGATGCCGGGGCAGAGCGGGTCCTGATCGACCTGTTCATCGCCGAACCGCTGTTTGCAGAAAGCGATGCGCGGCTGGAAGCGGCCATGGCGCGGTTTGGCCCGCAGCGGCTGGCGCTGGTCAGCGGGGCCAGCCCGGATGAGCGGCCCGCTGCCCGCTTTGCCCGCCATGCCACCGTGGTCGATGCCCGGCTGACCCCGGACGACGATGGCTGGCACCGCCGCCTCGGCCGCGACAAAGGGCTGCGCGGGATCAACCCCGCCGCCTGGCTGGCCAGCGGCACCAGGACGCAGGACCGGGTCGATTTCGATCTGCGGATCGATCAGCAGAACTATCCACGCCGCAGCGTGGCCGAAGTGGTCGACGGAGCCGAAGCCCTGCCCGGCCGGCTGGTCGTGATCAGCCCCAGCGTGCTGATCGCCCCGACCCGCGCCGCCCTGCCGATGATGCTGCGCGGGGATCGGGCGACGGTTATGGCGCTGGGGGTCCAGTCGGCGCGTGAAAACTATGGCGCGCGGCGGCTGGCGGGGATGCAGGCCAGCGTGGCCTTGCTGCTGCTGGGCATCGCGCTGGGCTTTGGCTGCGCGATGGCGGCGCGCTCGGGCAAGGCATTCGTGGTGCTGGCCTTCGCAACCTGTGTGGTCATGCTTTCGGCCAGCGTCGCGCTGGGGCGGATCTATGCGATGGAGATCTATCCGGCGCGGCTGATCGGCTGTTTCGTGGTCATGGCCAATGTCACTTTGGTCCAGCGGCTGCGGATCGTGCCGATGATGAGCTCGTTCCTGCGCGGCGATATCACGCCCGAAGAGGTCTGGGCCTGGCGCGGATGGGAAGCTTCAGACCATCCCGCGCTGCTGCTGGGCGCGGACGGCCGGATCAAGCGCAGCAATCAGGCCGCCGCCGCGCTGGTGGCGCGTTATGGCGAAACGCTTGCCCCGTTGTGCTCACCGCGGCTGGGCGAGCGCGCCCGCTTTGCCAGCCTGGCGGGAGCGGACGGGGCCGAGCGTTTCTATCAGCTGGACTGGCCCTTCGCCCACATCCAGATCGCCGTGCTGCGTGACAATACCGAGGCGGAACTGGCCCAGCGCGCGCTTGAAATCCAGCTGCTGACCGACGAGCTGACCGGCAAGGCCAACCGCCGCGGGTTTGACTATGCACTCGATCGGGCCAGCCAGGGGGATGATCGCTATGGCGTGTTCTTCATCGACATGAACGGGTTCAAGGCGGTCAACGATACCCATGGCCATGATGCCGGGGATGAACTGCTGGTCATCACGGCCGAACGGCTGGCCGCGCTGCTGGGGCCGCAGGACGTGGTGGCGCGGCTGGGGGGCGATGAATTCGCCATTCTGGCCCCGGGCCTGGCCGAAGATGCCCGCGCCGGAGAGCTTGCCCGGCGCATGGTCGAAGAGATCGCCCGAACCGCCTGGCTGGGCTGCGCCGGGGCCAGCGTGGAAGTGGGCGCGGCGGTCGGCTGGGCGGTGTGCCGCGAGCCGGGCGAAGACCCCGCCCAGCTGCTGCGCCGCGCCGACAAGGCGATGTACCGCGAAAAGCTCCGCAGCAAGCTGCGCGCCGCCGCCTGAACCTGCCCCGCTCAGGGTTTGGGCGTCAGAGTCCGTCCCGCACCGCTGGCCCTGGCCGCCGGGGTCAGCGGCTTGATGTTCTGCAACCCCTGCTTGATCGCCCGCGCCGGGATGGTGCCCAGTGCGCAGGCGTCGTTGGGGCTGGTGCCATTGCACCAGAAGCTGCCCTGGTTATCATGCCGCCGCAGCATGGCCGATGCGAGTACCGGCACGCTGGCATAATACCGGCACTGGCGGTTGGCAGAGCTTTCGGTGCCGGTCATCATCGGGTTCATCGGCCGGAAATCCCACGCCGCGCAGTCCGGCGTCGCTTCGCACATCGCCTTGCACTTGCCTGCCCCCCAGCCATAGGTGCTGGTTCCCAGCAATGTCAGCTGGGGCAGTGACAGCGCAAAGCCCTTGGGCGCGGTGCCGACGAAATGGAAGCCTTCCACAATCTGCCCCGCCACAAAGTCCGTTACCCCGGCAAGCGGTACATTCTTCGCCGGATCGGCCACATCATAGCTTTCCGGCGGCGTACCCAATTCCCACACCACTGGCGCAGCCGCACCCAGCAGCGCGGCGGCCATCGCCAATAGGGCAAATCTGCGCATCGGAACCCCTCTCGCCCGTCCTGAACCGTGCCAAGTCTGACAGTGCTGCCGCCGCTGCGCAAGCCGGGTCAGGCGCGCGCTAGACACCGAACAGGGGGTGAAATGCTGTGACGTTCCGGGTGATTGAAAGCCATCCAACGGATTGATATCAAACACTCAAAAGTGCTCTAGCTGAGGCGAAAACGCCGCCCGAAGTGTGACTTTCCATTTCCGCCCCAACGCGCCCCGTCCAGGCCCCATCGGGCAATTCCGCATCGACAATGTCAAAGAAGCGCCAGGCCGATTCGCCCGCGCCATCGGCATTGTGTCAGCCCGGCAGCATGTAGGAAAATGGTTTGCGCGCGCGGCGCAGCCTGCCCCGGGCAGGGTCGCCAGCCGGGCCGGACATGCGGGCGGCGGGGCCTGCCACAGCCCATCTTGCACAAGCGCCGATTGTCCCGCACCATGCCGGGCAGTTCAGGGGAGGCTGCGTGATGAGTGAACAGGGCAAACGGGGACGGTTGGAACGGGCTGCGATCGGCTTGACGCTGCTGGCTGCGGGGCTTGCAGCGGGCGGGCTGGTGCTGGCACGCTATGATGTGCTGCCCAAGCTGACCGGGTTTGCCGGTCTGGCACTGGGCGGGGCGGTCGCCCTGCTGGCGCTGCTGTGCGGCCTGATCGCATTGTGGAGCGGCCGCGGTCAGAGACTGGCCGGGCGCAAGGCACTGGTGGCGGCCACACTGGTGGCGCTGGGGCTGGGCGGCTTTGTCGCCTCGCGGCCACTGGTGGCGCGCGGCATTCCGGCGATCCACGATATCAGCACCGATCTGGCCAATCCGCCGGAATTCCGGGCCCTGCCACTACGCGCCGATAATCTGGCCGGAGTGGAAACGATCGACAACTGGCGCAAGCTCCACGCTGCCGCCTATGGCGATATTGCCCCGCTGCACAGCGACAAGCCGGTCGCCACCATGCTGGTCGACGCCCGCCGCCAGGCCGAAGCGCAAGGCTGGACCATCGCTGCGTTCGATCCCAACGCAGGCCGGATGGAAGCCACCGCCAGCGTATCCTTCATCCGCTTTCAGGACGATGTGGTCCTGGTCGCCCAGCCCGGCCCTCAGGGCCAGGGCAGCATAGTCAACATGCGCTCAGTCAGCCGGATCGGGATCAGCGATTTCGGCGTCAACGCCAAACGGGTGCGCGATTTCCTGAAAGTGCTGGCGGCGCATTGAGTGGTGGGTTGGGGTGGATCAAACCAGCCCCAACCGCGCCAGATCCGCCGCCAGTCCGCCGGGCATCACTTCGCCCGCTTCTTCGCCCGCCGCCAGATCGCGGGGGGCGTCGGTGTCTGACAGATAGCGCCAGCCCTGGTGGGCGCGTTTGGGCTGGGGGTGGACGTCGATCAGCTTGGTTGAAATGACGATATGGGTCTTGCCGCCCTCCGCCTCTTCAAAGCGGAGGATTTCGCTGCGGCAGACCAGCTGGTGCTTGTAGATCCAGAACAGGGAGCCGCCGCCTGAGCCGTCCTTGGGGGCAATTTCCTCATGCCGTTTGGGCAGGTAGCGGGTGGTCAGGCGGGCTTCATCGCCGCGGGTCTTGAACCAGCCGTGCAGTTCCTCAAGGCTCTGCGCGCCATAGGCGACTTTGGTGAGGTGGAGCGGCATCGGGTTTACCCGGTCAGGCCGCTCAGCACGGCAAGGCCGAGGAACGAGAAGAAGCCCATCACATCGGTTGCCATGGTCACGAACACCGCACTGCTGACGGCGGGATCGACTTTCGCCTTGTCGAGTGTCAGCGGCACCAGAATGCCTGCCAGGCCCGCGACCAGATTGTTGATCAGCATGGCCAGCGCGATCACCCCGCCAAGCAGCGGGTTGCCATAGAGCAGGCCCACACCGCTGCCGATCAGTGTGCCAAGCGCGAGGCCGTTGGCGGCGGCGATGCGGAATTCGCGGCCGATCATGCGCCAGGTGTTGGAACTGGTCAGCTGGTTGGTGGCCATCGCGCGGACGATCACCGCCAGGGTCTGCGTCCCCGCGTTGCCGCCCATGCCCGAAACGATCGGCATCAGCACCGCCAGCAGCGCAAACCGGGCAATCGCGCCCTGGAACAGCCCGACCACGCTGGCGGCGACGATCGCCGTGCCCAGATTGACCACCAGCCAGGTCAGCCGGGTCTGGATGGTCAGCCGGATCGGTTCATTGATGTCGCCATCGCCCGCGCCGGACAGCAGCAGCACGTCCTCCCCGGCTTCTTCCTGAATGATGTGGACCACGTCGTCGACCGTGATCTGGCCGACCAGCCGCCCGGCCTCGTCAACCACCGCGGCGGAAATCAGCGCGTATTTCTGGAACCGCAGCGCGACTTCTTCCTGGTCCATCGACACCGGGATCAGCGTCTGGTCGCGCTGCATCACGTCGGTCAGGGCGATGTGGCGCGGGGCGCGCAGGATCCAGCTGAGCGCACAGGTGCCGACCGGGTGGTGGCGGGCATCGACGATGAACACTTCCCAGAATTCGTTCGACAGTTCGCGCCCTTCGCGCAGGAAATCGATCAGATCGCCCACGGTCATGTGTTCCGGGACCGCGACCAGATCGCGGCTCATCAGGCGCCCGGCGGACTCCTCGGGGTAAGACAGCGCGCTTTCGATTGCGGCGCGGTCTTCCGGCTCCATTTCGGCGAGGACGGCCTGCTGGTCGTCTTCGTCGAGATCCTCGAGCATCGCCACCGCGTCGTCAGTGTCGAGCTGTTCGGCAATGTCGGCAACGGTTTCGGCGGGCAGGCTTTCGACCAGATCCTCGCGCACCCAGTCGTTCAGTTCGGCGATAACCTCGCTGCCCATAAGGTCGCTGATCGCCTTGGCGAGGGCGGGGCGCTCATCGGAATCGAGCAGTTCGAACAAGTCGGCAATGTCGGCCGGGTGGAGGTGTTCGACCAGTTCATAGACCCGGTAATTCTCGCCCGCGTCAAGCGCTTCGCGGACCGCGCGGACATAGTCCTTCTTGAAATGGTTTTCTTCGTCCAGCCCATCAGACTCGCGCGTGTCGAGCGCCGGTTCGGCGCTTTCGTGCAGCAGATCGGGGGCCAGATCTTCGGGAGTCATCGCGGCGAGGTCTAGGCCGGTGGAGGACAAAAGCAACCACCCGCGCGCCGGGGGAGGTGACTTTGTGCACGAGCGCCTTATATCGGGGCGCAAATCACAGGAGACACCTCATGGCTGACGAATACCTGACCCTGTCGCTGTCCAGCGGCGGCGACGTGAAGATCAAGCTGCGCCCCGATCTGGCCCCCGGCCACGTTGAGCGCATCGCCGAACTGACGCGCGAAGGGTTCTATGACGGCGTGAAGTTCCACCGCGTGATCCCCGGCTTCATGGCCCAGGGTGGCTGCCCCAACGGCACCGGCATGGGCGGTTCGTCCAAGCCCGACCTCAAGGCCGAATTCAACAACGAACCGCACGTCCGCGGCGTCTGCTCGATGGCCCGCACCAGCGCGCCGCATTCGGCCAACAGCCAGTTCTTCATCTGCTTTGACGATGCCACTTTCCTGGACCGCCAGTACACCGTGTGGGGCGTGGTCGAAGAAGGCATGGAACACGTCGACGCCCTGCCCAAGGGCGAACCCCCGCGCGAGCCGGGCGTGATCGTCAAGGCGACTGTTAGCTGAGATGCAGCAGCTGGCTCTGATCGCTGCAGCAATGCTTGCTGGTCAGGGCCAGCTGAATGCGCCTGTTGAGACTGTTGAGACGCAAAACCAGGAAATGACCCAGGTTTTGCCTGGACCAAAGGTCTCCAAGCGCCTTGCAAAGATTTTGGCGAAGAGCGACGGGCGAACGCAGGCCACAGCCTACAAGGTTTCAAGTGTCGCTGACGAATATGCGATCATGCGAGTCCTTGGCCTGCAGTCTGAACAGCAAGCATTGATCATCCCCAAGGGCAAAGCCTATGATCGTTTGACCGCTACGGACCCAAACACCGGCGCAAAACGGGAAGTTTGGTTCGATATCAGTTCATTCTTCGGACGCGGTTTCGGTTTCTAGCAGTTCATTGTGCGGCATTGATCCGCCGCACCGTCAACACCTTGATCGGCGGGTCCAGCATCTGACCTTTCAGAATGCCCAGTCCCTTGGTGGGTGACAGCGGCGCATCGTAGATCTTGCGGACCACGTCCATTCCCGCCGAAACCCGCCCGAACGCGGCGTAGCCGGCCTGAAGTTCGGGATTGGTGCTTTTGGGATCGGCATCGAACCCTTCAAGGTCCGAAAGCAGGATCGAGAAATCCGAAGTGGCCGTGCCCGGCGCGTTGCGGGCCATGGACAGAGTGCCGGCCTTGTGCAGGATCCCGGTGACACTGGTCGGCTCATGCGCGATCGGCTTGAACACCTTGCGCGGATCGCCTGACAGCCCGGTCTGGATGATGCCATTGGGCGGCGTGCCCCAGGGCAGGCGCATCACGCGGTAGAAATTCATCCCGTCAAACCGCCGCGTATCGACATAGCGGACGAAGTTTTCGACCGTGATCGGCGCGTGCTTGTGATCGAGCTCCAGCTCGATCGTGCCGAGCGCGGTGACCATCGCGACTTTGACCACATCGCCCAGCGGCGCGGCAGCGGGCGGCTTGGCGGCCGGGCGGGGCGCAGCTTTTTTCGGCGGGGCAGCAGCGACGAGCAGAGCGAGGGCTGGCAGGGCGAACAGGGCGAATCGGCGGTTCATGCCCCGCAGCTTGCCGGAAAAAGGGGGTGCTTTGCCAGCCTCTATGGCTTGATCCCCGCCGCTTCCTTTGCCAGCCGCGCTTCCAGCAGCTTGCCTGTGCGCAGGGAAAGAGCGTGGCAGGCGGTGGGATCGATCGGGGAGCGGGTGGCGGTGGGGCCGAACCGTTCCCACATCGCGCTGGCCGATGGGTGCGGGGTGATCAGCAGGTCGCAGTCCAGCTTTCCGATCCGGGCCACGCTGTCGCGGAACGCCTGAGCATAGCCGGGGTTGGCGGCTTCATCGCTGAATTTGTAATCATCGTCCGAAATCGCGGTCAGGCTGTCGGCATAGACGATCTGGACGCAGCGCTTCTTTTCGCAAGACCGCCAGGTCCAGCTGGTGCTGCCCGGGGTATGGCCGGTGGTCGGCACCGGGGTCAGCGCCAGCGAGCCGAGCAGGACCAACCCCTGATCCAGCCGCTGGACCGGCTGGTGCGCGGGGAACGGGCCAGAGCTGTAGAACTGCGGATCGTCACGCCCGCCCTTGCCGCGCTCTACCGCATCGGCATCCGATCCGCGCCCGACCACGGTAGCGCCCGTATCCCGCGCCATCCGCGCCACGCCGCCGATGTGATCAAAATGGGAATGGCTGAACAGGATATATTTGATGTCCTTCAGCTTGAACCCGGCGCGCTGGATGTTGGCCTCGATCATCGGCACGTTCTGGTCCATCGGCACGTCGATCAGCACGTGCCCGGCCTTGGACGTGATCAGGATCGCGGAGACCCCGCAGGATCCGACGTACCAGGTGTTGCCAAAAATGCGGAATGGTGCGCCGGGATCGGTCCAGCTTGAATCGTCGGTGCAGACCGGATCGGGTGCCTTGGGCGGGGCCTTGGGGGCGTCCTTGGCTCCCAGTGAGAGCAGGCCCAGCGCAAGGACCAGTGCGATGCGTTTCATAGGGCAGCCTTTACCAGCCAGTCGTGGAAGATCCGCACGCTGCGGATTTCCAGCGCGTGGGGGCGGCAGATGAACCAGTAGGAGTAGGGGCTTTGCACCTCTACATCGAACAGCTTGGCCAGGCGGTTGTCATGGCTGCGATGGAAATGGTCATCGTGCATGATCGCGATCCCCAGGCCGTTGGCGGCGGCTTCCAGGATCAACTGGCCCGAATCATAATGGTCGATCGCGGCCGGTTCCAGATCGGCCATGCCCAGCGCCTGCTTCCAGGCCACGAAGCTGTCCGGCAGTTCGGTGTGGATCAGGAAAGTCTGGCGTGACAGCACTTCACTGTCCGGGTTCTGCCCGATCTCTGCGGCAAGCGCTTTTGAGGTAAAGGCATAGACCCGGTTGTGATCGAGCCGGACCGAATGAAAGCCCGGATCGGGCCGCTTGGCCAGCACGATCGCGGCGTCCAGCGTGTCGCCCACGCGCTGCTCCAGATGCGGGCTGGTATCGAAATCGATATGCAGCCGCGGGTTGGCCTTGCGCAGTTCGGGCAGACGCGGGAACAGCCGCTGGCTGCCGAACAGCGGCAACATGCCCAGATGCAGGCGCAGCACTTTGCTGTCTTCGATCTGCCCTTCCACCGCAGCGGCCAGTTCATCGAACTTGGGACTGACCGCATCGTAGAATGCATGGCCATCGTCGGTCAGCTTCATCGCCTGATGCTGGCGGGTGAACAGCCGCTTGCCGATGAAATCTTCGAGCGCGGCGACCCGGCGCGAAAGGGCGCTGGGCGAAAGCCCCAGTTCGTCGGCGGCAGCCCGGGCAGAACCCAGCCGGACGATCCGCACAAAGGCTTCGATCGCGCGCAAGGGAGGAAGGCGACGGATGGCCAAGGGGCTACTCTTCGGATTCGTCCTGGGGAGGAACGGGTGGATGCAGACGCAGACGGGTAACGTGTTTTTCGTTGCCCGCAATCACTTCCAGCCGCCAGCCGCTGTCATGTTCCAGCATGGCCCCCACCGGTGGCACCTGTTCGGCCAGCAGAAAGGCCAGTCCGCCCAGCGTATCGACGTCCTCTTCAACTTCGCCCAGGCGCGGATCGATCAGGTCACCCACTTCGTCGAGCTCGGCGCGGGCATCGGCTTCCCACATGCCATGGTCCAGCGGAACCAGCAGGGTCTGCGGTGCATCGTCGTGCTCGTCCTCGATCTCGCCGATGATTTCCTCGACCAGATCCTCGATCGTGATGATCCCGTCGGTGCCCGAATATTCATCGACCACCACCGCCAGATGGGTGCGGCTGGCGCGCATATCGCCCAGCACGTCGAGCGCGCCGCGCGCCTGCGGCACGAACAGCGGCTGGCGCAGCATATTGGTCCAGTCCTTGGGGACTTTGCCCTGGGCCAGATAGACGAACACGTCCTTGATCAGCACCATGCCGACGACTTCGTCGAGCGTATCGCGGTAAACGGGCATGCGCGAATGGCCGTGGGTGGCAAAGGCGGCGACGACTTCGTCCCAGCTCGCTTCCTCGCTCACCGCCACGATCTCGCCGCGCGGGATCGCCACGTCATCGGCATCGTGTTCGCTGAAATGCAGCAGGTTGCGCAGCATGTCGCGTTCCAGCGAGGACAGGTCGCCATTGGCCGCGCCCCTGCCCTGATCGCCGTCCTCATGCTCGTCGATAACTTCTTCCAGCTGCGCGCGCAGCGACTGGTCGGCATCGCCGCCGACCATCAGCTTGCGGATTGCACGCCACAGCGTGCCTCTACTGTCCGGTTCTCCGGAATGATTGTCGGACATCGACGGGGATCAAGCCTCTATATTGCTTCGTGGTCGCCATATGGGTCGGCAATGCCCAGCAGTGCAAGCGCCTTTATTTCGAGAATTTCCATCGCGCGGGCCTCGTCCGGGCCCAGTTCATGATCATGCCCCGCCAGATGGAGCAGGCCATGGATGATCAGGTGAACGGCGTGGGCCTCCAGTGCGATGCCCTTCTCCCCCGCCTCGCGCGCACAGGTTTCCAGCGCCAGGGCGATGTCGCCCAGCAATTCGGGCGGTCCAGCGGGGGACAGGTCCAGCAGGTCCGCACGCTCCAGCATGGGGAAGGACAGCACATTGGTCGGCTTGTCCTTGCCGCGCCATTCGCGGTTGAGCGCGTGGACTTCGCCGTCATCGGCAAACAGCAGGCTGGCCTGAAGGCGCGGATTGGCGAGTTCAGGGGAGACCCGGGCCAGCGCTGCGGCAGCGCGCAGGGCCAGGTCCTCCCAATCGGGCGGGCTGGGCCAGGGGGCTTCGATGGACAGGTCAAGCTGAAGCATGACCCAGCCTATGCCATTCAAGCACCCGGACGAACAGTCCAGACAAAGCCTTCGCCCGCATCCGCCTTGGCTTCGAGCAAGCGGATGAGGTCGCCATTGGTCTGGTGCCAGTCAAGCTGGCGCATCTGCATCCCATCCTGCGTTCCCGCAGTAACCTTGGCCGGGCCGTACTGGTGGATCAGGAATTCCTCAGTCGTGGCGTTGAGCCAGGTTTCGACCGGCACCAGCTGCACCATGCGCAGGGTGCGGTCCTGCGGATCGAAATAGAACCGCACCTTGACCTTCAGGCCCTGATCGGTGGCCTGCCCTTCGGCCAGCATCAGCAGCCCGGACTGACGCAGTTCCGGCTTGTCCGCTACCTTCTTGGCTTTGGCGTCAGCCTTTTCGGCCTTGACCAATTGGTCAACGGTCTGGCCCCATTGGCTGGCGTGCCAGTTGGCCTGGGCAGTGGTGGGCAAAGCCAGAGCAGCCAGCGCCAGCAGGGCCGGGAGAGCTTGTTTCCGCACGATTGATAACCCTTGTGTTGGAGATTGAACCCCGATCTTAGCGCCGCGCTGGTCTTGCCGCTTGCACGGACGCGCCAAGGCAGGACTATTCGCCGGTTCCTTCATAAGCCTCGACAATCCGTCCCACGATCGGATGGCGCACCACGTCCGCCACGGTGAAGCGCGTCACGGCGATGCCGTCCACCCCTTCCAGCCGGTCAACCGCGTCCTTCAGGCCGCTGAACGAATCCCCGCCGGGAATATCGACCTGCCGCGGATCGCCACAGACCACCATGCGGCTGTTCATGCCGAACCGGGTCAGGAACATCTTCATCTGCGCGGGCGTGGTGTTCTGCGCTTCGTCGAGAATCACGAAGGCATCGGCCAGCGTGCGGCCGCGCATGAAGGCGATCGGTGCAATTTCAATTTCGCCGCTGGCGATGCGGCGCTCGACCTGTTCGGGCGGCATGCAATCGTACAGCGCATCGTAGAGCGGGCGCAGATAGGGATCGACCTTTTCCTTCATGTCGCCCGGCAGGAAGCCCAGCCGTTCGCCTGCTTCCACGGCCGGGCGGGACAGGATCAGGCGCTGGACCGAACCGGTGATCAGCTGGCTGACCGCCTGCGCCACCGCGACATAGGTTTTGCCGGTGCCTGCCGGGCCCAGGGCAAAGATGATGTCCTTGCTGGCCAGCGCGCGCATGTATTCGATCTGGGTCGCGCTGCGCGGAACGATGGTTTTCTTGCGGGTGCGGATCATGATCGGCGGGGCATCCTGCCCGCCCGTGATGATCCCTTCCAGGGTCGGTTCGGATGACATCGAAATCAGGCTTTCTACCGCGCCAGCATCCAGCTCATGACCTTGCAGCAGCCGTTGATGCATGCCTTTCAACACTTCGCGGGCGCGGGCCACGGCATCTTCGGGCCCTTCGATCTGCGCCCGGTTGCCGCGCGCCGAGATATAGACCCCCAGCCGGTTTTCGATCTGCACCAGGTTGGCGTCAAACTGCCCGAACAGCGCGCCAAGAATTGTGGCCTCTTCAAATTCCATCTCGGCCCGCGCGCGGCGCGGGGCGTGGATGCGGGCTGGCTCCATGGGTTCATGGGCACGGGCAGGTTTGCGGGCCATTGGCTCCTTTCGGGCAGGGGTGGTCCTGATTCGGAAGGATAGGCCCATGGCGCGCGGGTGCAAGCGGGCTTGCGGCAGTCCGGCGTGGATAATTGGGTCTAGATCAGCCGCCCGGCCAGGGAATTCGGTCCGGCCTCGATCAACTCCACCTCCACCAGATCGCCGATCGCGACATCTGCGGTGAAGTGAACCGATTGCAACCACGGGCTCTTGCCGAGCCACTGCCCTTCATGCCGCCCGCGCCGTTCAACCAGCACCGCGCAGCGCCGCCCGACCGAGGCCTGGTTGAAGGCCAGGCTGCTGCGCTGAAGCGCAGCCTGCAGGCGTTGCAGCCGCTCGTCCATTACCGCCATCGGTACTTGCCCCTCCATCGTCGCGGCGGGGGTGCCGGGGCGGGGGCTGTATTTGAAGCTGAAGCACTGGGCATAGCCGACCCGCTCGACCAGTTTCAGCGTATCTTCGAACTCGGCGTCAGTTTCACCCGGAAAGCCGACGATGAAATCGCCTGACAGCGCGATGTCCGGCCGCACCGCGCGGACCTGGTCGAGCACGCGAAGATAGCTTTCCACCGTGTGGCTGCGGTTCATCGCTTTCAGCACGCGGTCGTTGCCCGATTGCACCGGCAAGTGCAGGAACGGCATCAGCTTGGCGACGTCGCGGTGCGCCTCGATCAGGCCGTCGGTCATGTCGTTGGGGTGGCTGGTGGTATAGCGGATCCGCGCCAGCTGCGGGATCGCGGCCAGTGCCTCGACCAGCTTTTCCAGCCCCCGCTCCGCCTCGTCGCGCCAGGCGTTGACGTTCTGGCCCAGCAGCGTGATTTCGCGCGCGCCGGCCTCGACCAGCCGCTGCGCTTCGGCCACCAGATCGGCGAACGGGCGCGAGATTTCGGCGCCGCGGGTATAGGGGACCACGCAATAGGTGCAGAACTTGTCGCAGCCTTCCTGCACGGTCAGGAACGCGCTGGGGCCAACCGAGCGCCGGGCGGGCAAGGTATCGAACTTGGTCTCGGCCGGCATGTCGGTATCGACACTGCGGCGGCCGTGGGTCGCCTCCTCGATCATCTGCGGCAGGCGGTGATAGGCCTGCGGGCCAACTACCATTGAAACCGCCGGCGCGCGGGCCATGATTTCCTCACCCTCTGCCTGGGCGACGCAGCCCGCGACCGCGATCAAGGGCGCGCTGCCATCGTCGCGGCGCCACTCCTTCGTGATCCGGCCGATGTCCGAATAGACTTTCTCTGCGGCCTTCTCGCGGATGTGGCAGGTGTTGAGCACCACCAGGTCCGCTTCCTCACCCTCGCTCGCGGGGCGGATGCCCTGGCTGGCGAGCAGCTCGGCCATGCGTTCGCCATCATAGACGTTCATCTGGCAGCCAAAGCTTTTGACCCGGTAGGTCTGGGGGGGAGGGGCAGGGCGCATCGCCCCGCGCCTATAGCGCCGAAGCGGGGCTATTCAAATCCTCTTCCTTGGGTGCGACATAGCCGATCATGGCGAGGTCATAGCGGAACGGGCGCAGCGGCTTGCCCAGCGTTTTCACCAGCCGCTCCTCGATCTGGCGGCGCGCCTCTGCGGCGATGGCTTTGCGCCCGGAAAAGTCATGCGGATCGAACGGATCGAGAAAGTGCAGGTTGACCGTGAACGTGCCGGGCCGGGCAAAGATCCGGCGGGCATTGTCCAGCCCGCTTTCCTGATCCAGCCAGCCGATCCATTCTGCCACCGGGCCGTAATCGATCACCATCGGTTGGACCAGCATGCCCGGCGGCGGCGGTTTGAGCACGCTGAGCATCGAGGTCTTGAACGGCAGCAGCGAATGGCCATCGGTGACCGATCCTTCGGGAAAGATCACCACCGACCAGGTGTCGGCAATCGCCTCGCGCAGCAGGTTGATCTGTTCGGCAATGTTCATCCGCGCGGTGCGCTGGGTAAACACCGTGCGGTTAAGCCGGGCCATCCAGCCCAGGATCTTCATTTCCGCGATCTCTGCCCGCGCAACAAAGGCCGATCCGGTCACCCCGCCGATCACGCAGATGTCGAACCACGACACATGGTTGGGCAAGTAGAAGACGTCGCGCTTCAGCGGCACGCCGTGGATATTCAGCCGCGCGCCGATCAGGCGGGTGGCCAGGCGCAGGAAATACATCGGGAAGGGCGAACCATAGCGCACCAGCCGGAACAGATAATGCAGCGGCACCAGCACGCACAGCACCGCGACCAGCATGGCCGATCGCGCCCAGATCCGCAGTTCACCCGCCAGCCCCACGGGCAGCACGACCCCGGCGGCGGCATAGGGAATGGCGGCGTCGCTATCGAAGCGGACCGACGGGTCAGGCGTGGGAAGGGGCATCAGCGCTGGGTCAGAGAACGCAGCATGGCATCGCGCGCGGCCTGGGCCATCGCCTTGCGCCCGGCGAGTTCATCTCCGGCCAGCATCGGCAGAAACCGGACAGTCAGCCGGATCGGGCGCCGCCGGGCCAGGATGCGCAGGAAATTGTCGAGCCCGTGTTCTTCGCCGACCCAGGCGACTTGCGCCGCCTCTGGTCCGTAATCAAGCAGTACCGGCTGGACCGCGATGCCCGGCGGGATCGGTTCGAGTGCCGAAAGCAGCGCGCTTTTGAACGGGAGCAGGCCGGTGCCATCGCTGGTGGTGCCTTCGGGGAAGATCGCCAATGCGCCGGTATCCGACAGCGCCGTGCGCACAGCTTCGACTTGCCGGGCCACGCTGGTGCGATCATGGCGGGCGACGAAGACCGTATCATTCATCGCGCAAAGCCATTTGAGCAAGGGCATAGCGGCCAGTCCATCATGCCCGACAAAGGCGCTGCCCGTTGCCGCGGAAATCGCCGGAATATCGATCCAGCTGACGTGATTGGCGAGCAGGAAGGCCCCGCGGTGCACCCGCTCGCCTTCTACTTTCAGCTGCACTCCGGCGATCCAGGCTACACTGGCCAGAAACAGCCGCGGGACCGGATTGTGGCGGGTAGCCAGGCCAAGCAGATAATACAGCGGAACGCAGGCCAGCAGCAACACCGCCATGCACAGCAGCCGAAAGGTGATGCGCAACCAGCCGAGCAGCGACACCGCCTTGGGCCGGGCCAGCGCCAGGGCCATTACTGGCTCCGGTCCAGTCGAACCCCGTACAGTTCGAGGCGGTGATCAACCAGTCGATAGCCCAGCTTTTCGGCGATCTGGCGCTGCAGAGCTTCCAGTTCGGGGTCGACGAATTCCAGCACTTTGCCGGTTTCCACATCGATCATGTGGTCATGATGCGCTTCGGGTGCGGCTTCATAGCGCGAGCGACCATCGCCGAAATCATGGCGGTCAAGGATCCCGGCCTCTTCAAACAGGCGCACGGTGCGATAGACGGTGGCGATCGAAATGCGCGGATCAATCGCCGATGCACGTTCGTGCAGCGCCTCTACATCAGGGTGATCCTGCGCGTCGGACAGCACGCGCGCGATGACGCGCCGCTGGTCGGTGATCCGCAGGCCGCGCTGTGCGCAAAGGGCTTCGATATCGATGGGTTGCTGCACGATTTGCTACTGTACCAATGAATTGCCCCGCCGATCATAGACCGGCGGGGCGATTCTTCAATGGGCTGTAATGCTCCGGTTGCCCCGGAATTGCACTTATCCCTTGGCTTTGCGACCACGCTTGACGCCGGGCTTGCGGCCCAGGCCGATCTTCTTGGCCAGATCGCGGCGCTTGTCGGCATAATTGGGGGCGACCAGCGGATAGTCAGCGGGCAGGTTCCAGCGCGCCTTGTAATCATCCGGGGTCATGTTGTGGTGAGTCATCAGGTGGCGCTTGAGCATCTGCAGCTCTGCACCGCAATCAAGGCAAATCACCTTGTCCGGCTTGACCGAGGCGCGGATCGACACGGCAGGCTTGAGCGGGGCGGCTTCCGGTGCGGGGGCGGCCTGACCCAGTCCGGCCAGCGCGTTATAGACGCTGCTGATCAGGTTCGACAGCTCTTCAGCGCCGACGCTGTTGTTGCTGACGTGGGCAGCGACAATATCGGAGGTGAGGGTGATCAGCGTTTCGTTCATGTCGGACTGTACGGAATCCATGGTTGTTCCCTTCTCAATCAAATTATGCGCGACTTGTTGTTATTTGTTTTAACCCAAATGGGCGCGCGGGATTTACTGCGCTTCATTCAAAATAACAAGCGAAATTGCGTCTGAAATCGTTATTTGATGGAAAAATTGGAGTTAATAACACTGAACGCGCCGCAGGTTACGAATAGAACGGACAAGCAAATGTAATTGCGTCGATTCTTCCGCCGCTTGGCCCTCGGTAATAGTTTGGGCGCAGGCCGATCGGGGTAAAGCCGAAGCGGCGATAAAGCTGTTCGGCCGGGTTGCCCTGGCGCATTTCAAGTAGCAGTCGCGTCGCTCCGCGTTGCCGGGCATCGCGGGCGAGCCGCTCCAGCAAGGTCTGGCCCAGGCCCAGCCTCCGACAGGCCGGAGTCACAGCCAGCAACAACAGTTCTTCTTCCTCGTAACCGGTGCGTGAAAGGAAAAACCCCGCTGCAGCTTCGTGGGGCAAGGGTTCTTGTCCGGTGGCGGCGATCAGTACGAAATGGGTATTGCCCAGCACCAGTGCATCTTCCACCTGGCGGCGGTTCCAGGCCTCGCCATAGGCCGGGTCAAACGCGGCATCCATCACCGCCATCAGCTTGTCGAGGTGATCCCCTTGCAGGGTCATTGCGCGCCGCCCGGCAACCGGGCATCGGGCGCGCGGCCATAGTGCAGCTGCACGGAGTGGCTCAGCAGCTCTGCGCGCAACAGGCCCAGACAGCGCGCATCCGGCAACAGCGGCAAGGCCTCGCCCATGCCGCGCCGTGCCACCAGTGCATCGGCCTGCGATCCGGCGATCAGCGCGGGCCAGTCACGCAAGGCGGCATCTTCCGGCCGAAGCGAGGCAGGTGCGGCCAGTTCCTGGCCCGCTGCGTCAAAGTGCGCGACGAACCATTCGCCGTGCCCGCCGCTCATGCACACGCCGACCGGTTGGGCTCCACGTTCAGCGCGGGCCATAGCGGCGATCAGGGCAAGGCTGGGATAGCCCACCAGGTCCGCCCCCCAAGCGAGCGCCAGCGCACGGGCCGCAGCCAGACCGACGCGCAGGCCCGTAAAGCTGCCTGGCCCCAGAGCCACCGCAATCCGTCCGGCGCGGCCTTTGCCGGGCAAGGCCGCAATCATCGGCACCAGGCTTTCGGCATGGCCGCGGCCCAGCACGCGACATTCCCCGGCGATTGCCACATCGCCGTCAAGAAGCGCGACCGAGCAGGCCTCGGTCGCGCTATCGATCACCAGGGTCAGCATGGCCAGTCCGTACGGCGGATCAGGCGATCCGGTTGAAGGTGCTGAAATCGGGGCGCGGGCTGCGGTCAAAGATGCTCGCCGGATCGCCATAACCCAAGGTCGAGATCATCACCGATTTGTAATCCGGCGTCTCGGCCAGGAACGCGGCGTCGACCGCCTCGTTAGAAAAGCCGGTCATCGGCCCGGTATCCAGCCCCAACGCGCGCGCTGCCATGATGAAATAGGCGGCCTGCAGCGTGGTGTTGAGCATGGCTGATTTTTCGCGCAGCGCATCGTTCCCGGCAAACCACGAACGCGCATCGGCGTGGGGGAACAGCCAGGGCAGCTGTTCCTGGAATTGCATGTCGGCGGCTACGATCACGGTGACCGGTGCGGACAGGATCTTGGCCCCGTTGGCGGGCATGGTGCAGGCGGCCAGCTTTTCCTTGGCTTCCGGCGATGTGCACCACACCAGCCGCGCAGGCAGCTGATTGGCCGAAGTGGGGGCCATTTTCATCAGGTCCCAGATCGCGTGCAGCTGTCCGGTGCTGACCGGCTGATCAAGATACCCGTTATAGGTGCGTGCTGTGTTGAACAGCTGGTCGAGCGCGGCAGCGTTGAGCGGTTCGGACATGACTGGAAATTCCCCCCTTCGGTATTGTCTGACGCGCGATCAGGCCGCGCGCACTTCGCTCACTTCGGGAACGTAGTGCTTGAGCAGGTTTTCGATCCCGTTCTTGAGCGTCGCGGTCGAGCTGGGGCAGCCCGAACAGGCCCCCTGCATCGCCAGATAGACCACGCCTTCGCGAAAACCGCGATAGACGATGTCACCCCCGTCATTGGCGACAGCCGGACGGACGCGGGTTTCGATCAGTTCCTTGATCTGTTCAATCACGTCGGCGTCGGCCGGATCGTCGCCCAGATCGGCATCTTCGGCGGGCACCTGGATGCCGCTGGCGTCGGGGCCATTGAACAGCGGTGCCTGGGTGACGAAATGATCAAGCAACATGGCCACGACCTGCGGCTTGAGGTCTGACCAGTTTACCCCTGGTGCGGCCGTGACCGAAATGAAGTCCCGGCCATAGAACACGCCGGTCACATCACCCAGATCGAACAGCGCGGATGCCAGCGGGCTGGCGGCGGCCTGTTCCTCATCAGTGAATTCGCGGGTGCCTAGTTCCATCACTTGCTGCCCCGGAAGGAACTTCAAGGTGGCGGGATTGGGGGTTGTTTCGGTTTCTATGAACATGATCCAAGCCATGTAGGCACAGCCGGGGCGTGGTCAAGGCCGCATGCGCCGCGCTTTGCATTGGGTGAGACAATGCGTTCTATTCACTGGCCCTTAAACTTCGCGCTGCCTATGGTGCCGGTATGAGCCTTGCCATCCGCGCGCGCCGCGCCATCGCCGTGTTGTTGTCTGCTGCCTTGCTGGGAACGGTCCCGCTTGCGGCCAAGCCGGTCCCGGCCAAACGTGCGGCCACTGCACCAAAGCACGGGCGGGCCCCCGTGGCTGCGGCGACGGCGAAAGCGGGGCCGTGGCTGTACCGCGGCAGCGATGTGCCGCAGGACAAGGAATGGATCTTTGGCGAACTGCCCAACGGGGTGCGCTGGGTGGTGCGCAAGAACGGGGTGCCGCCGGGGCAGGTTTCGATCCGCATCCGCATGGACGTCGGTTCGCTGTTCGAAGCCGATAGCGAACGCGGCTATGCCCACCTGATGGAGCACATGGTGTTCCGCCAGTCGAAATACCTGGCAGACGGCGCGGCGATCCCCACCTGGCAGCGGCTGGGGGCCACTTTTGGCAGCGATACCAATGCCGAAACCAGCCCGATCAGCACGACCTACAAGCTCGATCTGCCCAATGCCAGTGCGGCCAAGGTCGATGAATCGATGAAGCTGCTGTCCGGGATGATGATCGCCCCGACCCTGTCCGAAGCCAATGTGCGCGCCGATGTGCCGATCGTGCTGGCGGAAAAGCGTGAGCGTGGCGGGCTGGCAGAGCGGATTTCCGAAGCGGTGCAGGGCACCCTGTTTGCGGGCCAGCGCGTGGCGGACCGCCCGGTGATCGGCACGGTGGCGACGCTGCAGGGCGCCAATCAGGCCTCGGTCCGCGCGTTTCATGCGCGTTGGTACCGGCCGGAACGTGCGGTTGTCGTGGTGGTCGGCGATCTCGATCCGGCGGTGATGTCGGCCACGATCGCAAAGTATTTCGCGGACTGGCCGGTCCAGGGCAAGCCGGTCGCCCCGCCGCCTTATGGCGATCCGCTCGCTCCCAAGGGCAGCGATCCGGCCAACCCGGTCGGAGAGACCCGGATTGTGGTCGAAGGCCAGGTGCCGCGCGGGCTGACCTATGCCGTGCTGCGTCCGTGGCGACCGGTGAATGACACGATCGTCTACAACCAGGGGATCATGATCAATACGGTCGCCCAGGCGATCATCAACCGCCGGCTGGAAGCCAAGGCCCGCAGCGGCGGCAGTTTTCTCTCCGCCGGAGTCAATCAGGAGAAATACATTCGCAGCGCAGATGCGACCTTTGTTTCAATTACGCCCAGCGGGGCGGATTGGAAAAAGGCCGTCGGCGATGTCCGCGCAGTGATTGCCGATGCCATGGCGCGGGCCCCGACCGAGGACGAGATCGATCGCGAAGTGGCGGAAATCAACGTCGCCTTTGAAAGCTCGGTTGAACAACGCCGCCTGCTGGCGGGGGCGAAGCTGGCCGATGACATGATCACCGCGCTCGACATCAATGAGACAATCGCCTCGCCCGAAGTGGTGCTGGGGATCTTTAACCAGAGCCGCGCGCTGTTCACTCCGGCGGCGGTGCTGGAGCACACCAAGCGTCTGTTCAAGGGCAATGTCACCCGCGCGATCTATATCACGCCCGATGGCAAAGAGGCCGATGCGGCGGCGCTGAAGTTGGCCCTGTCAGCCCCCGTCAAGGCCGATGGCAATGCCCGGCTGGACAGCAAGCCGATCCGCTTTGCCGATTTGCCCAGGCTGGGCGAGCCCGGCCAAGTGGTGGCCGATGTGCCTACCGGGGTGATGGGGATCGAACGGGTCGAACTGGCCAACGGCGTTACCGCACTGCTCTGGCCGACGGCGGACGAGCCGGGCCGCCTGACGGTCAAGGCGCGCTGGGGGGCGGGGTACCGCCAGTTTGCTTCGGGCGATGCGCCTTACATCGCATTAGGTGACATGGCGCTGGTCGGTTCGGGCATGGCCACGCTTGGCCAGGAAGAGATCGACCGGGTTTCGACCGGGCGCAAGATGGGCTTCGATTTCGAGATCGACGATTCCGCGTTCCAGTTCACCGCCAATACCCGCCCGGCGGATCTGGCGGACCAGTTGTATCTGTTTGCCGCCAAGTTCGCCCTGCCGCGCTGGGACGTGGCGCCGTTCACCCGGGCCAAGGCTGCGGCGCGGTTGCAGTATGAAAGCTATGCCACCAGCCCGCAGGGCGTGCTGGGCCGTGACCTCAAATATATCCAGCACGGCAAGGATCCGCGCTTTCACACTCCGACCCCGCAAGAGATCGAGGCGGCAACTCCCGAAGGGTTCCGGCAGGTCTGGCAACCGGTGCTGGAACAGGGCCCGATCGAGCTGCAACTGTTCGGCGATTTCGACAAGGCCCAGGCGATCGAAGCGCTGAAGAATACCTTTGGCGCGCTCCCCGTGCGCAAGCCATTGCCGCCCGAACTGCAAGTGCCGCGCTTTGCCGAACCGGCCGCCACCGCCACGCCCTTGGTGCTGACCCACCGCGGCGATCCGGGGCAGGCCGCCGCTCTGGTCAGTTGGCCGACCGGAGGCGGGATGACCGGGATTTCGGAAAGCCGCCAGCTGCAGATCCTGTCGGACCTGTTCCAGAACCGCCTGCTGGATGCGATGCGCGAAAAGCTGGGGGCGAGCTATGCCCCGCAGGTCAACAATGACTGGCCGACCGATCTGGACAACGGCGGTTCGATCATGGCGATTGCGCAGCTGCAACCCGATGCCGTGCCGGTGTTCTTCGCCACCGCGAACGAAATCGCCGCCGATCTGATCGCCCGCCCGCCCAGCGCGGACGAGCTTGACCGCGTGATCGAACCGCTGCGCCAGCAACTGACCCGCGCCAGCACCAGCAGCGCGTTCTTCATGTACCAGCTTGAAGGGGCGACCAGCGATCAGCGCAAGTTCGCCGCGCTGCGCACGCTGTTGCCAGACTTTACCCGCACCACGCCCGCCGAAATGCAGGCCCTGGCCAGCAAGTACCTTGGCCCGGCGCGCAGCTGGCGGCTGGCGGTAATCCCGGACGGGCAGAAACTTGTCACCAAGGTGCCAGGTTCCGCACCGCCTGCCGAGGCGGCGCGCTAGGCTGCGGCTTCAATCCTGTCTGTCTGGGGGAGGACCGGAAACAAAATTTCCGGATCGGGCCGGCGGACTTTGCATGTTTTGCATTTACCCGCCCGTGCCGCTATGGGGCGCGCTCTTTGATGTGAGGAGCGAGTGCGCGAAATGACCACCTGGACCCCCGAAAGCTGGAAGGCGCACGAAGGCCGGCACCTGCCGTCCTATCCTGACGCTGCGGCGCTGGACAAGGTCACGGATACGCTCACCAGCTTTCCCCCGTTGGTCTTTGCGGGCGAAGCGCGCGCGCTGAAGGCCGATCTGGCGGAAGTGGCGGCGGGCAAGGGCTTTCTGCTGCAAGGCGGGGACTGCGCCGAAAGCTTCGCCGAATTCCACCCCAACACGATCCGCGATACGTTCCGCGTGTTGCTGCAGATGGCAGTAGTGATGACTTTCGCCAGCAAGCAGCCGGTGGTGAAAGTGGGCCGCATGGCCGGTCAGTTCGCCAAGCCGCGATCGTCGCCAGTTGAAGTGATCGACGGGGTCGAACTGCCCAGCTACCTTGGTGACAACATCAACGGGATCGAGTTCACCAGCGAAGCGCGCATTCCCGATCCGCAGCGGCTGTTGCAGGCCTATTCGCAAAGCGCCGCGACGCTGAACCTGCTGCGCGCCTTTTCGACCGGGGGCTATGCCAACCTGCGTCAGGTCCACCAGTGGACGCTCGATTTCATGGACCGCAGCCCCTGGGCCGACAAGTTCGCCGAAGTGTCAAACCGGATTGGTGAAGCGCTGGACTTCATGGCCGCTTGCGGGATCGATCCGCATTCGGTGCCGCAGTTGCAGGGCACCAGCTTCTACACCAGTCACGAAGCGCTGCACCTGTCTTACGAACAGGCGATGACGCGGCAGGATTCACTGACCGGCGACTGGTATGACTGTTCGGCCCACATGCTGTGGATCGGCGACCGGACCCGGTTCGAAGGATCGGCGCACGTCGAATTTCTGCGCGGCGTGGGCAATCCGATCGGCTTCAAGTGTGGCCCCAGCCTGGCCCCGGACGAATTGCTGCGCCAGCTCGACCTGCTCAATCCGCAGCGCGAAGCCGGGCGGATCACGCTGATCAGCCGGTTCGGCGATGAAAAGGTCGAAGCGGGCCTCGCCCCGCTGGTCCGCGCGGTGAAGCGTGAAGGGCACCCGGTGGTGTGGTCTTGCGATCCGATGCACGGCAATGTGATCAAGGCCGAAAGCGGCTTCAAGACCCGCCCGTTTGACCGGATCCTGCGCGAAGTGCGCGGCTTTTTCGCGGTCCACCGCGCCGAAGGCACCCATGCGGGTGGGGTGCATATCGAGATGACCGGACAGAATGTGACCGAATGCATCGGCGGCGGCGTGGCGATCAGCGATGCGGCCTTGGCCGATCGCTATCAGACCCACTGCGACCCGCGGCTCAACGCGGCGCAGTCGATCGAACTGGCATTCCTGGTGGCCGACATGCTCAACGAAGAAGCCATCGACCGCGCCCAGCGCGCGGCCTGATGGTGCTTTGCGGGCGGGGCGCTCAGCCCAGCTTGCGCACGTCCGTCAATTTGCCGGTCACCGCTGCCGCCGCCGCCATCGCGGGGGAAACGAGGTGGGTGCGCGCACCCGGCCCCTGACGGCCGACGAAGTTGCGGTTGCTGGTAGAGGCGCAGCGTTCCCCGGCGGGAACCTTGTCGGGGTTCATGCCCAGACAGGCCGAACAGCCCGGCTCGCGCCATTCAAGGCCAGCTTCGATGAACACGCGGTCCAGCCCTTCAGCTTCGGCCTGGCGCTTGACCAGACCTGACCCGGGGACGACCACCGCCCACTTCACATTGGCGGCCTTCTTGCGGCCCTTCAGCACGGCGGCGGCGGCGCGCAGGTCTTCGATCCGGCTGTTGGTGCACGAACCGATGAACACGTTCTGGACTTCCACGTCCTCCATCCGCTGGCCCGGGGTAAGCCCCATGTAATCGAGCGATTTCTGCGCGGCTTCCTGCTTGCTGGGATCGGCGAAACTGTCCGGAGCGGGGACTGCGCCGGTGATCGCGACGGTGTCTTCCGGGCTGGTGCCCCAGGTGACGGTCGGGGCAATGTCTGCCGCGTCAATCACGACCACCTTGTCATACTGCGCGCCGGGATCGGTCGCCAGACTGCGCCACCAGGCCACGGCCTTGTCCCAATCCTCGCCCTTCGGGGCATAGGGGCGGCCCTGAAGATAGGCAAAGGTCGTATCGTCCGGCGCGATCAGCCCGGCGCGGGCACCGTGTTCGATCGCCATGTTGGAAACAGTCAGCCGGCCTTCGAGACTGAGATCGCGGATCACCGCGCCGGTATATTCGATGACATAGCCGGTGCCGCCCGCTGCGCCCAGCACGCCGCAAATGTGCAAGACCACGTCCTTGGCCGAAACGCCAGGGCCAAGCTGACCATCCACTCGGACTTCCATGGTTTTGGACTGGCTCAGCAACAGGGTTTGCGTCGCCAGCACATGCTCCACCTCGCTAGTGCCGATGCCAAAGGCCAGCGCTCCCAGCCCGCCGTGGCAGGCGGTGTGGCTATCCCCGCAGACAATCGTAGCGCCGGGCAGCGAAAAACCCTGTTCGGGGCCGACGACGTGGACGATCCCCTGCTCCGCATCGGCATCACCGATATAACGGATGCCGAATTCAGGCGCATTGCGCTCCAGCGCGGCCAGTTGCTGCGCGCTTTCCACATCGGCAATCGGAATGCGCTGGCCCGCCGCATCGCGCCGTGCGGTGGTGGGCAGGTTGTGATCGGGCACGGCCAGGGTCAGGTCCGGGCGGCGCACCGTGCGACCGGCCAGTCGCAGCGCCTCGAACGCTTGGGGGCTGGTCACTTCGTGAACCAGATGACGGTCGATATAGATCAGGCAGGTGCCATCGTCGCGGCGTTCCACCACGTGGGCGTCCCAGATCTTTTCGTAGAGGGTGCGGGGTTTGCTGGCCATGATGGTTAGCGCCTTAAGCATGGTGCGGTGCAATGCAAGAGCGGTGGGCAAGCGACCCGCGCTATTCGTTGCGGGTCCAGATCCAGCTGCCCGCTCCGCCCAGCACGGCGAGCGAGATCAGCACCCACGGCCAGCCCAGCGTCAGCTGGGTAAACACCGCGCCTGCGCTCATCGCCAGCAGTGCCGAGATTTTGGCCCGGCGCGGGATTGCCCGCCGATCACGCCATTCGCGCAAGCTTGGTCCCCATTTTGGATGCGCATAAAGCTTTTCAGCCCATTCCGGCCGCCCGCGGGCAAAGCAGAGCGCGGCCAGCAACAGGAACGGCACTGTCGGCATGATCGGCAGCACTGCGCCAATCGCGCCCAGCGCAACGCAGGTCAGGCCTGCGCCCTGCCAGGCGAGCCTAGCTGGCAGCAAGGCGCGCCGCCGTTTCCCGGATCAGCGCGATCATGTTGGGCACGCCTTGGGTGCGATTAGAGGACAGCTGGCGGCTCAGCTCGAAGGGAGCGAGCAGCGCGGCAATATCGATCTGCGCCACTTCGGCGGCGGGCCTGTCTTGCACAGCAGCAACTACCAGCGCGACGATCCCTTTGGTGATCGCGGCGTTGCTGTCAGCCAGGAAATGCAGCACGCCCCCGTCTTGTGCCATGGGATAGACCCAGACCGAGGCCGAACAGCCGCGCACCAGCGTGGCATCGGTCTTCAACGCATCGGGCATCGGTTCAAGTTCGCGCCCCAATTCGATCAACAGGCGATAGCGTTCGTCGCCGTCGAGGAAGTCATATTCTTCGTGGATGTCGGACAGGCTGCGCATGGGCGGGGCTTTAGCACCTGGGCTTGGCCATGCAACCTGCGCGGGGGAGTTACCCCGCCAGCCCGCCGGGCCGGGTAAAAGCATGGTACGCCACATAGAACCAGCCAAGCACGCCGTGGACCAGCGCCCAGACGATCGACTTGTTCAGGCTCCAGCTGATCGCCACCGCGATTGCACTGCCCAGGCCAATCCCGGCCTTTGCGGCTTCACCGGTGCTTTTCACAGGTCAACTCCCGCGGCGATGGCTTCAAGCTTGCGGATCCGTTCCTTGAGATCGGCGATCTCGATCCGGGCCATGCCGGCCGAACTGCCGCCTTCCAGTTCCGGGCGGTGATGATCCAGCTCGCGGGCCTTGAGGGTCAGCCAGCCCTGCCAGCCGCGCAACATGGCGGCGGTAAGGATAGCTGTGCCGGCCAGAGCGGCCAGGGCATAAACGAGAGCTTCGCTGTACATGGCGGTTTCTCCCTGCCGTCGCGCGACCTTACTTGTCGCGCAGGCTTTCGATTTCGGCAGCCAGATTGTGGGTCTGGCGACCATCGGTGGCAATGCGTTCCAGCACCTTGACCCGCTCACGCAGGGTTTCCACCTCGCGCTGCAGTTCGCTGTCGGTCGGCTGGGCCAGCATCTGCACCCGGCCCTTGCGATCTTCGACAATCCCGTGCTGGGCTTGGTACTTTGCGCGCAGCACCCGCGCGATCTGGGTCATCGCAACGATCCCCAGCACCATGATGACTGTCCACATATCCATTGATCGGCTCCGGCGGCTCAGTTGGCGGGTTCGCGCAGGTCTTCGATTTCTGCGGAAAGCTTGGCGGTCTTGTCAGTCGCGATGCGTTCCAGCACGCGCAGCCGGGCTTCGAGCCGTTCGCTCGCGGCGCTGTCGGGCGTCTGCAGTGGGGCACGGGCGCCCTGCGCTTCCAGTTCCTTTTCGCGGACCCGCATCTTGGCCTTGTAGGCTTCGGTCAGCATGCTGGCGAAACCGAGAAAGCCAGCCACCACAATGGCCAGTCCGATCACATCACCAAAACCCATTATTGCACCTTGTCCTTTTCGAGCCGCAGGGCTTCGATTTGATGTGTCAGCTGATAGCCGCTGTCAGTGACGATCCGTTCGACATTGGCCAGCCGGTCCTTGACCGCGCTCATTTCGGCGCGGAGCTGGGCGTTTTCCTGGCTGAGCAGCTTGATCCGCTCAATTTCCTGGCTGCTGGTCTTGGGATAGACCGCCTGGCCCCAGGCTCCGTCAAGCGGATAGCCGTTCCTGATCCGCAGCCAGGTGGTCAGCACCCAGCCGCCGACTCCGGCAAGGCCAATGGCCGAGACGGTGGGGCCGATGACTCGGAATGTTTCCAGTGCTTCAGGGCTCATTTGCGCAAGTCCTCGATTTCATTGGCGAGTTTGGTGGGGGCGTCGGTGACGATGCGTTCCAGCACCTTCACGCGGTCGGCAAAGTGGCTCAGCTGTTCGCGCAGCTCGGCGTTTTCAGCTTGCAGCTGCTGGGTGGCCTGGCTGTCGGCGCGGGGGGTCTTGCCGCCCCATTCGTCTTCCAGCGCATAACCGTGGCGGGCGCGGATCCAGTTGTTGATGATCCAGCCGCCGGTGGAGATCGCGATGATCGCCAGGACGAATTCAGGTCCGGCCCAGTTCATGCCTCGTCGCTCCGTTCGGGACGGCGCGGGGCGATTTGCGGCCGGTCACGCAGCGCTTCGATCTCGTCCGCCAGATTGGTGCCCTTGTCGGTGACGATGCGTTCCAGCACTTTCACCCGGTCTTCCAGCCATTCGGTGCGGTCATTGCCGGCGCCCTTGCCACTCGCGGCCAGGGCTTCCAGTTTGCGCACTTCCAGTTCGGCCATCTTGCGCTTGTGGCGAGTGGTGAGTGCCACGATCGGGATGATCAGGGCCACGATCGGGATCATCGCACCGATTTCTGCAACGCTCATAGCTGTTCCCCCTCAGGAATTATCGTGCGGCTTAGCGCAGCTGTTCGATTTCGGCCGAAAGACGCGGGTTGCTGCTGACGTAGAAGGCTTCGACTTCGGCCAGGCGACGGTCGATATCGCGCATCTGGGCGCGGACCTGTTTGGCAGTGCGGCTGGGCGATTGGCGCACGCCCTGCCAGAAGTGCTGTTCCTGCCGGTCGCCATAAAGGTGGCCGGGCTTCTTTTCGGCCAGCAGTGCCAGCGCGATGTACAGCGGGATGCCGAAGCCGGTGGCAAAAGTGAACATCAGCATGCCAAGGCGAACCCACAGCACGTCAACCCCGGTGTAGTCGGCGATCCCGGCGCATACGCCTGCGATCTTGCCGTTGATCTTGTCGCGATAAAAGCGAGTGCGCAGGCTGTTCACCGGATGGTCCTCCCCTTGGATTCGAGCAGCGCTCCGAATTCGCGCAGCTTTTCGTTGTCGGTTTCGCGGTCATGCGTGATGCGGGCCGGCTGGAATTCAGGATTGTCGCTGGCTACCAGCCGCTCCACGGTGTCCATCCGGTCATCCAGACGCTTGGCAAGCTGGTAGAGTTCCTCCAGCAGTGCTTCGTCATCATTGGTCAGAGTCGCGGCGGTTTTCCAGCGGGTGACATAGTGCAGGATGATCCACGGCAGGCCGACAAACAGGAAACCGCAGACGGCGATTGGTACAAGAACGTCTTCCACAGCTCAGTCTTCCTTCTGTCCGTTCGCGGCGCCCAGCGCGCGCTTCATCTCTTCCAGTTCCTCGTCGATCTTGTCCTGCCCGGCGAGCGCGGCGATTTCATCGGCCAGGCTGGGCTTGGCGGTGCCATCGGCCAGGCTCAGCGCATCGGCGCGGCCTTCGGCATAGTCGACTCGGCGTTCCAGCTGGTCGAACCGGGCCATCGCCTCGTCCACCCGTTCGCTGGCCAGCAGCGTGCGCAGCTTGACGCGGTTTTCAGCGCTTTCCAGGCGGGCAGCGATCGCGCTCTGGCGGCTGCGGGCTTCGCGCAGGCGGGTCTGAAGCTTTTCGATGTCCACTTCATAGGCGCGCAGCGCATCGTCGAGCACGGCGATTTCGGCCTTCAGCTGTTCGGCCATGTCGGCGGCCTTCTTCTTTTCGACCAGCGCGGCACGGGCCAGATCCTCGCGGTCCTTGCTCAGCGCCAGTTGCGCCTTGTCACCCCAGTCGGCCTGCAGCCGGTCCAGCTTGACCGTGTGGCGGTGCATTTCCTTCTGGTCGGCAATCGTCCGCGCCGCGCTCGCGCGCACTTCGACCAGGGTTTCTTCCATTTCGAAGATGATCATGCGGATCATCTTTTCCGGGTCATCGGCCTTGTCGAGCAGGTCAGTGAAATTGGCGGCGATGATGTCACGGGTGCGGCTGAAAATGCCCATCAAGGGTGCTCCGAAACTGGTGAAGGACTGGCTGGTAGGAGTGGCGGTCTGGCGCATCCGCTCAACCTCGTCGTCAAACCGCGAGGTGCGGCGGCTGCCGCCATGGGTGGAAAAGGTCTGGACCGGAACCTCGCTGTGGCGGGGGGACTGAGTGCCGCCAGCGGGG
>NZ_MWLM01000042.1 GCF_002198665.1 Novosphingobium sp. B 225 | reverse complement strand
GGTCGCGGGGCTGGCGGTGGCGATCGGGCTGCACCAGCAGGGGATCAAAGTCGAAGTCGTCGAGAAGGACGCGAGCTGGTCGGTCTATCACGTCGGGATCATCGTCCAGTCCAACTTCATCCGCGCGCTGAACCAGCTGGGCGTGGGCAAGGCGGCAGTGGCGGCGGGCTATCCCTACATGGGCGCGCGGTTCAAGAATGTCGCGGGCGATGTGATTGCACAGCTGCCGGGGGATTCGCAGGTCGATGGCCTGCCCAGTGACCTTGGCCTCACCCGCCCGGCATTGCACGAGGTGTTGACCAGCGAGGTCAAACGCTTGGGCATTCCGGTGCGGCTGGGGGTCAGCTTCGAAAGCTTTTCCGACAACGGTGAGCAGGTCGATGTGACTTTCACCGATGGCACCAGCGGCACCTATGACCTCCTGATCGGCTGCGACGGCAACTATTCGGCAGTGCGCAAGGTGCTGTGGCCCGATGCTGCGCCGAAATACACCGGGCAAGCCGTGTGGCGCTACAACGTGCCGCGTCCGGCGGATCTGGAATGGTCGGACATCTACATCGGGATCGACAACGGCTTCAAGGGCAAGGCCGGGTATTGCCCGCTGACCCCGGACGAGATGTACATCTTCGCCGTGATCGAGGAGCCGGGCAAGCCGCGCTTTGTCCCTGAAACGCTGGCCGGCGAAATGCGCAAACGCCTTGCCGGGTATGGCGGCACCATGGCCGAGGCGGCCCGGCACGTCACCGATCCGGCCCTGGTGGTCTATCGCCCGCTCGAAGCCTGCATCATGCCCGATCCGTGGTATAAAGGCCGCATCGTTCTGATCGGCGATGCCGCGCACAGCGCCACCCCGCATCTGGGCCAAGGTGCAGCGATGGCGGTCGAAGACGCCGTGGTCCTGGCCGAGGAGCTGGCGAGCAAGGACGTCGATGCCGCACTGCGCGCCTTCATGGACCGCCGGTTCGAGCGTGCCAAACTGGTCGGCACCAGCTCGATCCAGCTCGGCGAGTGGGAAATGCACCCGGAGACGGCCGGCGATCCGGTTGCCCTGACCGAGACGATCCGCAAGAAGCTGGCCGAACCAGTGTGATCCACAAAGCCCCCTCTTCTTTAGAGGACGGGGTTGGGGGTGGTGGCGGCTGACGCAAGCGTAGCCTGCGCACGCGGCACCACCCCGCTGCGACCAGGCGGCAGAGCCCCCAAGTCTCGCACCCCTCCTCCAAAGAAGAAGGGGGCCTTGCGAGCCCGTCAATCCAAGCCTTCGCTACATTCCATCCCGAACTTTGAATTTCTCCCCGTGGGTCAGCCTGCGCATAAGGCAGGCGACCATACTGGGGAGAATTCATGACTATCCTGGGCGTTGAAAGCGTCGTGTTCGGCGTGTCCGATCTGGCCGAACACACCCGGTTCTGGACCGATTTCGGCTTACCGCTCGAGGAAGCGAGCGCGGATCAGAGCGTGTTCCGGATCGCTTCGGGCAGCCGGGTGGTCCTGCTCCCGCACGGCCATGCCGATTTGCCCAGCCCCGATCCGTTCCCGGGCGACGGGATCAAGCTCACCGTCTGGGGCGTCGACACCGCTGACAGTGTTGAGCGGATCGCCGTCAGTCTGGCGAGCGAGGTTCCCGTGACTCGCCGCGCGGATGGCACCGTCCATGCGGTTTGCCCCGATGGCCAGCCGATCGCGCTGCGCGTCTGGGACAAGCGCGTCGTGGTGAGCGAGGCCAGCCCGGTCAACACCCCCGGCCACCAGCCGCGCTTCAACCAGCACCGGATCTGGCGGCAACGCGCTATTCCCAAGACGATCAACCATGTGGTGTTCTTCAGCCCGGACTATGTTGCCAGCTTCGAATTCTACGAGCGCCACCTGGGGTTTCGTTATACCGACCATTCGAAAGGCAGCGGCATCTTCGCCCGTGCGCCCGGCACGTTCGAACATCACAGCATTTTCTGGGTCAACTGCGACCTGCCGATCGCGCCCGACCACTTCAAATTCATGCACATCGCGTTTGGCATGGATGACATCGACGAAGTGATGCTGGGGGCCAACATCATGGACGCGAAGGGCTGGAAGAACCAGTCCATGAACAGCTCCGGCGGGATCAGCCGTCACCGCATTTCCAGCGCGATCTATTACTACTGCGACATCCCCGGCAAGGCTGGCGAGGCGGAGTACCACGCCGATACCGATTACCTTGACGACAACTGGGTCCCGCGCGCCTGGGACTTCCGGTTCGGCTCACTGCTGTGGAGCAACAATGCCCCGCCGATCTTCCGCGGGGATGACATTCCGTGGGACATGGTCTTCGACGCGGACCGCAAAAGCTTCGAGCCCTTCCGCAAAAGCGCACCCGGCAAACGCCCGGCGCAGGGCAAGCTTGCCGAGCTGACCGAAGCGGACGAGCACGCGCTTTAAGGTGTCCAAAAGTGACACCCTGTCCGGGTAATAAACTGATAAAAATCAGTTTATTACGCCAGAGAAAGTGACACATTGCCGTTTTCAGGTGTAAACTTGCGGCGTGACAGTGTTTTTTATTCAATTTTCAAAGAGCAGGCGCGAATCATAGCAGGGTTTTGCGATGTAGGAAAATCGCGAACCCGCTTCATTCGCGGTCACAGCTCGCCCTTGGCATGCAGCCGCATCAGCGCCAGAAAATCGTCGAAAGTCAGCCGCGCGTCGACTTGGTCGAACACGCGCAGGGTGCGGCCAGGCAGTTCATCGCCATAGGCCATATCGGGCAAGAGACGGCGGGCGGGACGGTCGGTAAACTGGCTGCTTTCAGCCGAGATGGCGGTCAGCAAGGTCAATGGGCTGTCACCCCAAGGCCAGGAACCACCGATATCGACGAAATCGGGCGGACTGGTAAACCGGTCATAGAGCCAGGCCGCAAAGGGAGAGATCGGGCGCAGCCCGGTCCGCATGGCGGCGACCGAATACGCCATCTGGCGATAGGCCCCCTGCGGCACCTGCCACAACGGCACTTGCGATTGTTCGATCACGTGGCGCGCGGCATCCGCGTCGGTCGCCAGGTTGTATTCCCACCCGCCCGATGGATAGTTG
>NZ_MWLM01000041.1:856-31526 GCF_002198665.1 Novosphingobium sp. B 225 | reverse complement strand
GGCGGCCCCGGGGCTGGGGCTGGCGGCGGATTTTCCGATCTCGGCGATATCTTCGAAACGATCTTCGGCAGCGCGTTTGGGCAGGGCGGCGGACGTCAGCAGGCTCGTCGCGGTGCCGACCTGCGCTATGATATGGAAGTCAGCCTGGAAGAGGCGTTCCATGGCAAGCAGGCCGAAGTGCAAATCGAAGTCAGCACCCGCTGCGAACCCTGCGATGGCTCGGGCGCAGAACCCGGAACCGGGACGCGGCGCTGCAACCTGTGCGGCGGGCACGGCCAGGTTCGCGCGCAGCAAGGCTTCTTCATGGTCGAGCGCACCTGCCCGACCTGTCACGGCCGCGGCGAAGTCATCGAAAAACCATGCCGGTCATGCCGGGGCGAAGGCCGCGTCGACAAGCCTCAAACTCTGGACGTTTCCATTCCCCCCGGCGTCGATACAGGCACCCGCATCCGGTTGGCCGGCAAAGGCGAGGCCGGGCCGTTCGGCGCGCCTCCGGGTGACCTCTACATCTTCATCCACATCCGCCGCCATTCGGTTTTTGACCGCGACGGGACCACGCTGATCACCCGCGTGCCCATCACGTTCACCACCGCCGCGCTCGGCGGGGAGATTGAGCTGCCGGGGCTCGACGGCGAAGTGACTACGGTCAGCATTCCGGCCGGCATCCAGTCTGGCAAGCAACTGCGCAAGCGTGGGGTCGGCATGCCAGTGCTGCAAGGGCGTGGGCGCGGCGATCTGGTGATCGAGATAATGGTCGAGACCCCGACTAAACTTTCTGCGCGGCAGAAGGAACTGCTGCAGGAACTTCAGGCCACTGAAACCGGCGAGGAATGCCCGCAGAGCAAAGGTTTTTTTGACCGGATAAAGGAAGTCTGGGACGGGCTGACGGAGTAACACCGGCTGGTTCTTCCGCATGCAGGGGAGGAAGGTTTACCAGTCGAACGTAATTGATTTTTCCCCGATCCCTAGCCCATCCGCGCCAAAGCCTCGCTCGATGATCCGCCCGCGCCCATCGGCATCGACCATGACCACTGTGCTGGCCCGGGTGCCGTAAAGCGGGTTGGCGATGAACACGCCCGAGAATTCTGGCGTCGGGCCAGACAAAGCGAGCATTGGGTTCAGCCGGCGATCGGCCAGCGCCGCAAATAGAGGGGCGGGATCATCCTCCCCGGCTTCGAGCCAGCCCGACAACGCAGCCTCCAGCAATCGCGTTTTTGGCCAGGGTTCGCCGAACGCGCCGTTGGACAGACCGTGAATGCCACGCTCCAGGTCATACCGCTGCGGCTTGGGATAATTGGTGTGGATTGCGGCTCCCAACCGGTTGGCGGCAAACAAATTGAACGGGTTCATCCGCCCAGTGTCCCCCAACGCTTCGTGCTCAAGCCAACCGGTCACCAGCCCGCCGCGAGAAGCAAACTCGGGACGCGGATAGCCTTCAGCGCGGTAATTGGTCACCAGGGCAAACCGTCCCGCCGGATGCACTCCCAGCCAGGTTCCACCCGCCTCAAGATCGCGCCCGGCGATCACCCCATTATCCCAACCGGCCAAGGAGGAAGTCAGCCGGCTGTGCAATTCATCCCGATTGCCGATTGCGACCAGTCTCCAACGCGGATGTGCCAGCCAGGCGATTGCTGCGACGCACATGTCAGATCAGGCCCTTGGCTTTCAAACTGACGTGGCCTTGCCGCCCGATGATCACGTGGTCATGCACGACAATCCCCAGCAAGCGGCCGGCCTCTGCGATACGTTGTGTGATCTGAATATCGGCGCGGCTCGGCTCGGGTGAACCCGAAGGGTGGTTGTGGACCAGAATTAGCGCCGTTGCTCCGCTATCAAGCGCCTGCTTGACCACTTCGCGCGGGTGAATTGCGGCTTCGTCCACGCTGCCTTCGCTGATCAGGTGATCGCGGATCAGGCGGTTGCGGGTATCGAGATAGAGCACCCGCACTCGTTCATGGGTCAGATGCGCCATGTCGATCGTCAAGTAATCGAGCAAGGCCTGCCAATTGCCCAGCACCGGCTGGTCCTGCACCCCGGTGCGGGCCATACGCCGTGCGGCAAGAGCGACGACCTTCAATGCGGCAGCGCTGGTTTCACCCATTCCCGGATGCTTGGCTAGCGCCGCTGCATCGGCGTTGAACACCCCGGCGAGGTTCCCGTACCGGGCGATCAGGCTCTTGGCCAATGGCTTCACATCTCTGCGCGGAATCGCCGTCATCAGCAGATATTCAAGCACTTCGTAATCGGCCAGCGCTTCGCTACCTCCGCCCAGCAGGCGCGCGCGAAGCCGGGCGCGGTGGCCCAACCCCTGGTGCGAATCCTCAGCGCTGTCTGTCACGCGATTCCTTCCCGCCGAAAAGTGCATTCACCAAAGCAGCATTGCCTTTCCCGGCGCGAACGCGCAAGCATGGTAAGATGGACGAGGCCGCAGCCGAACCCCCTGAACTTGCGCCGGAACCTGCGGACGAGTTGCCCAAGTCGGGCAAACGCCGTCCGGGCTGGACCGTGCTGGGTATCGTGCTGGGCGTTTCCGCGTTAGCGCTTGGAGGCCTGTGGCTGAGCCGCGAGACTCTGGCCGACAAGATCATCGCCAGCCAGCTCGACAAGTACAAGCTGCCCGGAAAGTACACGATCGATTCTGTCGGCCTGCGCCACCAGGTGCTGCGCAACGTGGTGATCGGCGATCCTTCGCAACCCGATTTCACGGCCGAACGGGTCGAGATTGATATCGAGCCAACCCTTGGCGTGCCAACGATTGGTAAGGTCGTGCTGGTGAAGGCCCGGCTCTTTGGTGCGTTCAAGGACGGAAAAATCAGCTTTGGCAAGCTCGATTCGGTGCTGGAGGGACAGGGGGGTGGCCCCGCTGGACTACCCGATCTCGATCTGGTGCTGAGCGACGCCCGCGCCCGGATCGAAACGCCGTGGGGTGTCAGCGGGATCAAGGCAGAGGGGCTGGGTAACCTTAAAAACGGCTTCACAGGCACAGCTGCCGCGGTCATCCCCGAAGCGCGGTTCGGCAGGTGCCGTGTTACTCAGGCAACGGCCTATGGCACGGTCCGGACCAGCAGCGGCAAACCCCAATTCACTGGCCCGCTGCGCAGTAGCGGTCTCAGCTGCCCCGGCGTTAGTATGGCCAATGCGGCCTTGCAGCTCGAAGCGGGCACGACCGCGATGTTCGATAGTGTGACAGGAGAAGCGGTACTTTCCAGCGGCGCCGTGCGCGCTGCCGGGCAGGCCGTCACCGGACTGACCGGCGCAAGCCGGTTTACCCTCAAAGGCGGTGACCTGACTGCCAGCTACAAGCTGTCCGGCAAGGGCCTGTCGGGTGCCATGCGGGCGCGCACCTTGGCCTTGGACGGGATGCTACGCAGCCACGACAACTTCACCGCGATCGACAGCGAAGGTACGATCGGCGGGCGCGATGTGCAGCCGGGGCAAGGGCTGGATGGTGCGTTGGCGAGCAATCAGAAGTCGCTGGATGGAACCCTGGTTGCACCGCTGATCGGCAAATTGCGCCAGGGTCTGGCGCGCGAAGGGCGCGGAAGCGTGTTGAGCGCTGCCTATGTCCTGCGGCGGACCGGCGCGCTGACCTCGATGGTCGTTCCACGCGGCAGTCTGACCGGCGGCTCCGGCGCGCAGGTATTGGCTGTGTCGCAGCTACAACTTGCCTTTGGCGGCAAACGTGGCCCGCATATTTCGGGCAATCTGGTAACCGGCGGCGCGGACCTTCCGCATCTGACCGGGCGGATCGAGCGGCAAGCGAGCGGACAAGTTCTCGCGCGGTTCTCTATGCCTGAATACCGTGCAGGCGATGCAGCGCTTGCACTGACCAATCTGTCAATGGTGCTTTCGCCGCAAGGCACGCTGGGCTTCTCCGGTCGGGCACGCGCCAGCGGAAAACTGCCCGGCGGACGTGCTGACCAGCTCGACTTGCCGGTAGAAGGTAATTGGTCTGCTGCGCGCGGCCTGTCGGCATTGCGGCATTGCACGCCGTTCGCCTTTCGCAGTCTCAGTCTGTTCAATGTCACTCTGGATTCGCGCACGCTGACGCTTTGTCCGGGGCCAGAGGGCGCGATCTTGCGGAGCGATTCGCGCGGCACACGGTTCGCGGCGGGGGCCCCCTCGCTCAATGCCAGTGGCAGGCTCGGCGCCACCCCGATCCGTATTGCAAGTGGCCCGATCGGGTTTGCCGTTCCTGGGACCCTCGCGGCAAAGCAGGTGCAGGTTTCGCTGGGGCCAATCGCTGAAGCCAATCAGTTCACACTTTCCAACCTGACAGCCAAAATCGGCAAAGACGTGACCGGGCACTTCACCGGTACCGATGTGAACCTTGCCGCTGTGCCTCTGGATATTCTGGCTGCCGACGGCGATTGGCGGTTTGCCGATGGCAAGTTGACCATCAGCAATGGCATGTTCCGACTCCAAGACCGCGAGGCCGAAGATCGCTTCCGGCCCCTGGTCGCGCGCGATGCCACGCTTTCGCTGGTGGATAATCAGATCGTCGCCAACGCGCTGCTCCGTGAACCGGTCAGTGACCGCGAAGTTGCCAACGCCCACATCTTCCACAACCTGTCGAATGGACGCGGCAGCGCTGACCTCACCGTGCCCGGCCTGCTGTTCGACAAGCTGGTCCAGCCCGATACGATCAGTTACCTCGCCTTGGGCGTCATCGCTAACGCACGCGGGACGGTTAGCGGGACTGGGCGGATCGACTGGAACCCGGACAAAGTCACCAGTACCGGGCGCTTTTCTACCGACAAGCTGGATTTTGCCGCCGCATTTGGCCCGGCAGAAGGCGTTTCGGGATCGGTGGTATTTGACGATTTGCTCGGGTTGGTCACCGCGCCGGATCAGCGGCTCAAGATCAAATCGATCAACCCCGGGATCGAAGTCAACGATGGTGAAGTATCGTTCGCGTTGCAGCCCGGCCATGTTCTTCAGGTCAACGGCGCGAACTGGCCTTTCATCGACGGGACGCTGCAATTGCAGCCAACCCGCATGGTCCTTGGCGCGTCGGAAGTGCGGCGTTTTACCCTTAAGGTAAGCGGGATCAGCGCCGCGCTGTTTATCGAACGGCTGCAACTCGGCAATCTGGCTGCCAACGGTTATTTCGATGGTGAACTGCCACTGGTATTCGATCAGGATGGTGGCTGGATAAAGGGTGGACTGCTGGTCTCAAGGCCGCCGGGCGGCAACCTCTCTTATATCGGTGAATTGACCTACAAGGACCTGTCGCCAATGGGGAACTTTGCGTTCCAGACGCTCCGCTCGCTGGATTTCAGACGGATGCAGATCGGGCTCGATGGTGCGCTGGATGGTGACATTACGACCCGGCTCAAGATCGAGGGTGTGAAACAGGGCAGTCTCGCCAAAAAGAACTTCATCACGCGGCGGCTGGCAGGGCTGCCGATCCAGTTCAACGTCAACATCAAGGCCCCGTTCCAGCGGCTCGTAACTTCATTCAAGGGGCTGTACGATGACAGCTATGTCCGCGATCCGCGTTCTCTCGGACTTATCGGGAGCAAAGGCGAACAGCTGGACCCCGCCGCTGCCCCCGATCCCGAACCTTCACCGACGCCGACGCCGCCCGCGGAAAAAAGCCCGGTTATTCAGCCCCCAGTCAGCAGGAACCGGCCAAGATGATCCCGCAATTGACCAACCGCGCCTTGCTTGCGACAACCGGTCCGATGGACAGGTACACAACAGGGAAACGGTGGCCGACCTGGCAAAGCGTGAGCGCGCTGGGGATGGTGATGGGCGGCGCCTTGGCGCTCGGCGGGTGCATTTCGGTAAATGCACCGGACAAGCCGATCGTGATCGAGCTCAACATCAACATCAAGCAGGAGGTAGTCTATCGTCTGGCGGCTGATGCCGACAAGACGATTGATGAGAACTCCGGCATATTTTGAGTTTGGATGGAGAATGACAATGACAGCCCTTGGGATTGCCCTTGGTGACCGCACAAAGCATCGCCCTGCCGCGCTGGTGGCGGGCGGCCTGGTGCTCGCCGCACTGGCGATAGCCGCGCCCGCCTCGGCGCAAAGCCGCGATCCGGCCTATGCTGCCGCGCGCGCTGCCGGGCAGGTGGGTGAAGGGACCGACGGCTATCTGGGCTTTCCGGTGCCGCCCAGCGCTGATATTCGCCACATGGCTGAAGACATCAACATCAAGCGCCGCGCGATCTATGCCGACAAGGCTGAGGCGCAGAAGGCGACGATCGACGATTACGCCTTCACCTCGGGCTGTATCGCGATCAAGCGCACTGTGCCTGGTGAAAGGTACGAAGGCCCCGATGGCAAATGGTACACTCGCACCGGCGCGCCGCCCTTACTCGACGGTCGCTGCCCGGGCTGATTTGCGACAATGATTTGAGGCAATCGGGGCCTCCCTCCACACATGCTGGGGGGAGGCCCTTTCGTTGGTGTTGACTTGAATGCCGTGACTGCTAAGGGGGCGGCGCCCTCGGCGGGCAGCCGTTGCCCGTGCCGTGTTTGCCTGCATTCAGGGGAGCTGGCATGAACGACGAGCCACCTGCACGAGAGCCCATTGGCGAAGACGCGCGGATCGACGCGCTCGAAGCGCGGCTCAAGGCCGCGAAAGAGCGGGAAGAGCAGCGTAATCAGCCGCTGGGAACCGTTGAATCCGATGCGAGCTATCGCCTCGGAAGCAGGGTTCTGGCGGAGTTGCTGGGGGGTATCGGTGGCGGAGCGTTTGTCGGATGGGTCATTGACCAGTTCGCCGGAACCGCGCCCTGGGGTCTGTTGGTGGTGATGTCCCTTGGGATCGTTGTCGCCTTCAGGAGCATCATCCGGATGTCGTCGCAGCGCCCCGAATAATGGGCGCTGCTGCGCATATGACGAATTAAAAAGAGGCGGAACGCGTGGCAGCTGAAGGCGGAAAAGTCGATCCGATGCACCAGTTTGCGATCGAGCCGATGTTCGGCACCGATCACTGGCAGCTTGCGGGCCATAACATCGCTTTCACTAACTCGGCGCTGTGGATGGCGATCACCACAGTGGCGCTGCTTGTCTTCGTCTGGGGCGGCATGAAGCGCGAGCTGGTGCCGGGCCGCTGGCAGATGGCGGTAGAAAGCCTGACCGGGTTTATCGATAACCTGCTCGCCGCCAATATCGGCCCGGCGGGCAAGAAGTATGTACCTTACATCTTCTCGATCTTCTGCTTCATCCTGTTCGCCAACCTGCTCGGGCTGTTGCCCTTGACGCTGCTGGGCGTACATCCCTTTACCCCGACCAGCCACTTCACCGTTACCGGTGTGCTGGCAATCATGTCGTTCGCGATCGTGCTGATCGTCGGCTTTGCCCGCCACGGGCTGCACTTCTTCTCGCTGTTCGTACCGCACGGCACGCCTTGGTGGCTGCTTTGGCTGATCCCGATCATCGAACTGATCTCGTTCCTGGTCCGTCCGTTCAGCCTGGCCCTGCGACTGTTCGTGGCGATGATGGCCGGCCACGTGCTGCTGGAAGTCTTGTCGAGCTTTGTGATCGGAAGTGCCAATTCCGGCCCGCTGTGGGGCAGCATCGTCGGCGTTCCCAGCTTTCTGCTGATGGTCGCGATTTGCGCGCTCGAGCTGCTGGTGGCAGGCATCCAGGCTTACGTTTTCGCTCTCCTGACGTCGCTGTATCTCAACGACGCAGAGAATCTTCACTGAGTTTTCAAATCCATCCAACGGAATTCAAGGAAAAGGAGTTAATACCATGGAACCTGCAAGCGCAAAGCTGATCGGTGCTGGTCTCGCTGCCATCGGTGCCGGCATGGCCGCCATCGGCGTGGGCAACGTGTTCGGTTCGTTCCTGGAAAGCGCCCTGCGCAATCCTGGCGCGGCTGACGGCCAGCAGGGCCGCCTGTTCATCGGCTTCGCGGCCGCCGAACTTCTGGGCCTGCTCTCGTTCGTCGTCGCGATGATCCTGATCTTCGTCGCCTGATCGAACGATTCTGATACCTGACCGGCCGGGCACCGCGTTCACATGTTGATCGCGGGCCGGCCGGACCAATGCGGACACCCCGATGCCTCAAATCTCGCAGCTCGCCGAGACTTATGCCAGCCAGGTGTTCTGGCTGCTGATCTTCTTCGGCTTCATCTTCTTTGTCATTGGCCGGGGCATGGTGCCCAAGGTCATGGCCACCGTTGAAGCACGTGACAGCCAGATCGCTGCCGACCTTGCCGCCGCAGAGGCTGCGCGGTCTGCGGCCGATGCAGAAGAAGAGGCGTGGCGGATTCAATCAGGCAAACAGCGTGGTGAAGCTCTGGCTTTGATTTCTTCGGCAAAGGCTGAAGCCGCCAAGGCCAGTGAAATTCGTCTCGCCAGCGCCCAGGCTAAAATTGAGGCCCGCGTTAGCGAAGCTGAAACACGCATTGCCAGCGCACGGAACGGCGCGCTCAAGGAAATCGAAAAGGTCGCAGCCGATGCCGCGACTGACATCGCCGCCCGCCTCGCCGGCGTGACAGTCGATGCCAAGGCCGCCCAGGCTGCTGTTAAGGAGGCGCTCAATGGCTAATCTGCTGCTGCTCGCCGCCGCTGCCGAAGGCGCGCATGAGGTTGAACCGATTGCACTGGGGATGACCCCCGGCATGTGGGTCGCGCTATCGATGGCCGTCCTGATTGCGATCATGGTATGGAAAAAGGTTCCCGGTGTGGTCACCTCGGGACTGGATTCAAGCATCGCCGAGATTCGCAAGCAACTCGACGAAGCCAAGAGCCTGCGCGCAGAAGCTGAAGCGCTGCGCAAGGAATATTCTGACAAAATCGCCAATGCTGAAAAGGAAGCGGCGGATATGTTGGCCCATGCCAGGCACGAAGCCGATGCAATCGTTGCCAAGGCCGAGACGGACACCGCTGATCTGGTCGCTCGCCGTGAAAAGATGGCTGAAGACAAGATCGCCGCAGCCGAACGTGGGGCCGTCGCCGAACTGCGCGCAAAGGCTGCCGATGTAGCTGCTACAGCTGCACGCGGGTTGATTCAGGCTAACCACGACGCCAAGGCCGACAAGGCTCTGGTCGACGGGGCGATTGCCGGGCTCTGACAGATTTATCCGGCTGGAGAGGGAAAGGGCGGCCTGTAGAAGGCTGCCCTTTTTCGTTTTGGCAAGCGGATCCTAAACGGCACCGCCGGCCTCAACCTCTGCCCTGATCCCTGGCACCATCAAGGGATCGGCAAGCAATCGGCCTTCCTCCGCTGCCAATATCTCCAGGAAGGCATCTCGCTTCAGCAAGGCCAACTCAGCGGGCTCAAGGATGGAACCGTTAGGTAAACTGGACGCGACCAGATCGATCATCCGTTCTGCCCCATGCAGTCTCCCCCACAGGTAATCATTCTCACGATAGGCGCGGCTGAAGAACGCACCGAAGTTGTAGAATTCCACTCCACGCAAAGTCTCTTTGGCGCCCCCGGGACGAATCGAATTGCAATCATTGGGGCTTATCCGGTCCACTTTGGCCGGCTCGATTTCCGTTGTGCCGATCCCAAGCAGCAACGGCAGGGTCACTGTATCGTAGTAGGGGAAACCCAGGTAGGTGAGCAGAACCCGTCGCCGCAGCTCGCGCGGGACCTGTTGCAGCGCTTCGGCCAACAGGGCATCGGCAACCAGGTCGGTAGCCCCCAACTGACGACGGTTGGCCATGGAATCGAGCACCAGTTGCGGATGTTCGAACACCTGGCGTGCGATATCCGGGAAATCCCTTCCCAACGCCGAGCTCGTCTCCCGATCGAAATATAGCGCCAGCGCGCGATACACCACATCACGCAGCTCCTCACGCGCGGCAGGGTATTGGGCGTCGATATCGTCCCAATCCTCTGACAAGCGACGCGCGAGCAGACGCAAGCGTCGGATCCGGTATCGCAAATCGTGCTCGCGATAAAATTCGATCGCCTCCGGCGATGCACCGCCGCGCAAGGCCGAAAGCCGATCCAGCCCATGCGCCGCAAGGTGCCGCTCCAGATGCTCGGCAATGGGTGAAGCATTGGGCAGCATCAGTTCAGGCGAGGCAGCCAGAATATCTTCGGCCAGGCTCTCCAGAATTCCAGCGAACTTGACCTGGCCATAGCCATGATAGGCAAAGCCTGCGCGCCGCGCGGCAGATTCCTGGGCCCGCCCGCGCCACTTGGTCATGCGTTCCTGCGTCGGTCGATCCAGGAACAAGGTGCGGCCAAATTCGGCCTCAACAGCCTCTTCGATTTCAGGCCGCAGCGCTTCTATCAAATGTCGCAATGCCCCCAGCTCACGCGATCGCACCGCAATTTCTTCCAGATTATCTCGCACCGGCTGCTCGCGCGGGATGGAGCTAAGCGAGCCGAAGATCACCGAAAAAAAACCCGGTGCCCGCGGATCACCCAGCTTGAGGCCGCCAACCCGGTCCGGTTTGGGGTCGATATAGACGAAGCGCCGGTCGACCTCGCGTTGCGCCGGCCGATCGCGCAGCACCTGCATGGCCTCGGCAAAGGGAGCATTGACCAGTACTGATCCGTCGATCAGCGAAACGTGATCGGCATCCCCGCGCTGGCTGTGTTCGGGCATGATCCGCTCAACGAATGCAGTGCGGCTGTTCCAGCTGTCCCCGCGTTCCTTGGCCAGCGCGTCGATCTCGGCCAACTCCAGCGAGGGGAAGGCTCCCGGGAAACTTGCGGTCGCACGCGCAGCATAAACCAGCTCGAGCGGGGGCGCGAGTTTTCCGCCGGGCAACTCCGGCGTATGGGCGCGGAACCCGATTGAAAGCCGGTGCTCGCTTTCCTCAATCGTTTCAGGGGAGTGGAGATGGAGCCGTTCAAGGTGACCTTTGAAATCAGTCGCAGTGACAAACAGATCAAGCGGGTGCCCAGCAGGCAACAGTGGCATCCCTGTCGGCCCGCGGGCCATTGCGTCCAGCGCCTCTGCCAGCAGTCGCGAGAATCCGAGCCCGCCAAACGGCGGCTCGAACCAGCGCGAACGGATCAATCGCGACAGCTTGGCGCGCACTTCGCTGCGGGTTTCTTTCGCTACGCTGGCACTGACAACGTTACCGGGACGCTTGAGCATCCAGTAGACCAGTGGCAGCGCCCAAAACTTGCTGATCCGCGACCACGGCCGGGCGTCGGGATCGAGCAGCACATCCACATCGGCCCGTTCCAGCCACAGTTCGGTAAGTGGCTCCAGACTTTGCCCAGAATGGACGGCCTGAGCCAGGAACACACCGTTGATCCCTCCAGCGCTCGCGCCAGCAACGATATCGGGCAGCACACGCAATCGCAGGTTGTGCCGCCGTTCAATCAGATCGAGCAGCCGGGCATATACCTTTTCCGTATCCCCATCGGCCTGCTCACCTGCAATCTGCGCACGGCTGGCACGGGCGAGCTTCCACAGCTCCTTGGTTACACCGTGCATGTAAACTGCCAGGCTTACCCCGCCATAACAGACCAGTGCGATGCGTAGTTCCTTTTGGCGCATAGGCTTACTGTGGCAGATTATGATGAATTACGCCAAGCGCCTGCTTGCGTGAAAATACCAAGGACCTGCTTGCGTTCTTGCTACGTTCCATTTATCGCACAGCTATGGCCAAGCCCAAACGCCGCTATGTCTGCCAGGCCTGTGGCAGTGTTACTCACCGCTGGCAGGGGCAGTGCGCCGATTGCGGGGAATGGAACACCCTGGCAGAGGAAGCGCCCGAGACAGTCTTCTCCGCAAAACACGATCTTTCATCGGGTGGCCGCGCGATCCGGTTTGAACCACTTGATGCACCTGGTGAAGTTCTGCAACGGCGAACCACGGGCATAGCGGAATTTGACCGGGCGCTGGGCGGTGGCCTGGTTCCCGGCAGCGCAATTCTGATGGGCGGTGATCCGGGTATCGGCAAGTCAACCTTGCTGCTGCAAGCCGCCGCCAGTGTGGCCAACAGCGGCGGCGCGGCGATCTATATCAGCGGTGAGGAAGCGGCGGGGCAGGTGCGGCTGCGGGCCGAACGGCTGGGCCTGGCCAACGCCCCGATCCAGCTCGCGGCGGCCACTTCGGTGCGGGACATCCTGACCACCCTTGGCCAGATGGAACCACCCGCATTGTTGGTGATCGATTCGATCCAGACCATGCATTCCGATACGATTGAGGGAGCGCCGGGCACCGTCAGCCAGGTGCGCGGCTGCGCCTTTGAACTGATCCGTTTCGCCAAGCAGACCAATACCGCTTTGGTACTGGTCGGCCATGTCACCAAGGATGGCAGCATCGCGGGGCCCCGTGTGCTGGAACACATGGTTGACGTGGTGATGAGCTTTGAAGGCGAACGCAGCCACCAGTATCGCATTTTGCGCAGCCTGAAGAACCGGTTTGGGCCGGTCGACGAAATCGGTGTCTTCGCGATGGAAGGGCAGGGGCTGAAAGAAGTCGGCAATCCATCGCTGCTGTTTCTATCGGGTCGGGATTCGCCGGTGGCAGGCAGTGCGGTTTTCCCCGCCATGGAAGGCACCCGGCCGGTGCTGATTGAAGTCCAGGCCCTGATTGTGCGGCTGGCCAGCGGCGCAACTCCGCGCCGCGCGGTGGTGGGCTGGGACAATGGCCGCATGGCAATGCTGCTGGCCGTGCTCGAGGCGCGCTGCGGGCTGAACTTTTCGTCGTGCGAGGTCTATCTCAATGTTGCTGGCGGATATCGGCTGACCGATCCCGCTGCCGATCTCGCAGTTGCTGCGGCACTGGTTTCGGCATTGGCGGACAAACCCCTGCCGGCCGAGGCTGTCTGGTTTGGTGAAGTATCACTCGCCGGCGAGATTCGTCCGGTAGCCCACGGATCGATCCGCCTGCGCGAAGCCGCAAAATTGGGCTTCGGCACCGCCTTTGGACCCGCTGAGCTGCCCGGTGCAAGCGATGGGTCGCGCTATCGTGGCCTGGCCTTGTTGCCGAACCTTGTTGACCGGATCATGGGCGAAGCCTAATTCTCCTTGCCATGACGGGTTTCGATATTGCCATCATGATCCTGATCGGGCTGGGCGCGATCACCGGCTTCATGCGGGGACTAGTCCAGGAAGTGTTCGCGGTTGCGGCATGGGTTCTGTCGCTTGTTGCGATCCACAACCTTCACACGCCGCTGACGCAAAGCCTTTCTCCGTTCGTTGGCACGGAAAATGGGGCAGCAGTGCTGGCTTTCGCGCTGCTCTTGCTGGTCCCTTACATGATTTTCAAGCTGCTGGCGGACCGCCTTGGACAAGCCAGCCGGGAATCGGTGCTGGGCCCGATAGATCGACTGCTTGGCTTTGGTTTTGGCGGAATCAAAGGTGCGATCATCGCCGTTATGGCTTTTTCGGTGCTGGTGCTGGGTTATGATACGGTTTGGGGGATCGGCGGACGGCCGACCTGGATTACCCAGGCGCGTTCCTATCCTTACGTCAATACGGCAAGCGAAGCCTTGGTGAGCATGATTGCCGAGCGTCGCCGAGCTGCGGTTGAGGCTGAGCAGGACAAGCTCGACAAAGCGGAAAAACCAACCAAACCGAAGCATTCCAAGTCCACTTAGAATGGCCAGCACTGCCCAGCTTTACACGCCCGAAGTGCTGGGGCTTGCCACCGGGCTCGCTCACTATCCGCTGCTTGATGACCTGCCGCTGCGCGGTTCGGCACGATCGGCTGCGTGTGGCAGTCGACTGGAGCTGGGTTTGGACCTCGACGATCAAGCTGCAATCCACAGGGTCGGCCTGCGGGCTCAGGCATGCGCCATTGGACAAGCCGCAGCGGCGATTTTTGCGGCCGCGGCCAAAGGCAAGACGCGCGCGGAAATCTCGCAGTCACTTGAGGAACTGCGAACCTGGTTGTCAGGGGAGGGGGAACTGCCGGCGTGGCCTGGACTGGCCGCGATTGCTCCGGCGCGTGACTTTCCAGGTCGCCACGGTGCAATTCTTCTGTCGTGGAATGCCGCGCTAGAGGCGCTTTCCAGCGCATGATTCCCCCGCTAGTGCAATGCCAATCAACCGCACGGGAGAACAAGCATGAGCGAACCGGCACGCCACCCAGAGGTTAGTCCCAGTGCGTCCGACGTCCGCTTGGTCATAGCGGCCTCTTCGGCTGGAACCGTGTTCGAATGGTACGACTTCTTCATTTACGGCACTCTTGCCGCAATCATCGGCAAGACCTTCTTTCCGGCCGGCAGCGAGACTCTGCAGCTCCTGCTGGTCTGGGCGGGTTTCGCGGTCGGGTTTGGCTTTCGTCCACTGGGAGCGGTACTGTTCGGTTACCTGGGGGACCGACTGGGACGCAAATACACTTTCCTGGTCACTGTCACACTGATGGGGATCGCCACCGCCGGGGTCGGTCTGATCCCCTCGGCGGAAAGCATCGGGATGGCCGCGCCTTTACTCGTGCTGCTGCTGCGTGTGTTGCAAGGGCTGGCGCTGGGCGGTGAATATGGCGGCGCAGCGATCTACGTTTCCGAACACAGCCCTGCCAATCGCCGCGGGTTCTATACCAGCTTCATTCAGGCCAGCGTAGTCGGCGGCTTCGTGCTCAGCCTGATCGTGGTCCTGCTGTGTAAAGGACTGATGGAAGCTGAAACCTGGGCCGCATGGGGCTGGCGCGTGCCGTTTCTGATCAGCCTGCTACTGCTTGCCATTTCGCTCTGGATGCGACTCAAGCTCTCGGAAAGCCCGGTCTTCCGTGCGATGCAGGAAGAAGGTGAACTGGCGGGCAATCCCTTTGTCGAAAGTTTCACCTACCCCGGCAACAAGAAGCGGATCTTTATCGCCTTGTTCGGGATTGCCGCCGGACTGACCGTGATTTGGTACACGGCAACCTTTTCCGCGCGAACATTCCTGCTTTCAGCGATGCGCGTGGAAGAAACCACGGCTGACCTGATCGTTGGTGCAGGCGCGGCGGTGGGCATGGTGTTCTACCTGATTTTTGGGCATCTTTCAGACCGGATCGGGCGCAAGAAGCCGATTGTGATCGGTTATGCACTAACTTTACTCCTGCTGGTTCCCACCTTCTGGGTGATGGGTGCCCATGCCAACCCTGGCCTGGCCGCCGCTGCCCAGCGAGCGCCAATCGTGGTCAGCGGACCAGACTGCGACTTTGATCCCTTTCGCTCTGAACAGGCCAGCGAATGCGGCAAGCTGCTGGCCGACCTGACCTCTGTAGGGGTCAGTTATTCACTGCAACAGAACTCAGCTCTGCAACTGCGGATCGGCGATCAGACCGCTGATCTTGAAAGCTATCCCTGGACTGACAAGAGTGCTCGCACCAAGCAGATCCAGACCTGGCTCGGTGACGCAGGCTATGACCTTGCCAAGGTTACGCCCGCGGCGGGTGATATCGCGGTGATCATGGCCTGTCTGTTGGTCTTGATGGCCCTGTCCGGCGCCACCTATGGTCCGGTCGCAGCCTTGCTGGCGGAAATGTTCCCGGCGCGGATCCGCTATTCCTCGATGTCGATCCCCTATCACATCGGCACTGGCTATTTCGGCGGATTCCTGCCGCTCATCGCAGGGGCGATCGTCGCCAAGACCGGCAATCCCTACGCCGGGCTCAGCTATACCCTGGCCGTGGTCAGCCTGGCCTTCGTCGTTGCGCTTTGGGGGCTCAAGGGCGGTCCGCCGCGCGAATATGGTGACGATGCAGCCTGAACTGCCTCCCGCCGCTCTCCGCCTGAAACGCGATGCAAATGCACTCACCGCCAACTGGCGGGCGCTGGATCGGTTGTCAGGCTCGGCCCGGGCTGGCGCAGCCGTAAAAGCTGATGCCTATGGCGTGGGTGTGGACTTTGCCGCACCAGTTTTGCGCGAAGCTGGTTGCGAGGATTTCTTTGTGGCCCACTGGGCCGAGGTTTCGGCACTGCTAAGCCACGTCCCTGCTGACCGGGTCTCGGTGCTTCACGGACCGTTATCCGCGCTCGATGTTCGCTTTGCCCTGGCCACTGGTGTCAAACCGGTGATCAACTCACTCTACCAAGCCGCGTTGTGGCGCGATGCCGGGGGCGGGGCCTGTGACGTGATGGTCGATACCGGGATCAACCGGCTGGGTCTTGCCCTGGCCGATCTTGCCGATCCGCTGGTGCAGGGGCTCGACGTGGACTTGCTCCATTCCCATCTGGCCTCTGCCGATGAGGATAGCCCGCTCAACCAGCTGCAGTGCCAACGCTGGAATGATGCACGTGGGCTGTTGCCGCATCGCCGCGCCAGCCTTGCGAACAGCGCTGGTATCGCGCTGGGGGCGAATTATCACGGTGATCTGACCCGGCCTGGACTTGCCCTTTATGGTGGTGTTCCGTGTCCGGCACTGGCAGGAACCATTGCCCAAGTGGTTACTCCCCAAGCCGCCCTGATGCAGGTGCGCGAGCTGCAAGCTGGCGAGACGGTGGGCTACAATGCCACCTTTACGGCGCCAGTGCCCATGCGGGTCGGGGTTGTCTGTCTCGGTTATGCAGATGGCTATCTGCGCTGCTGGTCAGGCAAGGGCCACTTCCGCCATAACGGTTTGCCGCTGCCAGTGCTTGGCCGGGTTTCAATGGACATGACAATCATCGACCTCAGCACCGCTCACCAACTGCGCGAAGGGGACTGGGTTGATGCCGATTATGCCTTGGTCGATGCTGCTGCGGAAACCGGGCTGTCGCAGTATGAATTGCTCACCCTGCTGGGGCGAAGATTCCCGCGCTAGGCGAGGAGACATGCAAAGTGCTTTGTTGCAATCGCGATATTGCAGGTGCTAACGTGCAACATTAACCTCCCGGGGGCAGGACATGAGCGCGGAAGCGGTAGTCATCAAGAAGTACGCCAATCGGCGGCTCTATAACACCCAGTCATCCAGCTACATCACGTTGGAGCATCTGGCGAAGATGACCCGTGAAGGGGTGGACTTCAAAGTGCTTGATGCCAAGACCGGCACCGACATCACCCACCAGATTCTGACCCAGATCATCATGGAAGAAGAAAGCGCCAGCGGCGAGCAAATGCTGCCGGTAAACTTCCTGCGACAGTTGATCGGGATGTACGGCAATTCCATGCAATCGCTGGTTCCGCATTATCTTGAAGCCTCGATGGACAACTTCCGCACCAACCAGGCCAAACTGCGCGAAGCTTTTGAGGACAGTCTGGGGAACAACCCTTTGGCCAAACTGGCCCAGCAGAATCTGGCCATGTTCAAGGCAGCCGCATCGGCCTTTATGCCGGGTATGGCGGAAGGTAAGCCGGGCGGCACCAAGGACAAAACGCAGGACGATGAATTGGCCGCGTTGCGTAAACAGATGGCCGAAATGCAGGCCAAGCTCGATAAGCTGGGTAAGTAAACACAACCTATCGGGCGTTAGTCAGCTTATTGCTGCGGCAGGTCATCCGGCGATGCCTGGAGCCACGCGAGCAACCCTCTGTGGCCCAGAAATCCTCCCGCCAGGATCAGCAGCAATCCGCCAAGCAGCCAGAACTTTTCCTTGTTGAACCACGAGCGTTGGCTTGCGTCGTTTTTTGCCCAGGGATTGACGTGCCGGTTCGATGGCTGCGGTGCCATGGAGGGCTGGGCCGTTGCGGAATGATACTGTGTCACATGATGCCGATGCGTAATCGAAAAGCGCCGCTTTTTGGCTTCGGCAGGCTGCGCAGATGCCACAGCCACGGCGACCAGCAACAGTGCAACTGCACGCAAAGTGCCCGTATTTCCCATCCCTGCCACCTCAGGTCTGCCTTGAAAGTCCGCTAATAGCCTGTGAATCTTAAGTATCTGCGAACAATGCCCAGGCCGGAGCTGCGGCTTGCCGGTCCATGGGTGCTAGGCTAATGGCGGCCAGATGAAACACGCTCTAACCATCACCCGCGAAGCGGATTTTTCCGCCTGGTATCAAGAAGTCATCGCCGAAGCCGAAATGGCCGAGGAAAGCGGGGTGCGCGGCTGCATGGTGATCAAGCCGTGGGGCTATGGAATCTGGGAACGCATCCAGACGCTGATGGACGCGCGGATCAAAGCAGCCGGGGTGCAGAACTGCTATTTCCCGCTGTTCATCCCGCTGAGCTATTTCGCTGAAGAGGCAGAACACGTCGAAGGCTTTGCCAAGGAAATGGCGGTCGTCACTCACCACCGCCTGATCAGCGACGGCAAGGGCGGGCTGGTGCCCGATCCCGAAGCCAAGCTGGAAGAGCCGCTGATCGTCCGCCCGACCAGCGAAACCGTGATCGGCAAGGCGATGGGTCGCTGGGTACAGTCATGGCGCGACTTGCCGCTGCTTACCAACCAGTGGGCCAACGTGGTCCGCTGGGAAATGCGCACCCGCATGTTCCTGCGCACCAGCGAATTCCTTTGGCAGGAAGGCCACACCGCCCACGCCGACAAGGCCGACGCGATGGACGAAACCCTGCGTGCGCTGGAAATGTACCGCAGCTTTTCGGAAGAGTGCCTCGCCATGCCGGTGATCGCGGGCGAAAAGCCAGAGAATGAACGCTTCCCGGGCGCGGTCGCGACCTATTCAATCGAAGCGATGATGCAGGACGGCAAGGCGCTGCAGGCCGGCACTTCGCATTACCTGGGCACCGCTTTCGCCGAAGCTGCCGGGATCCGTTATCAGGACCGCGAAGGCACCCAGCAGCTGTGCCACACGACCAGTTGGGGGGTTTCGACCCGGATGATCGGCGGGGTGATTATGACCCACGGCGATGATGACGGCCTGCGCGTTCCCCCCGCGATCGCGCCGCAGCAGGTGGTGATCCTGCCGATGCTGCGTGAGGATGACGGCGACGCCGCGCTGCTCGCCTATTGCGAAGAACTGCGCGCCACGCTCGCCAAACAGTGGGCGCTGGGCGAACCCGTGCGCGTGCTGCTCGACAAGCGCGCTGGCAAGGCCACCGGCAAGCGTTGGGGCTGGGTCAAGAAGGGCGTGCCACTGATCCTGGAAATCGGTGGCCGTGATGCAGCCGGCGGGCAAGTTTCGGTGGTACGCCGTGACCGGCTTTACCGCGAGGATGGCAAAGTCAATTTTGTCGGCCAGGACAAGGACAGCTTCCTCAGCAATGCCGTGGCCGAGCTTGAAGACGTGCAGCGCTCGCTCCACGCCGAAGCTACCGCCCGCCGCGACGCGCAGATCGTGCGCGGGCTGGACAGCATCGAAGCGCTCACCGCCTACTTCGGTGATGATCGGCGCTATCCCGGCTGGGTTGAACTCGGCTGGTCGCGCCCGACCGGCGCAGCGTTGGAGGCAGTCGTCCAGCAGCTCAAGGCACTCAAGCTGACGATCCGCAACACGCCGATGGACGGCGAACCGGTTTCGGGCCAGTGTCTGTTCACGGGTCAGCCTGCGGTCGAGAGGATCTACGTCGCCCGCGCTTATTGATCGGCCAGTCTGGGGGAGATCACGATGCTGGGGGCAATCAAACATGCATTGGCGAACCTCGCCAATCCGAACGGCCGCGATGGGCGTTCGGCATTCTGGTACTGGATGCTTGCCGTTTTCATTTTGCGCTTCGCGGCGGAGATGATGGTCACTGTGCCGATGACCGCACGGATTGTCGCACTGACGGTTGCGATGGAGAGCGGCAACGAACCCTATGACGGCGCCGCCCAGGCAGCCCATCTTACGCAGGCGCTGATGACTGAAATGCCAGGGATCGTGCGCGCCGGGATCGTGATCGGACTGGCCGCGATGTTGCTCGTTGCCACCAGCTTGATCCGCCGCCTGCATGACAGTGGGCTGAGCGGCTGGTTTGTGCTTGTGCCCGGCGCGCTCTATGGAGCCGTGCTTGCCCGCTCGCCAATGCAGATGGAACGGGCCATGGAAGTGATGAACAACATGGATCCCACTAGCCCGCCCAGCGCGGCGATGATGTTGCAAGAGCAAGGCCCGCTGGCTCTGCTTGCCTGGGTTCCGCTTCTGTTGATCATCTGGATCGGTCTGCGCCGATCCGAATTCGGGCCCAATCGCTACGGCGATCAGCCGACCCAGTCCTGAATGATGGCCTGGCCGCGTCGCTCTCTTCCGGTGCTCACACTTGGCGGCCTGGTGCCGCTGCTGTGTAGTCTTGCCGCACAGGCCCAAACCGCGCCCGAACCGCAGATCAGCGAAGCACGGCTCCGCGCCGATGTTAAACGGCTGGTCGCTTTTGGCACCCGCCACACGCTGTCAGTGCAGGATGATCCCAAACGCGGGATCGGCGCGGCGCGGCGCTGGGCCGAGGCGGAACTGCGCAAGACCGCCAAGGCCTGTGGCGGTTGTCTTGAAATCGCGCTGCCGGAAACGATGGTTTCGGGCGAACGTGTTCCCATGCCAACCCGGCTGGTTGATGTCCTCGCAATCCAGCGCGGGACCGAACGACCGAACGAAATTGTTATCATTCAAGGCCATATCGACAGCCGCGTCAGTGACGTCATGAATGCAACTGCCGATGCACCGGGGGCTAATGACGATGGCTCGGGCACCGCGCTGGTGCTCGAAGCCGCGCGGGTGCTGTCGGCGCAAAAGTTTCCGACCACCGTGGTCTATGCCGTGCTGTCAGGCGAAGAGCAGGGTCTGCTCGGCGGCAAATTGCTGGCTGACTATGCCAAGGCGCAAGGCTGGACAGTCAAGGCGGTGCTGAACAACGATATCGTCGGCAACACCCGCGGCAGCGACGGCGTGATCGACGATGCCCATGTGCGTGTTTTTTCCGAAGGCCCGCGCGCTGATGGCGATGACAAATTGCGCGCGGCAGCGCGACGGTTTGGCGGTGAGAACGACAGTCCAAGCAGGAACCTTTCTCGATTTATCAATGATCTTGCACAGGATATTCCCACTGGACTTAAAGTGCGCCAGATCTGGCGAGCAGACCGGATGGGGCGCGGCGGAGACCACTTGCCGTTCCAGGAACAGGGCTATCCCGCCATCCGCTTTTCGGTCGGGATTGAGAACTACGATCACCAGCACCAGGATCTGCGCCAGCAAGACGGGATCGCTTATGGCGACACGATCGAGTTCATGGATTTTGCCTACCTCGCCAAAGTAACCCGCCTCAACGTCAAGGTTGCCGAGATGCTTGCCCGTGCACCAATGCCGCCGCGGGTGAGCGCCGAAGCCGCGGTGCAGACTTTCACCACGGTAAAGTGGAGCAAAGTCGCCGGAGCGACCGCCTATCGCGTCTGGCGCCGCCGCACCGACGCGCCCAATTGGGAAATTGCCAACCAGATTGAGGGTGGCGATACCACCTCGTTCAAGCTTGATGGCCTGCGCGGCGACGATTGGCTGCTCGGCGTCAGCGCGATTGCGGCGGATGGTGCGGAAAGCCCGGTTGCCTCCGCCGTTCCCGGCGGCCAGTTCGCGCCGATCAACTGATGCCCAGAGAGCCCAAACCCCAGCCCGGCCTGCCCACCCGCAAGCAAGTACTCGACTTCATCCAGAATTCCGAAATTCCGGCCGGCAAGCGCGAAATTGCCAAAGCTTTCGGACTGAAAGGGCAGGAGAAAATCCAGCTCAAGGCGCTGCTGCGTGACATGGCCGATGAAGGCCTGATCGACGGTAACCGCACCGCATTCCACCGCCTTGGCGGAGTGCCCAAGGTCACGGTGCTGCGCGTGGTGGATATCGATGAAGGCGAGGCGATTGCCATTCCCGATACCTGGCAGCCCGATGACGCCACCCCGCCGCCGCGCCTGCGCCTGATCGAAAAGGGGCCTGGCCGAACCCGCTCCAGTGCGGTCCGCAAGGGCGACCGGGTGCTGGCCCGAACCGAAGAGACCGGCAGCGGCTGGATCGCCTTTCCGATGAAAGTGCTCCCCGCGCGGAGCGAACAGCTGATGGGCGTGGTCGAGATTGACCGCAGCGGCAAGGGCTGGCTCGCGCCGGTGGACAAGCGCGAGCGCCATGCTTCGCCGATTGCAGACCTGGGCGGGGCAGAGGAAGGCCAGCTGGTATTCGCCGAACCGGCCGGCAAGTCACCGCGTTCCGGAGTCAAAGTCACAGCCATCCTGGGCGATCCGCTGCTGCCGCGCGCGTTCAGTCTGATTGCAATCCACAAGCATGGAATTCCCAATCAGTTCAGCACGGAAACAACTGACGAAGCACAGCTTTCCGCCAAACTTCCGGTGTTGCCTGAACACCGCGAGGATCTGCGTCACTTGCCGATCGTCGCGATCGATCCCAGCGATGCGCGCGATCACGACGATGCGATCTGGGCCGAGCCGGACGGGCAGGGCGGGTGGAACGCACTGGTCGCGATAGCCGACGTCAGCTTTTATGTCCGCCCCGGCGGCGCGCTCGACCGCGAGGCACGCAAGCGCGGCAATTCCGTCTATTTCCCCGACCGGGTCGTACCGATGCTGCCCGAAGTCCTCAGTGCCGACGTCTGCTCACTGCGCGCCGGCGAAGACCGCGCGGCGATGGCCTGCCATCTGGCGATCGACGCCCAGGGCCGGGTGACGTCATGGCGCTTTACGCGTGCAATCGTTCGAATTCAGGAAGTTATCGCCTATGAAGAGGCGCAGCGGCGGATTGACTGCGGTGATGCGGGAGAGAACCTGCAGCACCTCTGGTCGGCCTGGCGTGCGCTGGCTGCGGCACGGCAGGCGCGTGATCCGCTCGAACTGGAATTGCCCGAGCGCCGGGTTGTCCTCGATGAGCATGGCAAGATCACCCAGATCGCGCTGCGTGAGCGGCTTGATGCGCACCGGGTGGTAGAGGACTTCATGATCGCCGCCAATGTCGCTGCGGCCAAGGCGCTGGAGGCCAAGGTCGCGCCGGTGGTCTATCGCATCCACGAAGCACCGAACCGTGAAAAGCTGGTCGCTCTCAAGGACTATCTTGCCACATTCGGCCGCAAACTGGCTCTGGGACAGGTGATAACACCCGGCATTTTCAACCGCTTCCTCAAGGATATTTCCGACGAAAATGAAAAGGCGCTGATCATGGAGGCGGTGCTGCGCAGCCAGACACAGGCCTATTACGGGCCGCGTAACGCCGGGCATTTCGGGCTTTCGCTGGGCAGCTATGCCCATTTTACCTCACCGATCCGCCGCTATGCTGACCTGCTGGTTCATCGCGCGCTGGTCGATGCCTATGGGCTGGAACAGCCGAAACCCGCAGGCGATCTGCCCCCCACCAGCGGCCTGTCCGAACGCGACCGCGCCGATCTGGTCCGGGTCAGCGAGGCGATCAGCGCGGCTGAACGCCGGGCGATGGAAGCAGAGCGCGAAACCATCGACCGCTATGTCGCGGCCTGGCTTTCGGCGCGCGTGGGCGAGGTATTCGATTGCCGGGTGACCGGGGTCCAGCGGTTTGGTCTGTTCGCCACGATTGTCGGGCTGGGCGGGGACGGTCTGGTGCCGGTATCAGTGCTGGGTGATGAACGCTTCTTCCATGACGAAAAGGGCCGCGCGCTGGAAGGCGAGCACAGCGGCACGCGCTTTTCCATGGGGGACATGCTGCGGCTTCGGCTGGCTGAAGCCAATCCGCTGACCGGCGCGCTTAAATTTGAGCCTGAGGAAAGTTCAGGTTCCGGGATCGAACCGCGCGGTAAACCCATAATGCTCAAGAAAAAAGGCATCCATCTGGTTGGCAGGCGCGGTCGTCCCGGCAATGTCCGCCACCAAGGCAAGCGGCGTTAGCTGAGGCGTTCGAGATCCACATCATTCATGCCGCCTGGCACCACGTAGAGCGGGCAAGGCAGCTGCCCGGTGATCGCGGTAAAGTGCGAAACCAGCGGCCCCGGCCCGCCATTCGCCGCCGCACCCAGCACCAGCGCGCTGACTTCGGGATGGTCGGAAAGATAGTTGCGGATCACGTCGACCGCGTCGCCCGTTTCAACCGAAATCACCGGAGCTCCCCCGGTGCCGCCCAGCAGACTGCCGGCTGCTGCGGTCACCAAGGCCTCGGCACGGGCACGGGCTTCTTCTTCGATCGTGGCCTGAATTCCGCCAAAGGCAACGAAGGGCTGGCGCGGAACCAGCGCGAGCAGATGGACCGTGCCGCCAGTGCGCGTGGCACGGCGCGCGGCGAAGCGCAGCGCTACACCGGCCTCGTCCGTCTCGTCCATGATCACCAGATAGACGCGCATTGTTATACCCTCGCAGCGCTTTCAATATCTGCCACAAACGTATTCGGTGCAAGCATCTTGCCCTGTGGCGCCATTTTGGCCAGAGACGTAGCGTAACAGCGCTTCCCCAGAAGGACCGGAACCGTCCATGTCGATCGCAATCAAGATGCCCGCCCTGTCACCCACCATGGAGGAAGGTACGCTGGCCAAATGGCTGGTCAAAGTGGGCGACACAGTCTCATCCGGCGACATCCTGGCCGAAATCGAGACGGACAAGGCAACGATGGAATTCGAAGCTGTCGATGAAGGCGTGGTCACCGCGATCGAAGTGGCGGAAGGGACTGAAGGCGTAAAGGTCGGCACGGTGATCGCGACGATCGCCGGGGAAGGGGAGGACACCGCCCCGGCCCCCGCCACCGCGCCAGCGCCCAAGGCAGAAGCCGCGCCCAGCCCGGTCGCCGCGCCGGCCGCCGCTCCCGCTCCTGCTCCGGCACTTGCCCCCAAGGGTGACCGCGTGATCGCCAGCCCGCTGGCCAAGCGGATTGCGGCGGATCGCGGGGTCGATCTCTCAGCCGTCAAGGGCAGCGGACCGGGTGGACGAATCGTCAGGGCCGATGTTGATAGCGCGGGCAGCGCGCCAGCGGCCCCTGCCGCCGCCCCGGCGCCGGTCAGCAGCTCCTCTGCATCCGTGAGCGCCCCGGTGCCCGATTTCGGCATTCCCTATGTATCCGAAAAGCTCGGCAACGTCCGCAAGGTGATCGCGCGCCGTCTGACCGAAGCGAAGCAGACCATTCCGCACATTTACCTGACCGTCGATGTCCGGCTCGACGCGCTGCTCAAGCTGCGCGGTGAACTTAACAAGGCACTTGAGGCAGACGGGGTAAAGCTCTCAGTCAATGACCTTTTGATCAAGGCGCTGGCCAAAGCGCTGATCCGCGTGCCCAAGTGCAATGTCAGCTTTGCCGGGGACGAGCTGCGCAAATACAGCCGCGCCGACATATCGGTGGCCGTGGCCGCGCCTTCGGGCCTGATCACCCCGATCATCACCGACGCGGCGAGCAAGGGCGTGGCGCAAATCTCCAAGGAAATGAAGACCCTGGCCGAAAAGGCGCGTGACGGCAAACTGATGCCGCACGAATATCAGGGCGGCACTGCCAGCCTGTCGAACCTTGGCATGTTCGGGATCAAGCAGTTCGACGCCGTGATCAACCCGCCGCAAGCGATGATCCTTGCGGTCGGCGCTGGCGAGCAACGCCCCTATATCGTTGATGGCGCGCTGGCCGTCGCCACCGTGATGAGCGCCACCGGCAGCTTCGATCACCGCGCCATCGATGGCGCCGATGGGGCGCAGTTGATGCAGGCATTCAAGGATTTGGTCGAAAATCCGCTGGGGCTGGTTGCCTGATTTCAGCATGGCCGAACAACTCGTCATCCGGGTCACGGCCATGCCGACCGATCTCAACCCTTATGGCGGGGTATTCGGCGGGTGGTTGATGAGCCAGCTCGCACTGGGGGCTGGTTCGCTCGCCTCGCGCGTTGGCAAGGGCAAGGCCGTAGTGGTCCATGCCACCGACTTCACCTTTCCCGGCGCGATGGCGGTGGGAGACGAGCTTTCGGTCTATGCCGAGATTGTTGGCACGGGTCGCACCTCGCTGACCATCTTCGCGCGCGGCGAGGGGCGGGAGCGCAATAGCGAGACTGTCATCGATGTTGCCAGAGGCCAATTCAAATTCGTGCTGCTGGACAAAAATGAGCGTCCGCGCACGGTCGAAAGGGCCGCGGATGGATAAACCCGATCCCGCTCGCATAATGACCAATGCTTTCCGGCTCTTGGCCGATGGTTTCGATATGGCTGCAAAGTCCGGGGTGAGGGCGGAACTCCATCCTTCCAGCGTCGAAGCGAAGGAATCGCCGTACGCCCGGGTGCAGTCCGAATGGAAAGCTACTCTGAACGGCAACACGCTTGACCTGGGACTTCTAAGCATTCGCATCCCGGAAGGATTTCTGGCCCGAGCCATTCGCGAAGGCACGGCAAGCGTTGAGGTAACCGACAAACCCGGTTCTTTCGCACGCATCGGTGGGATGGAATCACGCGACGGTGCTGAACGATACTGGCTTGCCGAATCCTGCATAGACTATCGCGAGATTGATGGGCGCGGGTTTGAACTGATCGCGGCCTTTTCGCTTGGCGAGCCCGACCTCAGGCGGTTTGGTTATGCCGAACCTGTCGATCGAACGGCCGAGGTCTACGCCGTGAGGTTGACGGTCCTGTTTACCGAGATTTTCTGGTTCGTTTTCCCGACCACGCGATTGGTCGCAAGCGAGCTTCACAATGCCACTGCCGAACGAACCGGAATGGTCGTTCCGCTCCCGACTTTCTTCGTCAACGAGTAGATATCATGACAGACCAATACGACGTTATCGTTCTCGGTTCGGGCCCCGGCGGCTATGTCGCGGCGATCCGCTGCGCGCAATTGGGGCTCAAGACGGCGATTGTCGAGCGGGAGAACCTGGGTGGGATCTGCCTCAACTGGGGCTGCATTCCAACCAAGGCCCTGCTGCGCTCGGCCGAGGTTTACCACCAGATGCAGCACGCCAAGGACTATGGCCTGGTTGCCGAGAAGATCAGTGCAGACCTTGGCGCCGTGGTCGCGCGCAGCCGGGGGGTGGCCAAGCAGCTCAATCAGGGCGTCACGCACCTGATGAAGAAGAACAAGATCACGGTGCACATGGGCACCGGCACGCTCAAAGGCGGCGGCAAGCTGGAAGTGCAGGGGGACAAGGGCAGCGAAACCCTTTCTGCCAAGCACATTATCGTCGCCACCGGCGCGCGCGCGCGTGACCTGCCGTTTGCGCCGGCAGACGGCGAACGGGTCTGGACCTACCGCCATGCGATGACGCCCAAGGAATTGCCAAGCAAGCTGCTGGTGATTGGATCAGGGGCAATCGGGATTGAATTTGCAAGCTTCTACAATGACCTGGGGTCAGAAGTTACAGTAGTGGAGATGATGGACCGGATTGTTCCGGTGGAGGATGCGGAAGTCTCAGCATTCCTCGAAAAAGCTTTGAAAAAGCAAGGCATGACCGTGATGACCGGAGCCGGGGTAGAAAGCCTCGCGGTTGGCAAATCAGGGGTGAAAGCCAAGATCAAGGCCAAGGACGGCACGGTGACCGAAGGTGATTTCAGCCATGTCATCGTCGCTGTGGGCATCGTGCCAAATACTGAGAACATTGGAATTGAAGCTCTTGGAATTAAAGCTGAACGCGGGATCATCCAGACCGATGGCCTGGGCCGCACCAATGTGGCCGGGGTCTGGGCGATTGGCGACGTGACGCCGGGCCCGTGGCTGGCGCACAAGGCCAGCCACGAAGGCGTGATTGCCGCCGAAGCGATTGCCCAGGCGCTGGGCAACAAGGATGTCCACCCCCACGCGATGGACAAGCGCAACATCCCGGGTTGCACTTATTGCCACCCGCAAATCGCCTCGGTCGGGCTGACCGAAGCCAAGGCCAAGGAGGCCGGTTACGCGGTCAAGGTTGGCAATTTCCCGTTTATCGGCAACGGTAAGGCGATTGCGCTGGGCGAACCGGAAGGCTTCGTCAAAACCGTGTTCGACGCCAAAACCGGCGAGTTGCTGGGCGCACACATGATCGGCGCAGAGGTAACCGAGCTGATCCAGGGCTACGTCGTTGGCAAGACGCTGGAAACGACTGAAGCCGAACTGATGGCCACGGTATTTCCGCACCCCACACTGTCGGAAATGATGCACGAAAGCGTGCTTTCGGCTTACGGAAGGGCGCTGCATTTCTGAGGCATTGGCCTGAGGCCCCTGCCTCAACACAGCACAGGCCCTCAGGCATCCCCTTTCGTTAATCTGATCCAGGCACTGTAAAGTAGTGGCTTTTCCGGCGTTTTAACGGCCCGTTTACCCTGTTCGTGCAGGGGAAATACCTATGGGTCGGAAACTTTTCGACAAGTCTGCTTTCTGGAAAGGCACGCCCGCAACGATCTGGCAGTGGATCGTGCGGTTGAGCGTGCTGGTTGGCATTGCCCTGGTGATCGGGCAGCCAGCGCGCGCGCAAACGGTAACCCGCTACAGCAACGCAAGCGCCAGCGCGCTCAATGCAATCAGCGATACGCTGACGCCTTGCACCACGGCAGGCAGCTACAAGCGGACCTTCACGGTCGGCACCAGTTACACGGTCAGCGATGTCAACATCGGGGCCCTGGTAACACACACCTATCGCGGTGACTTGCAGATGTTTCTGACCTCGCCGGCCGGAACGCGGATTCAGCTTACTGCCGGATCAAACACCAATAGCGCGGCGAATTTCAACAACTTGTTCGACGATCAGGCGGCCAGTTCGATCACCAGCTATACCGCAGGGGCCACGATCACCACGGTTCCGCCCTATGCCAGCACATACCGGCCGAGCACAGCACTGAGCGGCTTCAACGGGCAAAATTCGCTGGGCACCTGGACGCTCGAAATCTGCGATCAATATGCCGCTGACTCCGGGACATTCCATCAGGCCGACCTCTATCTGACGCAGGCCCCGACAGTCTACGCCGACCTGGCGCTGACGATGAGCGCCAGCACGACTGCGCCGACCGCAGGCGGGACGATCAGCTATACGCTTACGGTCACCAATGCCGCCGGATCGCCCAGTTCCGCGACCGGAGTAGTGGTACGCGATGTGCTGCCTGCAGGGCTCAGTTACAGCAGTTACAGCGGGTTTGGCACCTTCAACAGCACGACTGGTGACTGGACCGTCGGCACCCTGACGGCCGGGCAGAGCCGCTCAATCACGATCACGGCAACCGTCTCGGCGAGCGGCGGTGCGATCATCGCCAATTCGGCCGAGATAACCGCGTCCGGCATCGTGGACATCGATTCAACGGTCAACAACGGCTTGGCTGGTGAGGACGATTACGCCTCGGTCAGCGTCACGGTTTCGGGGGGCGGGGTGGCCGGCACTCCACCGGTTCTGACTTGTGCGATTGGCACAAACTTCTTTGACTGGTCGAGCAACGCCTGGTCGGCCGGTGCCCGCAGCAATTCCTACACCGTTTCCGGGTGGGGCACGCTTGCCTTTGGCGTCACCACCAGCGGAACCGGTGATCCCACGCTGTCGGGCCAGCCCGTCACCAGCACTGCGTTAACCGGCGGTGCAACCAGCCCACGAAGCAACCTTTACCTGGGCTATGACTTTACCACCCAGGCGCAGGAAGCGACTGTCACCATCACGCTCCCTTCGGCCACCCCGGGCGCACAATTCAAGATCTTTGACGTCGATTACGGCGCGGGATCGTGGGCCGATCACATCGTGATCACCGGATCGTTCAATGGCACGACAGTCTATCCCACGGTGACCAACGGTGTAAGCAACTGGGTTGCAGGCAACGAAGCCTATGGCAGCGCCAGCTCGGCCAGCAGCAGCGCGAATGGCAACCTGACAGTCACGTTCCTCTCTACGGTCGACAAGATCGTGGTCCGGTATGGCAACCATCCTGCCGCTCCAGCCGATCCGCAAACCCAGGTGATCGGGATCGATGCGATCACGTTCTGCAAGCCGGTCGCAAGCATTGGTGTGACCAAGGTCAGTTCGATCCTCAGCGATCCGGTAAATGGTGCGTCCAATCCCAAAGCGATCCCGGGCGCACTGGTTGAATACTGCATCCTGGTGACCAACACCGGAACCGCGACCGTGACGAACGTAACCGCCAGCGATCCCCTGCCGGGCAATTTCACCTTTGCAACCGGTACCATGTTCTCTGGCACGGCCTGTGCCGGGGCCAGCACAGCCGAGGACGACGACGCTGTCGGTGCGGATGAGACCGATCCCGTTGGTGCCGCGGTTTCCGGCACGACCCTGACCGCCACGGCAGGCTCGCTGAGCGCAGCACAGTCCTTCGCCTTGCGATTCCGTGGAACGATCAACTGACATGACACATCAGAAAATTGTCATAACCAAATGTTTTTACGACTTATTTCAATTAAATTCGACGTTCGGAACACCGCTTTTGAAAGGTCAATGCCGCGCCGCCAGGCGGCCCTGAACCATTTTTAACCCTTAAAAACTCCCGCACGCCGCCGTTCAGATCAGGAATTTATGGCCCGATTGGCGGTTCGTTAACCTTGATCAGGTAAGAGATGACTATGAAAAGACACGATTTGATCCTTCGATCCGCCGTCACATCGGCCGCCGCACTGGGTTTTTGCCTGGCGCATGGAACCGCGTTCGCCACGGGCGTAACGGCAGGCACGCTGATCCAGAACACCGCTTCGGCCACCTATACCGCCGGAGCAGCCAGCGGTTCGGTGACTTCGAACACTGTAACCGTGAAGGTTGACGAGTTGCTGGACGTGGCCGTGGCCGGGCTTACCACGACGCCGCTGGCGATCGGGGCCGCGAATGCGGTGCTGGAATACCGGATCACCAACACCGGCAACGGTCCGGAAGCCTTCAACCTGACTGTCAACCCGACGGTGGCTGGCAACAATTTCGACGCCGTGCTGCAATCGATCGTGGTCGACAGCAATGGCAACGGGACATACGAACCCGGGGTCGACACCGTTCTGGCGAGCGGATCTCCAACCCCTTCAATCGCCGCCGACGGCGCGCTCAAGATATTTGTGATCGTCTCGCTCCCCGCAGGCGCAACCGATGGCCAGAGCAGCCAGGTCCGCCTGACCGCCGACGCCGTGACCGGCACCGGCACGCC
>NZ_MWLM01000041.1:0-825 GCF_002198665.1 Novosphingobium sp. B 225 | reverse complement strand
CCGGCTCTGTCGTCACCTATACCCTGGTCGCGACGATCAGCGGTTCGGGCCAGGTCGGCAGCCTGCACGTCACCGACAGCTATCCGTCGGGAACCACCTATCAGGCCAACACACTCAAGCTTGAAGGCGCTTCTCTGACCGACGTCAGCGACACCGACGAAGGCGTGGCCACCGGCACCGGGATCGATGTGAACCTGGGCAGTGTCGCCGGGGGCACCACCAAGACGATCAAGTTCGACGTCAAGATCAATTGAGGAGCAAGCACATGAAAGCCAGACTGTTAGTCGCGCTGATTGGCGCCATTGCCGCAAGCAGCGCCGTTCCGGCCGCTGCCGTTCAGGCTGCGCAGCCGTTCGAACTGGTCAGCGACGTCAAGGTCGACAAGGTCACCCTGGCCGATGGCAAGGAAGTCCACGCGCTGGTCGAACCGGCCGTGGTCGTTCCGGGCGACCGCCTGGTGTTCTCGACCCGCTATCGCAACAACGGCGCGGTAAAGGCGGAAAACATCGTCGTCACCAACCCGATCAAGCCGGGCATCGCCCTGGCGGCGGATGGATCGAACGATCTCGTCGTCTCGGTCGATGGCGGCAAGTCGTGGGGCAAGCTTGCCCTGCTCAAGGTTGCCGACGGGCAGGGGGGGCAGCGCGCCGCCCAGGCCACAGACGTCACGCATGTTCGCTGGGTGCTGGCCTCGGTCGCGCCGGGAACCTCTGGCACGCTCAGCTTCAACGCAATTGTCCGCTGAAAGGCGATTTCAGATGCAAACCTTGATGACAATTCTCAACGGGGACCAGAAAATGAAAAAGTCAGGCAGACTGCTTGGGA
>NZ_MWLM01000040.1 GCF_002198665.1 Novosphingobium sp. B 225 | reverse complement strand
CCACCCCCGCCGCCGCGCCTGCTCCGGTCGAGGTCCTTCCGCCTGCCCCGACCGCCGCGGGCGAGGACAGCATCGGCGCGCTGGTCAAGCGGATCGAGGCCTATCGCAAGGCCCGTCAGGTGGTCGACGCGCAGCCCCTGGCCGACAGCCCGCGTCTGCCGCTGGGTGAGGAGCATGCGCTGCAAGTCCCGCCCGAGGCGCGCGCGTTCGATTTCGCCACCGATGCGGCCGGCCGGATCATCTGGGCGGATCCCGGCGTCGCGCCGATGACCATGGGTATCCAGCTAGACCGCGAAGGGCTGGCCCCGCCGGCCTTGCGTGAGGCGCTGCGCCGCCGCCAGCCGCTGCGCGCGCTGCATCTGAAACTTAGCGGTGCGCGGGCGATTGCCGGGCAATGGCAGATCGATGCGGCCCCGGCCTTTGATCCGCTGACCGGGCGCTTTACCGGCTATCGCGGGCGGATGCGCCGCCCGGCTCCCGCCGCCGCTGCGGCTGTCAGCCCCCTGCCCCCGCGCGATAGCGAAGCCGATCGGCTGCGCCAGATGCTGCACGAATTGCGCACACCGGTGAACGCGATCCAGGGCTTTGCCGAAGTGATCCAGCAGCAGCTGTTCGGCCCCACCCCGCACGAATACCGCGCGCTCGCCGCCGGGATCGCGGGCGATGCCGCGCGGATGCTGGCCGCGTTCGAGGAGCTGGAACGGCTGGCCAAACTGGATAGCGGAGCGCTTGACCCCGAACCGGGCGAAACCGATCTGGCGGCGCTGATCGCCGCCACGGTTGCCCAACTCGCCGCACACACCCGCTCGCGCGGGAGCGGCTTTGCAGCGAAAATTGAAGAACCGGTGCTGCCTGTGCCGCTCGCCCGGATCGAAGTGGAACGGCTGGTCTGGCGCCTGCTCGCCACCCTGGCCGGAACCGCAGCCCCAGGCGAGGAACTGAAACTGAAGCTGCGATCCAAGGACGGTGCAGCCCGCCTGACCGTGCAATTGCCTGCCGCACTGGCCCGTCTGGATGACAAGGCGTTGTTCGCCGCCGCCACGGGCGCAGTGCCACAAGTGATCGCCGCCGGAGTGTTTGGGGTCGGCTTCGCCCTGCGCCTCGCCCGCGCCGAAGCGCGTGCTGCCGGGGGCAACCTCGAACGGCGCGATGACCGGTTGCGGCTGGAACTGCCGGGGTTGACCGCGGCCCCTTCGGATCATAGCCATAGGCCAAACAGCGACACAGCCTGACACAGGGCGACAGGGGACAGACAGACAAGTGGTGCAGACCCGGATCACGGACTTGCCCGATGATGCGGAACCGGTGCGTTTCGCCTCCGGTTTTGGCCAACGCTTCATCCTGACGGTTGATACCGAAGAGGAATTTGACTGGACCAAGCCGATAGCCCGCGAAGGCTATACGGTGCACAGCGTGGCGCGGCTCGCCAAGTTTCAGGAATTCTGCGAAGGTCAGGGGGTCTGCCCGGTCTATCTGGTTGACTACCCGATCGCCACGTCCCCCGCCGCGGGCGACATTCTGCGCGATGCCATCAAAGCGGGAAAAGCCGAAATCGGGGTTCAGCTGCACCCCTGGGTCAACCCGCCGTTCGAAGAAGAAGTGATCGAACGCAACACTTTCGCCGGCAATCTTCCGCCCGAACTTGAACGCGAAAAGTTCATGCGGCTGCGCGCCGCGATCAAGGCCAATTTCGGCGCCGATCCGCTGATCTACCGCGCGGGGCGCTATGGCGTAGGGCCGAACACGGCCGCGATCCTTGCCGAAGGCGGGATCGCCATCGACACTTCGGTGCGTGCGCGGTTTGATTACAGCACGGGCGGCGGCCCCAATTTCCGCGATTTCCCGGTCCGACCATATTGGCTGGATCGCGAACTGGGACTGATGGAACTGCCGCTGACCACGGTGTATTGGGGGCTGCTGCGGCAAATGGGCCCATGGCTCTATGCCAAGATGTGGCGGGTGCCGCGCCTGCGCGGTGCCCTCGCCCGGATCGGCATGCTTGAACGGATCCCGCTGACCCCGGAAGGCGTCACTCTGGAAGAAGCCGTGCGCGGAATCGACATTGCCGTGGATGAAGGACTGCCCGTGCTGGTCTTTTCATTCCACAGCCCTTCGCTGGCCCCCGGCTTCACCCCATATGTCCGCACCGAGGACGATCTTGATGACCTGTACGAATGGTGGCGGGGCGTTTTCGCCTATCTCGCGCACCGCGGCGTGACCCCGGTCAACGTTGCAGAACTGATGCGCGCCGTGGCGCTTGCCTAAGCCTTCCCGGCGGGCTAGGGCCGCGCAGTCCGGCAAGGCAGCCTTGGCTGTTGCGGCGGTAGGGGCCTGTAGCTCAGCGGTTAGAGCTGGCCGCTCATAACGGCTAGGTCGCGGGTTCGAATCCTGCCGGGCCCACCACCACCGGCCTGCCGGCGGACATGAAGTACCAGGGTCGGGGAGTAGCGCAGCCTGGTAGCGCATCTGCTTTGGGAGCAGAGGGTCGCAGGTTCGAATCCTGTCTCCCCGACCAACAACCTAATTTCAGCCATTCCCGATCAATCTCAAATCATCCCATAAATGTTTGATTTACATTGATTTATGGCCAATTTCCCATCCCATTCCGCATCATTCAGGCCCAGGCAAGCCCGTTGGTAAGCTGGTAATCGCGTTGGTATGATGGTACTGTCTTTTCAGTTACCAACATGCTCACCGACACCGCCATTCGCGCCCTGAAACCTGGCCCTCGCCCGATTAAGAAATCGGATGGAGGCGGTCTTTTCATTCTCGTCACGCCGGAGGGCAGCAAGCACTGGCGTCTGGCCTACCGATTCCTTGGCAAGCAGAAGCTGCTCTCTGGAGGCCCCTACCCGCTCGTGAAACTCGCCGATGCACGCAAATGGCGTGACGAAGCCAAGCTCGATCTCCTTGCAGGGCGCGATCCTTCGGCGGTGAGGAAGGCTGCCAAGAAGGCCCTAAAGGCTGCTTCGGAGAACTCTTTCGAGACCATCGCCATGGAATGGATCGACGCACGCCGCTGCGCCTGGTCGCCTCGCTATGCCAAAGTTATCGAAACCCGGTTGCGCGAAGACATCTTTCCCGTGCTCGGCCACGAAGCGATTGCCGAGATTGACCCGCAGATGCTGCTGGCGGCGCTTCGCAAGGTCGAGGCGCGCGGCGCAATTGAGATGGCCCACCGGGTTCGCAATTATTGCAGCGAAGTGTTTCGCTTTGCGATTGCGATGGACAAATGCCGCAGCGATCCGAGCCGCGACATTGCTCCGGCAATGAAGAAGCCGCCGCCGGTCCAGCACCGAACCAAGGTCGAAGCGAAAGACCTTCCTGCTTTCTTCGCCCGGCTGAATCAGGACCAGGGCGAGACGATGAGCCATCTTGCCTTACGCTGGACCATGCACACTATGGTCCGCACGCAGGAAACCCGTTTCGCGGAGTGGAGCGAGTTTGAAGGGTTGGACACGGCCGAGCCGCTTTGGCGCATCCCGCCCGAACGGATGAAAATGCGCACCGAGCACATTGTCCCTCTGTCATCGCAAGCCGTGCAACTCCTGCGCGAAATCGAGAAGGCCAACCGGTTTCGGGCAGCCGGCAACGAGCGGTTGGGCAAGTTCCTCTTCCCGGTTGCGAGCAGCAAGACTTGCACGATCAGCGAAAACCGGATGCTTGATGTGATGTATCGCATCGGCCTGCGCGGGAAGGCGACAGTTCATGGCTTTCGCGGACTTGCGAGCACGGTGCTCAACGAATCCGGTCAGTTCGAACCCGACTGGATCGAAATGCAGCTTGCTCACGTCCAGCGCGGCGTGCGCGCCGCTTACAACTCGGCGCGTTATCTAAGCCAACGTCGGGAAATGATGACCTGGTGGTCCAATTATCTCAACAGGGCAGAGCTTGCCGGACTTCGCCAAGGCATTCAGACCGCCGCCTGACCGTTTGGCTGCATTGCGCTCTGCGACCGACCATAGCTGACTGGATCAGCAATCCAGCCGTTGACCGCTGACTCATGCCAGCCCGCACCGTGAATGCTGATTCTTACCTGAGCCGGGAAAGTTCCTTCGGAGATCTTGCGGTAGAGGGTTGAGCGGGAGAGCCCTGTGCGGGCCAAGACGGTCTTGAGGCGGATGATGCGTTCGGTATTCGACATTGGGCAGGTCCTGTGTAGTAGCTCAGCCCCTTCCTAGAGAACATAATGGGAACTTTTCGTCTTGTGGCAAGGGGGAATTCGACTTCGTCTTTCAGTATGAAACCCGCAGTTCTACCCTGCTGGCTAGAAATGGAACATCTATGGAAACCTGGGGAAGCAAGCGGACAGGATGCACGCTGGTGAAGCGAGTCGGTGCCAATTCCATTTTGCTCTCAGTGTTGCAGGTTTCGCACACACGAATCAGGGCCAGGACGTCCGACTTGTTGGACAGTCCGGTTAGTCCGCTGCTCAACTCGCAGATGCGGTTAGCGGCCCTTCATTCATCACGTGCTCTAGGGGCAGCTTCGCGCCTCATGTCAGCCGTTCGGGACTCAATTGGTCAGTACCCGAAAGCGGTCATTTCATCGTCACACGAAGGGCGGCGGCTTGGCGGCGGTGCAGGAGTTGACCTGCGCTTTGCGGTGCGAGCGGACACTCGGCAGTTTAGGCAGCCGCCGCGGAGGACATATTTTCTCGGTAGAGCTGCCGATCCGCTTTCGGCCAAAGCTCGCCGACATTCCTAATTCCCGAAATGCCGCAGCACTTCATTCTTGAACTCGAGCGTCAAGCGCGAGGGCCTTGAGACATTCGATACCGCAAAGGCATATTCATGGAGGATCGGCGGGTCGAAAGTGCGCGTCACCAGCGGCTGGTGCAGATAAGGTTTCACCAGCAGTGCATTGAGGATCGCCATGCCATTTCCGTGCGCCGCCAAAGCGCAGGCTGAGCCATGGGTATGCGTTTCGACCGCGACGACAGGGCGCAAGCCAAAGGCCGCGAAACTGGTATCGACCTGCGTCCGCCAATAGCGTCCGGCGCCGAGCAGGATCAACGGATACTGGCCGATATCGGCGGGCGTGATGGTATTGAGCGACGCCAACGGGTGATCCTCGTGCATGACGCACACCGAACCGCTCGATACGATCTGCTGGATGGCAAGATCGCTTTCGTCGGTCGGCAGTTTCAGAAACCCGCAGTCGACATAGCGCATCGCAATCATCGTCCGAGCGGTTTCGACGCTGCGCGAATCGATGCTGAATTCGACGCCGAGGAAGCGTTCGCGAAATCGCGAGACGATGTCGGGCAATATGCCTTCGGCAAAGCTGGGCGGCGCGACGATGCGGATCGTCCCTGCCGAATAACCAGCGATATCGCGGACCAGACTGTTGAACCGGTCGAGGCTGGACAACGTCAACTCGACTTCCTGGATCAGCTTGATACCGTCGGCGGTCGGGACCAGCTTGCCGCGATCGCGATAAAAAAGATCGAAGCCGACATTCGCCTCCAGCTGGGCGATCAGGCGGCTGACGGCCGGCTGAGACAGCGACAGTTGCTTGCCCGCGGCGGTCGCCGATCCGGTTCGCATAATCTCGGAAAACACGCGCAGCGCGCGAAAGCTGACATTCTTGTCGGGTGACAGACCGGGCGGTGTCGGCAGCTTGTCCATCAATTCGCCACGACGGGCAGCAAAACCCGCGATGCCTGTCCGGGACCGAAATATATGCAATTTTCGGCGGGCTGCGGCGGTTGGTCGGCCAGGCGCCAGTCACTGTTCGGGTTAATGTCGAAATGCGGGAAATTGCTGCTCGCGATCTCGACGCGGATCCGGTGGCCCTTTCTGAACAGATTGCTCATCGGGAAGGATCCAATTTGCACCGCATAGACTTTCCCAGCCTCCATCGCCTCGGGCACCTCGAAAGAATTTCGGAACCGCATTCGCAATATACCGTGCGCGATGTTGAGCGCATAGCCCTCCGGATAATCGACACTCGGCGGATAGACGTCATCGACCTTGATCGTGAAGTCGGTATCGACCGCGCTTGAGCTGACGAACAGTTCGGCCACCACCTGACCCGTCAATTCGACATCGGCGTCGAGCGGATCGGTGTCGAACACCAGCACGTCGGGACGCTCGGCGAGCGGGCGATAGGGGGGCTTCGATCCAAAGAAATCGGGGCTTTCGCGTTGATTAAAGCCGCCGGCGTCCATCACCGGCGCGCCCGATGCAATTGCGCCACCGACGGTCGGCACAGGATTGAACGGATCGTGGGTGAACTTGGCATGTGCCAGGGCGACCGCAGGCTGCTCGCCTAGACGTCCATCATCCCGCAAATGGAGTGGCCGCATGGTCACTTCGGGTGGCGGCCATGCCGACGCAGTGCGCCAGCGTCCGCCATGGTCTATCCGACCGCTGGCAAGGCGGCGGCCCGACCCGCCGCCCATGGTGAAGAGATAGACAGCATCGGGCAGCGGGTCGGCGACATCGGCGCGCTTGAGATGATGGTCGAACCACGCGCGGCGCAGCGCGGTGTAATCACCGAACTGAAAATCGAGTGTCGATGCGGCTCCGAAATCCGCATCGCCCGAAAAGGTCAGCGACCGTTTGCCATGCGTCCATGGACCCATGATCAATTTGACCGGCCCGCGTTTGCGGCCGACCAGCCCAGTGAAATTCTCGATCGCTGTCAACGCATAGGGATCGTACCAACTCGACATATGCACCATCGGCACATCGGCGAATTCGTCGTACCAGCCGCGCGCATAGATGCCGCGCTGTTTCCAGAAATCGGTAAAACGATCCTCGTTCCACTGTTCTAGGATGAAGGCTTCATACTCCGGCGCCGCGCTGATCGGCGAATGGCCGGGTGCCCAGCGATCGACCCCGATCCAGTCGCGGATATCCTGCCCCTCCAGCGCCGCGCGCCGGGCCGGATCGATGGCCGTCTCCCGCGCCAGCAGCGCATGTTTCTGCGCCCAGGTCAGCTGTTTCAGCTCATAGGCGCCGCCCTGTCGGATGCCGCTATGATAGGCGCTCGAAAAGCCGCCGGAATCGAGAAACATGGCGGAAAGGCCCGGCGGATCGAGCGATGCCATCGCCGCCTGGACATGCGCGCCATAGGACAGCCCCAGTGTGCCGATCCGCCCGTTGCACCAAGGTTGATCGCGGATCCACGCGAGCGTGTCGGCGCCGTCCTCGGCTTCGGACAGATATTTGCGAAAACGGCCTTCCGACGCGTAGCGCCCACGGCAATCCTGAATGACAAAGGCATAGCCGTGCGATGCAAATATCCGGGCGATCTCGGGTTTCGACAGCGGCTCTATCGCTGCGACCGAAAAGTCGGCGTGGTTGGTCCCGTCCTTGTCGTAAGGGGTGCGCTCGAGCAGGACCGGCAGCGGCGCATCGAATGCGCCTGCGGGCAGGTAGATATCGGTCGCCAGATGGACGCCGTCGCGCATCGGCACCATCGCATTGCGGATCATGCCGCTCGGCTCTGCCGCGCTCATTGCGCGAGCACCGCATATGTCGCAGGTGCGCCGGGGCCGATGGGCCAATCAAAACTCGTCCAGACGGCGATCAGCGACAGACCGGTGATCCCGATCGCGATCGAAAAGGGCAGCATCATCGCGACGAGCGACCCGACGCCGAAATCCTTGCGCCACCGCTGTGCCAGCACGAGGACAAGGACGAAGTTCGCGGCGACGGGAGTCACGATGTTGAAGATGGAATCGCCCATGCGATAGGCGGCGGTCGTCATTTCGGGCGACACGCCGAGCAGCATCAGCATCGGCACGACAATCGGCGCCATCGCGCTCCACTTTGCCGAAGCCGAGCCGATGACCAAGTCGAAGACCGACGAAATCAGCAGTAGTAGGATCAGCAGAACGGGCGGCGGCAGCTGCTGCGCGCGCAGCCAGTCGGCGCCGTTGATCGCCATCACCGGACCAAGGTTCGACCAGGCGAACATCGCGATAAAATGCGCGGCGAAGAAGGCGATGACCAGAAATGGCGTCATGGTCGCCAACCCCGCCGTCATCATCCGCACGACATCGCGATGCGATTTTATCGACCCGGTCGCCGCGCCATAGGTCCAGCCGCAGATGAGGAAGAGCAGCATGAACGCCGCGACGAGCGAGGCATAGAAGGGGCTGTAACGCGCCGGGCCGGCGGCCGTATCGTCAACCAGCGGGGTGTATCCAGGCCATAGCGTGAGCATCGCGAACAGCGCGGCGGTCGCCAGCGCGGCGATGCCAGCGCGCCGAAGGCCCTTTGTTTCGCCCTCGACCGTCGCCTCGGCGGGGTCGTCGCCTTCGGGCGGAGTGCCGCTCCATGAACCGAGCCGCGGCTCGACGATCCGGTCGTTCACATACCAGGTGACGGGAATCAGCAAGATACCGAGCGCGGCGGTGAACCACCAATTGCCCAAGGGATTGAGCATATGGTCCGGCACCAGCAGCGCCGCCGCCGACTTGGTGATGCCCAGCATCAGCACATCGAACTGCCCGGGAACCAGATTGGCGGCGAACGCCCCCGATATACCTGCATAGGCGATCGCCATTCCGGCCAGGGGGTGCCGTCCCGCGGCGGCAAAGACAATCGCCGCCAGCGGGATAAGCACGACATAGGCGGCGTCGGCGGCCTGATGCGACAGCAGCCCGATCAGAAAGATGGCGGGACTGAGGAAGCGGTTCGACACGCCGCGCATCGCGCGCGTCATCAACGCGGTGAACAGCCCCGACCGTTCGGCGACCGCCGCCCCCAGCATCACTACCAGAATCAGTCCGAGCGGCGGGAAATGGGCCATGGTTTCGGGCATGCTGGTCAGAAGCTGTGCGACATTGTCCTGTGACAACAGGCTTTTGGCGACCAGTACCTCGCCCGTGACCGGATTGATCGCGCGCCAGCCAAGCCCTGCGGCCACCACCGACACCGCGACGAGCAGCGCGATCAGGCCCAGAAAAATGAATACCGGATCGGGCAAGGCATTGCCCCAGCGTTCGACCCGGTCGAGCCATTTTCCCGTTTTTCTATCCGCTGGCATTGCCCTGCCGCCCTGCAAAATGTCCACCGATGCCAGTCCCGCGCAACGCCGCACTGAAAGAGACCGGCATTGCGCGGATGCCTTGCTTACATCTTCACCGAGAAGCGGGCGTAGAAGAACCGGCCGCGCGCATCATAGGTATAGATGTCATAGTTGATCGGTGCGTTGGCGTAAGAAGCGGGCGGCTGCTTGTCGAACAGATTGTTGATGCCCAGGTTGAACCGCGCCGCGTCGTCGTTGATGCTGAAGCCGATTTCGGCGTCGGTGTAGATGATCGATCGGGTCCGCGCGTCCTTGACTGCATTGACGACGTCGGTGGTTGGGCCAATGTAGCGCGCGCGCAGCGTCATATCGACCGTGTCGCCGATCCAGCCGAGCGATGCCTGCCCCTTCCAGCGCGGATAGGTCGAACGCGGCTGATCGCCCTTGCCAGCGCGTTCGTCGACGATGGGGTCGCCGCCGCCCGGGTTGGGCGACACCGTCTTGAACGAATTGAGGTAGGATGCATCGACCATCGTTGTGAACCGACCGAAGGCGGTATTGAAGTCGTAACGCAGGGTTGCATCGACGCCGTCTGTCTCGATCGCGTTCAGATTTTGCGCGCCCTGGAGCAGCTCGAGGATGGCGCCCGTTCCCGCGTCGCGGTTCACCAGATCGCAGAACACACCGCCGCGCAACGCGCACAGCTGCATGATCTGGGTCGGCGTCTGCGATGCGATCGCGTTCTTGATCTTGATATTGTAATAATCGACGGTCAGCGACAGCCCGCGCACGCCGCGTGGCGAGATTGCGACCCCGGCGCTAAAGGTATCGGCGGTTTCGGGCTTCAGCCCGGCATTGCCGCTGATGACCCCCGGGATCAGTCCGTTCAGGTTGAAATTGGCTTGATTATAACCAGTCGGAACCCCGGCACAGCCCGGCCGGCCCGGGTTCGCCGCGGCACCGCCGTTGCAGGGGTCGGTACCCTGAAAGCTCGTCTGGCGCGCACCCTGATACAGCTCAAGGATCGACGGGGCGCGGAAGCCCTGCGAATAGGTGCCGCGGAACAATATATCCTCGATCGGACGGTAGCCGATGCCTGCCTTCAGCGTCGGCTTGCTCCCGACCGTCGAATAGTCCGAATAGCGCGCCGCAAGGCTGACATCGAGGCTTTGGGCAAACGGCTGGTCCTTGAAAATCGGGACGTTGAGTTCGCCATAAGCTTCATGAAGGTCATAGCTGCCCGCCGTCGCCGTGCGTGTCTGTCCCGTCGTCTTTGTGTAAAGCGACGCGTTCAGGTAAATCGGCGGCGCATTGACGATCGGATCGGGGGCATCAAAACCGCGATTCTGGCGATATTCATAACCCACGGCGAGCGCCACCGGCCCGGCCGGCAAATCGAACAGGTTGCCGGTGACGTTGAAAGCGGCATTGTAAAGCTCGGTGCGGTTATATTCGCGCGTGGTGAACCGAATATAGGCCGCCTGCTGCGCGGTCATCGGCGCGAACAGATTGATCGGCACGCAGCCGGCATTGGCGGTGCAGGTCGCGGGCGATCCCAGGCCGAGAAAGAGATTGTCGTAATTGATGCCATTCTCGGCGATCGTATGGATGCTGTTCTTCGAATAGGAACCGAAGACATCCCAGCGCCATTCGCCGCCCATGATCTGAAAGGTGCCATCGACGCCGACCGAAACGCGGAAGGTTTCGACATCCTGCGCGTTGTTGCGGTTGCCGACATCGCTCATCACCTTGCGGATGCGCCACGCGCTGTTGGCGGCAAAGCCGATTGCATTACCGGTTGGGACACCATTGGCGGTGCCGAACGGGTTGAACGCCTGGTTGTTCGGAATTGCAAAGCCGCGCACCGTTCCGGCGCTGCCGCCGACGTCGAGCAGCACCGGCGAGAACAGCTGGTTCGACTTGCGCCGGTTATAAACGCCTTCGACCTTGATCGTCGCATCCTCGGTCAGTTCATAGTCGAACCGCCCATAGATGCCGTAACGCTCCGACGGGCCGGTCGAATAGATGCCCTGCGCCTGGGTGTTATAGGCATCGCCCGGCAGTGCCCCGACGTGGAACGCGTTGTCGGCTAGGTTGCCTACGCCGATTGCGGCGCCATTGTTCAGGATGAGCGGGTTGGCGCTGCTCGCAAAGCCCGCCGGGGTGCCGAAATAGCCATTGTTGGCGAGCCCCGGCAGAATGAACAGGCCGTTGGGATTGGTGCCGACCGCGGTTTGCGGCACCAGCGTCAGCGTGGTCAGGTCGCGCGCATCGGTGCGGATCGGACGCGACTTGAAATAGCTCCCCGACAGGATGACCGATGCGCGGTCCCATGTCTTGCCGACCGTCAGCATGCCGCCGAGTTCGGCCCCGTCGCCGCGGCTGGTGACACCGGCGCGAACCGACCCGCGCAGCCCGTCAAACGGCTGGACCGTCTTGATATTGACAACGCCCGCAATCGCGTCGGCACCATAGATTGCCGATGCGCCGTCCTTCAGCACCTCGATGCCGTCGATCATGCCCTGCGGCAGCGTATTCAGATCGACAAAATCGCGAAAGCCTCGCTGGCCGACGCCATCGACCCAGCGATGCCCGTCGACGAGGACGAGTACGCGGTTGCCGCTGCCTTCGGCCCCGCCCAGATAGCGTAGGTTGATCGAGCTCGCGCCATAGGACGTGCCCTGCGTCCCGTTTGAATTGAGACTGACGCCCGCCGACGGAATTTTCTGGAGCAGGTCGCCGATCGACGATGTCCCCGACCGGGCAATATCGTCCGAGGTGATCGTCAGCAGCACCCCGACCGAGTCGGCGTCCTTGCGGCTGATCCGCGACCCGGTGACGATGATGTCGCCCGCGCTATCCGCTTCGGTTTCGGCGGCGACGTCTTCGGCGTCCTGCGCCTGCGCCATTGTCGGCCACGCCAGCGCAGCCAGGCTGATGCTTGCTGCGGCCGCGAATTTTGCGAGGCGGCGTTGCCGGTATCCCTGAACGATTGCACTGGTCATCGATAAACCCCAATTTGTGATATACCGACCAGCTTAGAGCGAAATGCGGCGCGAAAAAATATTATGAGACTCCGTGATGTTATCATAACGAAAGTGCATGGCGTTGCCAGTGAATGTGCACTCTTTGTATGAGTGGGGCAAGGAGGCGAAATATGGGTTTCGATACGTTGCTCTTGCCAACGCGCCGGCATCTGATCGCGGCAAGCGTGTCGATCGCCTTCTTTCCGCTGCCTGCGGCGGCGCAGTCGGCGCCGCTGCGTATCAGCCTGCTCGGGCAGGCGCTAATCAAGACCGACCTTCGCGCGATCGGCTGGCCAGCCATGGGCGATTTCCGGCGCCTGCTCAAAAGCAGCGACGCCGTCTTTACCGATCTGGAGACGGTGATCGCCGGACCACTGTCCGGACAATCGACCCGGCCCGCGAACAGCGAGGTGCTGCATATTGGCGCGCCCGAGGTCATCGAATGCCTGCAGGCGATTGGCGTGAATCTTGTCGCGACATCGAACAATCACGCCTGGGATCTCGACGCGGGCGGAATTTTATCGACGATCGATGCGTTGAAAGGGCGTCGGCTGGCCTTTGCCGGATCGGGGTCAGACCTGGCATCGGCCAGCGCGCCGGGCTATTTGAAGGGACGAAAGACGGTGGCGCTTGTCGCCGCGGCCGCCGGTGCGATCCGCGACGGCGCCGCGGCGACGGCGACCCGGCCGGGGGTCAATGAACTGCGGCGCCGCGCCGACGGCACGCTCGATGCCTTTGACGTCGAGCGCTATCTGGCGGCCATCCGTCTTGCGGCATCGACGGGGGCGATCGTAATCGCTTATCTGCACAGCCATTATTGGGAGCCGAAGAAATCAGACACTCCGGAATGGCAGCGCGATCTCGCGCGTCGCGCGATCGACGCGGGGGCTTTAACGTTCGCTGCGCACGGCGTGCCCGAGCTGCAAGGGATCGAATATTATCGCGATGCACCGCTGTTCCACGGGCTCAGCTCTTTCATCTTTCAGTCGAAGAAGCCCGATGACGCCTATGGACCCGAAGCGTGGCAGTCGATCATCGCGCAGCTCGAAATCGACCGTGGATCGGTCATGCGAACCCAAATTATCCCCGTCCAGCTCGATGGAAAGGGCGTGATCCATGATGGTTCGTTGGTGCGCGGCACCCCCACGCTCGCCGACGTCGGGCAAGCGCCGACGATCATAGATCGCATCACCGCCCTTAGCGCGGCTCTTGGAAATTCCGTGAGCTTTCGGCCAGCGTCGATGTCCGGCAAGCGCGTTCTTCATTCGACAATCGAACTGCGCCCACAATAGGTTCAGATTGTTGAAGGTCTTTTATCACGAAAGAGTCCCCAATGCGGACTGACGGCTAACGGCCCAGTTTTTGCCTTTTCCCGTAGGTCGCCTTGGTGATCGCCGAATGTCAGCTGTTGGCATAACCTTGCCGTTCGGCACATTGCTGATGAGTGGCAGGTAAGTCCCAAACCCTGCTTATTCAATCGCGCCGCGACTGCGATGAACCAATGGCCGTTTTCGACGGCGCTACTTGGCGATCCGAATGACGGCATTGTTAGCGACAGTTGCCATTAGTCCATGTTTACATGGGCAGCCTGACTTGATCAATTTCAGCCAAGGATCATCCGCCGATCGACGCGAGATGCGGGGTTGCCCCGCTATTGCCCTGACGCAGCCGGTGGCCGGGCGTCTTGGTGGCGGTCAGCGCGGCGATCCGGGAAATCAGTTCGTCTTGCTGGTCATCGGCTTGCAGCAGAGGCCTGAGGTCGATTCCATAATCACCAAACAGGCAGAGGTGCAGCTTGCCTTGCGCGGAGACCCGCAGGCGATTGCAGGAGGCGCAAAAATCCTTGGAATAGGGCGCGATGATACCGATCTGTCCCGGGCGGCCCGGCTGGGCATAGACCACCGCCGGCCCTGCCCCTTGCTCCCGCGCGAGGCGTTGCCAGCCCATGGCATCGAGCCTGTCGGCAATCTCGGCCCCGGCCAGGTGGTGCCGCTCGAAAAAGGCGGTGTTGTCATTGGTGCGCATTACTTCGATGAACCGCAGCGATAGATCGTGCCGCTGCACGAAGGCAATGAAGCCCTCCAGTTCGTGATCGTTGATCCCGCTCATCAGCACGCTGTTGAGCTTGACCGTGCCGATCCCCGCCGCGCGTGCGGCGGCGATGCCGTCCAGCACTTCGCTCAGCCGGTCGTGCCCGGTGATCGCGGCGAAGCGGGCAGGATCCAGAGAATCGACACTGACGTTGAGTGCATTGATCCCGGCGGCGGCATAGTCCTCAGCGCGTTCTGCCAGGCGGTAGCCGTTGGTGGTCATGGCCAGGCGGCGGATGCCCGGAACCCGCGAAACGGCGGCGGCAATATCGATCAGTTCGCGGCGCAGGCTGGGCTCTCCGCCGGTTAGCCGAACCTTCCACAGGCCCAGCGTGGCAAAAGCGGTCACAAGGCGGCGGATCTCATCGACCGACAGGTTTGCTGGCGCATCGGCCGGCTTGCGATAGCCATCGGGCAAGCAATAGGAACAGCGGAAATTGCAGACATCGGTCAGCGATAGCCGCAGATACTCGAAGCGTCTGCCCTGGCCATCCTCAAGGCTCTGCTGCATCCTAGGCCGCCAACTCCACGCCGCTGACCCCGGCCTGCTCGGCCAGGATTGCGATGTATTGCGCCACGGCGCGGCGGTAGCTGGCTTCCTCAAGATATTCGGCAATCAGCGCCCGCACTGCCTCGAAGGGCAAGGGTTTGGCCTCGATCCGGTGGCCCGAACGGATCACATGGACACCGAAGCGGCTGCGCACGGGATTGGGGCAAAGCGTTTCGGACGGCAACGCGAACAACGCTTCCTCGAACGGCTTGACCATCTGCCCGGCCTGGACCTGGCCAAGATTCCCCCCCTGTTCGCGCGAAGGACAGGCCGAGCGGGCTCGGGCCAGTTCTTCGAACCGCGAGGGATCGGCTTCCAGTGCGCGGATCAGCGTGCGGGCATCGCCGGTGGCGAGCCCCATTGCGAAGTCATCCGCAGGATCGGCTTCGATCAGGATATGCGCGGCCTCAACCAGCAGCGGAGTGGTGAAACGCTCCGTATGGTGCTCGAAGAACCGGCGGCAGGTTTCCTCGTCGGCTTTGGGCGTCTTGATCTCGCGCGCCAGCAGCGCGTCGATCAGTGCGTCTTCGCGGGTCAGGGGTTGAGCGGCTTCATCGCAGATCTCGCCAGGCTCAAGCTCCAGCCGCTCGGCTTCGTCGACCAGCAATTGGCGGATCGCCAGCGCTTCGGCGGCTGCTTCCCAGGCCGCTTCGGCGCTGGGGGCGGGATGGTTCTGCGCCTCGGCGGCGATGTCGCCCACGGGGATCTCGCGCCCGCCGACGATCACGGGATCGGGGTTCATGACGCCAGCCTCCGCGAACGCACGACCTGATAGCCCGAGCGCCAGACATAGCGGACAGGCGCCGAGATCATGTGGACCAGCCGGGTGAAGGGGAAGATCAGCAGGATCGTCAGCCCCAGGAACAGGTGCAGTTTGAACACCGGCGCGACATCGCGGATCAGGTCCGATGCCCCGGCGCGGAAGGTGAATATGCCTTGCGCCCATTCCATGAACTTGACCATTTCGTGCCCGTCAAGGTGCTGGGCCGAGACCGGGATCGTTGCCAGACCGAGCGCAAGCTGGACCCACAGCAGCAAGATCACCAGGTTGTCGCTGAAGCTGGAAGAGGCCCGCACTCTTGCGTCGAAGAAGCGGCGGTGAATCAAGAGCGTCGCGCCGATGATCGCAATCACACCCGCAACGCCGCCCGCGACCATCGCCAGCAATTGCTTTGCCCCATGCGGCACGCCCAGTGCATCCCAGATCGCGATCGGGGTCAGCAGCCCGCCGACGTGCCCGAGAAAGATCACCAACACCCCGACATGGAACAGCACCGAACCGATCATCAACTGCTTGCGGCGCAAGAGCTGGCTGGAACCCGCGCGCCAGGAATAGGGTTCGCGGTCATAACGGATCACCGATCCCACCGCGAGCACGGCCAGCGCGATGTAGGGATAGATCCCGAAAACCAGGTGGTGGAGGAAATCAGCCATGGGTGGGGCTCCTGACAGGTTCGGGATTGAGAATGCGCTCGACCAACGCGCTGACTTGCGGGCATTCGGCGCTGCCAGGGGCGGCAGGACTGTCGAAGCGGACCTGCTCTTCCTCCCAGGCTGCGTCGAGCGCGGCGAGATCATCGGGATCGTCCGCCGGGGCGATCACGAACTCTTCGCCTCCAGCCCCCGCCAGATCGGCCAGGATCCGCATCGGCGCGGCATAGGGTGTGTCCTTTTCCTCGAGCCGCTGCGCCAGCGCGGAGATGATTACCCCCGGTTGGGCCAGTTCCTCGGCCGCCTGCGCAGGCGGCAGAACCGAGAGATACTCTAGGAACAGCGGCAGGTAGTCGGGCAGTTCCTTGGCCTCGATTTCCAGCCCCTGCGCTTCGTAACGATCACGCAGGTCGACCATCGCCTGGCCGCGGTCACGGCTTTCTCCGTGGACATGTTCGAACAGATGGAGCGATAACGCCCGGCCCCGGTCGAACAGCGCGACATAGGCTTCCTGGCTATCGAGCAGGTCATCATGGGCCAGTCGCTCGATCAGCGGGGCCAGCGCCGCGCGCTGATCGGGTGTCAGCAGGCCGTCCTCGACCAGCAGTGCCGAAAATACCGGCGCGGCTTGCTGGACCGCCTCGTCCGGATAGCGCAGCAGCGCGGAGAGGACACGCAGGGTCGTGTTCATCAGAATACCTCCGAAGGGGTCTGGAGTTTCTTCCGAGCCGGAGCGCCAAACAGGTTGGCGCCGCTGGTGCCGCCCGAGCAGCCATTACCAAGCGAGAAGCCGCAGCCACCGCGCTCTTCGTACATGTCGTCGGCAACTTCGCGGTGGCCGCTGGGGATGACGAAGCGGTCCTCGTAATTGGCGATCGCCATCACGTGGTACATGTCCTCGATCTGCTGGCCGGTCAGGCCAACCTCGCGGGCGATCTCCTCGCTGATGACGCCGTCCACGGTCTTGCCGCGCATGTAGGCGCGCATCGCCAACATCCGCTCAAGCGCCTCGACTACCGGTGCCTCCTTGCCAGCGGTGAGCAGGTTGGCGAGGTACTTGACCGGGATCCGCAAGCTGCGAACATCAGGCATGCCGTTGCGGGCCGAAATCTTGCCGGCGCTGGCCGCATTGTTGATCGGCGATAGCGGCGGCACGTACCAGACCATCGGCAGGGTGCGGTATTCGGGGTGGAGCGGGAAAGCGACTTTCCATTCCATCGCCATCTTCCACACCGGCGAATGCCGCGCGGCTTCCAACCAGCCCTCGGGCACGCCGTCCTTGCGGGCTTGCTCGATCACCGCCGGATCGTTGGGGTCGAGGAAGATATCGAGCTGTTCCTGATAAAGGTCCTCGACGTGTTCCGTGCTGGCAGCCGCTTCGATCCGGTCCGCGTCATAGAGCATCACGCCCAGATAGCGGATCCGCCCGACACAGGTCTCGCTGCACACGGTCGGCTCGCCCGCCTCGATCCGGGGATAGCAGAAGATGCACTTCTCGCTCTTGCCGCTCTTCCAGTTGAAGTAGATCTTCTTGTAGGGGCAGCCCGAGATGCACATCCGCCAGCCGCGGCACTTTTCCTGATCGATCAGAACGATCCCGTCTTCCTCGCGCTTGTAGATCGAGCCCGAAGGGCAGGCCGCGACGCAAGTGGGGTTGAGGCAGTGCTCGCACAGCCGCGGCAGATACATCATGAAGGTGTTTTCAAACTCGCCGTAGATCTCTTTTTGGACGCCTTCGAAGTTGTAATCCTGCGACCGCTTGGAAAATTCGCCGCCCAGGATTTCCTCCCAGTTGGGGCCGCCCTCGATCTTCTCCATCCGCTCGCCGGTGATCAGGCTGCGCGGACGCGCGGTGGGGAAGGCCTTGCTTTCAGGTGCGCTCTGCAGGTGGCCGTAGTCGAAAGTGAAGGGTTCGTAATAGTCGTCGATTTCGGGCAGGTCGGGATTGGCGAAAATCTTCGCCAGCAGCCGCCACTTGCCGCCCATCTTCGGCCGGATCGAGCCCGCCGCAGTGCGCTCCCACCCGCCGTTCCAGCGCTTCTGGTTCTCCCAATCCTTGGGATAGCCGACGCCGGGCTTGCTTTCGACATTGTTGAACCAGGCGTATTCCATCCCTTCGCGGCTGGTCCAGACGTTCTTGCAAGTCACCGAGCAGGTATGGCAGCCGATGCACTTGTCGAGATTCAGCACTTTGCCGATTTGTGCGCGGACCTTCATGCTGCGTGCTCCCCTTCGGCCAGCTCGCCTTCAAGCCAGTCAACCTTGCTGAGTTTGCGGACGATCACGAATTCGTCGCGGTTCGATCCGACGGTGCCATAGTAGTTGAAACCGTAGGCCTGCTGGACGTAGCCGCCGATCATGTGGGTGGGCTTTAGGATCGCGCGGGTCACCGAATTGTGGATCCCCCCGCGTTGGCCGGTCAGCACCGAACCCGGCACGTTCACGTGCTTTTCCTGGGCATGGTACATGAACAGCGTGCCCTCTTTCATCCGCTGCGAGACCACCACCCGGGCGACCAGCGCGCCGTTGGCGTTGAAGGTTTCAACCCAATCATTGTCGATCAGGCCTGCCTTGGCGGCGTCCACCTCGCTCATCCAGACGATCGGCCCGCCGCGCGACAGGGTCAGCATCAGCTGGTTGTCGGTGTAAGTGGAGTGGATTCCCCACTTCTGGTGCGGAGTGATGAAGTTGAGCACCACGTGCGGCTGGCCTTCGGCCGCTTGCAGCATCGGCAGACATGCCTTGGTATCAATCGGCGGGCGATAGACGCAAAGCGCCTCGCCAAAGGCGCGCATCCATTTGTGGTCCTGATAGAGCTGCTGCCGCCCGGTCAGGGTCCGCCAGGGGATCAGTTCGTGGACGTTGGTGTAGCCCGCGTTGTAGCAGACGTGCTCGCTTTCCAGCCCCGACCAGATCGGCGAGGAAATGATCTTGCGCGGCTGGGCCTGGACATCGCGGAAACGGATCTTTTCGTCTTCCTTGGGCAGCGCCAGATGGGCATGCTCGCGCCCGGTAAAGGTCGAGAGTGATTCCCATGCCTTGACCGCAACCTCGCCGTTGGTTTCAGGGGCCAGCATCAGCAGCACTTCGCAGGCATCGATCGCGGTTTCGATTTTCGCCATGCCCTTGGTGGGGCCTTCTTCGGTCACCGTGCCGTTGAGCTTGCGCAGGCCTTCCACTTCGTGCGCCGTTTGCCACGACATGCCCTTGCCGCCGTTACCCAGCTTGTCCATCAACGGGCCCAGCGCGGTGAAGCGCTTGTAGAGGTTCGGATAGTCACGCTCGACCAGCGCGACATTGGCCATGGTCTTGCCGGGGATCGGTAGCAGATCTTCCTGGCCCCAATCGGACACCTCGAAAGGCTGGGCGATCTCGTTCGGACTGTCGTGCTGGATCGGTACCAGCACCAGATCCTGCTCCACACCCAGCACTTCGGGCGCAACTTCGGAGAAGGTCTTGGCGATCCCCTTGTATATCTCCCAATCGCTCTTCGATTCCCACACCGGGTCAATCGCGGCCGACAGCGGGTGAATGAAGGGGTGCATGTCGGAAGTGTTGAGGTCGTCCTTTTCATACCAGCTGGCAGTGGGCAGGACGATGTCGGAATAGACGCAGGTGGTCGACATCCGGAAGTCGAGCGTGACCAGCAGGTCGAGCTTACCCTTGGGGGCTTCCTCGTGCCATTTCACTTCCTTGGGCTTTTGATGGCCCATCTCGCCCAGGTCCTTGCCCTGAACCCCGTGCGCTGTGCCGAGCAGATGCTTGAGAAAATATTCGTGGCCCTTGCCCGACGAGCCGAGCAGGTTGGAACGCCAGACGAACATGTTGCGCGGCCAGTTGGCCTCGTCATCGGGATCGAAGCACGACATCTCCAGGTCGCCGGCCTTGAGCGCCTGGGCGACATAGTCCTTGGGCTCCATGCCTGAAGCCTTGGCGGCCTTGCCAACCTCGAGCGGATTGGTTTTGAGCTGCGGCGCGGAAGGCAGCCAGCCCATTCGTTCGGCCCGGGCGTTGTAGTCGATCAGACTGGCATCCCAATCGCCCTTGGGCGCGGTGGGCGAGAGGATTTCGCTCACCCCCAGCGTTTCGTAACGCCACTGGTCGGTGTGGGCGTAGAAGAAACTGGTGGAGTTCATCTGCCGCGGCGGACGGCTCCAATCGAGACCGAAGGCCAGCGGCAGCCAGCCGGTCTGCGGGCGCAGCTTTTCCTGGCCGACATAGTGCGCCCAGCCCCCACCCGACTGACCCACGCAGCCGCACATCACCAGGAGGTTGATGATCCCCCGGTAATTCATGTCCATGTGATACCAGTGGTTGAGCCCCGCCCCCAGTATCACCATCGATTTTCCGTTGGTGGCCTCGGCATTAGCGGCAAATTCGCGCGCCACGGTGACGATCGTATCGGCGGGAACGCCGGTGATCTTCTCAGCCCAGGCCGGAGTATAGGGCGAGCTGTCCCCAAAATCACGCGCGACATGTTCGCCGCCCAGACCCCGATCGAGGCCGTAGTTGGCGCACAGCAGGTCAAACACCGTGGTGACGAATGCGCGCCCTTCCTTGAGCTCCAGCTCGCGCACCGGAACGCGCTTGAGCAGCACATCGGGATGGTCGGTGCCCTGGAAGTGGTCGTGCTCGCGGTTGCCGAAATAGGGGAAGGCGACCTCGACCACCTCGTCGTGGTCCTTGTCGAGGATCGCGGTCATCCGCAGCTTTACTTCGCGGCCCTGGCCGTCCTTTTCCTCAAGGTTCCATTTGCCCTTTTCGCCCCATCGGAAGCCCGCCGTGCCCGAGGGAGCGACCACATCGTCGCTGGCCTCGTCGATGGCGACGCATTTCCATTCGGGGTTGTTCTTTTCGCCCAGTTCGCCCTTGAAATCGCTGGCGCGCAGCAGGCGTTCGGGGACCAGCTTGCCGTCCTGTTCAACCAGCCGGACCAGCATCGGCATGTCGGAATATTTGCGGCAATAGTCCTCGAAATAGGGCACTTGCCGGTCGAGGTGGAACTCGCGCAGGATCACGTGGCCCATCGCCATGGCCAGCGCCGCATCGGTGCCGGCTTTGGGGTTGAGCCACAGGTCGGCGAACTTGGTCGCCTCGGCATAGTCGGGGCTGACTACTGCGACCTTGGCCCCGCGATAACGGGCCTCAGTCATGAAGTGCGCGTCGGGGGTGCGGGTCTGGGGAACGTTTGATCCCCACATCATCAGGAAGCCCGAATTGTACCAATCGGCGCTTTCGGGAACGTCGGTCTGTTCGCCCCAGGTCATCGGGCTCGACGGCGGCAAGTCGCAGTACCAATCGTAGAACGACATGCAGGTCCCGCCGAGCAGCGAGAGATAGCGTGAACCCGCCGCATAGGAGACCATCGACATCGCCGGGATCGGCGAAAACCCGATTACCCGGTCAGGACCCCATTTCTTCGCTGTATAGGCATTGGCCGCAGCGATTATCTCGTTCACTTCGTCCCAGGTCGAGCGCACGAAGCCGCCATGGCCGCGGATCGCGGTATAGCTCTTGCGCTTGGCCGGATCGGCCTGGATCGAGGCCCAGGCCGCGACGGGCGGCATGGCTTTGCGCGCCTCGCGCCACAGCTTGACCAGCCGCTTGCGGATCAGCGGGTATTTCAGCCGATGGGCCGAATAGATGTACCAGCTGTAGCTCGCCCCGCGCGGGCAGCCGCGCGGTTCGTGGTTGGGGAGTTCCGGGCGAGTCCGGGGGTAGTCAGTCTGCTGGGTTTCCCAGGTGATGATCCCGCCCTTGACGTAGATCTTCCACGAACACGATCCGGTGCAGTTCACCCCGTGGGTCGAACGCACAATCTTGTCGTGCTGCCAGCGCTTGCGATAGCCGTCCTCCCAGTCGCGGGCCTCGGCGGTGGTTACCCCGTGGCCATCGGAGAACGTCTCCTTCTTCTGGGCGAAGAAGGTCAGGCGGTCGAGCAGGTGGCTCATGCGGGGGCTCCTTGAGCAGTGGAGGCGGGAGCGGCGATGCCGCGTTCAACGTCGTGCAGCAGCCCGCCCTTGCGGGTGTAGGCGTACCAGGTCAGCGCGGCGCAGCTCGCGTAGAAGACCAGGAAGCCATAGAGCGCGACATGCGGCGTGCCGGTGGCGCTGATCGACATCCCGAAAGCGCGCGGGATGAAGAAGGCGCCGTAGGCCGCGATCGCGGAGGTGAAGCCGACGATCGCCGCCGATTCTTTTTCCGCCTGGCGGGTGCGCTGCGCGCTATCGAGCTCGGGCATAAGCCGCGGGACTTCCTGGCGCATGATCACAGGGATCATCTGGAAGGTCGAGGCATTGCCGACGCCGGTGACAAAGAACATGAACACGAAGCTCGCGAGGAAGCCGGTGAAGTCCTTGGCATCGAGGAAGTGGACGACACTCAGCGTGCCTACCATCATCCCCAGGAACACCCAGAAAGTCACCCGGCCGCCGCCCCAGCGATCCGACAGCCAGCCGGTCGCTGCGCGGCTGATCGCACCGACCAGCGGGCCCAGGAACACGTACTTGAGCACGTTGACGTCCGGGAACTGGCTCTTGGCGAGCAAGGGCAGCCCGGCCGAGAAGCCGATGAACGAACCGAAAGTGCCGGTGTAAAGCCAGCACATCAGCCAGTTGTGCTTGCGCTGGAAGATCACCGACTGTTCGGCAAAGCTGGCCTTGGCATCGGCGATGTCGTTCATCCCGAACCAGGCCAGCACGGTCGAGGCCATGATGAACGGCACCCAGATGAAGCCGGCGTTCTGCAGCCACAGCTGGCCGCCGTCCTTGGTCGTCTGGGCTTCGCCGCCCAGCGCACCGAACACGCCCGCAGTAATCAGCAGCGGAACCGCGAACTGCATCACCGAAACGCCGAGGTTGCCGAGGCCCGCGTTGAGCGCCAGCGCGTTGCCCTTTTGCGCCTTGGGGAAGAAGAACCCGATATTCGACATCGAGGAGGCGAAGTTGCCGCCGCCGAAGCCGCACAGCAGCGCCAGGACCAGGAAGATGAAGTAGGGCGTTTCCGGGTTTTGCACCGCATAACCGATCCCGAAAGCCGGGATCAGCAGCGATGCGGTGCTGAGCGTGGTCCACAGCCGCCCGCCAAAAATCGGCACCATGAAGCTGTAGAAGATCCGGAAAGTTGCGCCCGACAGGCCCGGCAGCGCGGCCAGCCAGAACAGCTGGTCAGTGGTATAGTCGAAGCCGATAAGGGGGAGCTTCGCCACGACCACCGACCAGACCATCCAGACCGAGAAGGCCAGGAGCAGTGCAGGGATCGAGATGTAGAGGTTGCGGTTGGCGATCTTCTGGCCGGTTTCCTCCCAGAAGGCCGAATCCTCAGGCCGCCAGTCGGTCAGCAGCTTGCCCTTGACCTCATGTTCGTGGTGCAGCTTTTCATCGTGAATGCCAGCCATTTCGGGGAACTGCGGCAGCGAGCGGGCATTGACACCCGAAGCTTTCTGTTCCATCTGGCGGATCGCGAAATGCATCCAGGCCAGCGCCACCGCGACCAGCGCGAACAGCACCATGAAGCAGCTCGTCCAGATGCCGGTAAGGTCGCTGACTGCGCCAAACACGATCGGCAGCACGAAGCCGCCCAGCCCGCCGACCAGTCCAACCAACCCGCCGACCGAACCGACATGGTCAGGGTAATAGACCGGAATGTGCTTGTAGACCGCGGCCTTGCCCAGCGACATGAAGAAGCCCAGCACGAACACCGCGATCACGAAGGGCACCAGGCTCATCGAGGTGGCGAAGTGGATGTCGCCCTTGATTCCGTGGATGACATAGTCGGTCGCCGGGTAGGACAGCATGAACAGCAGGATCAGCGAGACGCCGAAAGTGGCGTACATGATCTTGCGCGCGCCATATCGGTCGGACAGCACGCCACCGTAAGCGCGGAACAGCGAAGCCGACAGCGAGAAGGTGGCCGCGAGCATCCCGGCGACCTTGATATCCACACCGTAGACCCCGATCAGGAACTTGGGCAGCCACAGCGCTAGCGCGACGAAAGCGCCGAAGACGAAGAAGTAGTAGAGCGAGAAGCGCCAGACCTGTTCGTTCTTGAGCGGTTCAAGCTGCTCTTTCAGGCCCTTGGGCTTTTCCCCGCTGAGCTTGCGCGCGGCAAGATCGGGATCATCCTTGGCAAAGACGAAGAACAGCACCGCGGTCAGCGCCAGCACCGAAGCCCAGATCAGCGCGACCGCCTGCCAGCCCATTGCAACCATGATCCACGGTGCGACGAACTTGGTCACCGCCGCACCGACATTGCCCATCCCGAAAAAACCAAGCGCAGAGCCCTGCTTTTCCTGCGGGTACCACTTGGAAACATAGGCGATGCCGACCGCGAAGCCGCCGCCGGCCATGCCCAGTCCCAACGCCGCGACCAACATCAACAGGTAGCTGTCGGCAAAGGTCAGCAGGTAGGTGGAAAGTGCCGAAGCCAGCATGGTTAGCGGGAAGACAATCCGTCCGCCGTACTGGTCGGTCCAGACCCCCAGCATCAGCCTGACCAGCGATCCGGTCAGGATCGGCGTGCCGACGAGCAGGCCAAACTGGGTATCGTTGAGCCCCAGGTCCTGCTTGATCTGGATTCCGATGATCGCGAAGATCGTCCAGACCGCGAAACAGATGGTGAAGGCAAATGTGCTGAGTCCCAGCGCCCGGTTTTGCTGTCCGGTGCTGACGGTCTGCTGAAGTGGCATGGCTATGTCCCCGCCTGTTGCAATGTCATGGCGCGGGGATGGACTGCTTGACGGCAGGATGCTTGATCAGGATCAAATCGGTATGGCCTGGCCTGATAATTGGTCTGACGGCTGATCTACAAGGCAATTGGTCCCAACAAAGATCAAGTCAGCGATTGATACACATCAAGTGGCACGCTAGACGGAGCGTGTAGCAAAGGAGTCATGCCCAACGTGCGTCCCGGAGAGAAACCAGAAATTGCCCGCCTGCCGCTGTTTCGCGAAATGCAGGAGGAGCAGCGCGAGCGGATCTTCTCGGGCTCGTTCCTGCAAGTTTTCCCGCCGCAGCTGACCCTGTTCGAGCTTGGCCAGCATCCCGATTTCCTGCACGTGCTGATCGATGGGCTGGTCGAGCTTTACGCGACCAGCGCTGGGCGTGACACGACGATGCGGATCGTGGAGCCGGTGACCAGTTTCATTCTGGCAGCGGTGGTCACCGACATGCCCTACTTGATGTCGGCGCGCACGCTCACGTCCTCGCGAATTCTGCTGGTCCCGGCCGCGCTGGTGCGCGAAGTGGTCAAACAGGACTGTGCGCTGATGCAGGCGACGATGCGCGAACTGGCGCTGGCCTATCGCGACATGGTCCGTGCGCTGACCGACATGAAGCTGCGACAATCGGCAGAGCGGCTTGGCAACCTGCTGCTCCAGCAGGAGCGTCGCCAGGGCGGCAACGGCGCGGTCCAACTCAAGGCCGAAAAGCGGCTGCTGGCCTCGCTGCTCGGAATGACGCCTGAAAACCTTTCACGTGCCTTCGCCGTGCTGGGCCAGCATGGGCTCGAAGTCGACGGTGCGCAGGTGCGGTTTACCGATCAGGCCGCACTCGAGGCGTTTTCCCGCCCCGACCCGGTCAAGGACGACGACTAGAACTTCGCTTCGATCTGGAACCAGAACTTGGTCGTATCGGTGGCAAAGGCATCGGCATTGTAGCGCGCGAACTTGGCGGTCAGGCCGATCTGCTTGGTCACCGGATAGCTGACCAGCGCATTCCATTCGCTGCCATAGTTGATGCCCAACCGCGTCGAATTGTAATCGTGCCACATCGCCCGTAGCGTCAGCCCGGCCAGCGGCCCCTTCCCCGGTACTTTGTAGCCGGCATCGAGGTAGATATCGCGCAGGCCATTGGCAGGCGTGGTCAGAAACTTGTCGGCCCAGCCGTTGAAGGCGTGCAGCGTGGCGAGCGGGGTTTGCAGCGCGACAGTGCCGTTGCCTTCAAGCTGCTCGTAGCCACCCTTAAGGGTCACGGGTCCGAACTTCACACCCGGTTCGAGCAGCCAGTAATCCAGCCCAAAGCTGTTCGGGTTGGCTCCAAACTCTTGCTGGCGAGCGTACTCGGCGGCGTAGAGGATGGAGGAACTTCCACCCACCTTACGCTCGCCAGCGATCCGCACGCCCAGGGTCCGCGAACTATTGGCCGGAGAGGAGGGAATATCCAGCCAGTAGCCGTAGCCCGTGATCGTGCCGACGTTCTTGATCGTGTAACCGAGCCGCAGCGCGTCGATCTGGTTGTCGCGCCAGATGCCTTGCGCCGAATCCGGGCCGAACACTCGGTTGACCCGCCAGGCGTGCATGTAATCCAGCGTCAGCGCGCCAAAGGGCTTGGTTGCCAACCGCACGGCATCAAGCGTCTGGTCGTTCTGCCGCCAGCCGACCGAACCAATCCAGCGCTGATTGTCATAGTTGACCGCCTGGCGACCCACTGTCGCTTCGAAACGCGGATCGGGCCGCCAGCGCAGCCAGGCCTGGTTGAGCAGCACATCCGAAGGATCGGCGACCACTGGATAAGCGACCTTGCCGTTGACCGTATCGTTGTAACTGGTCTCGCCGATCACCGCGATCGCCTCGCCTTCGACCAGCGCGGAAAAGCCATGCCACTCGGCGGTCTTGATCCCGGCGCGGACCCGCAGCGTCGATGCCGTGGCATCGTTGGGCAGGCCGGTCTGGTCAACCACTTCGAGCCGGTAACGGATATCGGCATAGGGCGTGATCGGCTGTTGCTTGGTTTCCGCCTGGACGGCGGTGGCCGGGGCCAGGCTGACAAGGGCGGAGGCGAGCAGGAGTTTGGCTTGATTCATGTGGCCATTTTGCCAATCATTTCTCAACTGTAATTGATAATAGTCAAGATTATCGCAGCGCAAGGCGCTATGCGATCGACTATGATCAAACCCCCGCTCTTGCTGGCCTCACCGCACCGGCTGCCTTTCCTGACCGGCAGCCTGGGCCTTGGTTCGACCGCAGCCTGGTGGCTGTCGGCACTGGTGCAGATCCATGCGGGATCGATCATGGCGATCGCACCAGCCATGCCAGCCTCTTTGCTTCACGGCCCGGCAATGCTTTTTCTGGGATTCACCCCGTTCGTGTTCGGCTTCCTGCTTACGGTGATTCCGCGCTGGATGGGTTATCCCGACCTTGCCTGGCAGCGCTATGCCCCGGTTGGCGTGCTTCTGGCGCTGGGAGTGACCTGCGCGCTAATCGGCCTGTGGTCAGCCCAGCCGCCGCTGTTGCTGGGCGGCTTAGCGATACTGGGCGGCGGTTGGGGCCTTGGCCTGCTGTTCCTTGCCCAGCTGTTGCTGGTCAATCGCCGGGACGGCAAACCTCCCTGCTGGCATGCGGCTTCGGCCATTGTGGCGCAAGTGCTGGGGCTTCTGGCACTGCCTTGCGCGATCGGCTTTGTCATAACTACTGACCCACGGTTGCTGCGCTTGGCCAACCTGCTCGCGATCAATGGCTTTCTGTTGCCGGTGTTTCTGACCGTGGCGCACCGCATGGTGCCATTTTTCGCGCGAATGGCGGTGAAGGATTACCAGCCGTGGCGACCGGATTGGTTGCTGGCCGCGATCTGGGCGATGCTGGGTCTGCGCCTGCTGGGCGAGGGATTCGCTCAGGCCACCATGCTGGCGCTCGGATCGACCGGCCTGGCGCTAATGACCTCCGTGATGGCCTTCAAGTGGTGGCCACGCGGCCCTGCGCCTGGCTTGCTGAATGCGCTGCTGTGGGGCTTTCTGTGGGCCCCGGTGGGTTTTGCGCTGTCCGCCCTTGATGCGGGCGGCGTCGCGCTGGGCCGAGCTCCGCTTCATGCTCTGCTGATCGGCTTTGCGGGAAGCATGCTGGTTGCAATGGTGACCCGCGTAACCCAGGGCCACTCGGGCCGCCCTCTTGCCATGTTCGGCTTGGCCTGGGCAGCCTTCGCGGGGATCCAGTTGGCGGCAGTCATGCGGATCTGGGCGGCATTGCGGACGGAAGATTCGGCGATCCTGCTGCTCGCGGCCGGGGCATTCCTGTTCGGACTGGCACCATGGCTGGTCCGCAACGCGCTGGTCTATTCCCGCCCCCGGATCGACGGCCGCCCTGGATGAACCAGCAAATGACCACCGCCCGCGATCCGATCACGCCTGAAGAAGCCCTTGAACTGCTCAAGGAAGGCAACCGCAGGTTCCTGGATGACGCCCCCTACAATCCGCCGATGGACCGACTCCACCGGCTTCATCTGGCCGCAGCACAGCAGCCCTTTGCGGCCTATCTCAGCTGTTCGGATTCACGGGTTCCGCCAGAACTTCTGTTCGAACGCGGGCTGGGCGAGCTGTTCATTGTCCGTAACGCAGGCAACACCTTGTGCGCCACTGCCCTGGGCAGTCTGGAATTTGCCGTCACCCAGTTGCAGGTGCCGCTGATCGTGGTGATGGGGCACGAAGCCTGCGGTGCAATCCGGGCCGCCGTTTCAGTTGCCCGGGGGCAGGCGGCCTATACCGGCAACGTCTCGAAAGTGCTGCAATCGCTGCTTCCCGCCGTGCTCGAAGCCGATCCCTGGGCGGAAGACCTCTGCAACGCCGCCGCCCTGTGCAACGTGCGCAAGGTTGTCAGGGAACTGCGGGAAGAGGCCTCTCCCGCCTTGCTTGAACCGCAGACCGCCGGCTCACTCCTGGTGGTTGGAGCCTACTACCATCTCGATTCCGGGCGCGTTGAGTTTCTCGATTGATACAAGCGCACGTGCCACCTCTGCGCCCCGCATTCTTACCCTAATATGTCCAGATTTCCGGGCGGTTCAAAAGGGCAACCAGAGGTTGGCCAAGTCGGCGTGGAACCAGTGAACCGGCGACCGCTTTCGGCAAAGCAAAGATCGCCTTCAAGCTGCGGCTTGGCAGCGAAACCAGTCACGCCGAACTCATTCATTGGCGGACGACCTGTCGCAGCCTCCATCCAAGTTCACATCCCCATTCATGACTAATCCACGCCCCTGACCGAACCCGGCCAGGCCATGCAACGCGCGCTCATGCGGACCGTGCTGTCATGCTTTGCATGCCTGC
>NZ_MWLM01000004.1 GCF_002198665.1 Novosphingobium sp. B 225 | reverse complement strand
TGCCCCGCCGCATCGGTGGCGGGGGCGGGCGGGTTGACCGCGCGGCGGGTCTGGCTGGACCGCGAACCCGCGCCGCCACCCGCCACCGATGCGGCGGGGCATGGGGTGTGGAGCAACTGGTCGGGGCTGGAACACGCCTATCCTGCGCAGCGCGGCGCGCCCAAGGATGAAGCGGAACTGGCCGCGCTGTTGCGGTCTGCCCCTGCGCCGGTGCGTCCGGTTGGATCGGGGCACAGCTTTACCGCGCTGGTGCCGACCGAGGGGACTCTGCTGACGCTCGACCGGCTGTCCGGGCTGGTTTCGCACGATGCCGCCGCGTTGACCGCGCGGGTGCGGGCGGGGACGAAGCTGGCGGCGCTGGGGCCGCTGCTGGCCGGGCTGGGGCAGGAAATGCCCAACCTGCCGGACATCAACAAGCAGACGCTGGCCGGGGCGATGTCGACCGCCACCCACGGCACCGGCAAAGGGCTGACCGCGCTGCACGGGCAGGTGCTGGCGCTGCGCATGGTGCTGCCTTCGGGCGAAGTGGTCGAATGCAGCCGCGACCAGCGGCCCGAACTGTTCCACGCCGCGCGGGTCGGGCTGGGGGCATTCGGGGTGCTGAGCGAAGTGACCTTGCAGAACAGCCCCTTGGTGCGTCTGCGCAAGGAAGTGCGGCTGGTCGATACCCAGTGGCTGCTGGGGCAATGGCCTGCGCTGGCCAGCCAGCACCGCAACGCCGAATTCCTGGTTCTGCCGTTCACCGGCAAGAGCGCGCTGATCACCCACGATGCCACGCAGGAACCCGTCCGCCCGCGCGGACCGGACAGCGATGCCGATGTGCTGATGCAGTTGAAGAGTCTGCGCGATATGTTTGAATTCACGCCTGATCTGCGCAAATGGGTGGCGGGAAAGCTGATGGCGGATATTCCGCCCGAGGTCGCGGTGGACCTTGGCTGGAAGCTGCTGTCCAACGAACGCCCGGTGCGGTTCAAGGAAATGGAATACCACGTGCCGATCGAACGGCAGGTCGAAGCCCTGCGTGAAGTGATCCGGCGGATCGAGCGTGAGGCGACGGACGTGTTCTTTCCGATCGAAGCGCGGATCATCGCCCCGGACGATGCCTGGCTCAGCCCGTTTTACCAGCGGGAGAGCGGCTCGATCGCGGTCCATGCGTTCTACAAGGAAGCGCATGACTGGATGGCGCGGCTGATCGAACCGGTGCTGCGCGATGCGGGCGGGCGGCCGCATTGGGGCAAGCTCCATTCGCTGGGCCGCGCGGAATTGGCAGCGCTCTATCCGATGTTTGCCGAAGCGGACGCGGTGCGGCGTTCGGTTGATCCGCAAGGGCGGATGGTCAATCCGTTCCTGAAGAAGTTGTTCGGATGAAGCGGCGCAGTGTGATGCTGGGCGGCGGGGCGCTCTTGCTTGCCGGGGTGGGCGGAGCCATGCTGCGGCCAGAGGAGAAGGGCGCGATGCATTCACCCTATTTTGCCGGACTGGCAGCGGCGTTGAAACGCGCGGGGCTGATGAAGCCGGTGCTGGTGATCGATCGTCAGCGCCTTGCCGCCAATGTCGCGGCGATCCGGGGCAGTGTCGACAAGGCCGGGCTGCCGCTGCGGGTGGTGGCCAAGTCGCTGCCTTCGCCCAGGCTGCTCGATGCGGTGCTGGGCGGGATGGGCACCCAGCGGCTGATGGTGTTCAGCGCCGATATGCTGCTGCAACTGCTGCCGCAGCGCACACAGGCCGATTACCTGATGGGCAAACCGCTGCCCGCCAGCGAATTCGCGCGGGTGATCGACAGGGCAGGGGCAGAGGCGGCGGGCCGGGTGCAATGGCTGGTCGATACGCCGCAGCGGCTGGCGCACTATGGCGAAGTGGCGCGCACTCGCGGGCTCACATGGCGCGCCAACCTTGAAATTGACGTAGGCTTGCACCGCGGCGGGTTCACCGATCCGGCGCTGCTGGCGCAAGTGGCGGCTTCTGCCCCGGCGCAGGGGGCCACGATCAGCGGGCTGATGGGCTATGATCCGCATGTCCCGAAGATGCCGAGCCCGGACAAGGCCTATGCCGCTGCGCAGGCCGCTTATGCCGCGATGCTTGGCGCGCTGGGCGGGGACCGGGCGGCCTTGACGCTCAACTCTGCAGGCAGTCCCACTTTCCGGCGGCACTGCGCGGGAACCCATGCCAATGAGCTCTCGGTCGGCTCCGCTTTCGTCAAGCCGGGGGACTTTGACCTGACCGACCTGGGCGACCTGCACCCCGCCGCTTTCATCGCCACCCCGGTGATCAAGGCCAGCGCAGATCAGGCGCTGCCGGGGGTAGAGGCGCTGTCGGGCGCGCTGCACTGGTGGGACCGCAACACCCAGCGCGGGTTCTACATCCACGGCGGGCACTGGCTGGCCAAACCGCTTTCGCCCGATGGGCTGCAATATTCGAAGCTGTTCGGCCGTTCGAGCAATCAGGAGCTGCTGACCGGATCGAACCGGATCGACCTGAAACCGGACGACACGGTGTTCCTCCGCCCCGATCAGAGCGAGGCACTGTTCCTGCAATTCGGCGACATCGCGGTCTATGACGGCGGAGAGATCGCGGAAATGTGGCCGACGCTGCCGGTGAGTGCCTAGCCCACCGCCACCCCGCCCTTGAACAGCGCCGTGACGCGGCCCTGCACGCCTTGCTTGTCGAACGGAGTGTTGCCCGCCGCTGCGGCCATCTTGTCGCTATCGACGATCCAGGGGCGTTCGGGATCGATCAGGGCCAGGTCGGCCTCCGTCCCTGCCTCAAGCCGCCCGGCCTGCACCCCCAGCAGCCGCGCCGGATTGGCGGCGAGCAACTGGAAGGCGCGCGCCGTGTCGATCACGCCGTCGCGGACCAGACCCAGGGTGAGGGGGAGCAGCACTTCGGCCCCGGCCATGCCCGGTTCGGCATCAGCGAAGGGCAGGCGTTTGTCTTCCGGCCCGCGCGGATCGTGGCCGCTGGCGATCACGTCAATCGTGCCATCGGCCAGTGCGGCCAGCACCGCCTGCCGGTCCGCCTCACTGCGGAGCGGTGGGGAGAGGCGGGTGAAAGTGCGGAAGTCACCGATTGCGGTGTCAGACAGCATGAAATGCGCCGGGGTCACGCCCGCGCTCACCGCCATGCCGCGTGACTTGGCGGCGCGGACCAGCGCGAGGCCGCGCGCGGTGGTGACCTGGCGAAAATGGATCCGCGCGCCGGTCAAGCCCGCCAGCGCAAGGTCGCGGGCGACGGCGAGGGCTTCGGCTTCTGCCGAGGCGCTCGGCAGGCCCAGCCGGGTCGCCATTTCGCCGGCCGTGGCCACGGCATTGCCGGTCAGCCCGCCATCTTCGGCATGGACCACCAAAGTCAGGTCCAGCATCGCGCAATAGGCGAGCAGGCGGTGCATCGTGCCCGAATCGCCAATCCAGCGCCGCCCGGTGGCAACCGCGCGTGCACCTGCGCCCTGCATCAGGGCCAGTTCGGCCAGTTCCTTGCCCGCCAGCCCCTGCGTGGCGGCAGCCAGCGGGTGGACCCACAGGTCGGGCTTGCCCGATTGCGCGGCGAAGCGGACGGCGGCGGGCTTGTCCAGCACCAGGCTTTGATCCGGCATCAGCGCCGCGCGGGTAATCCCGCCGAAATGGAACGCGGGCTTGTCAATCGCGAACACGCCCAGATCGACCAGCCCCGGCGCGATCAGTGCGCCGTGGGCGTCGATTACCGTGTCGCCCGGCTCTGGCGTGACATCGGCTCCCACAGCGGCGATGCACCCATCGACGGCGCGCAGCGTGCCGGTCTTCGGTTCGCCGCTGGCCAGCACCAGACGGCCATTGGTGAGGGTTAGGGGGGCGGTCTGCTTCATGCCCAGCCCTCCACACCGCGGCCCTTGCGGGTCAAAACGTCCAGACAGGCCATGCGGATCGCGACCCCCATTTCGACCTGCCGGGTAATCAGTGAGCGGCCGGGCAGATCGGCCACGTTGCTGTCAATCTCGATCCCCCGGTTCATCGGCCCGGGGTGCATCACCAGCGCATCGGGCGCGGCCTTGGCCAGCCGGTCGAGCGTAAGGCCGTAAAGGTGGCGATATTCGCGCGGAGAGGGGATGAATTGCCCTTCCATCCGTTCCTGTTGCAGCCGCAGCATCATCACCACGTCGGCATCTTTCAGCGCGGTGTCGAAGTGATAATGCGGGGTGACTTTCAGCTGTTCGATGTCCGCAGGCATCAGCGCAGGGGGCGCGCAGACGTGGACATCGGCGCCCAGCGTGGTCAGGCAATGAATGTTCGATCGCGCCACCCGGCTGTGCAGGATATCGCCGCAGATCACCACTTTCAGCTTGGCAAATTCCGGCCCCTTGGCGGTGCGGATGGTGAGCGCGTCAAGCAGGCCCTGGGTCGGGTGCTCATGCTGGCCGTCCCCGGCGTTGAGCACCGGGCAATCGACCTTGCCCGCGATCAGCTGCACCGCGCCGCTGCTGGCGTGGCGGATCACGATCGCATCGGCGCGCATCGAATTGAGCGTCATCGCCGTATCGATCAGCGTTTCGCCCTTTTTCACGCTGGACTGCGCGGCGTGCATGTTGACCACGTCTGCGCCCAGCCGTTTGCCAGCGATTTCAAAGCTGAGCAGCGTGCGAGTGCTGTTTTCGAAGAAGGCGTTGATGATCGTCAGGCCCGCCAGCCGCTCATCCCGCTTGTGCGTGCCGCGATTGAGTTCGACCCACTGTTCCGCCTCGTCGAGCAGGTACAGGATTTCCCACGGGGCGAGTCCCGCCAGCCCCGTGAGCCCACGGTGCGGGAAGGCGGCGGACCCGGCTGGATAGCGGTCCGCGCTGCTTGCGTCTGGCGATGTCATTGAAGACAGCGCCTTAGCGAGGGGTTGGGCAGGGGGCAAGAG
>NZ_MWLM01000039.1 GCF_002198665.1 Novosphingobium sp. B 225 | reverse complement strand
CGGCAGCCCGCCCCCAACACGCCCCCGGACCGGCACACGCCCCGGCGCAAGCACGCGCAAACCACGCGACCGGGCACTGGAGTTATGGCGGAGAAAGCGGCCCCGAACATTGGGGCGAACTGGCTGACGAATTCAAGACCTGCAAGGTCGGGCGGATGCAATCTCCGATCGATCTTGGCGGGGCCGACGTTTCCGGACGGATCGAAGTGCGCACCAACTATAAACCGGGGCCGCTGACGATCCTCAACAACGGGCACACGGTGCAGGTCAATTTCCCCGAAGGCTCAATCCTGTCGAGCGGGATTTCACGTTACAAGCTGATCCAGGTCCACTTCCACACTCCGTCGGAAGAAACCGTCTATGGGGTGCCCTACCCGATGGTCGCGCATTTCGTTCACGCCGACCATGCTGGCAATCTGGCGGTGCTGGGCGTGCTGTTCGAGGAAGGTGCGCACAACCCGGAGTTCGACAAGATCGTCAAGGCCGCCCCGGCGCAACAGAGCGCCGCGCAGACGCTGGGCGGGGTTATGCTCAACCCGGCGCTGCTGCTGCCTCAGGACCTGTCGGTCTGGCGCTATGACGGATCGCTGACCACCCCGCCGTGCAGCGAAGGCGTGCGCTGGCATGTCGCCAGCCACCCGGTCACCGCGAGCTCAGCGCAGATCGCCGCAATCCACGCAATCGTGGGTGACAACGCCCGCCCGATCCAGCCCCGCAATGGACGCCTGTTGGTGTCGGGAACGGATTGAACGACCATACCAGACCCTCCCCATTTTTGGCGAAGGCCACAAATGGGGAGGTGGATGGGCCGTCAGGCCCAGACGGAGGGGTTTCCACGCCAGCGTCCATACCCCTCCGTCTGCGGCTACCGCCGCAGGCACCTCCCCATTTGCGCCATTCGGCGAAAACGGGGAGGATCAGTTGGCTTAGCCCGCGATCACCTGCTTAACGGCCGCAATCGCGTCTGCCGCCTTGCTCCCGTCAGGCCCGCCGCCCTGAGCCATGTCGGGACGGCCGCCGCCGCCCTTGCCGCCCAGCGCTTCCACGCCTGCGCGGACCAGATCGACCGCGCTGACAGTGCCGGTCAAGTCATCGGTGACTGCCGCCGCGATGCTGGCCTTGCCATCGTTGACGGCGACCACCACGGCCACGCCGCTGCCCATGCGCTGCTTGGCCGCATCAAGCAGCCCGCGCAGTTCTTTCGGGTCGAGCCCGTCGAGCACCTGACCGGAGAATTTCACCCCGCCCACATCCTCATCCGCGCTGTCTACCTTGGCTCCGCCGCCGCCCAGCGCCAGCGCCTTCTTGGCTTCGGCCAGTTCGCGTTCCAGCTTGCGGCGTTCATCCACCAGCGCGGCAACGCGGGTTTCGACGTCATCAGGGGTCGTCTTGAGCAAGCCAGCAACCTGCTTCAACTGTTCCTCACGCGCCACCAGCCAGTTGCGCGCGCCTTCGCCGGTCAGCGCCTCGATCCGGCGCACGCCCGAGCTGACCGCGCTTTCGCTGACGATCCGCAGCAGGCCGATGTCGCCCAACGCGCGCACATGGGTGCCGCCACACAGTTCGGTGGAATAGGTCCGGCCATCCGCACTGCGGCCCATGCTGAGCACGCGCACTTCATCGCCGTATTTCTCACCGAACAGAGCCATCGCCCCGGCTTCGATCGCGTCTTCCGGGCTCATCAGCCGGGTGACGACCGGATCGTTGGCGCGCACTTCAGCGTTCACTTCGGCTTCGACCACGGCGAGGTCTTCCGCCGAAAGCGCAGCCGGGTGCGCAAAGTCAAACCGCAGGCGATCAGCCGAAACCATCGAGCCTTTCTGCGTCACGTGATCGCCCAGCCGCCGCCGCAGTGCTTCGTGCAGCAAGTGGGTGGCCGAATGGTTGGCGCGGGTGGCATCGCGGCGCGCGACATCGATGTCGAGCCGGACCATGTCCCCGACCTTGAGCGAACCCGCCGCCACCACCGCATTGTGCGCGTGCAGACGTCCGAGCGGCTTGGCCGTATCGCTGACTTGCAGCGACAGTCCGTTCGCGCCGGTAATGGTGCCGGCATCGCCGGTCTGCCCGCCGCTTTCGCCATAAAACGGGGTCTGGTTGGTGATCACGCTGACGCTGTCACCCGCCCCGGCGCTGTCCACTTCCTTGCCGTCCCTGATCAGCGCAACGACCTGCGCTTCGCCCGTGACGGCGGTGTAGCCGGTGAATTCGGTCGCGCCGACGCGTTCGGCAATGTCGAACCACACTTCGGCGTCAGCAGCTTGCCCGCTGCCCTTCCACGCGGCGCGGGCAGCGGCCTTTTGCTGGGCCATCGCCGCGTCAAACCCGGCCTTGTCGACGCTGATCCCGCGTGAACGCAGTGCGTCCTCGGTCAGGTCATAGGGGAAGCCGAAGGTGTCATAGAGCTTGAACGCGGTTTCGCCGGGGAGCGAGCTGCCCTCACCCAGATCGCCGGTCGCTTCGTCCAGCAGCTTGAGCCCGTTGGCGAGCGTGCGGCGGAACTGCACTTCCTCGCGCAGCAGGGTTTCCTCGATCAGCGGCTGCGCGCGGCCAAGTTCCGGATAGGCCGCGCCCATTTCGGTGACCAGCGCGGGCACCAGGCGGTGCATCAGGGGATCCTTTGCCCCCAGCAGGTGCGCGTGGCGCATTGCGCGGCGCATGATCCGGCGCAGCACATAGCCGCGCCCTTCGTTGCTGGGCAGCACGCCATCGGCCAGCAGGAAGCTGGTGGAACGCAAGTGATCGGCGATCACGCGGTGGCTGGCCTGGGTCTCACCCTCTGCCTTCACACCCGTCAGGCTCACCGAAGCGGAGATCAGCGCCTTGAAGGTGTCGGTCTCGTAATTGTCGTGCTGGCCCTGCATCACCGCGGCGATGCGTTCCAGCCCCATGCCGGTATCGATGGAGGGCTTGGGCAGCTCGCCAGTGATTTCCCCGGCGGTCTGCTCAAACTGCATGAACACCAGGTTCCAGATTTCGATAAACCGGTCGCCGTCCTCGTCCGGCGATCCCGGGGGGCCACCCCAGATGTGGTCGCCGTGATCGAAGAAGATTTCGCTGCACGGGCCGCACGGGCCATCATCGCCCATCGCCCAGAAATTGTCCTTGGTGGGGATGCGGATGATGCGGTGTTCGGGCAGGCCGGCGATCTTCTGCCACAGGGCAAATGCCTCATCATCGGTGTGGTACACCGTGGCCAGCAGCTTGTCCTTGGGCAGGCCCCATTCCTTGGTCAGCAAGGTCCAGGCATGGGTGATCGCCTGTTCCTTGAAGTAATCGCCGAACGAGAAATTCCCCAGCATCTCGAAGAACGTGTGATGCCGCGCGGTATAGCCGACATTGTCCAGATCGTTATGCTTGCCCCCGGCGCGCACGCATTTCTGGCTGCTGGTGGCGCGCGGGGTGGCGCGGGTTTCCAGGCCGGTGAACACGTTCTTGAACGGCACCATCCCGGCGTTGGTGAACATCAGCGTCGGATCATTATAGGGCACCAGCGGCGCAGACTGCACCACATCGTGCCCTTGGCTGCCGAAATATTCCAGGAAGGAGCGGCGGATTTCGTTCGTCGTGGTCATAACGAGCCGCCGATACGGCAGGCCGTGCATTGCGGCAAGTGCGAAGACATCAGGCTTTCCGCGCGGAAACCAGCCAGGCGGCCGCGCCAAAGGCGATCAGGTTGCCGCTGCGATACTCTTCGAGCCAGCCGCGGATGCGGGCCACGGCCGCAGCCTTGTCCTCACCCTCCAACCCGCGCAGCGCGGCGGCGGCGGGGCCGATGCGGCCAAAATAGCCCAGCGCTTCCTCCACCGGGTCTTCGCCCATGCCCGCAACGTAAGCGAAATCAACCGGATCGAGCGCCACTGCCTGCCACCCGGCGCTTTCCAGCACGGCTTCGACATGGGCCGGATCGGCAAAAGCAAACGGCCCCGGCGCGCGCGGGTTGGCGGCAGGGGGGACGCGCAGCAGCTGGGCCATGTCGCTCGCCCAAGGGTTTTCCAACGGGCTGCGGAAGCATGAGAACATCAGTTGCGCGCCCGGTGCGGCCTGTTCCAGCAGGTTGGCGAACGCGGCGGATGGATCGTCAAAGAACATCACCCCGTGGCGCGACACCAGCAAGTCCGGCGTGAACCCGCCTTCGCGCCAGGTGGCGGCATTGGCTTCGATAAAGCTGGCGTTGGACAGCGCCTCCCCCCGCACCCGCGCAGCCGCGACGAGATCGGCGGAAATATCCACTCCAACTACCCGGGTAGCCGGGCGCGCGCGGGCAATCGCCAGGCTCAGCTCTCCCGCCCCGCAGCCGATGTCCAGCACCGCCCGGGCATCGCAAGTGTCGATCCGCTCCAGCAGACGCTGGGTCAGCCCGGAAAAGCTGCGGTCGGTCAGATGATAGTTCTCGGCCCAGCTCTTTCCGACCTGCGCCTGCCAATCCGTTCCTGTCGTCATGGCGCGCAGGCTATGCGCGAAGCGGTTGCGGGACAAGCAACAATAACGGTGAAGATTTCACTTGCAGCGCCCCCCGCGCAGGCAGCGGGGGGCGGATTCGCAAGGTGGCGCACAACAGGATGGTCCAGTGCGCAGATTGATGGGGTCAATCACCAGCCCACTTTGACAGACCGGCGATCCGGCTCAGCCGCGCGCACTGTTTTGCGCAATCAGCGCCGCCAGTTCGCGCACCAGTTTGGCAGCGACAATCGCGGTGCGTTCGTTTGAATCGAAGCGTGGATTGTATTCAACCACGTCGGCACCGATCACCCGCGCGGTTTGGCGGCGCAGCACGGCCAACACCTCCCGCACAGTCAACCCACCGGGTTCGGGGTGCGATACGCCGGGAGCCTCGCCGGGGTCGATGCCATCGAGATCGATGCTGATGTAAAGCGGTCCTTCCAGCACCGGCACCTTGCTTGCCGCGAAATCCGCCATGGGCAGCACCTCTACGCCATAGCGCGCGGCCTGTTCGCGGCAATGCGCGTTCATCGTGCGAATGCCGACCTGGGCCAGGCGGCGCGCCAGCCCGGCCTCCATGATCCGTGCGAAGGGTGAGGCATGACTGCGCGGATTGCTTTCAAAATCGGCATAGAGATCGGGGTGGGCATCGACATGCAGGATGGTCAGAGGGCCGTGCACGGCGTGAAGCGCGCGCACGACCGGGTGAGTCATGGCATGGTCCCCGCCCAGCACCAGCGGCACAGCGCCGGATGCCACCACGTCACTGACCGCCGCAGCGATCAATCCATCGTCCTCGGGTTGTTCGAGCAGCTGCAGATCACCGCGATCGCGCAGTTCGAAGTCGCGTCCTACTTCCATCCCGTTTTCGCAGGCCAGGTTCCCCCGATCCGACCACAGCGCCGCCCGGATCAGCGGCGGGGCCATGGCAGCGCCGCGCTCAAACGAGCTGTTGCTGTCACTGGGTAAACCGATCAGTTCAATCGCTGTTTGCATCGGTCTCAATAGCCGTAATAGGCCCCGCCCTTGGCGCGGGCGCGCTGCCAGGCCGGGCGGGCGTGGATCGCGGCGACGAACGCGGCCAGCTTGGGAAGGTGTTCCCCCATGCCCTGCATAATCGCGATCTCGGCCGGGAAGCTGAGCATCACATCGGCCCCGGTCCAGTCATCACCGATGAAATGGCCAGAGGGTCGGAGCTGATCCTCCATATAGGCGAAATGGCTTTCAAGCTGCTCGGTGATGCGCGGCTCCAACGGGGCGGCGGCATTGCCCAGGCGCGAAGTGTAGAGCCGCAGCAGGATCGGCGTCATTGCCGAGCCTTCGGCAAAATGCATCCATTGCAGGTGACGCAGCGCGTCAGCCGGTGCGGGCCGGAAAGCACCGGTGCTGTGCGTGTCGATCAGGTGCTGTACGATTGCGCCCGATTCCTCGATCACCACCCCGCCGTCCTCCAGCAGCGGCGATTTGCCAAGCGGATGGACCGCCCGCAATTCTGGCGGGGCAAGGTTGGTCACGGCGTCACGCTGATAGTGCCGGATTTCATAAGGCAGACCCAGCTCTTCCAGCAGCCAGAGGATCCGCTGCGAGCGGCTGTTGTTGAGATGATGGACGATCAGGCTCATGCGAAACTCCCCTATGCGGCTTGGCTATCATGCGGCCGCTTATGGGATCAGCCTGGAGCCTTGTCGGCCCGGCCGCAACAAGAAACCGGCGCGGTGCCCATAAGGAACACCGCGCCGGTCCTGTGGTAGGGAGACATGACCCTGGGGTACGGGGACGGGCCATGCCTCCTTCTCAACCCCGGCACCTGCGGCGGGCGAGCCGCGGACCGGAATTCTTCGAAGTTCAGATGTCCTCTTCCGCGTCCGGGCCGGTCATCATCTCTTCGGCAAGACCATCGGTCTGGCTGCGGATCGCAGCCTCCAGCCGGTCGCAAACTTCAGGGTTTTCCTTGAGATACTGCTTGGAGTTTTCACGGCCCTGCCCGATCCGGATCGAATCGTAGGAGAACCAGGCACCGCTTTTCTCAACAATGCCGGCCTTGACCCCAAGGTCGAGGATTTCACCGATCTTGGAAATGCCTTCGCCATACATGATGTCGAATTCGACCTGCTTGAACGGCGGGGCAACCTTGTTCTTGACCACTTTCACGCGGGTCGCGTTGCCGACGATCTCATCACGGTCCTTGATCTGTCCGGTGCGGCGGATGTCGAGCCGGACCGAGGCGTAGAACTTGAGCGCGTTACCGCCGGTGGTGGTTTCCGGGTTACCGTACATCACCCCGATCTTCATGCGCAGCTGGTTGATGAAGATCACCATGCAGCGCGAACGGCTGATCGAACCGGTCAGCTTGCGCAAGGACTGGCTCATCAAACGGGCCTGCAGGCCAACGTGGCTGTCCCCCATTTCGCCTTCGATTTCGGCGCGGGGAACCAGCGCGGCGACCGAATCGACCACCAGCACGTCAATCGCATTCGAGCGCACCAGCGTATCGACGATTTCCAGCGCCTGTTCACCGGTATCGGGCTGCGAGACAATCAGTTCATCGATATTGACGCCCAGCTTCTTGGCATAGACCGGATCGAGCGCGTGTTCGGCATCGATGAAGGCCGCCGTGCCGCCGCCCTTTTGCGCTTCGGCAATCACGTGCAGCGCCAGCGTGGTCTTGCCCGAGCTTTCCGGTCCGTAAACTTCGATCACGCGGCCACGCGGCAGGCCGCCCACGCCCAGCGCAATGTCCAGCCCGAGACTGCCGGTTGAAATCGCTTCAACCTGCATCGTTTCCTTCGAACCCAGCTTCATCGCCGAGCCCTTGCCAAACGCGCGGTCAATTTGCGCCAGCGCTGCTTCCAGCGCCTTTTGACGGTCCATGGTTTCCTTGCCTTCCTGAATCAGCTTGAGCTGTGCAGCCATCATTCGTCCCCTTGCCTAACTCGCTGACCGAGGAGGTCAACTGCGACTCATGTACCGCGTTTGTTCCGATAGAACAAGAGGGGAACTGGAACATTTTTGGAACATTTATATCTATTTGATTTTACGCCATTAAAATCCATTGTGAGACCCGAATCATCCGGGCATTGCCTTTCCGGCCAATCACCCTAGGCTTTGCCGACATGGAAATCCTCACCCCCGCGCAGTTTGCCCCAGATCTGTTCGTCCCGCACTATCATCCGATTGTTTGCGGAGCCTGGCGGCTCGATGTGATCGGCATGGGCGTTATGCCAGGTTACTGGAGCATACCCTGCCTGGTCAGCGGCGTAGCCGCGCTGCAGCGCCACGAACAAACCTGGATGTCGATGTCTCCGCTCGAACTTGAAAGCCAGGGTATCGGCGTGCGCCTGACCAGCGGTCATGTGGTGATTTGCGGACTTGGGTTGGGTTGGGCCGCAGCGGCAACGGCCATGCGTGAAGCGGTGCGGGCTGTGACGGTGATCGAATTCGACCCAGAGGTCCTTGCCCTGCACCGCGAACTGGACCTGTTTGCCCAGCTCCCCCCGCTCCAGCGCGCCAAGCTGCGGATCGTTGCGGGCGATGCCCTGACCTGGCGACCCGATCGCGATCCGGTGGATTTTCTGCTGCCTGATATCTGGCTGCCGCTGGTCGATGACGTGCGGCTTGATCATGTCCGGCAGATGCAGGCCAACATGGGTGCGAACGCGGTCCATTTCTGGGGGCAGGAGCTGGAACTGGCCCGCGCTGCACACCGCGCCGGACGGGCAATCGACGCAGCCGGGATTGCCGCGACAATGGCCGATTGGGGCCTGCCGCTGGTAGGCCCCGAACTGCCCGAATATGCCACCTGGACCCAGGCTGCGGCGCGGCAACACTTGCCAGAACTGTTTTCAGGATAGGACCAGGGGAATGGGGCAGCATACGATCGCCATTGCCGGGTGCGGCCCGGCAGGTCTGGCTTCAGCCTTGCTACTGGCGCGGCAGGGGCACCGGGTTTCCCTGTTTGATCGCTTCCCCGAACCACGCCCGCTTGGATCGGGACTGATGCTGCAGCCAAGCGGCATGGCCGTGCTGGCCGCGCTGGGGCTGGCCGAAGCAGCGATGACGCGCGGCGCCTTGATAGAGCGGTTGCTGGGCTTGTGCGTCAATGGCCGCACGGTGCTGGACGCCCGCTATAGCGAGCTTTCTGGCCCGCGCAGCATGGGGCTTGGAATTCACCGCGCCGGCCTGTTTGACCTGCTGCATGCTGCAGTGGCGGAACATGGCATTGAGCTCCATGCCGGGCATGAAGTGGTGGGCAGCCATTCCGTTCCCGGTGGGCGGATGCTGCGCTTTGCCGGGCAGGCCGATGCAGGTCCGTTCGATCTGGTGGTCGATGCACTGGGGCTGCACACCCCCCTCGCCCCGCCATGCGGCCGTGCGCTGCCGTTCGGAGCACTGTGGGTTACGCTGCCCTGGCCAGAGCATGGGCCGTTCGACCGGCAACGGCTGGAACAGCGCTACCGCGCAGCGCGTGAGATGGTCGGGGTCTTGCCGACTGGCCAGCGCCCGGGCCACGGCGAAGAGCTCGCGCTGTTCTGGTCATTGCGCTGCGAGGACTATCCGGCCTGGCTGGATCGCGGGCTGGATAGCTGGCGCGATGAAGTGGCGGCACTGTGGCCCGAATGCGCTCCGCTGGCCGAGCAGGTGACCGATCCCGCCCAACTGACCATGGCGCGTTACGCGCACCGCACCCTGCCCGTCCCGGCGCAAGACCGGCTGATCCATATCGGCGATAGCTGGCACACCGCCAGCCCGCAGCTAGGCCAGGGCGCGAACATGGCGCTGCTCGATGCCTGGGGCCTGGCCGAAGCGCTCCGGCTGGGCGGCGATCCGGCGCTCGCCCCGGCGCTCACGGTGCAGCTGCGCGGATGGCATGTGGCGTTGTATCAATGGGCGACGGCGTTCTTCACGCCGCTCTATCAGTCCAACGCGGCGTTCCCCGCGCACGTGCGTGACCGTGTTTTCGCTCCGCTCTCACGACTTTGGCCGGGCAAGCAGGTGCAGGCCTTGCTGATGAGCGGATTGCTGGGCGCGCCGCTGAGGCGGCTGGGGCTGGAGCGGGTGGACTATTTGCTCAGCCGAGCTGGTACACTCGGCAGGCGTTGAGCATCATGAAATCGGACCACCCCGGAAACGAGGGCATGCTGATCTGCAGCTGCAACTTTGGGCTGGTCTGCGATCCAGGTACGGCCAGAACCAGATGCCCGTCCGCACCGATCTGGCCACTTCCCGAATAGACCGGCGCGGACGAAGCACCAACCTGATAGACCATGAAAGAGGCATTGAACGGCAGGCCGTTCGCCGCTGACAGTTGAAAGTCGCAATCGACCATCAAGGGCTTTGAACTGGCGGAATACATGATGTTGATCCGCGATTTGGCGCCTTCCTGGCCCAGTGCCACCACCGGCGTCGCGTCAATCGCTGAATAGGTCACCTGTTCGAACCAGAGCGTGGTCCCATTCACGTACATCTGCGAGGCATTGAGCACGACCGGCTCTCCGATCGACGGTTGGCTTGTCAGGCCAAGCACCTTTTGCGCAGTCGCCGCCAGCGTTGCCTTGGCCAGCGCCGTCGGGCGTTGTGCCCGCCGCGCGGCTGCGGCAATCCGGTCTGGAGTAACCTTGGCTACAGCTGCACCGCTGATCGCCTTGACGGTCTGTGCTGCGCCGGTGCCGGGCATGGCCGCCATTCCAAGTGCTGCGGCGATTGTCACAAGATGCTTCATGTCCGGTCCCTTTCCCCAAATCGACCGGGCCAGCATATCACTTCGATTGCGCCAGCACAGTCCCAACCTTGTCCCCGATCTGCTGCACCGAAAACGGCTTGGGCAGGAAATGGACGTCGGCAATGTCGATCTCCTTGCGCAGCTGTTCTTCGGCATAGCCCGACATGAACAGCACCGGCAGGTCCGGGCGGAGTTTGCGGATCGCGCGGATCATGGTGGGGCCGTCCATCGCGGGCATGACCACGTCGGACACGACCATGTCGAACTCGCCCCCGTTCTCGACGATTTCCAGTCCGATGTCGCCATCGCTGGCAGTGGTGACCGTATAGCCCGCGCGGGTCAGCGCCCGTTCGGCGACGGCGCGGACCATGTCTTCGTCTTCCACCAGCAGCACCCGTCCGCCGCCGGACCATTCGATCTGGGGCTGCGGCTTGGCCTGCGGTTCCGGCGCTTCGCTATGGGCCGAAGCATGGTGGACCGGCAGGTAGACAGTGAAAGTGGTGCCCTTGTTCACTTCGCTATCCGCAAAGATGAACCCGCCCGATTGCTTGACGATCCCATAGACCGTGGAAAGGCCAAGGCCCGTGCCCTTGCCCTGATCCTTGGTGGTGAAGAACGGTTCGAAAATCTTGCCGAGGTGATCGGGGGCGATTCCTGTGCCGGTATCCTGCACTACCAGCGCGGTGTAATCACCCATCGGCATGATCCCGCCCTGCATCGCGCGCACGTCTGCCGCGCCGATCTTGCGGGTGGCGAGCGTGACTTTGCCCACGCCATCACCGCGGGCCAGCACTGCATCGCGGGCGTTGACCGCCAGATTGACGATCACCTGTTCCAGCTGGGTCGGATCGGCACGGACCGGGCCGAGATCGCGATCGTGCGTGACCGTCAGCTGGATCTTCTCGCCAATCAGGCGCTTGAGCAGGTGCGATACGTCGCTGACCACATCGGGCAGTTGCAGCACTTCGGGGCGCAGCGTCTGCTGGCGGCTGAAGGCGAGCAGCTGCCGCGTGAGGCTGGCGGCGCGGTTGGAATTGGCGCGGATCTGCTGGATATCGTCATAGTCGCTGTCACCGGGGGTATGGCGCAGCAGCATCAGATCGCAGGTACCAAGGATCGCGGTCAGCACATTGTTGAAATCGTGGGCAACCCCGCCAGCGAGTTGTCCCACGGCCTGCATCTTGGTCGCCTGTGCGACTTGCCGTTTGAGCCGGGTTTCCTCGGTGCTGTCAGTCAGACCCAGCAGCACCGCCGCCTCGCCCAATCCGCGCACGCCCGCCAGGCTGAGCGAGACCGGGTCTTCCGGCTGGTGCTTAAGCCGCACCGCGATGTCCCCGGTGGCTGCCGGCCCTTGGGCAAACCGGCGGATTGCGTCAGACAGCGGGCCCTTGTCTTCCTGCACCACCAGATCGGTGGGATAGGTTGGCGCACCCTGCTCCTCGCGGCCCGCCGCGCGCAGGAAAGCCGGGTTGGCGAACAGCAGCCGCCCGTCACGATCCGCCATGGCCAGACCAAGGGGAAGCTGGCCGAGCAAAGCTTCAAGATGCGGCACGGTCGCACTGCCGCCCTCGCCCCCGGCTCCGGCGCCTGCCCCCAACCCTACGCCCTGATCCACCAGCAGCATCAGACTGGGCGCATTGGCATAGTCCGGCGCGCCAGCATCGGGATCGGTCACGGGCAAGTAATACATAGTCAACGGCGCACCGCGCTTGCCCTCACGCGCCCAGCTGATCCGGTCACGCTCGTCCTGTTGCAGCAAAGTGGTGAATGGCTTGCCGGTAAGCAGCACGGCCCCATCGCCCGTGGCGCGCTGGGCAAAACCGGCGCTATGCGCACGCAAAGTGCCATCAGGATCAACAATCGCGGCGGCAATCCCCGCCTGGCTCAGCGCACGGCCCAGCTTGCCATCAAGGTAAGGGACCAGCGCCGCTACCGGATCGGGATCGACCAAGGCCGAGAATGTCCACACCAGATAGTCATCCCCGCGGCCCGCCCGCAGCGCCGCCGCTTTCCAGCGTTGACCCTGGCTTTCGATTACATCGGCCACCGCTGCGCCATCGCGCCATGCCGCGCGGCCGGTCTTGGCCAGGCGGTCAAGCGAGCCGGGATCAACCGGCAGGCGCGGTGGTGCGCTTTGCATGCCGAACCAGGCTTCATAGCGGGAATTGGCGCAAACCAACCGCCCCGCCCGATCAACAATCCCCACGGCGACATCACCCTGCTCGATCGCGGCAACGGTTACCGACCAATCGGGCAAGGCATATTCGATTTCGCGTTCTTCGGGTTTGGGCCGAAGCAGGATCCAGCCAAGTCCGCCCAGCGCGAGCAGGCCTGCCGCGAACCCGCCGGTCAACACCACCGATCCGCTGACCAGCCAGACCAACCCCAAGCTTAGCAGCAGTGCCCCACCCAGCAGCATGCGATCGCCGCTGCCAGGTCGCGCAGATGCGGCGACCGGCGCGCTCACTCGCTCGCAGCTCCCGCACGGATCCGTTCCATCGCCAGCCGGCGCTTGCGGCGGATCCACCAGGTCCAGCCGATCGCCGACACGACATAGCCGATCGCCCCGGCAATGGTGGCAATGAAGAACAAACCGATCAGCAGCGCCGGGGCAGCATCAGACAGCAGCCACATCGCCCATTCGCGCAGCCCTGCGCCGTTTTCATACAGCGCATAAAAGGTCGATACGTCGGCGTGATAGCCCAGCCAGTTGCCGATCCGGATCGCCCCGATCAGGATCAGCGGAGTGGTGGCCGGATTGGACAGGAACGTCATCAAGGCAGCGAGCGGGATATTGCCCCGACACGGCACGCACATCAGCGCAGCACCGACAATCTGGATTCCCGGGATCAGGGCGAAAATCCCCACCAGCAGCCCCACGGCTACCCCGCGCGGAACCGAACGGCGGGTAAAGCGCCACAGTTCCTGCCGCCGCGCCAATGGCCCAGCGAAGCGGCTGTGTTCCAGCTCTTCACGCTTGGGCATGTTGCGCTGCGCCCAGTTGATTACGCGGGTCATCAGGGTCGTCATTTGTATTCCCGCATAATCCGCTGTTGATCGCGCTTCCAGTCCCGTTCCTTGATCGTCGCGCGCTTGTCCGCCACGTTCTTGCCCTTGGCCAGTGCCAGTTCAACCTTGGCGCGGCCCCGGCCGTTGAAATAGACCGACAGCGGCACCAGGGTCATGCCTTTGCGTTCCACGGCACCGTGGAACTTGGAGATTTCGCGCTCGTTCAGCAGCAGCTTGCGCAGCCGCTTGGGCTGGTGGTTGAAACGGTTGCCGTGGCTGAATTCGGGCACGTTGGAATTGACCAGCCAGACTTCGCCGTTCTTCACTTCGGCATAGCTTTCGGCGATCGAACCTTCACCGAACCGCAGGCTTTTCACCTCGGTCCCGGTCAGGACGATCCCGGCTTCGAACACTTCCTCGATGAAGTAATCGAACCGGGCGCGCCGGTTTTCGGCGACGACCTTCTTTTTGTCGAACTGTTCGCGGGACGGACGGGCCATGATCTGCCCGCATGTAGGGCCGGAATGGTAAAATTCAAACCAATCCCGCGTGGTCAGACACCGTTCTGCCGAACTTTTGCCGCCTCAGGCCGGTTGACAGGTGCATTGTAGTATTACACTAATACACCAATTGCTTCAACTGAACGGAAAATCACCCATGCTAGCCACCACACCACCGCCCCTTCCCCCGGTCGCGATGTGGCGGATCAATGCGATTCGTCTGCTCTTCCTGTTGATGGCGGTAATAATGGGCAGCGTGGTCTGGCGGCAGCTGTTGCTGGATTGGGCAGACTGGCCGCTGTGGAAGGGCGTGGGCAAATCAATGTTGGCGGCACTGGCGCTGATCAGCCTGATTGGCGTGCGCTATCCGCTGCAGATGCTGCCGCTGATGCTGTACGAAATAGCCTGGAAAACCGTGTGGCTCATCCTGATTGCCTTGCGCGCCTGGCTCAACGGGCGCTGGAATGCAGACATCGACAGCATGTTCTATGACTGCATCGGGATTATCGTGGCCTATTTCGTCGTCCCGTGGCGGTACGTCTGGGCGAGATACTTTGCCGAATCGATGGAGCCGCTGCGGCGCCAGCGCTGAATCGGTCAGGCGGCCCGCGCAAATGCGATCCCGCCAGCACCGCCCCCCGTCCGGAACCGTTCGACCAGGCCGTTAAGCGCCGATGCCTCATCAGCCAGACTTCGTGCGGCAGCACTGGATTGTTCGACCATGGCCGCGTTCTGCTGGGTTGAACGGTCCATTTCCGAAACCGTGTTGCTGACCTGCGCAAGACTGCTTGCCTGCCGTTCGCTGGCTTTACGGATCGCGTCGATGTGACCGCTCACGTCATTGACCCGCTCGACAATCCGGCTCAGCGTCTCGCTCGTCGCACCCACCAGCGACACGCCCTCACCCACTTTTTCGCCGCTGGATACGATCAGTTGCTTGATGTCCCCGGCGGCGTCGGCGCTGCGCTGGGCAAGCGCCCGCACTTCGGTAGCCACCACGGCAAAGCCTTTGCCGGCATCACCGGCCCGGGCAGCCTCGACCCCGGCATTGAGTGCAAGCAGGTTCGTCTGGAAAGCGATTCCATCGATCAGTTCGATGATCTTTGACACTTCCTGAGATGACCGCTCGATCGCCTGCATGGCTTCCAGCGCGCTGGTGACCACCCGCTGGCCTTCGGTAACTTCCTGCTGGGTCAGCCCGACTGCCGTGTGGACCTCTGCCGAACCGCGGGCGCTGGCCTGAACCGAATCGTTGACCTCACGCATCGAAGCGGCGGCTTCTTCAAGCGAACCGGCTTGCCGTTCAGTCCGCAGGCCCAGATCGTTCGCGGCGCTGGCAATTTCCTCGGCCGCGATTCGAACTGTTCCGGCGGTCCGGGCCACGCCGCTCAGGCTGAATTCGAGCTGTTCGGCAGCCTGGTTGAAGTGGTTCTGGAGCTGCGCAAAACGGCTTGAAACATCGCTCAGGCGATAAGTCAGATTGCCCTGCGCCAGTTCGGAAAGCGCTGTGCCGAAACTGCTGACGATCGTTTCGTCGGTAGTCTCCTGATAGACCGAAACAGAGATTTCGATGTCGAGCAGGATCGCCTTGATCAGCGCGCTTACTTCCTGCGCCAATTTGCGCCGCGGGGTAAACCGGCGCTGTTCGATAAGTTCGGTGACGAGGTTCTGCGCGACCAGCGAATAGCCCGCGACGTACCAGCGCGGCTCCAGCCCGATCCGGGCGTGGGTGCGGCCGATGGTCTGAACCCGGTTGACGTAGCTTTCATCAAAGTTTGCCTCGGCAATCACCGACCAGTGACTGGCCTGCGCACCCTTGGCGCGGCCAACATGGGTATCGTCGCGAAAAAAATGACCGGTTTCCGGATTGCTGCGAATCCGGGCATAGAACCGGTCCAGCGCAGGCCCCATCGCCTTGTCCAGGATAGGCTTCATCCCGCGCAAGGCGGCACGGTCGGCATCGCCGAACTCGATGAAATTCAGCCGTTCTGAAATGGCTGCCTGACTGCCGCTGCCGATCATATGCGCTTACTCCCGTTTCATGGTTGCGGGAGGATTAAGGATTTGCGCCTTGCAGTCCGGTTCGCAGCGGACTTTGTAAATTCACCTAGACCAGACCGGCATGTTCCAGCGCGGCATCCACGGCCTTGCGTGCTTCGGCGTTGCACGGCACCAGCGGCAGGCGCAATTCATCACCGATCCAGTCATGCACCCGGCTGAGCGCATACTTGACCGGCCCGGGTGAGGCATCGTCAAACATCGCGTAGTGCAGCGGATAGAGCTTGTCGTTCAGTTCGCGCGCCTTTTCCAGGTTGTTTTCGGCACAGGCCTGCTGGAAATCGGCACACAGCCGCGGCGCGACATTGGCCGTCACCGAAATGCAGCCAACCCCGCCAGCGGCGTTGAACGGCAAGGCCAGCTCATCATCGCCGCACAGCATGCACCAATCGCGCGCAATCCCCATGCGGTGATCGGTCACGCGCGACAGATCGCCGCTCGCGTCCTTGATCGCCACGAAAGTCTTGGGATAGCGCCGGACCAGTTCGATCACCGTTTCAGGCTTCAGGTCGGTCACCGTCCGGCCCGGCACGTTGTAGAGCACAATCGGCAGATCGGTGTTTTCGGCCAGAAAGCTGAAATGGGCAATCAGCCCTTCCTGACTGGGACGGTTGTAATAAGGCGCCACGCACAGCCCGGCGCGCGCCCCGCTCTTCTTCGAAAAGTTGAGGTGGAGCCGCGCGTTCATCGTATCGTTCGATCCGCACCCGGCAATGATCGGCACCCGGCCCGCCGCCTGCTCGATGCAAACTTCGATGACCCGGTGGTGTTCAGCATTGGACAGCGTGCTTGCTTCGCCGGTGGTGCCGCAAGGGACCAGCGCCGCCGATCCGTTCAGGATCTGCCAATCAACCAGGCGGCGAAAGGCTTTCTCGTCAAACGCTCCGTCGCGGAAAGGAGTCACCAGAGCCGGAATTGAACCGGAGAACATGGACATGACCTTTGCTAATGCCCCATAGGCGGGGTGCTGTTACGTTCAGCGCCTGATAAGGAGCCTTTGCCGACAATGTCCAGCATGTTGCGCATCACATTTGCTATCCCGCTGCTTACACTGGCTTTGTTGCCGGGTTGCGCCAGGGCTCAGGACGGCGCGGACGGCAGCGAATGGGACCATGCGCGTGCCGTGCTGGTGGGCAAGCCGGCTGGCGACATGGTGCTGGGCGTCGCGCGCTGGAAGCAGCTGAGCGCCACTGACAGCCTGAACTTTGCCGATTACGCCGGTTTTCTGCTGACCTATCCGGGCTTTCCGGAAGAACCGAAAATGCGGATCAAGGCGGAAACCGCCCTTTCGCGAGAGGCGGCGGAACCGGCCCGTGTGACCGCATTTTTCGATCGCTTTCCGCCGGTAACCAACGCTGCCCGCGCGCAGTATGCGGCCGCGCTCTATGCCATGGGCCGTCCGCAGGCGGCGCAGACTGCGCTTGAGGCATGGCGCGGCGGGGCGATGAGCGACGTGTCCGAAGCCACGCTGTTCGCCCGGCTCGCTCCCACGCTGACCATGGCCGATCATGATGCGCGAATGGATGCCTTGCTGTGGGCCGGGGCAACCGCACAGGCAGAGCGCCAGATCGCCTATGTCTCTGCAGCGACACGGATGGGCTTTCTGGCGCGGCTGGGCATGGCCAACGGCAGTGACCCTGCAGGCGCCGGGATTGTGCCCGCTGCCGATGCCGCAAAGGACGCGGGCTATGTCTATGCCCGGTCACGCTATTTGCGCAATTCGGGGCAAAGCTCTGCTGCAATCTATCTCCACGCAACCCGCCCCCAGCTGGCCAAGCCCCCACTTGATGTGCGCAAATGGATTGCTGAGCTGCTCACGGTGGCCCGCAAGAGCGACGCGGCGAGTGCGGTGCGGATCGCGGCGATGGTTGACGATGCCTTTGCCCCCGGCACCGACGTTTCGCGCCAAAGCTTTCAGATCCGCGACGATTATACCTCGCTGATGTGGCTGGGCGGGAACATGGCGCTAAGCGGGCTGGGCCGGGGCGATCAGGCTGCGCCGCTATTCTGGCGTTATGGCGCCGCCGCCCGCACGCCGCAGACCCGTAGCAAAGGGTTCTACTGGGCTGGTCGTGCCATGGTGCGCGCGGGCAACACCAAGGAAGCCAATCGCTATTTCGAGCTCGCGGCGGCCTATCCCGACCAATTCTATGGCATGCTGGCGCTGGAACGTCTGGGCCGGGCCCTGCCAGCGCTGGACAGCACGCCTGCAATCGTTCCAACCCGCAGTGAGCGCGAGGCGTTCAACGCGCTGCCCCTGACCCAGGCAGTGCGCGAAGTGGCCCGCGAAAGCGACTGGCCCACTGCCGTGCGGTTCTTCCGCGAAATTGCCGATCAGGCCAGCACCGAGGCCGATCACGTGATGGTCACCGATCTGGCGCGTGAACTGGGGCGGCGTGATCTGGGCGTGATCCTGGGCCAGGCCGCGCATGTCGATGGACACGGCACCTATCGCCGCACCAGCTTTCCGCTGATCCCGATCCCCCCGGGCGGCAACTGGACCATGATCCATGCAATTTCCCGGCAGGAAAGCCAGTTCGCGATGAACGCAATCAGCCACGCCGGCGCGCGCGGACTGATGCAGTTGATGCCGGGCACGGCGCGGGCCGAATCGGCCAAGGTCGGGCTGCAATGGAACATGGCTGCCCTGACGCAGGACGCCGGTTATAACCTGACCCTGGGCAACAGCTATATCAACTGGCTGCTGGACTATTACGGCGGTAGCTGGCCGCTTGCCATCGCGGGTTACAATGCGGGGCCCGGCAATGTGAACAAGTGGCTGCGCGCCTATGGCGATCCGCGGAATGGCGGGATCGACTGGATCGACTGGATCGAAAAGATCCCGCTTTCCGAAACCCGCGGCTACGTGCAGCGCGTCACCGAAAACGTCGTGGTCTATGAAGCGATGCACCCGGCCAAGGCCCGGTTCCGTGGGGCCAATCCGCTTAGCCAGGTATTGGGCAAGCGCACCCCGGGATGAGCCAGGAGGGACCGCCGATCACCCCTGCGGGCATGGCCGCGCTGCGGGCGCGTTACGATCACTTGCTGGGCACCGAACGACCGGCGATTGTCGAAATCGTCAGCTGGGCGGCGGGCAATGGCGATCGCAGCGAGAACGGCGATTACCTCTATGGCCGCAAACGCATGCGCGAGATTGACCGCGAGCTGGCGCACCTCGCCCGGCGGATGAAAGCCTGCCGGGTGATCGATCCTGCGCAGCAGCAGGATCGCAGCCGCGCCTGGTTTGGCGCGAGCGTGAGCATCGCTGACGAGGATGACAACCGCCGCATCGTTACCCTGGTGGGTGATGACGAACAGGATGCCTCGGAGGGCCGGATCGGCTGGAGCGCGCCAATGGCCCGAGCATTGCGCGGTGCAGGTCTGGGGGATCTGCGCAAGGTGAACCTGCCCGGCGGGGAAAAGGAATGGGAAGTGCTGGCAATCAGCTATCCCGAATAGCCGATCAGGGCTTACAATTCTGCGAAAAGTCACCATATAGGCGTCACCACGCGCAATCTCCTGTGCATTCGCGTGGCTGAGAGACCCGGTTGTGCTCCCGCTTGCTGAACGGAGCTGCCGATGGACCTTAACGCCCTTTATCACGATCACCAGTTGCTGCTGATCCGCGCAGCGCGCACCCGCGGCCTTCAGGCCCGCGCAGTGCACCTGACCACGGCGCAAGGCATGGCCCGCACAATTGCAGGAATGCAGGACGCCCTGGGCGCCAGCGCTGCACCGCAATGGGCCGTCCTTGGCCGCGCATCCACACCTGCCCCGGAGATCCAGCCATGAGCCGCGCGATGAACATCCTGCTCGATCAGGACGACGTAACCGAACGCTGCCAGAAGGCCGGGATCGCGATCAGCGCGATCGAACCTTTGCCCGGCGCCGGAACCCACCTGGTCTGCAAGACCAGCGAAGGCGCCGATGAAGCCAGGGTGAAGTTCAAAAGCTTCCTGATCAAGCAAAAGGTAAAACGCTTCGCCTTTTACCGCGCGCCCAGTTCCTGGTAAGCCCGGTTCCTGATATGACTGCGCGTCATGCGCACCACCAATGACCACGCGACCGTCCGGCTCTACCACCTTGATGGCGGCCCCGAAGGCGGGGCCGCCAATACCTTGATGTACGGCCCGCTGCTGGAAGCCTTGCGGCTGGCCGAACAACAGCCACAGGAAGTGCAGGAAGGCCTGTTCATCGCCACCGACAACGATGTGGTTGCCTATCTGGACCTGATCGGGGAATAGACCCCGTAATGAAACTGCACCGGATGCTTCTGCTTGTCGGCCTTGTGGCTGCCCCGCTCGCTGCGCGGGACAGCCTGGGCATGTTCGGGCAATGGGGCGCATTCAAGGATGCGCAGGTACCGCGTTGCTATGCCTTGGCCATGGCAGCGCCCAGCACCATGCAGCGGGATTTTCAGCCCTATGCCGATGTCGCTTTCTGGCCAAAGCAGAACGTGCGCGGGCAGGTTCACTTTCGCCTGTCACGCAAACTGCAGCCCGGCGCACCGATCAGCCTGCAAATCGGAAACCAGCGGATCGGTCTGACTGGCGGCGGCGGAGACGCCTGGGCCCCTGACCCACGCGGCGACGCGGCGATCGTAGCGGCAATGCGTTCGGCCAGCGAAATGACCGTCAGCGCACGCGGGGCCGATGGACGGGGCTTCTCCAATACCTGGGATCTCAAGGGCGCGGCAACCGCGATTGACGCGGCAATGGTCGGCTGCGCGGGGGCGCGCTAGCTTTTCCGGGGCGGTCAGCCTATATGCGCCGCCCTATGTCCCATACCCCCATCATGCAGATCCCCGGCAATATCGATCCGGTCCCCACCCCGCGTGACATCACGCCGCGCAGCGACGGGCGGATCGACCTGCTGGGCCTGCCCCGCCAGCGTATCGCCGAATTGCTGTCCGAAGCCGGGCTGGATGCCAAGGCTTCCAAGCTGCGCGCCAAGCAACTGTTCCACTGGCTCTACCACCGCGGCGTGACCGAGTTTGAAGCGATGACCGACATCGCCAAGACCATGCGCCCGTGGCTCAGCGAACGATTTGTAATCGGGCGGCCCGAAGTGGTCCTGTCACAGCATTCCAGCGACGGCACGCGCAAATGGCTGCTGAAGACCGCCGACGATCAGGAATACGAAATGGTCTTCATCCCCGATGCGGACCGCGGCACGCTGTGTGTTTCCAGCCAGGTCGGCTGCACGCTCAATTGCCGGTTCTGCCACACCGGGACGATGCGGCTGGTGCGCAACCTCACCCCCGGCGAGATCGTTGGCCAGGTCATGCTGGCACGCGACGCGCTGGGCGAATGGCCGCGTGCGGGGCAGGCCGATCTGGCGGCGCTGGGCGACGATCTGGTGGACGATGATGGCGGCTATTCCGCCGACGGACGCCTGCTGACCAACATCGTGATGATGGGCATGGGCGAACCGCTCTACAATTTCGACAATGTCCGCGATGCGCTGAAGCTGGTGATGGATGGTGACGGGCTGGCGCTGTCCAAGCGGCGCATCACCCTGTCCACCAGCGGCGTGGTGCCGATGATGGCCCGCGCGGGCGAGGAAATCGGCGTCAACCTTGCGGTATCGCTCCATGCGGTCAGCAAGGAAGTGCGGGACGAAATCGTCCCGATCAACCGCAAGTACGGGCTGGAGGAACTGCTCCAGGCCTGCGCCGACTATCCCGGCGCCAGCAATGCGCGGCGGATCACGTTCGAATATGTCATGCTCAAGGACAAGAACGACAGCGACGCCGACGCGCGCGAGCTGGTGCGGCTGATCAAGCAGTACAAACTGCCCGCCAAGGTCAACCTGATCCCGTTCAACCCCTGGCCCGGCGCGATTTACGAATGCTCCACGCCCGAACGGGTGCGGCGCTTTTCGGAAATCGTGTTCGAAGCGGGCATCAGCGCCCCGGTTCGGACCCCGCGCGGGCGCGACATCGATGCTGCCTGTGGCCAGCTAAAGACCACCGCGCAAAAACTCAGCCGCGCCGAACTTGACCGGCTGGCCGAGGAAAAGCAGGCCGCGCTGGGCTGAACGGAGCGGCGAATTACCACTTATTAGACATTTGACGCCTAGGGATTCGGCCAACAGGAGGTGCGATTCCCATGAAGCGTTCAATGCTGGCACTTGGACTGGTGAGCCTGGCCCTGATGGGCTGTTCGGGCAAAGCCGCTACCGAACCGGCCAAGGACGGCGGAAAGGCAGTTGCGGCTTCGACCAAACCCAATCCCTGGTCGAAGGATTCCGCAATCGAAGCCGCCGAGGCCGAAGCCGCCGCCAAGAGCAAGAAAAAGGCCAAACCCGCCCCTGTGGCCGCAGCTTCGGACAAGCCCAAGCTTAACGCCTGGTCAAGCGATGAAGCCATCGCCGCTGCCGAAGCGGAGAAAGCCGCCAAGGGCAAGAAGAAGGCCAAGTAAGCACGTCAAAGCGCGGGCAGCGCTGCCCCCGCCGCGATCGTATCAACCCGGCCGCCGATCCAGACCGCGCCGTTGGCGTCAATCCGGCAATGAACGCGCCCATCTGCGCCGACCTTCTGGCCTTGTCCTGCCAGGTAGCTGCCTTGCGCCAGTCCACTGGCGAACAAGTGGCAGGCAACACCAGCGTTTAGACTGCCGGTAACCGGATCCTCGCAGATCGAGCCAACCCCGTTGGCAAAGAAAGCACGCAGTTCCCAATCCAACCCATTCTCACCGGGCGCACACAGGCCGATATCGGTGCCGAGCGGGGCTTTGGCTGCAGGTTCCGCCGCCAGTACATCCGCCACCGAACGCAGCCGCAGCAGCTGCCACTTCGGGCCGTTGGCAACATGCACCGCTTCAACCACTGCATCGGGAGTGGCGCCAGTCACGCGCAAGGCTTCCGCCAAATCCTCTGCGCTCAGCGGCCCGGTGCGGGCCATTGGCGGAGCCTTGAAAGCGAGCAGATCGCCGTCCTGCCGCACCTCGACCAGACCAACCCCGCATTGCTGCAAGATCGTTCCCGCCACTTGCGGAACCCCGCCGGATCGCAGCCAGGCGTGGGCAGTGCCCAGCGTCGGGTGCCCGGCAAAGGGCAATTCGCCCGCCGGATAGAATATCCGCACACGGTAATCCGCCGCCGGATCGGTTGGCGGCAACAGAAAGGTCGTTTCCGAAAAACCCAGCCAGCGGGTCAGTTGCAGCATCGCCGCATCGCTCAGGCCTTCAGCCCCGTGGACCACCCCCAGCGGGTTTCCGGCAAAAGCGCGCGCACCGAAAACGTCAACCAGATCGAGCTGCATTGTGCGATTCTCCTTGGGCGGCAGTGCTAGCCGGATCGGCTCGTCGTGCAAATGGTCTCACTTTGCCGCGCGGCAAGGGCGGCTTGTCTTGGCCCTGCACGGTTCGTCGCTGCGTTCATCTGCGGTTGGGGTGCGCGGGCCAGTCTGTGGTCACGTTTTCCAACCTGCAAAGAAGGAGACAGCGCATGAACAAGACTGTCCTGGCCGCTCTGATCGCGGTCACCGCCCTGCCCGCCATGCCCGTTGCCGCCGATCCGCCGCGCTGGGCCCCGGCGCATGGCAATCGCCACCATGACCGCTTTCATGACGATGACCGCCGCTATTACCGCACTGATAACGGCATCCGTTACTGGCGCGGGGACGATGGGCGCAATTACTGCCGCCGGGGTGATGGCACGGTCGGCCTGCTGATCGGCGGGGTTGCCGGTGCGCTGGTCGGCCGCTCGATCGACACCCGCGGCGACCGCGCGCCCGGCACAATCCTGGGTGCTGCCGCCGGGGCGCTGATCGGCAACGAACTGGGCAAGGGTTCATCCCGCTGCCGATGAACCGCGCGTCGGAGTCAAATTGATCCCCACTTCCCGTTCGCATCGAGCGAAGTCGAAATGCTGCGCCCGGTGTCTCGACCGGAGGTTGGTTAGCTGGATATGGTCTGCCTGACACAGCTAATCGCTTGACGAAATCGGGACATCGCCCGCATGGACCCGGGTGATGTCCCGACCCGCAGTTCTTATCACCGGCGGCGCCAAGCGCATCGGCGCGGAATTGACCCGCGCTTTTGCCGCTGCCGGATGGCACGTGGTGATCCACGCAGGTCACTCCCCCGACGCCGCCGCCGAACTGGCTGCCAGCCTGCCTTCTGCCGAAACGGTGCTGTGCGACCTGCTGGATGGTGACGCTGCATTGGCGATGATCGACGATCTGGCCGCGCGGCTGGGCGATTGGCGGATGCTGGTCAACTGTGCCGCCGTGTTCCAGCTCGATACCGCGCAGGCGATCGATCCGGCGATTTTCGCCGAGGCGATCACCGTCAATGCCGAAACCCCAGCCCGGATGAGCCAGCGCTATCTGGCCACAGCCCGCGCCAGCGGAGGCCGCCGGGTGGTGCAGTTCCTCGACATGAAACTGCGTAACCCCAACCCCGATTTCTTCAGCTACACCATGGCCAAACACGCGCTGGCAGCCACGGTAAAAATGCTCGCCATGGCACAGGACCGAGCGGACGACCGCATTTATGGTCTGGCCCCCGGGGCGATGCTGCCCAGCTTCGATCAGGCCGAGCATGAGCATGAGACCAGCGGGCGGATGAACCTGCTGCAACGGTTGACTGCTCCGCGTGAACTGGCTGATGCGGCGTTGTGGCTGTCGCAAGGCTGGCTGGCGAGCGGTGAAACGCTTTACATCGACAGCGGCCAACATCTGCTGGCACAGCCGCGCGACGTGCTCTACCTCGCGCGGCAATGATTCCCTCCCTGCTCAGCGCTTTTTTCGCATCCACCTCCGTGGTCGCCCTCGCCGAAATCGGCGACAAGACCATGCTGCTTGCCATTGTCCTGGCCGCACGGCTGCGAGCGCCGTGGCAGATCCTGGCCGGCATTCTCGTGGCCACCATGGCCAATCATGCCCTTGCCGCACTGGTCGGGCAGGAAGTGGCCGGACTGCTGGACGCGCCATGGTTCCGCATTGCCGTTGCGCTGGGCTTCATCGCGATGGCCGCCTGGACCCTGGTGCCCGACAAGCTGGATGATGACGAGGAAGGCTTCAAGCACCGCGGCGGGGCGTTCCTGACCACGCTGGTCAGTTTTTTTCTGGTCGAAATGGGCGACAAGACCCAGATCGCCACAATTGCCCTGGGCGCGCAGTATCACAACGTGCTGGTGGTCGCGGCAGGGACGACTTTGGGCATGATGCTGGCGAATGGCCCGGCAGTGTTCCTGGGCGAGGAACTGGTCAAGCGGGTCAGCCTGAACGCCACCCGCATGGCCGCAGCGCTGCTGTTTCTGGTGCTGGGGTTGTGGCAGCTGGCGCAAATTCTGGGCTGGCTGGGGTAGCCCGTTCCCCCCTCCCGCAAGCGGGAGGGGGGCTTCACGGCACCTACTTCCCTTTGCCGCCCTTGCCGCCCTTCCCGGCCAGTTCCTTTACCAGCGCGGGAGCCGGGTAAATATTGGTCAGCGCTTCGTGCACCGCTGCAGAGCTGACCACCACGGTGCGGTTGACGTCAGACTCATAGCCATAGTTGCCACCCAGCGAATGGATGTTGCCATCAAACGCCGCACCGATCACCGAGCCGTCCCTGGCCACCACCGGTGAACCCGAATTGCCGCCGATGATGTCATTGGTGGTGACAAAGTCATAGGCCGTCGCCTTGTTGATCCTTGCCTCGTTCGCGGCAAAGCTCTTGGCGAGATTGAACGGCTCATTGCCGGTTGCGCGGTCAAAGGCGCCGCCAAGGGTGGTGACCGGGGTCACATCCGCGCCGCGTTCCTTCCAGCCCGCGACTTTGCCATAGCTGATCCGCAGCGTGAACGTCGCATCCGGGTACTGCGTGTCGCCATAGGCCGCGAACCGCGCCTGGGTCAGCTTGGCTCCGGCGCTGGCAAGCGGGCCGGTGTAGCGCTCATCGACCAGCTTCTTCAGCTCACGCTCACGCGGATCGACCTTGCGGGCGTATTGGATCAGCGGATCGTCAGAGGCTTCGATCGCCGCCTTGCCGCCTTCCCACAGCGCCTTGCGCACCGCCGGATCGGCCAGCTTGCTGCCAGCGACCAGCCGCGCGGCGAGGCCTTCGGGCGATTCCTTGCCCAGGATCAGCCGGGTATCTGCGTCATCCGCTCCCAGATATTCGCGCGCCTTGGAAAACGACCAACCCAGTTTGAGTTGTTCGAGCCAGGGGTAGATCGGGCGTTCATCCAGCAGCTGCTTTTCGGTCAGCGGCAGGCTGGAATCGGTGTAACCCGGCAGCCGCTCGGCATTGGGCTTGCCGCGCTCTTCCGCAGCGCGGACCAGCGTTTCGGCATAATCATAAAGGTCGCTGGTCGGCACCATGAAGCGATAGGGTAGATAGACCTCGCGGTAGGCGCTGACTGCTTTCGCCACATCGCCCCAGGGATTGCCCAGCGCCGCGTTGCCCGCGCTTTTGGCCTTGAGGTCGGCTTCGGCAGCGGCCAGCTTGGCGGTGAAGGCCGGGCTGTTCAGCGCCTGCTGGCGGCCGATGAACACCTTCAGGCTGTTCTCGATCCCGAACAGGGTGTCCCCGCCCTCACGCTTTTTCGCCTCGCTTTGCTCCATCGCCGTGATCACGCGGCCGCGCAGTTCGGAATAGATCGCCAGGGTGATCGGCAGCGACACCTCACGCTGGAACGCCAACTGGTCGCTCGTGAACAGCCGCTGGGTCGAACCGGGATTGCCGACCACGAAAGTCGCCTCGCCCGGCTGGGGCGCGCGCGGATTCCATTTCAGAAAACTCGCCACCTTGACCGGCTTGCCATCTTCATAAGCGCGCAGGAACGAAGCATCGAGGGCATAGCGCGGATAGTTGAAATTATCCGGATCACCGCCAAAGAACGCGGCCTGGAATTCCGGGGCCCAGACCAACCGCACGTCGGAATACTTGCGGTACTGGTACAGCTTGTACTGTCCGCCGCCGAACAGCGTCACCACCTGGCAGCGGGTCAGCTTGGTATCGGGGCAGCTCAGGCTTTCGAGATTGGCGATCGCCCCGTCGCGCGCCTTGACCAGCGCCTGCCCGGTTTCGCTGCCGATCGCACCCTTGACCTTGTCAGTCACGTCAGTGATCGCGGTGACCACTTCGGCTTGCTGCCCGGGGCACTTGGTTTCCTTGCTGCGGGTATCCGCAACAAAGCCATTGGCAACCAGATCCTTGTCGGCGGTCGACAGGTTCTGCGCGCAATCGACCACGCAATGGTGGTTGGTCAGGATCAGCCCTTCAGGCGAAACGAAGCTGGCCGAGCACCCGCCGGTCAGCCGCACCGCCGCGCTGCGGACCTTGTCGAGCCAGGCAGAATCGGGCGACCAGCCATAGTCCTTTTGCATCCGGGCCGCCGGAAATCCGTCAAAGGTCCACATGCCCTCATCGGCAAAGGCCGCGCCCGGCATGGCCAGAGGCGTGGCAACAAGGGCGCTGGACAGCAGCAGGCGGCGCAGGGTCATCGGGGTCTCTCCACAGGGTCAAATGGGTTTGCTGTGCCGTTACTGGCGGCAGGCTGCGGGATTGGCAAGATGGACAGCGCGACTTTGCCCTTGCCAGCAGTGGTCGCGGCCCTAGTCTCCACGCCATGTGGTTACTTTCCAGGATGCTCTCGGCGCTGGTCCGCAACGGTCAGTTGCTGGTGACCGATCATGACGGCAAGCAATACAGTTTCGGCGATCCTGCCGCCGATCCGGTGCGGATCCGCCTGACTGACAAAGGCGCCGCACTGCACATCGCGCGCGATCCCCGGGTTGGCGCGGGTGAGGCCTATATGGACGGGCGGCTGGTGGTCGAACCACCGCATGACATTCGCGACATGGTGCTGCTGGTCATGGGCAATGCCAACCGCCCCGGAGCGAGCGTCAAGCCGCCCAGCAAGGCCAAGCGCGCGGTGGACTGGCTGGCGTTCAAGGCCGATCAGGTCAACCTGCGCGCCAAGGCCAGCAAGAATGTGGTCCACCACTATGACCTGACCCGCCAGTTCTATGAGCTGTTCCTTGATGAAGACCGCCAATATACCATGGCCTATTACAAGGATCCGGCGAACACGCTGGAACGCGCGCAGATTGACAAGCAGGCGCTGATCGCGGCCAAGCTGCGGCTGGAACCGGGCATGCGCCTGCTCGACATTGGTTGCGGCTGGGGCGGGCTTGGCCTTTACCTCAACCGCCATTTCGGCTGCGAGGTGCTGGGCGTCAGCCTCGCCCCGGATCAGGTCCGCTTCGCCAATGAACGTGCCGAGGCGGCTGGGGTGGCCGACAAGGTCAAATTCCAGCTGATCGACTACCGCGATGTTCAGGGCGAGTTCGACCGGATCACCAGCGTCGGCATGATCGAACACGTCGGCGCGCCGCATTTTGGCGAGTATTTTGCCAAGACCAACGAATTGCTGGCCGACGACGGGATCATGCTGACCCACACCATCGGCCGCACCGGCCCGCCGGGGACGACCGACAAGTGGACCCGCAAATACATCTTCCCCGGCGGCTACATCCCGGCGATGAGCGAACTGGTTTCGGCACTGGAACGCAACCGCTGGGAGATCGCGGACATCGAAGTGCTGCGCTATCACTACGCCTACACCCTGGCCGAATGGTATCGCCGCACCACCCTGCACGAGGCAGAGATTACCGCGCTCTACGACTCGCGCCTGTTCCGGATGTGGCAATTCTACCTCGCGGGAGCGGAGCAAAGCTTCCGCCACGGCGGCATGGTCAACTTCCATATCCAAAGCGTAAAACGCCGCAGCGCCGTGCCAATGACTCGGGATTACATCAGCGCGGAGGCGGCAAGGCTGTCAGCCCTGGATCAGGCGCCGGAGTGGCATTTGGGGGGATAGGTGGCGGGCCGGACGTACTACCACCTGTAATCCAAAGTTGACACATTCCGTAATCTGAATTACACACCCCATGTGAAAACCGTCATTCGCACCGACACTTTCGCTGCATGGCTCAAGGGCTTGCGGGATCGGGCGGCAGTTGCACGGATTGCCATTCGGATCGACCGATTGGCTCTGGGCAATCCCGGCCAGCACCGCAACCTGACCAATGGGGTGCGCGAAATGAAAGTCGATTACGGCCCCGGTTACCGGGTCTATTTTACCGAACGCGCAGGAGAGATCGTGATCCTGTTGTGCGGAGGCGACAAGAAGAGCCAAAACGCGGACATCGCCGCTGCAATCCGCATGACCGAAGAACTGGAGTAGCCATGAGCATTTCCACCAAAGTCTGGGATGCAGCCGAATTTCTCGGCTCTGATTCCGACATTCGGCACTATCTTGAAGCGGCGTTCGAAGATGGTGACCCCGCCCTGATCCGCCACGCCTTCAACACCGTCGCCCGCGCGCGCGGCATGACCGCATTGTCCCGCGAAACCGGCATCTCCCGCGAGGCACTCTACAAGGCGTTCGGGGAGAACGGCAACCCGACGCTGGACACCTTGTTGAAGGTGACGCGGGCACTCGGGGTGAGGCTGGCTGTGGCGGCGTGAGGCGGACTTGTATGCCTGCATATAGGGTTGAGAGTTGAATAAGCATGCCTCACGTGCAAAATATCTGAACCAGTAACTGGGCTTAGTCTCGTCCAAGACTTGACACCTTTCTAAAGGCATAGCAGATTTTACGAAACAGTTTGCTGGAGGCGCTGTGGTAGATAATCAAAATCCATACACGCATTTTGGCAAACCGCTCCTCGGGTCGCTTCTCGCTTTTGTCGCGATTGGCGGTTTCCTGCTAACAATAGGTGGTGAGAAATTTAGAGCGGAGTACTGGTCATTTGTTCTTATGAATGTCTTGTACCTCACTTTTATATTTTTTCTAATATGGTTAGTCTATGACACAAAAACGCACCACTTCAAACTTCCTAAGATTAGAGCAGTTATAGAAAATAATTCAATAATTATCTGCGAGCCAGAGGAATGGATAGGCTACGGTGCGAGGCTAAATATTTATCAAAAAGATGGCGACTACGAACGCCCCCTGGCACTTGGCATTGTTTCCAATATCCAAGCCAATAGATTGATTCAAATTCAAGTAGTAGAGAAGTTTTACGACGACAATGAAGACATAATGGCTCAACTAACTAAATTGAAGCTTTCAGACATTATTGTCAAACCCGCGCAGGATTGGAGGGCTTCGTGATGCCCGATTCAGGAAGCAATAACTCATTAGAAATAATTAACCAAGCAAAAGCGATTAGAGTGGCTGCGATTATCGACGATTTTCACATAGTCTTAAATGTTGGACGTGATGACGGAATACAAAGCGTTCAAAAATTTTTGATTTATGGACTGGGACAAGAAATAACTGATCCTGAAACAGGAGAATCCCTCGGCATTCTTGAAATAATTAGAGGGCGCGGTAAGGTTGTGCACTTACAAGATAGGTTTTGCACAATCAAATCAATTGATACTCGGCAACTACCTGGAATTAAAAAGATTGTCACTCGAAACAATCCATTTCGGATTGCTGGCCTTGGGGCACCGCCAGTCGAAGAGATCGAGGAGGGTAATCGTACCGTAGACGAACCATTTGAGGATGCTGAAATCGGTGACTTCGCTAGGAGAATCTAGTCATAACGGTCGTAGCGCGCTCAATTCGTCAATTAGAATTACGGCGACAGGTGAACTAGAATTACGGTGACAGAGAATTACGGAGAATTACGGTGACAGGTCCGTAAACCCCTAAACTGCATCGCCTGGGCCAAGCCACACCGGCTCGCGCCGCGTCACCCGAAAGCTCCGGAATTTAGGATTCACGCAGAGGCAGAAGAGCGGCGCAGAGGGCTTGTTCTGGACTGTAGCTCAGCTTCCTTATCCATGGGTGCGGTTTTGGCGCGGCGGGGAATGGAAGAAACGACAGTGCCGCATGCCCGGCATCTCTGCGCCTCTGCTTCTTCTCTGCGGCCTCTGCGTGAACCCTGTTCTCATGACGCGGGGATTGGGATGGCCGGTGCGCGCTTCCCGGTTGCGCTGAGATGCCCTTACCCGCCAAACTTTCAGCCCCATTCACGGATGGCACCGCCACCCTGATCAGCCCCGCCGTTAGGCCAATGATAAACAAGATCGCATATCTCTTGGCCGATGAAGCGGACCCTTCTGTTTTGCAGCTGTGTGATGATCGGCAGTCCGGCGTTCGGCGAAGAGCAACCCTTCGCCAACCCGCTTTCCGATCCGTTCGGCTGGGTTTCCAATGCGGACTTTCCCGCCGATGCTCCAGCCGATGCGCGCGGTCATGTCAGATACCGGATGGTTGTGGGGCAAGATGGCAAGATCCGGAACTGCTTCGCAGCGGACGAATTTCTGCTCGACGATGATGGGTCGAGCCGTTTTGCACGGCTGACCTGCGATCTGCTGCGCGAGCGTGCCCGCTATGCCGTGCCGCAGGATGCGCAAGGGCGTGCGCTGCTCGGCAACCACCTCGGACATATCTATTGGTACCGCAACCAGGTCGCGGCATTCGGAGTGCGCCATGGCGACAATGCCATCACTCTGGTCAAGCACGCCCTGCCGCCGTTGCCGCCAACCCCGCAAGAACGGTTCGCCAGTTTGCCGCGTCTGGCCAGCCCGATCGATCTGCCCGATATTCTCAATCGCATCCCCGCGTCCGCCGTGCGGGCAAAGCAGGCTGGCACCAGTATTGTGCGGCTGCACATTACGGCAAAGGGCCAGCTTGCCGCGTGCACACCGGTCAAGACTTCGGGCTATGCCCGGCTGGACCGCGCTGCCTGCAAGCTGTTCGCCCGCAAGTCCTTTATCCCGGCGCGGGACAGAAGCGACAGGGCGGCGGCTTTTTACTTCTATCAGCCGGTTCACTGGCGCTTCAGTGACTGGTTTCGCATGCCGGTCACGCTGACCGAGCGAGGCGGACCGCAAATCGATCTGGCGTTCGATTATGCATTTCTGGGCGGTGTCTATTGCCAGGCATCAATGGCGGGAAAGCGCATTGTAACCCCACTTTCGGACGATATCTGCCAAGCCTTCGCCAAAACCCGAAAACGCGAAATGGTGCCTGGACACACTGCCAGTGTCACCCTCGCCCCATACGTGCCGAATTACTCTGCCTTCCCCGTGCGGAACTGAAGGAGCTTGTGGGGGCACAAGCGAGGCGCAGAGGGGTTGTTCCGCACTGTGGGTGCAGCATCCTTACCCATAGGCGTGGTTGTGTGGGCCAGGGATGGACGAAACGACAGTGCCGCATGCCCGGCATCTCTGCGCCGCTGTTTTTACTCTGCGGCCTCTACGTGAACCCTGTTCGTATGACGCGGGAACTGGGATGGCCGGTGCGCAGGTCCGCCGGCCCCGCAAACCATTTTCCTACACGCCGCCGAACTGTCATCCTGCACGCGGCTGGCGGCGAATCGCGCGCAGCTTCTTTGACATTGTCGACATCGGGATCGCACCCCTGCCAAGGCGGCAGGCCGGGGCGTGCAAGCCTGACACGCGGAGCGTGACGCTGCGGAAATGGAAGTTCACAGATCCGGGCGTCGGAAAGCCGGTTTGAAAATCACATATTCAATTTGTTTGCAGCAGTTTAAGCCGGAACGGGAGGGCCCTAAAGTCACAGGAATTCCGGCCCTGTTGCGTGTCAACCCGGACAACTGTGCAAGCCCGCCAGGCCTTGCAGCGAAGGCCGCTGTTGCCGGGTCAATCCGGGTACTTCGCGTTCATCACTTCCCAGCTGATTTCCACCAGCCGTTCCAGCACCGCCAGATCCACATCGGCCAGCCGCTTGATATAGAGGCAGCTCTTGCCGGTGCTGTGCTTGCCCAGCCGTGCGAACAGATCGTCCACTTCGGCCTGCCGGTCACAGTAATTGCCCATCAGGTACACGGTCATCGCCGCCTTGCGCGGTGAGAACCCGGCGCGGCACATGGTGCCTTCGCGGCCGCTGTCATACCGGTAGTGATAGCTGCCATAGCCGATGATCGAGGGGCCCCACATCTGCGGCGCGCACCCGGTCACGCGCCGGTGCAAGGCATCGACCGCCGCGGCTTCCTCGCGGCGGCGCTCCTCCGGCACGGCGGCGATGAATTCGGCCACGCTGTTGTCACTGGGCTTGGTCTTGGCTTCGGCCTTTGCCATCGGCTTGCCTCCGGTTCGCGGTTGCCCTAGGGCGCGCGTCGAATCCTAACGTCAATCCAGCGGAAAACCAGCCCATGTCGGATATCAAGAAAGTCGTCCTCGCCTACTCCGGCGGCCTCGATACTTCGGTCATCCTCAAGTGGCTGCAGGTTACCTATGGCTGCGAAGTGGTGACCTTCACCGCCGATCTGGGCCAGGGTGAAGAACTGGAACCCGCCCGCGCCAAGGCCAAGCTGATGGGCGTGCCGGATGAGCACATCTATATCGATGACATGCGCGAGGAATTCGTGCGCGATTTCGTCTTCCCGATGATGCGCGCCAACGCCCGGTATGAAGGCGACTATCTGCTCGGCACCAGCATCGCCCGGCCGCTGATTTCCAAGCGGCTGATCGAGATCGCCCGCGAAACCGGGGCCGATGCGATCGCCCACGGCGCGACCGGCAAGGGCAACGATCAGGTGCGGTTCGAGCTGAGCGCCTATGCCCTCGCCCCCGAAATCAAGGTGATCGCACCGTGGCGCGAATGGGACCTGACCAGCCGCACCGCGCTGATCGCCTGGGCCGAACAGCACCAGATCCCCGTGCCGAACGACAAGCGCGGCGAAGCGCCCTTCTCTACCGACGCCAACCTGCTGCACACCAGCAGCGAAGGCAAAGTGCTGGAAGACCCGTGGCAGGAAACCCCGGACTACGTCTATTCGCGCACCGATAACCCCGAGAAGGCGCCGGACACTCCCGAATACATCACCATCGACTTTGAAAAGGGCGATGGCGTTGCGCTGAACGGCACGGCGATGAGCCCGGCGACCCTGCTGACCGAGCTCAACGCGCTGGGCAAGAAGCACGGGATCGGGCGGCTCGATCTGGTCGAGAACCGCTTTGTCGGGATGAAGAGCCGCGGGATGTACGAAACGCCGGGCGGCGAGATCTATGCCCGCGCGCACCGGGGGATCGAACAGATCACGCTCGATCGCGGGGCGGCCCATCTGAAAGATGAGCTGATGCCGAAATATGCCGAGCTGATCTACAACGGCTTCTGGTTCGCGCCCGAGCGTGAAATGCTGCAGGCTGCGATCGATCACAGCCAGGCCAAGGTTTCGGGCACTGTGCGGCTCAAGCTGTACAAGGGTATGGCAAGCGTGGTTGGCCGCAAGAGCCCCAACTCGCTCTATTCCGAACGCCACGTGACCTTTGAGGACGATGCCGGCGCCTATGACCAGAAGGACGCGGCGGGCTTCATCAAGCTCAATGCGCTGCGCCTGCGGTTGCTGGCCACACGTGACCGCCGCAATTTCTGACCTGATTCTGGCGGGAAACCGCGCCGAATGACGGCATCTTCCGATATTGTCCACCGCTTGACCCGACTTATCCACCGCCAAGATGGCGATCTGTGGATAAGTCGGCCTGCGCGTGCTTGCCAGACTCGGTTTCGGGGCGCAGCTTCAAGTCATCGAGACGCTGATACCGAACTTGAAGATGAAGTGGGAAACCACTGAAACAGATAGGGAAAACCGAGACGTCAAGATACCGGCAGCGATGCCCGCAGCAGTATCGGAAAACACGCCTCAGAAAGTCTTCGGACCAAATCTGGCGAACCGCAGATGCAGTGAGAGGTGCGAGGCTGGTTGGTCACGGCACAGTGGCTGGAACGAACGATGGGAAAGCCGCGTTTCGGCGCAGCGGAACGAAAGTTCGCAGACAGCAGCAGTGGCGTGGTCACGGAACCGCCAGGTGATGGGAAAGGCCGCAAGGTCCGGACCAACACCTGACGGGACCGGACGCCGGAAACGGCATCCGGACGATGAAAGCCGGTTCTTTCGGGAACCCCGGACAGAGATCGGCCAGCCCGATGCGATGAGCATCACGATGCGGTAGCACTCACGGTGCGATGGTACGCGAGGTGCTCAGGTAGCATCACAGTGGCAGGCAGGATGGAACGCCGGAACAGCGATCGCCCAAGTCGGTCGGAGGCAGTAATGGCGTAGCGTGGGGCTGGCGGAAACGTCGGCCCCATTTGCTTTTTGGGCCGTAGCGGATAGGCACGCAATCATGGCCCGCCTCATCCTGCTCAACAAACCCCATGGCGTGCTGTGCCAGTTCAGCGCGGACGGTTCGGACAAGCCGACGCTGGCGCAATATGTGCCGGTGCCGGGGGTCTATCCCGCCGGGCGGCTCGATACCGACAGTGAGGGGCTGTTGCTGCTGACCGACGACGGACGCTTGCAGGCCCGGATCGCCGTTCCCCGGTTCAAGCTGCCCAAGACCTATCTGGTGCAAGTGGAAGGCGAACCGGACGCCGCCGCGCTGGCCGCCCTGCGCGGCGGTGTGCGGCTAAAGGACGGGATGACCCGCCCCGCCGAGGCCGAATTGATCCCCGCCCCCGAACTCTGGTCGCGCGATCCGCCGGTGCGGTTCCGCAAGACCGTGCCGGATAGCTGGCTCAAGCTGACCCTGCGCGAAGGCAAGAACCGCCAGGTCCGCCGCATGACCGCCGCTGTGGGCCATCCCACCCTACGGCTGGTCCGCTGGCAGATCGGGGACTGGGCGCTCGATGGGCTGGCGCCGGGCGAATGGCGCGAGATTACCGCAAACTAGATCCTCCCCATTTTTCCCGCAGGGACAAATGGGGAGGTGGATCGCCGCAGGCGAGACGGAGGGGTAATGCGGCACGGCGGAAACCCCTCCGTCAGCCGCCTGCGGCGTCTGCCACCTCCCCATTTGTGGCATTCGCCAAAAATGGAGAGGGTTTTGGCCTACCGCACAAACAAACTCGCCAGCTCCACATGGGTCGACCAGCGGAACTGTCCGACCGGGCGCAGCTCCGCCAGGCGATAGCCCGCCTCCACCAGCAGCCGCGCATCGCGGGCCCAGCTGGAAGGATTGCAGCTGATATAGACCACGCGCTCCACCGTGCTGTCCGCGATCCGCTCCACCTGATCGCGCGCGCCGGCGCGGGGGGGATCGAGCAGGACCCCGGCAAAACGGTTCAGCTCATCCGGCAGCAACGGATTGCGGAACAGGTCGCGGTGCAGTGCGTGGATCGGCAGGCCGGAACGCCCGGCGGCGGCACTGCAGGCCTGATGTGCATCGCGCGCGGCCTCTACCGCCAGCACTTTGGTCTCCGGACCCGCCAGCGCGAAAGCGAAAGTGCCGAGGCCTGAGAACAGGTCCGCCACGCTGGCACAGCCCTGCAGCCACTCGCGCGCGGCAGCGACCAGCGCGGCCTCTCCATCCAGCGTCGCCTGCAGGAACGATCCCGGCGGGAACGGCACGGCCACCCCGGCGAGCGTGACGGTCGCGGGTTCGGGTTCCCACACCACTTCATGGCCGTATCCCGCATCGATCGTCAGCCGCGCGAGGCGGTGTTCGCCCGCGAAATCGAGCAGTGCCTGGGTGGCGGTCAGGCCATCGGCGCTGAGGCCCTTGATACCCAGATCGAGCCCCTGATCCAGCATGGTCAGATCGACATCGGCGGCCAGTTTGGCATGTGCGTGCTTGCCGGGCTTGCCCTTGGCCTTGCCCTTCGGCTTGGCCTGATCCTGCCCCAACCGGATCAGCAGCTTGCGCAGCGGAGCCAGAATTGCGGCCATTTCCGGCAGCATCACCGGGCATTCGGCCAGTTCCACCACCCGGTGCGACTTCGCCTCGCGAAACCCGATCACCACTCGCCCTTGCGAGCTTTCCGCCCGCAACGAAGCCCGGCGGCGTGCGCCGGGGGGCGAAAGATGTGGCGGCGCGATCAGTTCCGCGCCCAGTTCCTGCGAGGTGGAAGCATTGCTGACCCGCGCCTCGACAAATCCGGCCAGACTCTCTTCATCCAGTTGCTGCAGCTGGCACCCGCCGCAGCGGCCGAAATGGCGGCATGGCGGCGTGACATGGTGCGGGCCGGGCTCCAGCGTCCCGTCCTCAAGCAGCAAATCCCCCGGCGCCGCGCCCCAGGCATAGCGCCCTGACGCGGTCAGGCCATCGCCCTTGGCGGCGATGCGGATGATGGGTTCTTTGGTCATTGAGGGTTGGGCCAATCCGGGTTCACAGACAGGCCGCGTAGGCGCACTGCACCGCCTCCGCAAGCTGTCCCGCCGTGAAAGCAGGCGGACACAGCCGCGCGGCTTCGCTGTGAAGCCAGACGCCCTGACAGGCCGCCTCGAACGGATCAGCACCCGTGGCAAGGCGGCTGGCGATCGTTCCGGCCAGAACGTCACCAGTTCCCGCCGTGGACAGCCACGACGATGCCCGCCGGGCCAGTGCCACCCGTCCATCGGGCGCAGTGACCACGGTGTCCGGACCTTTGGCAACCACTACCGCGCCGGTATGGGCGGCTAGTTCAACCGCCCGGTCAAGCTTGCTACCCAGGCCAGACAGCTTGAACGCGCGCTCCAGCACATCGAACTCCCCGGCGTGCGGGGTCAGCACCCGCCCAGCCTGATGGCCTTGCGCCATCACCGCACCAAACAACATCAGCGCATCGGCATCGAGCACCGTGGGGACTTGCGCATCAAGCGCCGTTTCAAGCTGCTCCCGCGCGGTCTTGGAGCGGCCGAGCCCCGGCCCGACCAGCAGTGCGGACCAGCGCCGGTCCTGCAAGGCTGCTCCCAGTGGGCCGCTATCGACCACCAGATCGCTGGGAGCCCAATCCGCCGCACCCAGCAGCTTCACATAGCCGGCCCCGCCATGCTGCGCCGCGCGCGCCGCGAGCAAGGCCGCGCCGGGCATCGCGCCGCCAATCACGCCCAGCAGGCCGCGCCGGTACTTGTGCGCATCGGCTGCCGGGGTGTTCAGCACGGGGCGTGTGATCACTTGCGCAGCGCCCGGGATTGCTTCCACGCCAATCTCGACCAACCGCAGCGCGCCCATCGCCGCGCAGGCGGGCATCAGGAAATGCGCGGATTTCCACGCCCCCAGTGCAATGGTCAGATCCCATTGTGGCAAGTCAGGCGTAAGCGGAGCGCCGCTGTCGCTCTCGATCCCGCTTGGCAGATCGACCGCGATGCGCTTGTCATGGCTGGCGGCGAGGCGGCGCAACAATGCGGCGTGTTCGGCGGTCAGTGCGCGGGTCAGGCCGCTGCCGAACAGGCAATCAACCAGCACCGCGCCCCGCACGGCCGCATCCGGTCCCAAGATCTGACCCTGATAAAGCGCCCGCGCGGTCCGCGCCGCTGGCGTGGCCGGATCGCAAGCGGCAATAACCTGCACTGTGCCGCCCCGCTCACGCAGCGCCTCGGCGATGACATAGCCGTCGCCGCCGTTGTTGCCCGGGCCGCACAGCACCGTAACCTTGCCCGGTCCGGCCACACGCCAGACCCATTCCGCCGCGCCGCGTCCCGCCACTTGCATCAGGTGATCGACCGTGGTTCCCGCCGCGATCAACGCTTCTTCGCCCGCACGCATCTGGCGCACGGTCAGGATCTGGTTACTGCGGCTTGGCACTGGCCGGTGCCTGCACAGGCACGACATAACGGTCTTGCCCCAGGATCACTTCATAGCGATCCTGCTTGCGCGCCGATTGGGTTACATCCGCCCCGTCTGCCGCAAGCAGGTTCTGGCCATCGTCGCTTACAACCAGACGGTGGAACGCGCCGTCCGGGTGGCGGATCACATAGGTCGCCTTGCCATCAATCTGCGTGCGTTCCAGTGTGCAATCCTGCTTGAATTCCTTCGCCCCGGCCAGCGCACAATAGATCGCCTCGCCATCGGCCACGGTTGCATCACTCGCCTGCTGGCAGGCGGCGAGGAGCAGGAAGAGGGCAAGGATGCCAGGCAGTCTGGAATTCATCAGTTATCCTCGCTTCAACTGCGAAATATCCCGCACCGCGCCGCGAGCAGCGCTGGTGGTCATGGCGGCATAGGCCTGCAGTGCCTGGCTGACCACGCGCTTGCGTTCGGCCTTTGGCTGCCATCCGGCGGCGTCCTGCACTGCGCGGCGGCGGGCCAGTTCAGCATCGCTGACGGCCAGGTTGATCGTGCGCCCCGGAATGTCGATTTCGATCAGATCACCCATTTCGACCAGCCCGATCGCTCCGCCCTCGGCTGCTTCAGGTGAGGCATGACCAATCGACAGGCCTGAGGTACCGCCCGAAAAGCGCCCGTCGGTCAGCAGCGCGCAGGCTTTGCCCAGCCCCTTCGATTTGAGGTAGCTGGTGGGATAGAGCATTTCCTGCATGCCCGGGCCGCCCTTGGGCCCTTCATAGCGGATCACCACCACGTCGCCGGCTTCGACTTGCCCGGTCAGGATCGCCGTGACGGCGGCATCCTGGCTTTCGTAAACCTTGGCCGGGCCGCTGAACTTCAGGATCGAATCATCCACCCCGGCGGTCTTCACGATGCAGCCTTCCAGCGCGATGTTGCCGAACAGCACCGCCAGCCCGCCATCCTGGCTAAAGGCGTGTTCCTTTGAACGGATCACGCCGTTTTCACGGTCAAGGTCAAGCTCGTCCCAGCGCCGGTTCTGGCTGAACGCGGTCTGTGTCGGCACGCCGCCGGGCGCGGCCTTGAAGAAATGCTGAACCGCCGGATCGTTGGTGCGCTTCAGGTCCCACTTGTTGAGCGCATCGCCCAGCGTTGGCGCATGGACAGTGGGCAGATCGGTGTGGAGCAGCCCGGCACGGTCCAGTTCACCCAGGATCGACATGATCCCGCCGGCGCGGTGAACGTCTTCCATGTGGACGTCGCTCTTGGCCGGGGCAACCTTTGACAGGCACGGCACCTGGCGGCTCAGCCGGTCGATGTCCTTCATGGTGAAATCGATCCCGGCTTCCTGCGCGGCGGCGAGCAGGTGCAGCACGGTGTTGGTCGATCCGCCCATTGCGATGTCCAGGCTCATGGCATTTTCGAACGCCTTGAAGCTGGCAATATTGCGCGGCAGGACAGAGGCATCATCCTGTTCATAGTACCGCTTGCACAAATCGACTACGCGCCGCCCGGCTTCCAGGAACAGCTCCTTGCGGTCTGCATGGGTGGCCAGTTGCGAACCGTTGCCCGGCAGCGACAGGCCCAGCGCCTCGGTCAGGCAATTCATCGAATTGGCGGTGAACATGCCGCTGCACGAACCGCAGGTCGGGCAGGCCGAACGCTCGATCGTCTGCACTTCCTCGTCGGTATAGCTGTCATCGGCCGCGGCGATCATCGCGTCGATCAGGTCGAGCGCGACTTCCTTGCCCTTCAGTACCACTTTTCCCGCTTCCATCGGCCCGCCAGATACGAACACCACCGGAATGTTGATCCGCATCGCCGCCATCAGCATGCCCGGCGTGATCTTGTCGCAATTGGAAATGCACACCATCGCATCGGCGCAATGGGCGTTGACCATATATTCGACGCTGTCCGCAATCAGATCGCGGCTGGGCAGCGAATAAAGCATGCCATCGTGGCCCATCGCGATCCCATCATCGACGGCGATGGTGTTGAATTCCTTGGCCACACCGCCCGCCGCCTCAATCTCACGCGCGACCATCTGGCCCAGGTCTTTCAGGTGAACGTGGCCCGGCACGAACTGGGTGAAGCTGTTGACCACGGCAATGATCGGCTTGCCGAAATCACCGTCCTTCATCCCCGTAGCCCGCCACAACCCCCGCGCACCGGCCATGTTGCGGCCATGGGTGGAAGTGCGTGAACGATAGGCGGGCATGGAACGATCTTTCAAATGAGGGGCTTTGCAGCGGCCCTACACGCCTAATCCCCCAGCTTCAACGCCACTTCGTTGCAAATCCGCGCCAGCCGCTCAGCCCATTTGGCCTGCCCGGCAGCATCGGAAAGCTGGTCTTGCCGGATCTCGATCCCCAGATAGGGCCGCCCCTCCGCCTCGGCATGGCGGTTCATGGTGTGGTTCAGTAGCTGACCCGAATAGGGCTGCTGATCGCCCACCACCAAGCCTTCCGCCGCCAGCAAGGGAATGGCGATCCGCGCGGCGCGGTCATCGTGGTTGTAGAGGACGCCGACTTGCCAGGGGCGGCCTTGCTCTGGATGGCTGGCCAGTTGCGGGGTAAAGCTGTGCAACGACAGGATCAGCGCGGGCGGTGCTTCATCCAGCAGAGCGGACAGCGCGGGGTGGTAAGGATGATAAAACCGATCCAGCCGGGCAAGATGCCCCGCGTGGTCGAGCATATTGCCGGGTATGGCATGGCCATCACTGGCAATCGGAAACACCGCCGGGCCATGTTCCTCCCGGTTGAAATCGCACACCAGCCGACTGACATTGCCTTGGAACGCAGCGATGCCGGGGCGCTGCGCCATCAATGCGCCAACCTCTGCCACACCGATATCGACCGCGATGTGCTGCGTGAGCAGCTCTGATGCAATGCCGAGTTCAATATCGGCGGGCACCGTGTTGCTGGCGTGATCGGACACGACCAGAATCCCGCCGAAGCGGGGCTGACCAAGCAAGCGCCATGCTTCGTGCTCCCTCACCGCAAATGTCCTGCCAATTGCCACCAACCGGGATGCTGTGCCGCCAACTGCACCGCCGCTGCTTCGCGGGCGGCGTCATCTTCGTAAAGCGCAAAACAAGTCGCGCCCGAACCCGACATGCGGGCAAGCCACGGGTGTGTATCGCCAAGCGCCGTGAGGACATCCGCAATCGCCGGGCACAACACGATTGCCGGTGCTTCCAGGTCATTGCGGCCTTCCAGAGCAATCCGGCTGACCGGCCCCTGCGGCATCGGACCCTGGTCCACAGCGTCCCAACCTTTGAATACGGGCCCGGTTGCCAGCGGCAAGCGAGGGTTGACCAACAGCACAGGTATTCCGGCCAAGTCGCTCTCGACCGGCTCCAGCTCGGTCCCCGTCCCGCGCCCGATGCAGGTCTGCGAAAGCACACAGGCAGGAACATCAGCACCCAGTTCAGCGGCACGAGAATGCCAGTCATCCGGCAGTCCGTATTCGCGCTCGACCAGGCGGAACAAAGCGCCAGCATCGGCCGAGCCGCCGCCCAGCCCGGCAGCCACCGGCAAGTTCTTTTCCAGCGTTACCGCCCAGCCCTGCGGCCGGGGCAAGGCCGACAGGGCCTTGGCGACGATATTGCCGAACGGATCAGCCAGCTCGCCACCGAACTCCCCGCAAGTCCTGAGCTCGTCCCGCGCGGCCGAACTAATGCTCAGCTTGTCCCCCGCATCAACGAAGGCGAACAGGGTTTCGAGTTCGTGATAGCCATCCTCCCGCCGCCGCCGAACATGCAGCGCAAGGTTGATCTTGGCATAAGCGGTTTCGATCATGGTCAAAATCCTCCCCCTCCGGGGGAGGAGGCCGGAGCGAAGCGGAGGTCGGAGGGGGCCTGAATATGCCTCATTCGCCCACCGTCAGCCCTGCGGGCTGCCACCTCCCCCAGGGGGAGGATCGCCGGCTTACATATTCGGGTAATTCGGCCCACCGCCGCCCTCCGGCGTGACCCAGGTGATGTTCTGGGTGGCGTCCTTGATGTCGCAAGTTTTGCAGTGGACGCAGTTCTGGGCGTTGATCTGCAGGCGTGGATTGCCTTCCTCCTCGCCGAGGAATTCGTACACCCCCGCCGGGCAGTACCGCGCCTCGGGCCCGGCAAAGAGCTTGAGGTTCACGTCAACCGGGACTGCCGGATCCTTTAGCTGCAGATGGCAAGGCTGGTCTTCTTCGTGGTTGGTGAAAGACAGTGCCACGCTGGACAGGCGGTCAAAACTGATCACGCCATCGGGCTTGGGATACTGGATCGGCTGATAGAGGTCCGCGCGCTGCGTCTTTTCGCAATCGCGGTGATGCTTCATCGTGAAGGGCAAGCGAATACCCAGCGATTCAAGCCACAGGTTCGCACCTGCGAGCAAGGTGCCGATCGTCCCGCCGAATTTCGAGACAATCGGCTCGAAATTGCGGACCATCCGCAGTTCCTTGTAAACCCAGCTGGCTTCATAGGCTTCGGTGTAAGCGGTCAGCTCATCATTGCCGCGCTGGCGCGAAATCGCATCGGCGATTGCTTCGGCGGCCATCATGCCGCTTTTCATCGACGTATGCGTGCCCTTGATCCGCGGCACGTTGAGGAAGCCCGCCGCGCAGCCGATCAACGCGCCGCCTGGGAAAACCAGCTTCGGGATCGACTGGAAGCCGCCATCACAAATGGCCCGCGCGCCATAGGACACGCGCCGCCCACCCTTGAGGATTGCTGAGATCGCAGGATGGGTCTTCCACTGCTGGAAGGCCTCGAACGGGTAGAGATGCGGGTTCTTGTAGCCCAGCCACACCACATAACCCAGCGCGACCTGGTTGTTCGCCTGATGGTACAGGAACCCACCACCGAAACCGTCTTCGTCCTTCACCGGCCAACCCTGGGTATGGATCACCCGCCCCTGAACGTGGTTTTCAGGATCGATGTCCCACAGTTCCTTGATGCCGATGCCATAAACTTGCGGCTGGCTGTCCGCATCAAGATCATAACGCGCCTTGACCTGCTTGGTCAGATGCCCGCGCGCGCCTTCGGCAAACAGGGTGTATTTGGCGTGGAGTTCCATGCCGGGCTGATATTCGCCCTTGTGGCTGCCATCCCTGGCCACGCCCATATCTTGCGTCGCTACGCCTTTGACCGAACCGTCTTCGTTGTAGAGCACTTCGCTCGCCGGGAAGCCGGGGAAGATTTCAACCCCCAGCTCTTCCGCCTTGCCCGCCAGCCAGCGGCACAGGTTGCCCAGACTGCCGGTATAAGTGCCCTTGTTGTTCATGAACGGCGGGGCGATGAAATGCGGCACTTCAAACTTGTGCTTCGCACTCAGCGCCCAGTGCTGGTTGTCGGTGACTGGCACTTCGGCCAACGGACAGCCCTGTTCCCGCCAGTCCGGGAACAGTTCATCCAGCGCCTTGGGGTCAACTACCGCGCCTGAGAGGATGTGCGCGCCAATTTCGCTGCCTTTTTCCAGAATACAGACCGAAAGGTCGGCATTGACCTGCTTGAGGCGGATCGCCGCTGACAGCCCGGCCGGGCCGCCGCCAACGATTACCACGTCATAAGGCATCGATTCACGTTCGCTCATGGCCTTGTCCCCGTGCATTCCCGTTCAACTTTGCATTGGAGCCTTGATTGCTGGCTTGCGGCAGGTCAAGACCGCAAAGTGACTTTGCCAGGACAAACTGCGCCATCGGCCCCGCTGCAAGCGGGCGATCTGGCCGCTGCGCTCGATTGGTGGCGCGGTGCGGGCGTCGATCTGCATTTTGAAGAAGCGCCGCGCAGCTGGCTCGCTGCGCCAGAGCCGGTCGCTACGGCAAGCCCGCAGCCCGCTGCGCCGCGTACGCTCGAACCGCCACCCGAACCGGAACTGATCACCGAACGATCTGCCCCCCTTCCCGATACTTGGAATCAATTTCGTGAATGGTGGCTGGTCGAACCGGCGCTGGACAACGGCATCGTTGATCGCCGGGTGCCACCGCGCGGGCCAGCGGGTGCGGCACTGATGGTGCTGGTCCCCTACCCCGAGTCGCAGGATGGTGATCGCCTGTTGTCCGGGTCGCAGGGCCAGTTGCTCGATGCAGTGCTCACCGCACTCGGTTTTGATCCGGCCGAAGTCTATGTCGCGAGCTGCTTGCCGCGCCATATGCCTTTGCCCGATTGGGGCGCGCTGAAGCGAGCCGGATTGGGGGAAATCGCGGCGCATCATATCGCTTTGGCCCAGCCCCAGCGGCTTTTACTGCTCGATCCGAACATCTCGTCGCTGCTTGGCCACGATCCGGCGAAAAGTGGGGATCCTTTCACCCAATTTAACCATGGCGGCGCTATGTGGCCCACATTGACCGCGCCGGGGCTGGACATCCTGATGGCGCGACCACGCAGCAAGGCCCGGCTATGGCAGGCCCTGCTCGACTGGACGGGGTGAGTTTTTTGATTGTGACCAAGCCTTCAAGGGCAAGGATAGCGGCATTGACATTGGCGGGCGCGCTGGCCGCGCTGCCGGTTGTTGCCCATGCTAATGCCGCTGCTGTGGACTATTTCCGCAACCGTGCGGATCGCAGCGCCGTGCCCGCACTGCTCAGCCAGGATGAACGCGCCTATTACAAGGACCTGTTCGCCGCGATCGACAAGGGCGATTGGGCGCGGGTGCAGGCCCTGTTCGCGCAAAAGGGCGATGGCCCGCTGCATCAGGTGGCCCGCGCGGAATACTATCTGGCGCCGGGTTCCCCCAAGATCGAGCTGGATACCCTGAACCAGTGGCTGGCAAACGGCGTTGGGCTGCCCCAGGCCGAACAGATTGCCGCTCTTGCCGTCAAACGCGGGGCGACTGTGCTGCCAGCGCTGCCCAGCGCCAATGCGCTGTCCACCGTGCCCAGCCGCCCCAAGCGAATTCGCCCGCGTGACATCAACGACGGGACCATGCCGGGCAGCGTTGCGGCCGGTATTCTGGCCAGAATCAAAGGCGACGACCCAGCCGGGGCAAAGGCCCTGCTTGACGGAATCGATACGCAGCTTTCGCAGGCTACCCGTGCCGAATGGCGCGCCAAGGTGGCGTGGAGCTTTTACATCGAAAATGACGATGCGAATGCCTATGCCACGGCGCAAGGCGTAACCGATGGCGCAGGCCCGTGGGTGGCCGAAGGCTGGTGGACGGCAGGCCTCGCCGCTTGGCGATTGAATGACTGTGCCGGGGCTGCCGATGCCTTTGCCCGCGCCGCTGCCGGTTCTGAGAATGCCGAACTGACGGCTGCGGCCTGGTTCTGGCAAAGCCGCGCATTCGTGCGCTGCCGCCAGCCGGAAAAGGCCACTGCGCCGCTGCGCCAGGCGGCGCGGATGGATGAAACGCTTTATGGCATGCTGGCGATCGAGCAATTGGGACTGAAGGTTCCGGAAACCCATCAATCGCCCGATTTCACCCAGAATGACTGGCAACGTCTGCGCGATGTGCCCACGGTGCGCGCCGCTGCGGCGCTTGCCGAAGTTGGCCAGGATGGTCGCGCAGATGAAGTGCTGCGCTATCAGGCGCGGATTGGCGGGGCCGATCAATACAAGCCGCTCAGCCGCCTCGCCCGCGACATCGGCCTGCCCAGCACCCAGCTGTGGATGGCCTATAACGCGCCCTATGGCGGCAAGGCCGAACCAGCGATGCGCTTTCCCACACCGAAATGGACCCCGGCCACCGGCTGGCGGGTCGATCCGGCGTTGGTCTATGCCCATACCTTGCAGGAATCGGTGTTCCGCACCAGCGTGACCAGCCTGGCAGGGGCGAAAGGGCTGATGCAGATCATGCCCGCCGCCGCGCGCGATCATGCCGCTGATCTGGGTGTTTCGGGCAGCGCGTCTGATCTTGCTAAACCAACGATCAACCTGGCCTTCGGACAGCAGCATCTGCAGATGCTCAAGAATTCGTCCGGAACCCAGGGCCTGCTGCCCAAGGTGATGGCCGCCTATAACGCCGGGCTCGCCCCGATCACGCGCTGGAATTCCGAGATCAAGGATCAGGGCGATCCGCTGCTGTGGATCGAAAGCATCCCCTACTGGGAAACGCGCGGCTATGTGAACATCGTGATGCGCAATTACTGGATGTATGAACGCCAGGCCGGTGGGCCCAGCGAAAGCCGCCTCGCGCTGGTCCAGGGCCTGTGGCCGACTTTCCCGGGTCTGACCGGATCGCAGGCCGTGCGGATGAGCCAGGACGGAGTGCTGCTGCGTGGCCGTTGATCCGGCGCGCACATTCAAACCGATCAACATTGCGGTTCTGACCGTTTCCGATACCCGAACGCTTGATACCGACACCAGCGGCGCTTTGCTGGCCGAGCGCGTGGTCGCGGCCGGGCACAAGCTGGTGACCCGCACGGTTGAGCGCGATGACGCCGCGATGATTGCCAGCCGGTTGCAAGATTGGATCGATGATCCGGCGATTGACTGCGTGGTGACAACCGGCGGCACCGGCCTGACCGGGCGCGATGTCACTCCCGAAGCGCTTGACCGCGTCCGCGCAGCAAGGGGCGGCAAGCAGATCCCCGGCTTTGGCGAATTGTTCCGCTGGATCAGCTTTCAGTCGATCGGCACCAGCACGGTGCAAAGCCGGGCCGATGCGATTGTGGCCGCCGGCACCTATATCTTCGCCCTGCCCGGATCGAACGGCGCGGTGAAGGACGGTTGGGACAAGATCCTGGCCGAACAGCTCGACAGCCGCAACCGGCCTTGCAACTTCGTCGAACTGATGCCGCGCTTGCGCGAGGTGTAATCAGCTTTTCGGCTTGCCCTTCTCAGGCTTGGCCGGTGCGGGGTGAGCTTTGAAGAACTTCGACACCTCACCCAGCGTGCTGTTCCAGGTATCGAGCAAATCTTCGAAATTACGCGAATTGAGGCCACCGACAGTGCTGATATCGTAAGCCAGTACCAGGCTCTTGTCGCTGCTTACCGACATCGTCGAAAATCGATTCACATCGTTCCACTGGTTGGCCAGTTCAGGGGTGTTGGTTCCATCATCGTCGAATGAAATCAGAAAAGCCAATGACTTGCATGCCGTCATTATCGTGCAATTGAAGAACTGAACCTCAAAATTGTAACCTGCGGCGGCGCTGTTTATCAGCGGATTGCCGGATGACTTGCTGGCGGTAAGCTTGGCCTTGTAACCCGCCTCCTGCATGGCATTCACCACGGTTTGTGGATCGGCTGCGCAGATTTTGCCTTGCGGACAAGCGCTCGCGGCTTCTTCCGCTTGTGTTGCCGATGCCCCCAACACGCCCAATCCCAACAAAACGGCAGATGACAACAACCGCACGCACATTCTCCTCTCATCAGATTGGGGAGCAAACTAACTGGCTACTTGCCCTTGTCAATTTGTTCTTTTTATGTTCTCTTACTCTCATGTCCCCAACCCCCATACACGGACGCGGCGCCCAGTCGGCCGCAGTGCCGCAACGCTTTGGCCTGGCCGCGCGCGAAGCCGATGGGGACTGGCTGGATGCGCGAGAGGGTATTGACGGTCCCGGCCCCAAATTGCGCACGCATGTGATCGAGGAACGGGCGCGAACGATCATCAGTTTCAACCAGTCACCCGACATCCCGTTTGACCGTTCGATCAATGCCTATCGCGGGTGCGAACATGGCTGCGTCTATTGCTATGCCCGCCCCAGCCATGCCTATCACGACCTGTCACCGGGGCTGGATTTCGAAACCAAGCTGTTCGCCAAACCCGATGCCGCGCGATTGCTGCGTGAGACTTTGGCCAAGCCGGGGTACAAACCGGCCCCGATCGCGATGGGCACCAACACCGATCCCTATCAGCCGATCGAAGCCCGTTATCAGCTGACCCGCCAGGTGCTGGAAGTGTGCCTTGAAACACGCCATCCGGTAACGATCACCACCAAAAGCGCGCGGGTAGTGCGCGATCTGGACTTGCTGGCCGAATTGGCGAAGCGGAACCTGACGGCGGTGAGCGTGTCAGTCACCAGCCTCGACCCGCGCCTGTCCGGATTGCTCGAGCCGCGCGCCAGTGCGCCTTCCAAGCGGCTCGACGCACTGCGCCAGCTGGCCGACGCCGGCGTGCCTGCTCATGTCTCGGTAGCGCCGGTAATCCCGTCGATCACCGACCTCTTCATTGAAGGTATTCTGGAAGCTGCGGCAGAGCGCGGCGTGAAAAGCGCCAGCTGGATCATGCTGCGTCTGCCGTTCGAGGTTGCACCGCTGTTTCGCGAATGGCTGGACGTCCACTACCCTGACCGCGCGGGCAAGGTCATGGCCATTGTCCAGTCCGTGCGCGAAGGGCGAGACAACGATCCCGGCTTTTTCACCAGGATGAAGCCCAGCGGCGTCTGGGCAGATGTGTTCCGCGCCCGCTTCCGCATCGCGGTGCAGCGGCTGGCGCTGAACCGCGAGCAGCCCGTGCTTGATTGCAGCCAGTTTGAGCGGCCGAGTTCGAATGGGCAGATGCGGCTGTTTTAGGGCGCCGTGCGGAACACCAGCCGATAGGGCTCAGCCGGAACCCCGCGCTTCGATTTGAAATTCAGCCACCGCCCGCGGTTGAACCACACCTCGTACTCGCGCCCTGGCAGCAACTGGCATTGCAGCGCAAAGGTGCGTTCGTCCTTGCTCTGGCGCGGCACGCGGGCGCACGAGGGAAAGCGCGCCGGATCGGTCTGGACGAAGGAAAAACTGCCCGGCTGCATCGGCTGATCGAACGTAACCGAGACCTGCGCCGGACCAGCGGTGACTTGTGCGCCGCTGGCCGGACTTGTGGCAACAACCTTCGGCGCGGCGGCGGGCGCGGCGAGCGTCCAGGCGAATGCCGCTAGGGCAAGAACAGTCACAGCGAAAACTCCCATCAGCACCCGGCGAGACAAGACCGGTGCGGCCAGCGATGCCGCGCCTACTGGCCCCGTCGCATCCCCGGAAAATCTGTCCCAAATTTCTTGTACCCCGCCTTCCGCCGCCAGCAGCAAGCGCGCTGCCTCGCGGCTGGACGTAACTTCCAACTTGCGCCGTGCCTCGCGCAGGCGCTCGTTCACGGCATGGGTGCTGACCCCAAGGGTTGTGGCCGAACTTTTGGTATCATGCCCCTGCCCCAGCAGCCGCAGCACCGCGCGTTCGGCTTCTGTCAGACGGGTCAGGCGGTTCACCCCCGGAACCGGATCAACCGGCTGTCCGCCACTGCCGCCGAGCGGTGCGGCACCACGTCGCGGATGTATTCCTCGTTCTTGACCATGGCCATGAACACCCCGCTGTTGGGATAGCCCATCACGAAGCCCTCGTCCCATTCGCCGTCCGGCCCGGTGACTGTGCATTCCAGCTCAGCTTCCCAGACCATCGCCGCGCCGTCATTGGCGACGACCCGCTGAAAGCCTTCGAGGTAGATCGCATAGGCCTCGCGCCCGGTCAGGCCCTTGCCGTGGTTGGGATGGCCTGCGGGGTATTCCGCGAGGTCGCGGAACTTGATCAGGTTGAGCATGTGGATGGGGCGATCGCGCGGCAGGTCCTTGAAACGCTGCCAGTTGTCGCGGCTGGGGTCGATGTAGGTGGTCAAGTCCAATTCCTCTCCATTGTGCGAAGCCAAATGGGGAGGTGGCAGCCCTGCAAGGGCTGATGGAGGGGGTATGCGGCAAGGCAAAACCCCTCCACCACCCGCAACGCGGGCGGTCCCCCTCCCCATTTGTGCTTCGCNGCTGATGCGTGAGTGAAATGGAGATCCTCCCCATTTGTGCTTCGCAAAAATGGGGAGGATCTCCATTTCACTCACGCATCAGCCAGTTTGTAATCACGGAACTGGTCGCGCAGGTCTTTCTTGCTGATCTTGCCGGTGCCGGTGTGCGGGATGTCGTCGACGAATTCGACCGCATCGGGCAGCCACCACTTGGCCACCGTCTTGGCGAGGTGGTCCTTGATCTCGCTGGCTGAAACCTCTGCCCCCGGCTTCTTGATCACCACCAGGATCGGGCGTTCATCCCACTTGGGGTGATAGATGCCAATCGCCGCCGCTTCGGCCACGGCAGGGTGAGAAACGGCCGCGTTTTCCAGTTCGACCGAGCTGATCCATTCGCCGCCGCTCTTGATCACGTCCTTGGTCCGGTCGGTCAGCTGCAGGGTGCCATCGGGATGGAGCACGGCGACGTCGCCGGTATCGAACCACTGGTCCGGGCTGGGCGCAGCGTCCTGTTCGGCCTTGAAATAGCGCTTGATCACCCACGGCCCGCGCACCTGCAAGGCCCCGCTGGTTTCCCCATCGCGCGGCAGGACCTGATCGGGATCGTCCAGGCTGACGCAGCGCAGTTCGACGCCAAACGGCACGCGGCCCTGCATCTGCTTGATCGAAACCTGTTCGTCAAAGCTGCGATCGTCCCAGTCCCAGGTCTTGGCACCGGTGGTGCCGATCGGGCTGGTTTCGGTCATCCCCCAGGCGTGGGCGATGTTGACCCCGGCCTTCATCAGCCGCTCGATCATGAAGCGCGGCGCGGCGCTGCCGCCGATGATCGCGTGGCGCAGGCTGGGGATGCCCTGCCCGGTGGCGTCCATATGCCCGAACATCGAAAGCCACACCGTCGGCACCCCGGCAGTGTGGGTCACGCGTTCGCGGTTCATCAGTTCACACAGCACGGCGGGATCGTTGACTGCCGAAAAGACGAACTTCACCCCCGCAGCCGCCCCGCCCCAGGGCAGGCCCCAGCTTGCCGCGTGGAACATCGGCACCACCGGCAGCATCACGCTGCGCGCATCAAAATCAAAGATCGCCGGCTGCAGGCTGGTAATCGCGTGCAGCATGGTGGAGCGGTGGTTGTAGAGCACGCCCTTGGGGTTGCCGGTGGTGCCGCTGGTGTAGCACAGCATGCAGGGATCGCGCTCATCGCCGCCTTCCCATTCGGCATTGCCATCTTCGGCCCCGATCCAGGCTTCAAACTCGCCATTATCAAAGCACACATAGTGCTTGATCGTGGTCCAGCGCGGCTTCATCCGCTCGACAATCCCGGCCCACATGCTGTCGTACAGCAGCACCTGATCCTCGGCATGGTTGGCGATATATTCCAGCTGATCGTCGAACAAACGCGGGTTGATCGTGTGGAGCACCCCGCCCACACCGACGGCGCCGTACCAGGTGGTCAGGTGGTAATGGTGGTTCATCGCCAGAGTGGCGATCCGGTCCCCTTTGCCTACACCCAGCTTGCGCAAGGCCTGCGTCATCTTCAGCGCGTCGCGGCGGATCCCGGCCCAATTGGTGCGGGTTTCGCTGCCATCGGCCCAGCGCGTCAGCAATTCGCGCGTGCCATGTTCGCGCGCGGCGTGATCAATGATGCGGGTTACCCGAAGGTCCCAGTCCTGCATCGCTCCCAGCATTCCCTACTCCCTTACTAACCTCCGTCCGTGTCGAGCGATGTCGAGACACGCCGGTGCGACGTAGCTCTAGTTCACTCGACCCAACCGGGGCCTAACTTGGTTACGCGACGAGCCGCAGGTGCCCTGCCCCGCGCCGCGCAGTCAGCGATACATTGGCAAGTCCTTCGACACTTGCCAAGCGTTCCGCGAGATCTCCATCAAGCTGGAAGTCGCGGCCCAGCCGCACCAGCGGCTCCTGACCCGTGCCGGTGCGCAGCCGGGCAAGCACTTCGCCGCGTCCGTCCGCGCCGCGATGCAGCAGCAGCGCCAGCTCCGACAGGGCCTCGGGCCGCAGAATATCGAGCTTCAGCACCATAGACGAGGCGCTTTTGACCTCGCTCAGCGGGCGTCCCCCGCGCACGGTCACCCTGGGCGGCTCGTCCGGGCTGGGAGCGTCAAGCTCAACATTGAGCAGCACACAGGTCCCCTCCCGCGCCCATTGAACCATTGGTTCGACCAGCGATTCCTCAAAGCAGCTTGCCGAAAACTGCCCCGACGAATCGGAAAACTCCGCGACAACAAAATCATTGCCGCGCTTGGTCTTTCGGCGCTGGACCCCTTCGACCATTGCCGCCATCACCGCACCCAGCCGTCCGCCGCCGGGCACCCCGGTTTCCATCAGACTGCCGTAATTGCGCGCACCGTTGGCACTGGCGACCGCGCGCCATTGCTCCACCGGATGCGCGGCAAAGTAGAACCCGAAGTTCTCGCGTTCTTTGGCCATCTGCTCGGCCCGACTCCAGGCCTCACACTCGTTAAGCCGCAGTGCCTGGGCGGCGTGGTCCTCTCCGCCAAACAGGCCGTGCTGGCCCGAATTGCGGGTCCGCTCAGCCTCGTCCGCTACGGCCAGCAGCATGTCGGCATTGGCCAGCACCCGCGCCCGGTTGGGATCGAGCCCGTCAAACGCTCCGGCCCCGGCCAGGCCTTCCAGCTGGCGGCGGTTCATGCTGCCCTGGGGCACACGCTGGAACAAGTCTTCCAGCGACGTGAACCAGCCATGGGCCTCACGCTCGGCCACGATCGCGTCCATCGCCTTTTCGCCGACGTTGCGAATACCGGCCAGGGCATAGCGCACCGCCAGTCCCTCATCCGTCCGCTCAACCGTGAACTCCGCCTCGCTGCGGTTGATGTCCGGCCCGGCCAGGGCGAGGCCGGCCCGGCGCATGTCGTCCACAAAAATCGCCAGTTTCTCTGACTGGTGCATGTCAAAACACATCGAGGCGGCGAAGAATTCATGCGGGTAATGCGTTTTCAGCCAGGCGGTCTGATAGGCCAGCAGGGCATAGGCGGCGGCGTGCGACTTGTTGAAGCCGTAGCCTGCGAACTTGTCGATCAAGTCGAACAGTTCGTTGGCCTTGGCCGCATCGATGTCCGAAACGTCCTTGCACCCGGCGATGAACCGGGCGCGCTGCTGGTCCATCTCCTTCTGATCCTTCTTGCCCATCGCGCGGCGGAGAAGGTCTGCATCGCCCAGCGAATAGCCCGCGAGGATCTGCGCGGCCTGCATCACCTGTTCCTGATAGACGAAGATTCCATAGGTTTCCGAGAGGATGCCGGACAGCTTTTCGTGCGGATATTCAATGCTTTCCTGCCCATTCTTGCGCCGCCCGAACAGGGGAATGTTGTCCATCGGACCCGGGCGGTAGAGCGAGACCAGCGCGATGATGTCCCCGAAATTGGTCGGCTTCACCGCCGCCAGCGTGCGCCGCATCCCTTCGGATTCCAGCTGGAACACCCCCACCGTGTCGCCGCGTTGCAGCAGGGCATAGACTTGCTCGTCATCCCACGGCAGCGCCGACAGATCGATCTCGATCTCGCGGCGCTGCATCAGCTGGATCGCCTTCTTGAGCACCGACAACGTCTTGAGCCCCAGGAAGTCGAACTTGATCAGCCCGGTATCCTCGACATATTTCATGTCGAACTGGGTCACCGGCATGTCCGAACGCGGATCGCGGTAAAGCGGGATCAGTTGTTCCAGCGGGCGATCGCCGATCACTACCCCGGCGGCGTGGGTCGAACTGTTGCGCGGCAGGCCTTCGAGCTGGACCGCCAGATCGATCAGGCGTTTGACGTCCGGCTCGTTGTCATATTCCCGCTTCAGTTCCATCACGCCGTTGAGCGCGCGCGGCAAGGTCCATGGATCGGTCGGATGGTTGGGCACCATCTTGCACAGCCGGTCGACGTGGCCATAGCTCATCTGCAGGATCCGGCCCGTGTCGCGCAGCACTGCGCGGGCCTTCAGCTTGCCGAACGTGATGATCTGCGCCACGTGGTCCGCACCGTACTTCTGCTGGACATAACGGATCACTTCGCCGCGCCGGGTTTCGCAGAAGTCGATGTCGAAGTCCGGCATGGAAACGCGTTCGGGGTTGAGGAAGCGTTCAAACAGCAGCCCCAGCCGCAGCGGATCGAGATCGGTGATCAGCAACGCCCATGCCACCGCCGACCCCGCGCCCGAACCACGCCCCGGCCCCACCGGGATGTCATTGTGCTTGGCCCACTGGATAAAGTCGGCCACGATCAGGAAGTAGCCGCAGAACCCCATCCGGGTGATGATCCCGACTTCGAAATCAAGCCGGTCAAAATAGACCTGCCGCTCCTCCGTGGTGAGCTCACCATAGGGGGCGAGCCGCTCTTCCAGGCCTTTGCGCGCCAGCTCGGCCATCATCGCTGCCTCGCCTTCCTTGTCGCCCGCCAGGCTGGGCAACAAGGCCTTGCGCTTGGGCGGGGAGAAGGCGCAGCGCTGGGCGACGACCAGGGTGTTGGCCAGCGCTTCGGGCAGATCGGCAAAGATCTGCTCCATCACTTCGGCCGGCTTGACCCAACCTTGCGCGCCGCTGCGGGGCCGGTCCGCCGCGTCGATGTGGGTCGAATTGGCGATGCAGAGCATGGCATCATGCGCCGCGTGAAAGCCGGCTTCCGCAAACTGCGCCGGGTTGGTGGCGACCAGCGGCAGGTTCCGGGCATAGGCGAGATCGATCAGGCCTTCTTCGGCAGCTTCTTCCAGCGGGTCATCCCGGCGGGCGATTTCGATATAGAGGCGCTGCGGGAACAAGGCCTCCAACTGCTCGCAATAGCCTTCTGCCGCATCACGCTTGCCTTCTGCCAGCAGTCTCGCCAGCGCCCCCTCGCCCGCGCCGGTTAGGGCGATCAGCCCGTCGGTGTGCCCGGCCAGTTCGGCAAAAGTCACATGCGGATCAAGCTCAAGCGGGCGATCAAGGTGCGCCCGGCTGACCAGGCGGCACAGGTTTAGCCACCCGGCATCGTCCTGCACCAGCAGCCCCAGCCAGTCGATCGGACCGCTGGCATCGCGGCGGACCGCCAGGAACGTGCCAAGCAAGGGCTGGATCCCGCTGTCCCGGCATGCCGAAGCGAACGACATCGCCCCGTAGAGCCCGTTGCGATCGGTCATCGCAATGGCGGGAAACTGCCGTTCCCTGGCCAGTTTCGGCATGGCCTTGGGATCAATCGCCCCATCGAGCATCGTATAGCTCGAAAAAACGCGCAGCGGGACGAATTGGGCATGAGGCATGGCGCTGAAACTAGGGATCGCGGCGGGATTCGGAAGGGCCCCGGGCGGCCTTTTCCACACAAGTGGACAATGGCGGAAATCTACTAGGCAAGTCCCCCCCGATGTGGTCTGCTGCAAAGAAAATCGCCGGGTCGAACTCCGTTAGGACGAGGGGAATTTCGATGGACGTCAATAACAGCACAAGCGGCCTGATCGATCGGATCAAGGCGCTGGTCACCAAGCCCGCCGATACCTGGCCGGCCATCGCGGCAGAGCCTGCCAGCCCGGCCGATCTGATCACCAAAGTGGCGGTGCCGCTGGCGGCGATCGGCCCGGTCGCCGGGTTCATCCATGGCCAGCTGTGGGGCTATGGCGCCTTGGGGTTCAGCTACAAGCCGGGGCTGATGGCGGGGCTGACCGGCGCCGTGGTTGGCTATGTGCTGGGCCTGATCGGGGTCTGTGTGCTGGCCCTGATCGCAGACTTTCTCGCCCCGAAATTCGGCGGCACGTCAGACCGGACCAATGCTTTCAAACTGGTGGTTTGGGGATCAACTGCGGCCTGGATCGTGGGGATTTTCCAGCTCATTCCGGGGCTTGGCATCCTTGGCCTGCTGGCACTGTACAGCTGCTACCTGTTCTACACCGGTGCCGCCCCGCTGATGAAAGTCCCGCAGGACAAGGCGGCGGTCTATACGGTGGTCACGCTGGTAGCGGCCATGGTGCTCTACTTCGTTGTCGCCGCCGTGACGGCCCCGGTCGTTGCCCTGTTTGGCGGCGGCATGGCCGGAAGCGTCACGTCATCAACCGATGGCGGAACGCTTACCCTGCCGGGCGGCGGAACGATCGATACCGCCGGGATCGAAGCTGCCAGCAAGCAGGTTGAAGCTGCAGCCAATGGCAAGAAAGTGGCGATCGAAGCGGCCAAGCTGCAAGCACTGCTGCCCGGATCAATCGGCGGTTACACCCGCACCGCCACCGAAAGCCAGGCGCTGGGCGGCATGGGCAGCCAGGCCGAGGGCACTTATACCCAGGGCGAAAAATCCTTCCGACTCAAGGTTGTGGACATGAGCGGCCTGGGCGCCATCGCCGGAATCGGCGCGGCCATGGGGGTTGAGGAAAGCAAGGAAGACGCCGACGGTTACAGCAAGACCAGCACGGTAAACGGCCAGATGCAGACCGAGGAATGGAACAAGACCGACAGCCGCGGCAAATTCGGCACCATGATCGCCACCCGCTTCATGGTTGAGGCTGAGGGCCAGGCTGGCAGCATCGACGAACTGAAAGCCGCGGTTGCGGCCGTGGACCCGGGAGCGCTGGCGGGACTGGCCAAATAAAGCGACACGCGAGAGCGACACAGGGGCGGACAAGGTGACACCAGGGTTACACCCTGTCCGGCCTGTTATTCGTTTTAATTCAAAATCTTAACCCAAATAAGGTGACACATTTGCGTTTTTGGGCGGTTTTTCCCCGCTGGAAACCTGCCGCACGGAATGGAACGCGAACCGACAATGTCAAAGAGCGGCTGAATCAGCGGCGCCCTTATCGCAGATTGGCAGCGTGTAGGAAAATGCGAAGTGGGGGTTTGTTCACGCGATGCCTTCAGGTCCTTGCCGTCGCTTCAGGATCGTCACCCAAGCATCGTCACCCAAGCGCCACGACCTAAGCATCGTCACCTCACCATCGGCACCTCACCATCGTCACCCTGAACTTGCTTCAGGGTCCATCGTGGTTCCAGCCCTGTGGCTCAAAGCGCAAGCAAACCGCTCAGGTTGCTCACACGCTCAGGCAACAGGGATAACGGCGAAATGGACCCTGAAACGAGTTCAGGGTGACGGGGATCGAACGCAAGGTGCTTCTCGCGCACAGCATTTCCTGAAGTGCGGCGAAGTAACCAAAAACCGCACTTGCCGTTCCACCATCCCTGCGGGATGCCCCCAGCGGGCAAGGAACTACAGCAGCGCCTGAATATCCTTTTCCAGCGCTTCTGGCTTGTCCGTGGGGGCGTAACGCCGCACGACCTGGCCTTCGCGGTCGATCAGGAACTTGGTGAAGTTCCATTTGACCGATCGGGTTCCCATCAGCCCCGGCGCTTCGGCCTTCATCCAATCGTACAGCGGATCGGCCTTGTCCCCGTTGACGTCGATCTTGGCCATCAGCGGAAAGGTCACATCGTATTTCAGGCTGCAGAAATTGGCGATTTCTGCGGCATTGCCGGGTTCCTGCGCGCCGAACTGGTTGCAGGGAAAGGCAATCACTTCAAAGCCCTGATCGGCGTACTTCTTGTACAGCGCCTCCAGCCCTTCGTACTGCGGGGTAAAGCCGCATTTGCTGGCGGTGTTGACCACCAGCAGCACTTTGCCCAGCTTGTCCGCAAGGCTCAGCATTTCCCCGCCGGGAAGCTTCGCACTGAAATCGGCGATGGTTTTCATGGTTATCTCCCCGGTGCTGTTCTGGCAAAGAGCCTAAGGACCGTGCAGGTGCCGTCAACCCGCAGGCTTGCTACGACGATAGATGAAATCGAAACTGGTGGTCCAGGTCAGCCCCTGATCGACCGACTGTTCGCCATGCTGGCGCACGGTATCCTGATCGATCGGGCTATAGCTCATCCGGATCAGCGCATCCTTGCCCGGGCCGTTCACCCCGGCCCAAAATCCGGTTAGAACCATTACCCGTCCAGCCATGCCACCTTCGAACTCAACCTGGCCTGGCTGGGCTCCTATCCATGTCTGATGCCAGCGTCCGCTGACTGGATCCAGGGCGTTGAGGCTTCCTCCACCCGGCCCTTTCAGCGGCATCCAGTTTTCCCGCACTGCGCAGCCCGCATAGAGCCGTTCGATCTTGCTGTGCGCCAGCAAGGGCGCTTTGGCCGGGTCTTTCAGATTGGGATAGACATCCCAGTCGCCCACCCAGAAATCAAACTGGGCATGGGCTGGCGTGGCGCACGGCGGTGGAGCAGCCTGCGCGGCAGCGGTTTGGACAATCAGAACAACAGCGGCAGCAATCGACATGAAGCAAACTCCCTGTCCGCAGATAGTACGGCAGGAACCGCACAGACATTCGCCATCCGGCCAGTTTTCAGGCCGGTCCGATCCCGGTCAAGCAACAACGCCTTCGTGCAACCGGACCACGCGGTCCATCGCGCGGGCCAGTCGTTCGTTGTGCGTGGCGACCAGCGCCGCACTGCCCTCGCCGCGCACCAGTTCAAGGAACTGGCCAAGCACTTTGTCGGCGGTTGCCTCGTCAAGATTGCCGGTCGGTTCATCCGCCAGAACCAGCGCGGGCTTGTTGGCAAGGCCGCGTGCGACGGCGACGCGCTGTTGCTCGCCGCCAGAAAGCTGGCTGGGGCGATGGCTCAGCCGTTCGCCCAAGCCCAGTGCACCCAGCAAGTCCCGCGCCCGCGCATCGGCTTCGGCGCGGGATTTCCCCGCCACCAGTTGCGGCAGCATGACGTTTTCCAGCGCGCTGAAATCGGGCAGCAGGTGGTGGAACTGATAGACAAAGCCGATCCGGTCGCGCCGCAAAGTGGTGCGTTCATCCGCCGACAGCGCGGTGGCATCGGTTCCGGCAATATCGATCCGCCCGCCGAACCCGCCTTCAAGCAAGCCCACCGCTTGCAGCAAGGTCGATTTGCCCGAACCCGAAGGGCCAAGCAGCGCCACGATCTCCCCCGGCGCGACGGTCAGGTTCACGCCGCGCAGCACGTCGATCCGCACCCCGCCCTGTTCGAAACTGCGGGTCAGCCCGGTCAGCTGGACGATCGCCTCACTCATAACGCAGCACCTGCACAGGATCGGTGCTGGCAGCGCGCCAGGCCGGGTAAAGCGTGGCAAGAAAGCTGAACAGCATGGCCATGCCGCAGATTGCCAGCACTTCCACTGGATCGGTGCGGCTGGGCAATTCGGTCAGAAAGCGGATCTTGGGATCCCACAGGTTTTGCCCGGTCACGAATTCGATGGCCCGCACAATCCCGCCGCGGAAAAACAGTACGATAAAGCCCAGCACCAGCCCCGACAGCATCCCCGTCAGCCCGATCACCGATCCGGTGGTGACAAAGATCTTCAGGATCGAACGCCGCGTTGCCCCCATGGTGCGCAGGATCGCGATGTCGCGGCTTTTGGAACGGACCAGCATAATCAGTGATGACAGGATGTTGAACGCCGCCACCAGCACGATGATCGACAGCGCAAAGAACATCGCCACGCGTTCCACCTGCAAGGCTTCGAACAGGCTGGCGTTCATCTGCTTCCAATCCGTCACCACCGCCTGCCCGGACAGTTTCTGCGCCAGCGGGCCAAGCAGTTCGGCCACGTGATCGGGATCGGTCACCGATACTTCGATCATGCCCACGCTATCCCCCAGCAGCAGCAGGGTCTGCGCATCCTGCATCGGCATCACGACGAACCGTTCATCCAGATCATAGACCCCGATCTCGAAAATCGCGCTGACGGTATAGCTGATCTGGCGCGGGACCGTGCCGAAGGGTGTGCTTTGCCCCTGCGGATTGATGATCGTGATCGTATCGCCCACCCGCGCGCCCAGATTGGCGGCGAGTTCGCTGCCGAGCGCGACATTGCCGGCTTCTGGCTGCAGGCTGGCGAGCGCCCCGGCCTGAACCTTTGGCCCCAGCCGCTGAATATCTTCGGCCGTCTGCCCGCGCGCAAAAATCGCCTCGACCCGGCCGTTGAAGCTGGCCAGCAGTGGCTGTTCGATCAGCGGCGAAGCACGGGTAACGCCGGGCACGGTGCGCACTTCCTTCAGCACATCGCGCCAGTTATCCAGCCGCCCGCCATAGCCCTGAATGATCGCATGGCCGTTCAGCCCGACGATCTTGTCAAACAGTTCGGCGCGAAAGCCGTTCATCACGCTCATCACGATCACCAGCATGGCGACCGAGAGCATGACCACGCCCACCCCGATCCCGGCGACCACGGCAATCACCGCCTCGCCGCGTCCGGGCAGCATATAGCGCCTGGCGATGGTCCATTCGAAGGGGGAGAGGATCAAGCGGCTGGTCCGGCTGGGTGCGACATCACGCGCCGATGTAGGCCCCCGCCCGCCCAGTGGCAAGGCGGGGCGTGAGGTCTATTTCGGCGCGATCACGAAATCGATGGCGACGCCGACGGCCATGGTGCCTTGCTGGAAGAACGCTTCGCGTGCGGCGCGCTTGTCCAGCATGGCGAAAGTGCCGATGATGTCAGGCATGTTGAGCGCAGGCTTGGCGTTGCTGACCCGTTCGATCCGCACCACCTTGTAACCCAGCGCCCGGGCATAGCGATCAGCCTCTTCGCGGGCGTCGGCGAAGGCCTTGGCCACGGCCTCGTCGCGGGCCTTGGCCGGATCGCTGTAAAAGGTGCCTGCGCCTTCGACCGGAGTAACGCGCAGATTCTCGCCCTCGATCGCGCTTAGCCTGGCCATGCCCTGCGGCTGGTGCATGGTGATCTGCCATTCCTCGTTGGCATCAAATACCGACCGCGGCGGAGCAACCATTGGTTCCTGCCCCTTGCGCGATTTGCACTTCCTGGCGCCGCAGTCGGCATCGGGAATAATGGCAACCGCTTCGACGGATTCAACCATGCTGACCTCCACCGTCTCCGGCAGCTTGATGCGGTCTTTCTCGGCCACGCCCAGTTCGCCCAGCGCGCGGTTCATTTCGGCTCGCGGGGCGTCCAGTGCGGCGCGGGCTTCCTCGCGCGTTGGGCCCTGCCCCGTGATCCGGATAATCACGAAAGCCGTGTCAGGCACGGCGGTGGCGGTGGTTTCGATGTGCAGCGAAATTTCGCCCGGTGCAGGCGCGGCGGCCTGTGCGGTCGCGGTCATCAGCGCCAGCGGAAGCAGCCCGGCACCGGTCAGCAATCGAAGTATCATCGGGGTCCTCCGTGGTGGAATTTGAAGGTGTTGCACCATTCACGCTGCGGCGGGCAAGTGCTGCCTGGTGCTAAGCGTCGCAAAAGCCGCAGCACCCGCTTGCTTTCGCGCGCGACAGGGGCCAAAGGCGCGTCACCACGGCCCAGGTGAATCCATGAACATCACACATCCTTTCCTCGACGCGGACGGTGACAAGCTTCGCGAGGAATGCGGCATTTTCGGCGTGATCGGCACTCCCGAAGCGGCCGCGACCACGGCGCTTGGCCTGCACGCATTGCAGCACCGCGGGCAGGAAGCCTGCGGGATCGTCAGCTGGGACGGCGCGGAATTCTATGCCCGGCGGGGCCTTGGCCATGTCGCGCAGGTGTTTTCCGAAGGGGCGATCCTGTCCGAACTGCCCGGCGCGATGGCATCGGGCCATGTGCGCTATTCGACCACTGGAGGCCAGGGGCTGCGCAACGTCCAGCCGTTGTTCGCCGATCTGGCGCGCGGCGGGTTCTCGATTGCGCACAACGGCAACATTTCCAACGCCATGCACCTCAAGCAGGAGCTGGTGAGCAAAGGGGCGATTTTCCAGTCGACCTCTGACACCGAAGTCATCATCCACCTGATCGCGACCAGCCGCTATCCCACCCTGCTTGACCGGTTCGTCGATGCGCTGCGGATGGTCGAAGGCGCCTATTCGCTGATCTGCATGACGCCGAAGCGGATGATCGCCTGCCGCGATCCGCTCGGCATTCGTCCCCTGGTGATGGGCAAGATCGGCGATGCCACCGTATTCGCCAGCGAAACCGTTGCGCTTGACGTGGTCGGCGCGGATTTCGTGCGCGAGGTAGAGCCGGGCGAAATTGTTGAAGTGCGCCAGGACGGCCGGATCAGCAGCCACCGGCCGTTCGGCGACCACCCGCAGCGCCCCTGCATTTTCGAGCATGTCTATTTCAGCCGCCCGGATTCGGTGATGGGCGGTCACTCGGTTTACGAAGTGCGCCGCCGGATCGGGGCGGAACTGGCGCGTGAAGCCCCGGTAGAGGCCGATCTGGTCGTCCCCGTGCCGGACAGCGGCGTGCCCGCGGCAATCGGTTATGCGCAGGAAAGCGGGATTCCGTTTGGCCTGGGGATCATCCGTTCGCACTATGTCGGCCGGACTTTCATCCAGCCCAGCGACGGCGCGCGCCATGCCGATGTCAAGCGCAAGCACAACGCCAACCGCGCGCTGGTGGAAGGCAAGCGGATCGTGCTGATCGACGATTCGATCGTGCGCGGCACCACCAGCATGAAGATCGTGCAGATGATGCGCGATGCCGGGGCCAAGGAAGTCCACTTCCGCGTCGCCAGCCCGCCGACCAGCCATTCGTGCTTCTATGGCGTCGATACGCCCGAACGGCACAAGCTGCTCGCCGCGCGGATGGACATCCAGGAGATGACCAAATTCATCGTCGCGGACAGTCTGGCTTTCGTTTCGATCGACGGGCTTTACCGCGCGGTGGGTGAAAAGCAGCGCAACACGGGCTGCCCGCAGCACTGCGATGCCTGCTTCACCGGCGACTATCCCACCCGCCTGACCGACCTGGCCGAGCGGGAGGCCGATGTCGATCAGCTGCCCTTCCCGGTCGGGCTGCCTGCGTGAGCGGGTTTGCAGGCCAGGTCGCGCTCGTCACCGGATCGAGCCGCGGGATCGGTGCCGCCATTGCTGAAGCGCTGGCGACCGAAGGGGCGCACGTCATCCTGACCGGGCGCGATGTGAAGGCGCTGGAAGCGGTGGAGGAACGAATCTTCTCCAGCGGCGGCGCGGCGACGATTGCCCCGGTGGACCTGGGCGAAAGCGACGGCATCTCCCGCCTCGCCACCGCGCTCGCCGGGCGCTGGCAGCAGCTCGACATGCTGGTCCACTGCGCAGCGATTCTCCCCCAGCTCACCCCGGTGACGGATATTGACCAGCCGGCCTTCTCCAAGGCGCTGACCACCAACACGCTGGCCACCCAGGCGCTGATCGGGGCATTCGATCCGCTGCTGCGCCGCAGCCCCGACGCACGCTTCGTTTACCTCACCACGTCGGTCGCCACCGCGCCGCGGGCCTACTGGGGTGCCTATGCCGCCAGCAAGGCCGCGGGCGAAGTGCTGGTCGATTGCTATGCGCAAGAAGTGCGCAATATCAGCAAGGTACGCGTTGCGATTGTCGATCCCGGCGCCACCCGCACCGCGATGCGCGCCCGCGCTTATCCCGGCGAAGACCCCGCCACGGTCAAGCTTCCGGAAGTGGTGGCGAGCAGCGTGGTTTCGCTGCTTGGTGAACAATTCGCCTCTCCGCACCGGCTGCGGGTTAACCAGCCCTCATAATCCCCTCGCAACCAGCAACCGCCATTCTTTGCAAAGCCTGCCCGGCAACACATTGGCAGGACAAGCAGGAGGGTTGCAGGCCATGAGTGACTATCTGATCCAGACGCGGGACCCCTATTTCGCGGCCGCGCAGGAAGATCGCAGTGCCCCGCGCACGCGCATATCGATCCCGGCCACGCTGCGCATGTCAGGCGGGCGGGGCTTTCAGACGGTGGTGCATGATCTGTCGCTGAGCGGGTTCTGCGCCGCTGCAGTGAACCGGCTGCAGCCGGGTATGATCTGCTGGCTGACCCTGCCCGGGCTCGAATCGCTGCAAAGCGAAGTGATCTGGTGGGATAACAGCCTGGCCGGCTGTGCCTTCGAACAGCTGCTCAGCCCGGTGATCCACGACAACATCCTGACGCGTTACAGCAACGCACCGACGTTCCGCCCGCTGACCTGAGTGGCCCCCATCTCCTGATCGGTTGCGGGGCCGCACGGCCCCCAATCGCAGTCCCCGTCCGGATGCAAGCTGCGGCCCCGCCCTGTGCCCCCCATAGCAGGTGCTCCGCCAACCGCGTCCGGGCGGGGGCTCAACCCTTGACCAGCGTTACCTGGGCCACGGTGATCCCGCCCCCGCGAAAGCCGCCTTCGCAATACATCAGATAGTATCGCCACAGATCGGCAAAGCGCTGGTCAAACCCCGCCGGCAAGCGGCCATCGGCCACCGCCGCATCGAAGTTTTCGCGCCAGATCCGCAGCGTTTCGGCATAGTCGATCGGGAAATCGACCTGATCGGTCCAGTCCAGCCCGCGCTGCGCGGCCAGCAAGCGGAACTCCGCCTCGCTCACCAGCATGCCGCCGGGAAAGACATAGGCCTGAATGAAATCGGCGCTGGCGGCATAGGCCGGGAACAGTGCATCCCGGATCGCGATATACTGGATCGCGGCACGCCCGCCGGGCTTCAGATTGCGGGCCAGGCAATCGAAATAGGCGCCCCAGTATTCCCGCCCGACCGCCTCGACCATTTCGACGCTGACGATCCCGTCATACTGGCCGCTGACATCGCGGTAATCCTGCTTGCGAAAATCGATAGTGCCGTGATGCTGCGCGCGGGCCCAGTCCAGCTGTTCGTCCGACAGGCTGATCGCGGTAACCGCCGCCCCCTGCCCGGCCAGATGTGCCGCCAACGCACCCCAGCCGCAGCCGATTTCAAGCACGGTTTCCGCGCCGCTCACCCGCTCGGCAATGCTGGCCAGCTTGGCCTGCTGCGCGGCGGGCAAATCCAGCGCCCCGCTATCGAACCGCGCGCTGGAATAGACCATCGCCGGATCGAGCCACTGGGCGTAGAAATCATTGCCCAGATCATAGTGTGCGTGGATGTTGCGGCGCGAGCCGGCCTTGCTGTTGCGGTGCAGCCAGTGCAGACCCCGCGCCAGCATCCGCCACGGCCCCCGCGCCCGCGCCGTCCCGCCCAGGGTTTCGGCATTGGCCATGAACAAGGCAAACAGCGGGACCGGGTCCGGGCTGGACCATTCCCCGGCTTCCCAGGCCTGATACCAGCCGATCGAACCACCCGTTGCCAGCCGCACCAGCGCGCGCCAATCGTGCAGTTCAACCACCGGCTCAAAACCCGGTGCGCGGCCGCCCAGCACCCGGCGCGTGCCATCGGGCAAGCGCGCGTGGATCGCTCCGCTGGCCAGCCCCCGGTCAATCCGGTCCAACAATTTGTGAAAACCGCCCGCCCAGATCCGGGCAAGCCAGGGCAAGCCGATGCCAATCGGTTTTCCGCCCGCAATCAGTGCTGCGCCCCTGCCGTTCTGCCCTTGTGCGGTCATGCGGGGGGCTTATGACGCCGCCCGCTTTAAGGGGCAATCCCGATTAGCGGATCCGGCGCATCAGGCTTTCAAGGATCACCGGATTAATCGGTTTCGCAAATTCGCAGCCGAATTCGAAATCGGTCACCCAAGCAACCCGCGCTTCGATCGATTCCAGCCCGGGCAGGGTCAGGAAAAAGCGGTCATCGACATGGACCAGAAAGACTCCGCCGATCCGGGCACCCAAAGTGGAAATGTCACGCACGCGCACCGCAGCCTTGCGCGTTCCCGCGCGAAAGGTGACGCTGGCATCGAACGGCGCACGGTCGGCACGCCGACCGCTTGTCGTTGCGAATTGCTGCTGACTTGGCATTTCCATGAGGTCGCATCCGGAAACAACTGCTTCGATTACACAGGAAACTGCCACACTGGGGTAAACCACCCGTTAAGAACGAATTGGTGTTTGATCACAGATGGTTCGCCCAAAAATGCAGCAAAAAGGGGGCGTAGCCGCGGCTACGCCCCCTGATTCGAACACCCGATTCGCTGGTCAGAACTTCACTTCGGCAGACACCTGGAAGCTGCGCCCGCGCGGATCGGCAACGCGCGGTTCCCACGAGCTGCCCGCACCGGTGTTGCCATCATACGTAATGGCGAACGGCGGATCCTTGTCGAACAGGTTCTTGATCCCGGCGGTCAGCTTGAAGCCCTGATCCATCAGCCCCAGATAGCTGACCGACAGGTTGTAGGTGGTGTAGTTGCTGACCCGCGGGTTGAAGTCGGGCCGGGCAATGGTCCCCGCCGCGATCCCCGGCAGCGCCTGGTTCTGATAGCCATTGCGGAAGATCTGGGTCAGCGTGGCCGAAACCTTGTCATTACGATAGGTTAGCCAGGCATTGTGCTTCCACTTGAGGCCCAGATCCCCGGCAAAGCTGAAAATGCCGATCTGGCTGGCGCTCCACGCGGCAGTCGGGGTCAGCTTTTCCTTCTTGCGCAGCAGCATCGAACCGTCGAACCCGACGTCCAGCTTGGTCGCGCCCCACAGGTCAAATCCGCCGCGCACGGTGAATTCCATCCCTTGCGTATCGCGCGCACCGGCATTGGCCCAAGTATCGTCGATCACGGTCACATTGCCCGCCCCGTCGCGGATGAAGCGTTCGGGGAACAGGGAGGCATTGTCGATCAACTGGCGCAGCGACAGCAGCTGGATGGTGTTTTCAACCTTGATCGACCACCAGTCTGCCGACAGCATCCAGCGCGGAGTGGGCCGCAGCACCACGCCCAGGCTGGCCATCTTCGACGTTTCCGGCCCCAGATCAATCTTGCCGCCGGTGGCCACATCGGGCCGGATGAAGGCGCAGGCCGGGTTGGTCAGGTTGGGAACCCCGCCCGGGCACTTGACCGGATCGGCAATATCGCTGCCCGAATAGGGCGAAATGGTCACCCCGTTGAAGATCTGGTTGAAGCTGGGCACGCGGAAGCCGGTGGAATAGGAACCGCGCAGCATGAAGAAATCAACCGGCTGGAACTTGGCCGTGACCTTGGGATTGGTGGTGGAACCAAACCCCGAATAGTCATCGATGCGGATCGCGCCGGTCAGTTCGAACATGTCAATCACCGGCAGGTTGATTTCCGCGTAAGCCGCCTTGACCGTGCGGTTCTTGGGCAGCAGCGCGTTGACGTTGTCAAACGCCGCGTTGAAAATCACCGGTGCGGTCGCCGCAGCGGCGGCCGATCCGTTGAACCCATAGGTTTCACGGCGATAGTCCACACCCACCGCCAGTTGCGCATCACCGCCCGGCAATGCGAACAGCGGCCCCGAAAGCGAGGCATCGGCCTGAAGCGTCTTGTAGCTGCCGCCATACAGCGTCGTCCCGTCAGCCGAGATCGCGGCCAGACCGGTCAGCGCAGCCTGACTTTGGTTCAGGGTGAAGGGGTTGAGTATCCCGCTGTTGATCAGCCCGACAATCCCCGGCGCGGTGGCCCCTGGGGCAATCGGGGCGTTGGGGTCATTGGCGCCGTTGTTGAGCGTGCCACGGTAGAAATAACCCGTGCCCAGCACCGAGCTCACTTCGCTGCGAGCCCAGGAAACCCCGGCGCGGTAATCCCAATTGGCCAGCGGCAGCGGGCCTTCGACCCCGGCGGCGGCACGCAGGGTTTTCGAATCCGTCACATATTCACGCACGCCGCAGGGAATGCAGCGCCAGCGGAAGGCAATCGGGCGGCCATAGCGGGCCTGCAGCGCTGCCGCCTGGGCAGGATTGCCGGCGAAAGCCGTCTTGATCGAATTGAACACCGAATTGTAGGTATCGGCAGTCAGGCTGTTGAGCGGATAGGCCAGCGGCAGGCTGGTGGCATTGGCCGAAAGCTGGTTGTGCGAAAAGCTCTTGGCCGAATGGGCGTCAGACCCTGTGACTTCGGCGTAAAACTCGCTCGCGCCCAGTTCCACGGTGGCCCGGCCATAATAGGTCAGGGTGCGGATCGGCTGCTGGATCACTGCCGCGCGGCCGGTATCCCAGGCGCAGGCGTAATAGTTGTTCGGCGCGTTCCACAGCGCATAGTCATAAGGCAGACCGCCATCCATGCTGGTGCAGCCCGCCTGCCCCGGCAGGGCCAGCGTGTTGATCCCGCCCGCAGCCGCGTTGCCGCCGTTGGGCGCAGTCAGCGTCAGGCCCTGGGTCAGCGTTCCCAGCGGGGTCTGGAAGGCGTTCGCGCCGATGTTGAACACCGTGGCGATCGGGGTTCCGCGGGTATCGACCGACAGGCCGCGATTGGGCTGGTTGGTGTTGACGAAGCTGCGGTCATCGCCGCGCAGCCCTTCGTTCCAGCGCATCGACACGGCGGCCATGACGTTGAAGCCCTGGCTCTTGAGATCGCCGTACCCGGCAATGCCCGACACGTTGTAGATGTTGCCGCCCGACTTCTCAGTGAAATCGGTGAAGGCCTGGGCCCCGATCCCGGTGTAGTTCTTCTTGGTGATATAGTTGATCACCCCGCCAATCGCATCGGTGCCATAGATCGCCGAGGCCCCGTCCTTCAGGATTTCGACCCGCTCAATCGCGGCGAAGGGGATCTGGTTGACGTCCACCGCGCTGCCCGACAGGCCGTGCGCGGCCACCCGACGACCGTTGAGCAGAACCAGCGTCGCGGCGCTGCCCTGCCCGCGCAGGTTGGCGGCGGACAGGCCATTAGTGCCGCGCTGCGCGCCGGTGGTGACGTCAGAGTTGGAGGCTAGGTTATCTGCGCCCGTGCCGTTCGAAGGCAGGAACATGGTCAGCTGTTCGGGGCTGGAAATGGCGTTCTGCTTCAGATCGTCATTGGTGATGATCGTCAGCGGCAGCGCGCTCTTGCCCGGGTCCTGCTTGATCCGCGAACCGGTAACGATGATCGCGCGGCCGCCTTCTTCATCACCGGAAGGGCTGTTGGCCGAGGTGATGTCCGGCGCGCTCTGCGCCATGGCGGGCGAGGCGAACACGCCCAGCGCAACACCGCTGGCAAGAATCGAAATGGCAAGGCTGCGAGACTTCATGGTTAGACCCCCAAACAAATGAGCCGGTCCCCCCAAGGACCGTCGCAGCAAGAGTAACGCAGATGCGCCGCCGCGCCAGAGTTGAACCTACTTTCAACCCGCCCGGCACAACCGATTTTGCTGCATTGGCTCGAATCTGTTGCCGCGCTGCAACAATCAGATTGGAAGCGATTTCAATTGGCCTGGGCGATGGTGGCCAAAGCAGCGTCGATCACAGCCCCCGCCCCGCTATCGCCAGGGACATCATTGGCCATGAACGCAAAAGTCAGCTCGCGCCCGCTGGCCGCAACAAGATAGCCTGACAGGGCATTTGTGGCGTTAAGCGTGCCGGTTTTGGCAAAGACCTTGCCAGCCAGCGGCGTGCCAGCAAAGCGGCGGCGCAGCGTGCCATCGAGCCCGCCGACCGGCAGCGAGGCGCGCCATTGTCCGCCCCAAGCCTGATTCGCACCCCAACGCAACAAGGCAACGGTGGCGCGCGGCGAAACGCGGTTATAGCTCGACATGCCCGAACCATCGGCAAAGTCATAGCTGGTCCGCGCCACTCCGATCCGCCCCAACATGGCCTGCAACGCCTGCAAGCCGGCTTCAAGTGAGCCGGCCTGCACTGGTTCGCCGGTCGGAAAGATTGTTTGCGCAGCCGCTGCCAGCCCGGCGCGGCGCAGCAAGGCTTCGGCATGCAGGTTCTGGCTGCGCTTGTTGATCGTGGCTACTTCTTCCGCCAGCGGGGCGGGTGGTTCGATAAAGGCAATCCGCGTCTTGCCCGCCGGGATCGCGACCATATCGGGCCTGCCGGGCAGCTGCACCGGTCGGTGGATCACCCGCAGCTTGCCGCTCACTTTGACGCCGCGCGCCTGCAGGGCCTGTTGCAGCGCCCAGGCGGCGTAATGCGCCGGGCTGTCGATCCCCATCAGGTCCCGCCATACTGGCGCGCTGGCTGCAATCGTGCCATGCAGCCGCACTTCCCGGCTGTTAACCGCACGCTCAAACGCCAGCCGCGTCTCCCCCGCTGCCACTGTCACGGCTTCGTTGCGCAAGGTGAAATAGGGTGAGAGCTGCACCACTGGCGGCAGGCCGGGCGCCGCCGGGGTCACAGTCAGCAAGGTTTCATTGTCATCGACGATCAGCGCCGAAGGAGCCGTGCCGGAATCGGTCTGGATGTTGTTCCAGCTCATCCCCGGGCTCCAGTGCTGGTCGACAAACGCGGTGTCATCGCCAATCACATCGCCGACTTTGCGGGTTACTGCGGCAAGTTTGTCAGCCAGGCTGCCGAGACAGCGCGCGGTGCAATCGGGCGCAGTTGACAGGCTGACCCCGCCCCCGCCTGCAATTGCCACGTCAGGTGCGCCTTTGCCCTTGTCGAGCAAGCGCAGCACGGTCCCGCCCGCGATCGCCGCAGCCGGATCACGCGCCATGACGTCAAACGCCAGCGCGGTGGTGAACAGCTTGGTGTTGGAGGCAGGCATGAAGCGCTGATCGGGATTGATCGCCAAGACCTCGCGCCCGGCATTGTCCACCACCAGCACACCAAACCGCGTGCCCGCAGGCGCTCTGGCCAGCACTGCCTCTACCTGTTGCCGCAAGCTGGCAGGCACAGCCGTTTGCGCCTGGGCTGGCAGGGCAAACAGCAGGGCGAAAGCGGAGATCGGGTAAGAGCGCATCGCCATGTGGTGCCGCTTCGGCGCAGCTATCGCAAGTCCACAAGTTCGATTTCGGGCAAGGCCTCGCCGCCCGGTTGCTCTGACCAGTGCTGGTGATTGAGCACGCCCCCATCGCTGCGCAACTGGCGAACGCGCTCTGGATCTATTTCCGCAAAGGTCCAGCCGGGCTGGTCCAGCTGGCCCAGCGCAACCACCCCATCCGCCGGGAACGCGCCATCGGGCGGGCCATAGATCCCCGCCGCCCCGCGATTGACATCAACTGCCGGGGACCAGTCTGCCAGTCCGACCGTGGGTGACTGCGCGACATAGCACTGCCCCTCCAGCGCGCGGGCCTGTGCGCCCAACCGGACGCGCCAATAGCCATGGAGTGAATCGGTACAGCTGGGCACCAGCAACAGCTCCATCCCCGCTTCGCACTGGGCCCGGGCGAGCAGCGGGAATTCGCTGTCATAACAGATATTCACGCCAATCAGGCCAAGTGACGTCTGAAACAGCCGCAACGGCATGCCTGCCGAAACGTGCCATTCCTCCCGCTCAAACCGGGTCATCAACAGCTTGTCCTGCACTCCGACTTTGCCAGAAGGCGAGAACAGCCGCGCCCGGTTGACATAGCGGCCCAGGACCAAGGCCGGGATCGAAGCGGCCAGGATGTGCAGCCCGTGCCGTGACGCCAGCTGAGCATGCAGCGCATCGACGCGTGCGCCCAACGCCGCCACACTGGCCAGCGAACCCGCCAGGCTGCCCATACTGGCCGGTTCCAGCGCGGCCAGTTCCATCGCGCCATATTCAGGAAACAACGCCAGCGCCGCCCCGCCCGCTCCTGCCTGTTCAACCCAGTTGGCCAGCTTCGTGGCATAGGCATCCCAGCTGTCCAGCCGGTCGATCGGATATTGCGCCGCGGCCAGAGTAAAGCGAGTCACAGGCTGCGCATCCAGTATTGCATCGGCTTGAGTGTTTCCTCTGCCTCGCCATGTTCCTTCCATCCCAGTTCGGTGACGAACCCGGCCACCGGGGCATAGCCGCGCCGGGTCCAGAAGGCATCAAGCGGGACATAGTCCGAAGGCCGCGCCGGATGATCGTCAGGACGGATTACCGCCGCAAAGGTCGCCGCGGCGGCGCCGCTGCGCCGGGCCTGCCCTTCGCGCTCGTCGAAAAACGCATGGCCGACGCCTTGCCCGCGGTATTTCGGTAACAGCACGCTCTCACCGAAATAGAACAGGCTGGACGTATCGATCCCGCGTGCTTCAAACGGCGCGCGAAATTCGTCTTTCTGGGCCCACATCGGACTGGCCGTTGCCGCGCCGACAATCCGCGCGCCATCAAAGGCTGCCACCAACACCGCATCTGGCGCGGCGATGAACTCCTTCAGATAGTCCGCCTCATAAGCCGCATCGCCATCATACAGATAGGGATAGGCGGCAAAAACGGCGATCCGCAGCGCGGCCAGATCGTCAATCGCGCCGTGCAGTTCCGCGCCGGTCAGCGGGCGGACGGCCAGGTTCACCCCACCACCTGCGCGGTCCAATCGGCCAGGTTGTAATAAACCGTGACCCGCGTGATCCGGCCATCGGCCATGGCGAAGAACGCCCCGGCGGGCAGGACATAGGTTTGCCCGTTCGCTTCGGGCAGGCCTTCGTCCGTGGCCAGGTATTCCCCGTGGACGGTAAATTCCGCCGCCCCGCTCGCGCCATCATCGCTGGCCATCAGCACCATGCCGTCCAGCCGTTCCCGATAGCAGCGTTCCATATGCGCCAGGAACGTGCGGAACGCGGCTTTGCCCCGCTGGGTTTCGCCCTGATTGATGTCATGCGCCACATCATCATCCAGGCAATCGAGCATCCCTTCCCAATCGCCCGCGTTGAAAGCGGCGTAATAGCGGGTCAGCAGGTCAAGCGCTTGGGCACGGTCCATCGGGATCTCCAACGTGGCAATCCCGCGCCGACTACCGCGCAGAACGGCAGGCGGCAACGCCCGGTTGCACCAGTTCGATATTTCTTATGCCCCGATCAAGCAGGGGCATGGCTGGTGCGGGTTCAGACCTTGCCGTTCGCCTTGCTCATCGCGCCCGATGCGGTGTTGAAAGTGGATTGGAACTGGTTGCCGAACCCGTTCATCGCCGCAATCGCGGCAACCGCGATCAGCGCCGCGATCAGGCCATATTCGATCGCGGTCGCACCAGCCTGATCCTGCCACAGCCGCCAGACCCGCCGCACCCGTTTATGCATGCCAACACCCTTTTCAGATCGTGGAGATCCACACTTGATGCAGCATTGCGGCACGCGGTTTATGTGCGCTTGCCAAGCCCGGTTCAGGCATGGGGTTAATCCGGAAAGCACCCTTGCGGGCGGGTTTGCACGGGCGCGCGAATTCGCGTAAGGGCCGCTTGTCCGCCCCGGCAGCGGGAGTCTTTATCCGACTCGCCAGCGCCGGGGCTTCATGTTTCGAGGAACCGCAATGTCCCGTCGCCGTCAGATCTACGAAGGCAAGGCCAAGATCCTGTTCGAAGGCCCCGAACCCGGCACCATCATCCAGTATTTCAAGGATGATGCCACCGCTTTCAACGGTGAGAAGAAAGCCACGATCAACGGCAAGGGCGTGATCAACAACCGCATCAGCGAATATGTCTTTACGCGCCTGAACCACATCGGCATCCCGACGCACTTCATCAAGCGCCTGAACATGCGCGAACAGTTGGTGCGGCAAGTGGAAATCGTCCCGATCGAAGTGGTGGTGCGCAATGTCGCCGCCGGATCGATCAGCAAGCGACTGGGCATCCCCGAGGGCGAGCCCCTGCCCCACACCCTGATCGAATACTATTACAAGGACGATGCGCTGGGCGATCCGATGATCGCCGAAGAACACATCGCCTGCTTCGGCTGGGCCAGCAACGAGGAGATGCAGGACATCTCTTCCATGGCGATCCGGGTCAACGATTTCATGTGCGGCATGTTCGCCGCGATCAACATCCGTCTGGTCGATTTCAAGCTTGAATTCGGCCGGATCTGGGACGGCGATTACAGCCGGGTGATCCTGGCCGACGAAATCAGCCCCGATGGCTGCCGCCTGTGGGACATGACCACCGGCGAAAAGCTCGACAAGGACCGCTTCCGGCGCGATCTGGGCGGCGAAGAAGAAGCCTATCAGGAAGTCGCCCGCCGCCTCGGCCTGCTGGAAGAGGACAACGGCCCAAGCCAGGTGTTTGACCTGACCGCCCACCGCAAGCTGCGGGGGAAGTAAGGCTGGCGTTTGGTAAATCCGCACAAGCTGGCCAAAACGGCTTGTGATCGCAGGATAATTCGTGGCACCCCGACCTTTCGAAGAGGGAAGGATCGGGATGATCAGGTTTGCCGCGTTTGCTGTCGCACTGCTGCTTAATTCCGCCGACCCGGCCATCGCCAAGAATGCGGACGAGGGACCGATCACGTTTGAGCCGACCCCACCCAAGTGGGCGTTGCTGTCAGAACCACTGCCGGTTCCGGCGGACGCACGGGGGGCAACCTTCATTCGCCGCCAGGATATCGAGATGCACTTCGATGCATCTGGCGACCATGCCTATTCCAACACCCTGTTCCGTATCCTGAACAACAATGGCCTGCAGCTCGGCAACATCTCGCTGTCCTGGAATCCGGCCAACGGAAAACCGATTGTTCATTCCGTGAAGGTCTATCGTGACGGCGTGGCGCGGGACGTCCTGGAATCGGCGCAGTTCGAGGTGCTTCGGCGTGAAGCGCAGCTGGAACAAGCGACACTTGACGGGGAAATGACTGCCGTCCTGCGGGTTCCCGACCTGCGGGTGGGTGACGAACTGGAAGTCAGCTACACACGGCACATTCAGGACCCAACTCTGGGCAGCACCAGCTCGGGTTTACTGTTCCTGAGCTCCTCGCCCCCTTCCGGTCGCTACCGGCTCGCTCTGAGTTGGGCTCCAGAACAGAAGCCCGCAATCCAGGTAGCGCCTGACCTTGAACCGCTGCTCAAGCGCGAGGCGGACGTATTTTCTGTCAGCCTGGACAATCCTGCGACCCTGAACCCACCCAGGGACGCGCCGCCACGGTACAATTGGCAGCGGATCATCGAATACAGCGATTTCACCACATGGCAGGCCCTCTCGGGCCGACTTGCGCCGCTGTATGACCAGGCGGCTGCGCTTTCGACCACATCGGCAGTCAAGCGCGAAGCGACGATGATCGCGACAACCCACCAATCCGCGTATGATCGTGCTGCTGCTGCGCTCGCTCTGGTCGAACAGCAGGTGCGCTATGTCTATGTCGGCCTAAACGGGGGCAACCTCACGCCCGTCAGCGCTGATGATACCTGGCAGCGGCGCTATGGAGATTGCAAGGGTAAAACCGTGCTGCTGCTGGCCTTGCTGCGCGAGCTTGGCATTCCGGCGCAGGCAGTGCTTGCCAACAACGCCGGGACGGACGACGGGATCGATGCGCGCTTGCCGGGGCCCAGTTACTTCGATCACGTGCTCGTCAGAGCGCAACTCGACGGCAAACCCTTTTGGCTCGATGGCACGCTGCCCCCGGTCTATGGACCAGCCAGGGATCCGATCCTGCCCTATCGCTGGGTCTTGCCACTGACCGTGGGTGGATCGGGACTGGAACGGATGCCGCAACAGCTTCCGACCAAGCCGCTCGACCTTACCTTGTTCGAAATCGACGCAAGCGCCGGGTTTGATACTGACTCGCAAAAACGGCACGTTACGATCCGGCGGGGGGCCGCGGCTCTGGTTGAATATCTCCAGTTCTCCTCGGTTAGTGTCGACCAACTGGACGCTGCATTGCGTCAAAGCCTGTCCGGCGGATCGACATGGTCCGTGATCGACAAGATCAATTGGCGGTTCGATGTCAAGGAACAGGCCAGCGTGCTGGAAATCACCGGTACTGGCCCGCTCGACTGGGACAAAGAGGGGCGCAATTCGCGCTCGATCTCATTGCCAGGCGGCGGCTTTTCATCCCCCGAACGGCGCCAGCGTACTGCAGTACAGCATCTGTCTGTCCCATTTTACCGCAAGCCTGATTTTGATTGCAACGTGACCACGGTGCGGATGCCGAAAGCCACGGCCTTGAAGGATTGGTCCTACAATACAGCTTACGACAACCTGATGTATGGCGCCGTCTATCACCGAAAGTTTGATCGCCGCGATGGTCAGATCACCATGGTTCGCTCATTCATGACCACACAGACTGAAATCGGTCGCGACGCAGCCGCCAGGGACAATGCCCGGCTAGCTGACTTCGACAACTCGATGGCCTGGATTTATTACGACCCCTCCAGCGCTGATAACATCAAGCCGGGGCAGCGCATTCCAACGACCTTCGATCAGGATTGGGTCGTCAGTTCAGACGCCTGTCTGAGTCAGGTGCCCTCCGATAAGGGGAAATGATTGCACCCGGTGCGACTTTCCCGCACCTAGCGGCGATGCTTCGCACCCGGTTTCTGCTCCCCCTCACCCTGTCCGCCCTTGCCCTTGCCGCCTGCGCGCCGCAGCAGCGGACCATCGCGAGTGCATCCGCGCCGGCGGCAAATCCCGTCTGGGCCTTCGAGCAAAGCGACGTGCCGGTCGATCCCGCCTGGCACTTCGGGCGGCTGGACAACGGGCTGCGTTATGCGATCCGGCCAAACCAGACGCCCAAGGGCACCGTGCTGGTGCGGATGCAGATCGAGGCGGGGTCGCTGGACGAAGGGGAAAGCGAACAGGGTTTTGCCCACTATGTCGAACATATGGCCTTCAACGGGAGCACCCGTGTGCCGGAGGGCGAAATGGTCAAGCTGCTGGAGCGCGACGGGCTGGCTTTTGGCGCGGATACCAATGCCAGCACCAATTTCGACAAGACCACCTATATGCTGGACCTGCCGCGCAACGATCCCGCGCTGCTGGGAACAGCACTGATGCTGATGCGCGAGACCGCGAGCGAGCTAACCTTTTCCCCCGCCGCTGTGGAGCGGGAGCGCGGGGTGATCCTTTCGGAAAAGCGTGATCGCAACAATTTTGGTTATCGCAATTACATCGATCAGGCGCAGTTCCTGTTTCCCGGCGCGCACTTTACCCGGCGTATGCCGATCGGCACCGATGAGACGCTGCACGGGGCCACGGCACAGGCCTTGAAGGCATTCTGGCAGCGCGAATATGTGCCTGCGCAGACCAGCGTGGTGGTGGTCGGCGATATCGATCCGGCGCTGGTCGAGGCCGAAATCAAGGCCCGCTTTGGCGATTGGCGCGCTGCCGCAACAGAGCCGCAGCCCAGCCCCGGCCCTATTCCCACCCGGCTGGCAGACCGGCAGGATATCTATGTCGATCCGGCGCTGTCCGAACGGATCACCGCCAGTCGCCACGGGACCTGGCAGCAAGAGCCGGACAGCGTGACCGTGCGCCGCGAACACCTGCTGCGTCAGATCGGCTATGCGATCATCAACCGGCGTCTGCTGCGCCTGTCCCGCAGCGGCGACGCGCCGTTTCGCAGTGCGGGCCTTGGCACGAGCGATCTGTTCAAGGCCGGGCGCTCCACCTCGCTGTCGGTAGATACGGTTGATGGCAAGTGGCGGCGCGGACTGATCGCTGCCGGGACCGAATATCGCCGCGCGATCCAGTTCGGCTTTACCCCGGCAGAGATCGCAGAACAGGTCGCCGCGATCCGCACCGCCGCCCGCAACGAAGCGCAGAGCGCGGACACCCGCCCCAACGCGGCGCTGTTGGGCGCGGTCATGGCGCTGATCAACAATGACATTGTCCCCGATACGCCCACCCGCTCGCTCGCCCGACTGGAAGCGTTCATCCCGGAAATCACGCCGGATCGGGTGATGGCCGCCTTGCGCTTTGAACTGGTGCCGCTGGATCAGCCGCTGCTGCGGTTTCAAGGCCGCCGCGCGCCGCAAGGGGGTGCATCGGCGATTGCCAAGGCCTGGGCCGAGGCATTGCGCGCGCCGCTAAGTCCGCCCGATGCCAAGGCCGCTGCGACTTTTGGCTACACCCAGTTCGGTCCCGCAGGCGCTGTAATCAGCGACACGCGCGAACCGGTGCTCGGCATTCGCCAGCTGCGCTTTGCCAATGGGGTGCGGCTGAACCTCAAACGCACCGAACTCGACAAGGGCAAATTGCTGGTCCAGCTCTCGGTCGATGGCGGGGATATGCTGCTGACTGGGGCCAACCCCGATGCGACCCGGATGGTTTCCGTCCTGTCGCAAGGCGGCCTGGGCAAGCACAGCAAGGATGAGCTCGACACACTGCTGGCCGGGCGGACCGTTTCAGCGAACCTCGCCTCCACCGATGAAAGCTTCATCGCCCAGGCCGTTACCACGCCTGCGGATCTGGAATTGCAGCTGCAATTGCTGGCCGCGCAGATCACCGATCCCGGTTACCGACCCGAAGGCGAAGTGCTGTTTCGGCAGACGATCAACAACATGTTCCAGGCCCTGCGCGCCACCCCCGCTTCGGCGCTGACGGCGGACCAGGGCCGGATCCTGTCGGGCGGCGATCCGCGCTTCAGCCTCTCGCCGGTCGAAGCCTGGCGCAAGTTGACTTTCGCGAAGCTGAAGCAGGACATTGCGGATCGCCTGCAAAATGGCGCGATCGAGCTGGGGCTGGTCGGGGATCTGGATGAGGATCAGGTTGTGGCAATCGCCGCCCGCACCTTTGGCGCCCTGCCCGCGCGCGAGCCGGAGTTCCGGCCCTGGACCGAGCAGCGCCAGCGCCGGTTCACCGCCGATCGCAGCGCGCATGTGCTGCGCCACACCGGGGTGAAAGATCAGGCACTGGTGACCATGACCTGGTCAACCCGTGACGGGGAAGACCCGGTGGCCGCCCTTGAATTACAGCTGCTTGACCGGGTGCTGCAGATAGAACTGACTGATACTTTGCGCGAGCAACTGGGCAAGGCCTATTCCCCCGGCGTGCAGAGCTATGCCGGGCGCAGCTGGCGCGGCTACGGCACGCTGATGCTACGCGCTTCGGTGGACGTCCACGAAGTGGCGGCAACCCGCGCGGCGATGCTGGCCACGCTGGACGAACTGCGCAGCCGCCCGGTTCCCGCAGACGTCCTGCTGCGCGCCCGTGCGCCGTTGTTGGAAAACTATGACAATGCGCTGAAAAGCAACGGCGGCTGGCTAAGCTTTGTCGATCGCGCCCAGACCGAAGCTGACCGGATCGAACGTTTCACAAAGGCCAAGGACCGCCTGAACGCGGTGACGCCAGAACGGTTGCAAGAACTGGTCCGGCAATACCTGACCGTGACTGGCAAGGTGGAAATTACGGTGCTGCCGGAAGGGGTTGAGGCGGGATAAGAGCTACTTCTTCTCCGCCGCCAGCCCGCTCGCGCACATTGCCGCACTGCTGGCAGTGACTTGCAATGCCTCGGCATCGCCTACCCGGCGCACGGCGCTGACATAGTCCATCAGCCCGCGCTTTTCGCCCTTGAGCTGCTTGAGTTTTTTAAGCTGGACCAGGCTGAGCCGGTCAGTCATCCGCGTGGCCATGCAGGCCGAATTGGCCTCGCTCAACCCCGCATCGATCATCGCGCTCTTGACCTGGCCATAGGCCAGCTTGCTGGGCGAGCAGGCGGCGATGGCGGCAAATCCTGCAAGAAGGCAAATCCTGCCAAACATAACTGACCTCCGTTCGTGTTGAGCCCTTCGGCTGCTAAGCCGCCAGCCGACGGGCTCGACACGAACGGCCATGGTGACTGATCGCTTGCCGCAGGATTAATGCGCCAAGGCCTTCACAATATCCTCAACCATTTTCTTGGCATCGGCGAGCAGCATGGTGGTTTGCGGCATGTAGAACACGTCGTTGTCCACCCCAGCATAGCCCACGCCGCCCATCGAACGCTTGATGAAGAACACCTGCTTGGCCTTGTCCACATCGAATACCGGCATGCCATAGATCGGGCTGCTCTTGTCGGTCTTGGCCGCAGGGTTCACCACGTCGTTCGCGCCGATGATGAAGGCAACGTCGGCGGTGGCGAATTCGGACTGGATGTCTTCCAGTTCGAACACTTCGTCATAGGGCACGTTGGCTTCGGCCAGCAGCACGTTCATATGCCCCGGCATCCGCCCTGCAACCGGGTGGATCGCGTATTTCACGTTGACCCCGGCGGCCTTAAGCTGGTCCCCCATTTCGCGCAGCACGTGCTGCGCCTGGGCCACAGCCATGCCGTAACCGGGGATGATGATGACGTTTTCGGCCTCTTTCAGCATATAGGCCGCGTCTTCGGCGCTGCCGCGCTTCCACGGGCGCTGTTCGCGCACTTCGCCGCCGCCGGCCGCAGCTTCTGCACCGAACCCGCCGGCGATCACCGAAAGGAACCCGCGGTTCATCGCTTTGCACATGATGTAGCTCAGGATCGCGCCCGAGCTGCCAACCAAAGCCCCGGTGATGATCATCGCGGTATTGTGCAGCGTGAACCCCATCGCCGCCGCTGCCCAGCCCGAGTACGAGTTGAGCATCGAGACGACCACCGGCATGTCCGCCCCGCCGATCGGGATGATCAGCAGGAAGCCGATCAGGAACGACAGCGCAGTGACGGCGGCGATCACCCACAGCCCCTGATCCTGCGTGAACCAGCCAACCAGGCCAAGAATTGCCAGCAGCGTACCCAGGTTGATGACATGTCGCCCCGGCAGCAGGATCGGCGCGCCGCTCATCTTTCCGGCAAGTTTGAGGAAGGCAATGACCGAGCCGCTGAACGTGATCGCCCCGATCGCAATGCCCAGGCCCATTTCAACCCGGCTCTGCGCCTCGATCACTCCATCCACCCCGGCAATCCCGAAAGCCTGGGGATTGAGGTAAGCCGCCCAACCGACCAGCACGGCGGCGAGGCCCACCAGAGAGTGGAACGCCGCGACCAGCTGCGGCATGTCGGTCATCGCGATCCGCTTGGCAATGACCCAGCCAATCCCGCCGCCAATGGCAATCGCCGCAACGATTTCCGGCAGGCTGGCGATCGAATGGATCACCAGGGTTGTCACGACCGCGATCAGCATGCCGATCATGCCATAACGGTTGCCCGTCCGGCTGCTCGCCGGACTGGACAGCCCGCGAAGCGCCAGGATGAACAGCACGCCCGAAATCAGATAGGCCAGCATGGCCCACGAAGGAGTGGCGACGTGTTCCATCACTTCTTCTCCTTCTTCTTGTACATCGCCAGCATCCGCGCCGTCACCGCGAAGCCGCCAAAGATGTTGACGCTGGCCAGCACCACCGCCAGCAGCCCCAGCCACTTCGAGCTCGCACTACCCGCCGCCGCCGCCGCGATCAGCGCGCCGACCACAATCACCGAGGAGATCGCATTGGTCACCGCCATCAGCGGCGTATGCAGCGCCGGAGTGACCGACCACACCACGTAATAGCCCACGAAACAGGCCATCACGAAAATCGAGAGGATTGAGATGAAGTCCATTTGTGGGTTCCGGTTCAATAGAACTTGTAAGTGACGCGGCGTTCGACGTTGAAGGTCCAGCGCGCGAAGGGGTGATTGACGCGAATCTGTGCGCCATCTTCCGTCGATGACAACAAGCTGAAATCTCCCCCAAGCAGTCCGAGGCCGCCGGGAATGTCCTTCTTCTTGATCATCAGGCGTTCGCTTAAATGACCAAGATTACCAGTCGATCCGAACACAACTTCAAAAATCTCATTCTTGAACAGGTTCTTGTTTGACAGGTACTGCAATCCGACAAAATAGACCGTCCGCATGTCCCGCGGGTTCAACTGCATATACCCTAGATCGATCGGCGGCTTGCTAGACTTGGGAACTGCACCAGCAAAGCTGGGCAACCCCTTGACCTGTCCTATCACGTCAAACGCGCTTTCGAAGCGGCCATTGCGGTCTGCATCGACCAGACAGACATGCCCGAACGTCTGCCCTCCGGCAAGAAAACCGATCAGCTTGCTGCCAGCATCCTGCTGGGCAGTGCAAAAAATTGCGGCATCCGATTTGAGGGCGAACAGCTCTGCATCCTGTGAAACCCGCACGTTGCCCTTGTCATCCCGCAGCGCATCAGTCAGCCGCGCCGCACTTTGCGGCAACACGCGGGACGCCATGAAAATATCGCCGCGAGAAACCTGAAAGGCACCAACCTGATTTGCCTTTGGCAGGTCAGGTGATGCGATCGGATCACCAACCATCCAGATCGTCTGGAAATTGATCCCGCTGCCTGCAAAAGCCGGGACCGTTGAAGCGATATAGGCCGTGCAGCTCGATGCAAGCCACCGCATGATCGCTCCAAGTGTCGGGGCTCGCTTCACCCCAGCAACCTCTCGTTCACAACCTTGCCGCCTTGCGTCAACCGCACGGCATTGCCGATTTCCTCGTCCAGCACGGGCTTCCCCGCATCCTTGTCCCAGAACGCGCTGAGGAAGTTGTAGAGGTTGCGTGCGAACAGCGCCGAAGCGTCGGCGGCGAGATGCGTAGCGGTGTTGGAGAAGCCGATGATCTTGACGCCGTGCTTCACCACGACCTGATCGGGAAGCGATCCTTCAACATTGCCGCCCTGCGCCACAGCCAGATCGAAAATCACGCTGCCCGGCTTCATGCTCGCAATCTGCGCGTCCGAAATCAGGCGCGGCGCGGCGCGGCCCGGGATCAGGGCGGTGGTGATGACGATGTCCTGCTTGGCGATATGGCTGCTGACCAGTTCGGCCTGGGCCTTCTGGTATTCCTCGGACATTTCGGTGGCATAGCCGCCCGCGCCTTCACCTTCGATTCCCGCCACGCTTTCCACGAAGATCGGTTTCGCGCCGAGCGACTGGATCTGTTCCCTGGTGGCGCTGCGCACGTCTGTAGCGCTGACCTGCGCGCCGAGCCGCCGCGCGGTAGCGATAGCCTGAAGACCTGCAACGCCAACGCCCATGACGAAGGCCTTCGCCGCCGAAACAGTGCCTGCCGCGGTCATCATCATCGGAAAGGCACGGCCATACTGGCCCGCCGCTTCGATCACCGCCTTGTAACCGGCCAGGTTTGACTGGCTGGACAGGATGTCCATGCTCTGCGCGCGGGTGATGCGCGGCATGAATTCCATCGCCAGTGCCTCAAACCCTGCCTTGGCATAGGCATCAATCCGCGCCCGCTGGCCAAAAGGATCAAGTCCCGCAACGATCCACGCGCCGTCTGCTGCGCCCTTAAGCGCCTTGGGATCGGGGCCTTGCACCCCCAGCACGATCTGCGCGCCCTTGACCGCATCCCTGGTCAGTTCGGCCCCGGCAGCGGCATAGTCTGCGTCGGAGATTGAGGCACCAGCCCCAGCCCCGGGCTGCACAGCAACGCTGGCGCCCAATGCGATGAATTTCTTCACCGTTTCCGGCGTGGCCGCTACGCGGCTTTCCCCGTTCGCGGTTTCCAGGAGGACCGCGATCCGCATCGAAGCGCTCACCCGCCCGTCAGGCGATCAGGTACATGACAAGCGCGGTGATCAGCACGCAGGCGATCGTGCCCCACTTTGTCAGGCCGATGAAGCCATCGTAGGTTGCCTTGTGTGCCTTCATGTCGTTGCCGCTGGCCATGGTCATTACCCCCGGAAAGGATGTGGAATGAATGTTCGCGGTCCCTCTATCGGCTGAAACCGCGCCGCTCAAGCGGGAAAGGGGGAATATCCGGAAATCTGCTTCTGCATTTCAGCCTTAATCCCGTCTTTACCCAACCTCGTTATGCCGCAGGTCGAACCTGTGGGGGCCTTGAAAGCGAAAATGGCGGAAATCGAACAGCGCCTGTTGATGCTGATCGACGATGAACCGGCGCAAAGCCGGCTGATCACTGCGCTCGCTGCGCGGGACGGCTGGCGCACGCTGGTGGTCCGCGATTCGGAAACCGCGATTGCCACGCTGGGCACGCGCCAGGGAATGCAGCTGAATGCCATCGTGCTCGATCAATGGGTCCCCGGTGATGATGCCTGCAATCTGATCGCCGAGCTGAAAGCACGCCGCCCTGCCCTGCCGATCCTGATGCTTACGCAAAGTGCATCACCGCTGCTGGCGGTTGAAGCCATGCGTGCCGGGGCCACTGATTATCTGGTAAAGCCAGTCGCACCCGACCGGCTGATGCAAGCGCTGCGCATGGCCACCACCCGCGAGGCCCCGCGCGACGAACTGCAGCCGCTGACGGAAAAGATGCCGTCCACCCCGGATTTCGACGCGATGATCGGGGCCGCCCCCACTTTCCGCGCCGCCTTGGCTGTGGCAGCCAAGGCCGCACGCGGCCACGGGCCGGTCCTGATCGAAGGTGAAAGCGGCACCGGCAAGGAAATGCTGGTCCGCGCCATGCAGGCCGCCAGCCCCCGCGCCAAGGCACCGTTCCGGATCCTCAACGTCGGCAGCATCCCTGCCAACTCGGTTGAAAGCGCGCTGTTCGGCCACGAAAAGGGTGCCTTCCCCGGGGCATTCGATCGCCATATCGGCGCACTGCAGCACAGCGACGGCGGCACTCTGGCGCTTGATGAAATCGACCGCCTGCCGCTGAACGTCCAGCAGCGCCTGCTCGAATCGATCCAGCGCGGCGATGTCCGCCCGATCGGTGCGCGCCATTCGTTCCGGATCGACGTGCGGCTGATCGCGGCGAGCAACCTGCCGCTGAAGGAAGTCGTCGCGGGTGGGCATTTCCTGGCGGAACTGTTGCAGGCAATTTCGGGCACTATCGTTGCCGTACCGCCACTGCGCGAGCGCGCGGGCGATATATCCGCACTGGCGCGCCACTTCCTTGCCCGGATCGGGGAGCAGCCGGGGCTGCGGGCACTGGGCATCACCGATGGCGCTTTGGCGCTGTTGGCTGCTTACGACTGGCCGGGCAATGTCCGCCAACTGCAGGCCGTACTGTTCCGTGCCGCAGTGTTCTGCGATGGCGACGCGCTGACCGCTGACGATTTCCCGCAACTGTCCGACATGCTGGGCAGCGAGGGCACCCAGCAGCAGCCAGTCCAGGAAGGCATGGGCGTGATGCTTTATACCGCGGATGGCAACCTGCGCCCGCTGGAAGACATCGAAGCCGACGTGATTCGCCTGGCTATCGGCCATTACCGCGGCCGCATGACCGAAGTCGCCCGTCGTCTGGGGATCGGCCGCTCGACGCTGTACCGCAAGCTCACCGAGCTGGGGATTGGTGACGCGGCTTGAACGAGAACCCGCGCACATATTCCAATGAGCAGATAGCGCTGATGGCGGCTGCCTCGGTGGCGATGCTTGGCTGGAGTGTCTGGTCTGAATTCCGAAAATCCCCAAGCCAGCGCACCAAGGAAGCCGACGAAAACCGCGCCCGCCACGCCGCGCGCGCCGAATTCGAACGCCGCGAACAGCGCGCCCGGAAACTCGACCAGGAACATTGGCGGGCGTTTGAGACCGATGCGCAGGTACAAGCCGCCTGCGAAGCCGAAATGCGGATTCAGGTCCTGGCCGAGGCCTGCACGGGGCGGGTCAGCCGGATCAGCGGCGGCTCGCTATGGGGCACATGGGTCAGTTACTGTGCCGAAAGCGACGAAGCCGAGCTTAAACTGCACCACTCTCACGACGGCGATCGCCTTGGCGTTGACCTCAAATCTCCGCAGGGGAGTTATCAGGTCGAGGGCGAACTTTTCCCTGACCGGATTGTTATCGGGACCTACACCGAGGCTATCTGCCCAGAACATCGTGTGGCAGCGTCACTGCTTGCCCTGCTACAGGCCAACGGCCATCTGACGGGTCGCATAGCCATGGTTCGCTACGCAGACTACTGGCAACTGCGCCATCGCCACTATGCCGCGTTCGCAACGACGCGGGGCTGGCCGCCAGAACCGGACGGCGAAGTGCAACGAGTCTGGAGCACCGGCCGTCCCTGATCGCCATGATCAGTGGTGCACGTGCTGGCGGCCCTTTTCCTTGACCTTGCGGAACTTCAGCAGGAACTGGTCAGTCTTGCCGCGTACCCCTGTTTCAAACACCTTTTGCGTGTGATCGTCAGATGGGTGGGAAAGCAGCGCGCTTTTGGCCTCAAGCTTGAAGCCGGCCGCTTCCACTTCGCGGATGACAGTGGCTTCATCGATCCGATGCAGCGTTGACGTGACATCAGCCGGCGCACCAACTGCGGCGGCGTGATCGTTGATCAGATAGACCCCGCCCGGCTTGAGCGCGGCAAAGGCCAGGGCGTTGGTCACGTCGGCGAGGCTTTTTTCACCCACTTTGTTGTTCTTGAAATCGTGATAGTTGAGCGTGGTCCAGACTACATCGACCGGCTCGGACACGGACAGGCCATCGGCGCCCGATACGGCGGGGGCCGTGTTGGTGTGGGTCTTGGCCCATTCCTCCACCGCCGGCGAAATGCGCTGCCCGCGCGGATAGAGCTTGCCCTTTGGTCCCAGCGCCAGGCTCAGCAGGCGGGTGTAGTATCCACTGCCGGGGGCCAGTTCGATCACCTTGAGTCCCGGCTTTATCCCGGCAAAGGCCATGACCTCCCCCGGCTTGCGATCGGCATCGCGGGCCTTGTCAGCTTCCGGCCGCTCCGCATGGGTGACTTGCGCGGCGAACGGTGCGGCCTGTTTGGCGCCGAGCGGAGCGAGTGCGGCGGTGCCAATCAAGGCAGCCAGAACCAGCGGCATGGTGCGCTTCATTGATGCTCTCCCAAAAAGGTCGTGGCGCGCAGTCTAGACGCTGTTTCACCGCTGGCAACCGCGCACACACACGCGAACTGCGCGATGCCATGGTTAACGCGGCGATAACCACCTGTGCGGCATAAGGCCGTCTCAATCGAGGAACAGGCTCATGCCCGAAATGGTACAACTCATCGAACGCCGCGCCAGTGACCGCCATTCGCTGATGCTGCGCGCCGCCAAGGTGCTGACCCCGGCGGGTGAATGGGTCTGCAACGTGCGTGAAGTATCGGAAACGGGGCTGCGCCTGCGCTTTTTCCACGATCTGCCCGAAGACCGCTATCTGCTGCTCGAACTGACCAATGGCGAGCGCTATCCGCTCGAGGTCATGTGGCGCAAGGACGACCTGCTGGGCGGGCGTTTCGCCGCACCGATCGACGTTGCGCAATTCATCGCCGAACCCAACCCCCACCCCCGCCGCCAATTGCGCGTGCGGCTGCGCGGATCGGCGTTGGTGACCACCGGCGGGCGTGATTACCGTGCACAGCTGGTCGATCTATCGCAACAAGGCGCGCGGATCGAACTGGGCAGCCAGTTGGACCCGCTGCAAGTGGTGCGACTGGAAGTGCCGGGCCTGCCGCTGCGCTTTGGCCAGGTGCGCTGGCGCGATGGCTTTGCCCACGGCCTGTTCTTTGACCGTCCGATGCGGCTGGATGAATTTGCGCGGCACATCCACGCGGTGCAGGCGCGCCCGGCGCCGCCCCCCCAGGTCGATACCGCAACCCGTTACGGTTGATTAAACCAGCTGGCTGAAATCTGTCAGCGCCGCATCGCGCAGCCCCCGCCACACGTGCACGGCCTGCACTGTTTCGGGCACATCATGCACCCGCAACAATTGGACGCCCGCGTCCATTCCCTTGGCCGCAAGCAGTACTGAACCGCCCAGCCGCTTGTGCGCCGGAGCTTCATTGCTGAGTGCACCGATCATCCGCTTGCGACTGACCCCCAGCAGCAACGGCTGCCCCAATGCGTGGAACAACGGCAAAGCATTAAGCAGCGCCAGGTTGTCCGCCATCGATTTGCCAAAGCCGATGCCCGGATCGAGCACGATTTTCTCCCGCGCGATCCCAGCGCCAAGGGCCGCGTCGCGGCGCTCGGCCAGCCAATCGAACACATCGAGCACCACATCGCTATAGGCAGCATTGCCGTGCAGATCGTCGCCCTCTCCCGGTGCGTGCATCAGCACCACGGGCGCACTGCTTCCAGCCGCAAATTCCAGGCTGCGCGGATCATGGCGCAGAGCCGACACATCGTTGATCACATGTGCTCCGGCGGCCAGCGCGGCTTCCATTACTGCCGGACGGCGCGTGTCGATGCTGATCGCCGCGCCTGCCGATGCCAGTCGCTCGATCGCCGGGATCACGCGTTTCAGCTCGTCCCCTTCCCACACCGCTGCCGCGCCGGGCCGGGTGCTTTCACCACCGACATCGATCAAGGCCGCGCCCGCTTCCAACATCGCCGCCGCGTGGGCATTGGCGACTTCGGGATCGTCAAGGAACTGCCCACCGTCCGAAAAACTGTCCGGCGTGACGTTGAGAATGCCCATCACCTGGGGCTGATCAAGCCGCAGGGTCCGCGCGCCGCATTGCAATGGCGCATGGCTCCGCTGCAAATTGTCCCACTGTTCGCGCACTGCATCCGGCAGGCCAGGCAGCGCCGCGCGCAGTTCAGCCGCGCCAAACCGCGTGCGGGCTGTAACCTTGCCGCTCTGGCGCTCGATTAGCGCGAACCGGCTGGCATAAACCAGCCCGCCCGCAAGCCGCACCGCATCGCCGTCCTCGCATTGCGGACTCTCGCACAGCGCGATTGGACGCAGGTAGTGGGTAATTGGCAAAATCAATCCTCAGTCGCGAGCAGGTACAATTGTCGGATCGCATCAAGCGGCTTCATCTCACCCTCATGTTCGATGTGCCAGTAAGTCCAGCCATTGCAGCTGGGTGCGCCCTGCACTTTGGCGCCGAGACCGTGGATAGACGCGCTGTCAGCCCCCAGCACCAGCGAGCCATCCGCTCGGACCGTAGCCTTGAACCGGCGTTTCTTGTCGAACACTTGCGCGCCGGGCGCGATCCAGCCGGTTTCGATCAGGGTCCCGAACGCCACCTTGGGCGCAGAGCGGGCGCTCTGCATGGTGGTCAGTGCGCTTTCATCAAGCGGCAGCGCCAGTTCGATCCGTTCCAGCGCGGCCTGCCGGTATACGCCTTCGCGCTCACACCCGATCCATTCGCGCCCTAACCGCTTGGCCACCGCGCCAGTGGTGCCGGTGCCGAAGAACGGATCGAGCACAACGTCGCCCTTGTTGGTGGTTGCCAGCATCACACGATAGAGCAGTGCCTCGGGCTTTTGCGTCGGGTGGACCTTGTGCCCGCCCTGCTTCAGCCGTTCCTGCCCGCCACAGATCGGCAGCACCCAGTCGCTGCGCATCTGCAATTCGTCATTCAGCGTCTTCATCGCGCGGTAGTTGAAGGTGTACTTCGCCTTTTCCCCCATCGAACACCAGATCAGCGTTTCGTGGGCGTTGGTAAAGCGCGTGCCCTTGAAGTTGGGCATGGGGTTGGCCTTGCGCCAGACGATGTCGTTGAGGATCCAGAACCCCATGTCTTGCAGCATCGCGCCGAGCCGGAAGATGTTGTGATAGGACCCGATCACCCACAGCGAACCATTGGGTTTCAGCACCCGGCGTGCCTCGGTCAGCCATTCGCGGCTGAACTTGTCATAGGCGGCAAAGCTGTCGAACTGGTCCCAGTGGTCGGTCACCGCGTCGACATGGCTGCCATCGGGGCGCGACAGGTCACCGCCCAGTTGCAGGTTGTACGGCGGATCGGCAAAAATCATGTCGACGCTGGCATCGGGGATTGACCGCATCGCTTCGATGCAATCGCCGTCAAGAATCCGGCCAAGCGGCAAATCAGGCCGCACAACCTCTTTTGCAGCGCGCAACCGCGCCTTTTCGCCGACCAGCATTTGACCCATGATACGCCTTGAACCCCCTAAAAGTTATCCACAGGGTGAGTCATCCAGAGTCCCGCGTCAAGCAAAGACTCCGCAGGAATCCTAGGGATTCATGGTTAAGATGGGGTGAAGATTGGCGGAACAGAACGAGTCCCACACAGGATGTGGAGTCTCGGGATTCGCGGTAGACTCAAGATGTGGTGGTGTGGCCATGAGGACTCTGGCCGCAAAAAAATTCATCTGCGCGCCGGGACGGACTCAAATCAGCACAAGCTGCGCCACCGGCGCGAAGCTCCGGCGGTGGATCGGGCTGGGGCCATGGCATTGCAGCGCCGCCAGATGCTCTGCTGTGCCGTAACCCATGTTCCTGTCCCAGCCATAGTGCGGCCAGCAGCGGGCGTGTTCGCGCATTACCCGGTCGCGGTGTTCCTTGGCCAGGATCGATGCGGCGGAAATGCACGGCTCCAGTGCATCCCCGCCCACGATTGCGCGCGCCGCCCAGCGCCATTCAGGCACACGTCCGGCCGGGGTCTTGTTGCCATCGATCAGCACCTGATCCGGTTCCACACCAAGCGCAGCTATCAGACCGGAGACAGCGCGGGTCATGGCCAGCATGGTGGCGGCGAAAATGTTGATCCGGTCGATCTCGTCCGCTTCGACCACACCCAGCGCCCAGTGGCAGCTGGCGTGGATCTGTGGTTCAAGCAATGCGCGACGTTTCGCCGATAACTTCTTGGAATCATCAAGTCCCGCGGGAAAATCCGACCCAAGCAAGCATGCCGCCGCAACAACAGGCCCGGCAAGCGGTCCGCGCCCGGCTTCGTCCACCCCGATCACCACGGGCGCACGCACCCCCTTGGCAAGCTGCAACGGCTGGGCGATGGTAGCTGGCATGCGCAGAAAACTCCTGACCGCCCTATCTCCGCTTGGCCTGATTGCGGCAAGCTGCAGTCCGTCCACCGCTGGGGATAGCCCTGCCGCCACGGCTACCAAAGTTGTCGATGCCTTTGCCACGACGGAAGTGGCGCGGATCGATGAACCCTGGGCCATGGCTATACTGCCCGGCGAGCGCGCAGCGCTGGTCACGCAGAAAAACGGCACGCTATGGGTGGTGTCGCTGACCGATGGCCAGAAAGTGGCGGTAACGGGTGTGCCACAAGTGGCCTATGGCGGTCAGGGCGGCCTTGGCGACGTAGCGCTGGCGCCTGACTTTGCCGCCAGCGGCAAGGTCTATCTCACCTGGGCCGAAGCCGGAGAGGGAGAGCTGCGCGGGGCGGCACTGGGCCGCGCGACCTTTGTACCAGGGCCAAAGCCGTTCCTGCGCGATCTGCAGGTGATCTGGCGGCAGTTCCCCAAGGTCAGCGGGCGCGGGCACTATTCGCACCGCATCGCCTTTTCACCGGACGGCAAGTTTCTGTTCCTGGCCTCTGGTGAGCGGCAGAAATTCACCCCGGCGCAGGACCTGACAGTCAATTTGGGCAAGGTGCTGCGGTTGAACCTGGATGGCACCCCTGCCCCCGGCAATCCCTTTGCTGACAAAGGCGGGGTCGGCGCAGAGATCTGGTCCTATGGCCATCGCAACGTGCTGGGCCTCGCCTTTGATGCCAGGGGGCGGCTGTGGGACCTGGAGCATGGCCCGGCCGGCGGGGATGAAATCAACCTGGTCAAGCCGGGGCAAAACTATGGCTGGCCGCTGGTTTCGAACGGTGACCACTATGATGGCCGGGCAATCCCGCGCCATTCGACCCGCCCGGATCTGGCTGCTCCGGCAATCAGCTGGACCCCGGTGATCGCGCCGGGCAATTTCCTGTTCTATTCGGGCAAGCTCTGGCCGGAATGGAAGGATCAGGCCCTGATCACGGGACTGGGCAGTGCCGGGCTCGTCCGCGTTTCAGTTCAAGGTGAGACCATGCGGGAGGAAGCGCGCTATCCGCTGGGCAACCGCATCCGCGATCTGCGCGAAGCGAGTGACGGTTCGCTCTATGCGCTGGAAGACGGCAAGGACGCGCGATTGCTGCGCCTGACACGCAAATAGCATCGACATTCCTCCCCCCCTGCCCTAACGGGCGCGGCCTATGTCTCAGGCCACACTCATCCCGCTCGACAATGTCGATCCCGCGCTGACCGAAGCGCTGCTCGACCGTGCGTTCGAGCCGGGCCGGCAGAGCCGCACTGCTTACAAAGTGCGCGACGGGATGGACTGGCTGCCAGCCCTGTCCTTTGCCGCGCTGGACGAACAAGAGCATCTGGTCGGCACGATTCAGTGCTGGCCGGTCGCGCTGACCGATCAGTCTGGGCGGCGGCATCCGATGATCATGGTCGGTCCGGTCGCGGTCGAACCGGCGGCGCAGGGCATGGGCTATGGCCAGGCCTTGATGACCGCAGCCCTGTCCGCACTCAGCCCGCAAGCGCCGCTGCCACAGGTGATGATCGGCGATCCGGAATACTACGGGCGGTTCTGGCAGTTCACCAATGACTGGACCGGCCAATGGGACCTGCCCGGCCCGTTCGAGCAGCGCCGCCTGCTGGTTCGTACCGACAATCCCGCCGTGCTGCCCCGCGAAGGCATGCTGGGGCCTTGGAAAGCCTGAACCGATCTGGCATCGCGGTCTGGTGCCTTACGACGTCCCCCCCGATCTTGCCGCACTGTCACTGGCCGAGATTGCCGAACTGGTCGCTGCGCGCAAATTGCCGCCGGTGGAACAGTGGCGGCCAGAGACCATCAGCGATAGCCTGATGACGATCCGGTCTGACGGCCGCTGGCTCCATGACGGTGGTGAGATCAAGCGCCCGGCGATGATCCGCGCCTTTGCCAGCCTGTTGTGGCGCGACCCGGCGGGGCAGCACTGGCTGGTTACCCCGCATGAAAAACAATCGATCGCGGTTGAGGATGCGGCGTTCATCGCCATCGATGTGGTCCGGCAGGATGGCACACTGGCGTTCCAGCTCAATACCGACGAACTGGTGTTGGCAGGGGCGCAGCACCCGCTGATTGCGCGCGGTGATCCAGAGCTGCCGGCGCTATACCTGGCGGTCCGCCACGGCACCGAGGCGCGGATCAATCGCAGCACATGGCTGCAACTGGTCGAACTGGCCGATGCCGATCTGGGTGTGACCAGCCAGGGGCAGCGCTTTTCGCTGGTTCCGGCATGAGCCTGGTTCAGCGCCTCACCCGGCTCCACACCGAAGGCCACGCGCGCGAAATAGAGCACCGCGACGAGGTGGATTTCGCCACCAAGGACCTACGCCCCGCCGCAGTGCTAGCCGCAGTGACTGAGCGCGAACGTCCCGGCTTTCTGCTGATCCATCGCCCCTCCAACATGCGCTCTCACCCCGGGCAAGTAGCCTTCCCCGGCGGGAAGATCGATCCCGGCGAAACCCCGGTCGAAGCCGCCTTGCGCGAAGCCTGGGAGGAACTGGGCATCCACGAACGCGACGTCCAGGTGATCGGCACCAGCGACATCTATCGCACCGGCAGCGGATACGAGATCACTCCGGTAATCGCCGTGGTTCCGCCCGATCTTACCCTGAACCCAAACCCCACCGAAGTGGCCCAGTGGTTCGAAGCCCCGGTCGACTTCGTGTTTGATCGCGATAACCACACCGTGCATTCCGGGTTTTGGCAGGGCCGCGAAAGGCGCTACATTGAGATCCTATGGCAGCAACATCGCATCTGGGGAGTAACCGCCGGGATCATCAGCAACCTGGCACGGCGGATCGCATGGCATGACTGAGCGCCTTAGTGCCCCATGGATGGAACGCGAGGACTTGCGCGCGCTCATTGCCGCCCTGGGGGCCGGAAACGCACGGTACGTGGGCGGAGCGGTGCGCGACACCCTGCTCGGGATCGAGGTCAAGGACGTGGATATTGCGACGCCCTTGCTGCCTGATCAGGTTGTCACGCGCCTCAATGCCACACAGATCCGCTCGGTTCCCACCGGCATTGAGCACGGCACTGTCACCGCGCTGCTGGCCGAAGGGCCGGTGGAAATCACCACCCTGCGCCACGATGTTTCAACCGACGGTCGCCGCGCCACGGTGGCTTTCGCCAGCGAGTGGCAGGACGATGCCGCGCGGCGCGATTTCACGATCAACGCGCTCTATGCCGATCCTGCCAGCGGCGAGATTTTTGACTGGTTCGGCGGCCGCGACGACCTCACCGCGCGGCGTCTGCGCTTCATCGGCGATGCCCGCCAACGCATCCGCGAGGATCACTTGCGGATCCTGCGCTACTTCCGCTTTCAGGCGAGATTTGGCAGCCAACTGGCTGATCCGGAAGCCGAAGCGGCCTGCGCCGAACTGGCCGCAACGCTGAAAGGCCTGTCGCGTGAGCGGGTGGGCATGGAGATGATGAACCTCCTGGGCTTGCCCGATCCGGCACCGACCGTGGCGCGGATGGCAGAGCTTGGCGTGCTGGCGGTGGTTCTGCCCGAGGCGGATGTGGCAGCACTGGCCCGGTTGATCGCGGAAGAACACCGCCAGGCGGCAAAGCCGGATGCCCTGCGGCGGCTGGCCGCCTTGCTGCCTGCCGAGGTGCCGTTGGCCGAAGGAGTAGCCAGCCGGTTCCGGCTTTCCGGGGCGCAGAAGAAACGGCTGGCGATGGCCGCCGGGCGCTCCGCCGTACCTGGGGATTCCCGCGCGCTCGCCTACCGGCTGGGCCGTGAAGCGGCATTGGACCGGCTGTTGCTGACCGGCGCCGAAACCGCCGCGCTGACGGATTGGCAAATTCCGACCTTCCCACTCAAAGGCGGAGAGATCGTGGCGCGCGGCGTGAGCGCCGGACCGCAAGTGGCGCGGATCCTGCAGGCGGTGGAGGCCCGCTGGGTCGCGGAAGGATTTCCGGATCAATCGCGCGTCGCCACCTTGCTGGACACGGAGCTGAAGGCACAGGCGTGACTGACCAGGGCTCAATCTTTGCCTACCTGATAAGCCAGCCATTGGTGGCGGTCGCGCTGGCCGGACTGGTGCTTGCCGGGTCAGGCTGGCGTCTTGAGCGGCAGGGCGCCCGGCTGGGCGGGCACCTGCTGTCGGCCGGCTATCTTGCCCTTGGCGTTTCGGCGCTGCTGATCGTGATCGATGTGACCCGGCGCACCAAGGATTCCGATTTCGTACTGGAACTGGTTGACCGCACCGAAGCGCGGATCGTCGGGCAGGAAACCGTCATTCCGCTCGGCCCGGACGGGCATTACCGGGCCATGGCGGAAATCAACGGGCATCCGGTATCGATGCTGATCGATACCGGCGCATCGTTCACCACCCTGGAAGCTGCGACAGCCAGACCGCTTGACCTGCGGCCCAGCCAATCCCGGCTGCCTGCTGATCTGGCAACTGCCAATGGCGTAATTCAGGCCCGGTTCGCATTGGCCGACCAGGTCAAACTCGGTTCGATCAACGTGCAGGGTCTCGAACTGGCTGTCATACCCGATACCGAAAGCCCGCAGGCCGTTATCGGAATGGACCTGCTTTCCAGATTGCAATCCTGGCGGGTCGAAAATGGTAACCTGCACCTGATCCCCGCCACGCAATGAGCGGAGTTTGGCGCTCATGATCAAACTGATCTTCCCCTGGGCTTTTGACAACCCGTGGATCTGGCCGCTCATCGGACTGCCGCTTGGCTGGCTGGTCTGGCGCTTGCGCCACACCGGCCTGAAAGTGGCGCTGATCCTGCTACTGGGCACTGTGCCTTATGCCTTGCTGATGCTGGCCGGGATCAAGGATGGCTGCACTTCTGCCAGTCCCCCTGCACAGTGTGTGGGCTGGACGCTGGCCTTCGTATTCCTGGTCGTCGGAATCACCCCGCTATGGCTCGGCGGCATGAGCCTTGGGGCTTGGCTGCGGCACAGGCAGGCGCGCCGAAAGCCTTAGAACTTGTTATCCCGCGGGAAGCCGGTTGGCGGCATCCGGCCGGCCGCGCCGCGCGCCACTTTCCACATCCGCATGTCACTCTCGGTGCGGGTGCGGCCGGTGTCTCCGCCCATCTTCCAGCTAAGCCCGTCTTCCAGCTTCAGCGTGGTGGCATCGGCCAGCCCGCCATCGCGGTAGCGTTGCAGGGTCACGCCCTGCCCCTTGGCCAGCACTGGCAGTTCTTCCAGGCTGAACAGCACCAGCTTGCGGTTGTCGCCCACCACGGCGATGTGATCATGTTCGGGCGGAATTTCGCGGACCACCGCCAACTTGACCCCCGTCTTGGTGTTCATCACGCCGCGTCCCTTGCGGGTTTCGGCGAGCAATTCGTCAGCTTCTGCCGCGAACCCGCGCCCGACATTGCTGGCCAGCAACAGTTGCGCCTTGGGACGATAGACCAGCAAGGTCACGATCGCTGCTTCAGCATCGATATCCAGCATCGTCCGGATCGGTTCGCCAAATCCACGCGCGCTGGGCAGCTTGTCTGCGCCCAGAGTGTAGAACCGCCCGTTATCGCAGGCGATCAGCAACTTGTCGGTGGTTTGCGCGTGGAGCGCAAAGGCGGGGCCATCACCGTCCTTGAACTTGAATTCCTTGTCCAACGCCTCGTGCCCGCTCGCGCCGCGCACCCAGCCCTTGGCCGAAAGGATCACGGTAACCGGCGCCTTTTCGATCATCGCATCCATCGAAAATTCGACCGTCGGGGCAGCTTCGGCAATCGTGGTGCGGCGGCGGCCTAGCAACGTGTCTTCGGCGTAATCCTTGCGCAGATTGCCCAGATCCCGCTTCAACCGGGTGCGCTGGCGGGCCGGACTGTCGAGCAGCTTCTGCAGCTCTTCCTGCTCGGCGATCAGCTCGTCCCGCTCGCGCCGCAGCTCCATTTCCTCCAGCTTGCGCAAGCTGCGCAGCCGCATGTTGAGGATCGCTTCGGCCTGGCGGTCGGTCAGCAGAAATTCGGCCATCATTACCGGCTTGGGCTCATCCTCAGTCCGGATGATCTCGATGATCCGGTCAAGGTTGAGGTAGGCAATAATGTAGCCATCAAGCAGTTCTAGCCGCCCGGCAATCTTGTCCAGCCGGTGCTGCGCCCGGCGCAGCATGATGTCGATCTGGGCGAGGGTCCATTCCTGCAGCAGCAGTTTCAGCCCCAGCACCCCTGGTGTGCGATGGGCATCGAGCACATTGAGGTTGAGGCTGAACCGCGTTTCCAGATCGGTCAGCTTGAACAGGCTTTCCTTGAGCAATTCCGGATCGACGTTCCGGCTTTTGGGAACGAAGACGATGCGGATCTGTTCATCGGATTCGTCGCGAATGTCTTCCAGGATCGGCAGTTTTTTGTCGGCAATCAGCTGCGCGACCTGCTCGATCAATTTGCCCTTTTGCAACTGGTACGGGATCTCGCTGATCACCAGCTGCCACTGCCCCCCGCCAAGCTTTTCTACGCCGCTCTCTTCCCAGCTGCCATCGGCTTCGCGCCCGGTGGAGAATCGCCCGCGCAACCGGAAAGCACCCTTGCCGCTGGCATAGGCCGCGCTGATCACCGCTTCACTATCGACCACTACCCCGCCCGTGGGGAAATCCGGTCCTTTGAAAACCTCCATCAACTGCGCGTGTTCGACATGGGGATTGTCGATCAGCAGGAGCGTCGCGTCGATGATTTCGGCTACGTTGTGGCTGGGGATATTGGTGGCCATGCCCACCGCGATCCCGCTGGAACCATTGGCGAGAAGATTGGGAAACAACCCCGGGAAGATTTCCGGCTCTTCCTCTTCCCCATTGTAGGTCGGGTTGAAATTGACCGTGCCTTCATCCAGCCCGGCCATCAACTGGATCGCGGTCTTTGTCAGCCGGGCTTCAGTGTAGCGATAGGCGGCGGCGTTATCGCCGTCGATATTGCCAAAATTGCCCTGACCTTCGACCAACGGATAGCGCAGGCTGAAATCCTGAGCGAGACGGACCATCGCGTCATAGACCGACTGGTCACCGTGCGGGTGGTATTTGCCGATCACGTCACCGACCACGCGGGCCGATTTTTTGAAGGCATCGGTCGGGTTGAGCTTGAGCTGCCGCATCGCCCACAACAGACGGCGGTGGACTGGCTTCAACCCGTCTCGCAGATCCGGCAGCGAGCGCGCGGTGATCGTGGACAGCGCATAGACCAGATAGCGCTCCGACAGCGCCGCATCGAACGGAGCGTCGACAATCGAGTCAAACGGATCGGGATCGGTGATATCGGAAGCGGCCATTGCGGCAGAGCACGTAGCAAGTGGCCCTGCCGGTTCAAGCCCCCAAGCCGATCAATCCACGGCGGAATGATCCGCAACGGGCGGAGCGCGCCCCGGACGGGCCAGCTGTCGCGGCTGTTCGGCCGGTGAGTGACCTGGTGAATGGGCCGGTGGGTGCGCCGGTTCAAGGCTGGTTTCATGCGTGGCAGCGTGGCCGGATTCGGGCTCGGCCGACGTTTCCTGCGGTGCCGGTTCAGCGGCATCCTCCGCCGGAACCCGCTGGGTCGGCATGGGTCCGGCATCAACGCAGCGCGCGACCTCTTCCATGCCTTCCTCGCCATACAGATACGAAAGGCTGGCACCGCCCGCATAAGGTGCGGTCTGGCAGACCCAGACCTGGCGAGTGTGGGTGTCATAGCGCAAGCTGAACGCCTCGGCCGCGCAAGCCGCTGGGTTGCATGCCTTGGCCTCGATCAGGTCACCATTGCGGGTAACCGGGCCAAGCGATTTGATCCGGCGCGAGAATTTGGCGAGAGCATCGGCCAATGATTGCCCCCCAGCCAGTTCAAGCACCGCATCGCGCACTTCGGGGGTTGTGAAGATCAGGTGGCCATCGACCCGCAGATCCGCAGGATGGCCGACATGGCGCAGCACGCCTTCAAGCGGAGCAGCCTCGCCGCCGTGGGCCGCCGCTTCCTGGTGCGGCGCATTGCTGGTACCAAGCCAATAGCCAAGCCCAAACACCGCGCCATGGCTGGCGAGCATGGCGGCCGCGATCAGGGCCAGACGACGGCGGGCAGGCCTGGCCTTGGCGGCAGGCGGCAGGGGTGCGGGCGGCGCGGAATCAACGCCCACGTCTGCCTCGGCTTCAGGCACTTCGATGGTGTCGAGGTCAAGATCGCCCAATTCATCGAGCAGACTGTCCAGATCATCCGCTGGCGCTTCGGCCGGCGCGGACATGGCATCGAGTTCGCCCAGCAGGCTGTCGAGCCCTTCATCGGCTTGCGGTTTTGTCTTTGCCATCGCCAGGCCCCACGGCGCGGAACTGCGCGGTTGGCCAAGGTGAATAGGCGATCAAGGTTAGCGCGAGGCTGCGCGAGAGTTAGGGTCAAATGCGTAGTTCCACCTTGATCCTGCCCAACGAGGGCGATCAAGCGCCCGGACCTACCGTCGCTGCATATCCCGGCTCTCACCCGGAATCCGCACCTCCAGCCCGTCAAGCGCTGCGTCCAGCACGATCTGGCAGGCCAGACGGCTGGTGCGGGTAACCCCGGCGGCAAGATCAAGCATGTCTTCCTCATCCTCGCTGGCGCGGGGCAATTTGCCAAACCAGTCGGGCGTGACGATGACGTGGCAGGTGGAGCAGGCCATCTGTCCTTCACAAGTCCCTTCCAACGGCATGTCGGCGCTCTGCGCCACTTCGAGCAGGCGCGCGCCCGGCTCCGCCGCGGCTTCCACGCGTTCACCCTTGGCGGTAATGAAAGTGACCTTGACCATCATATTCCCTGCGCTTGCACTGCGGCTTCGATTGCCATGCAGGCCGTTTCTACTTCTTCGCGCGTGGTATAGCGCCCGAACCCCAGCCGGATCGAATTGCGCGCGGCCTTTGGCTCCAGACCGATCGCGCTGAGCACCCGGCTGGGCGCACCGGTGCCGCTGCCGCAGGCGGAGCCGGCGGAAAAGGCCACGTCGCGGCAATCGCTCATCAGCCGGGGAAAATTCACTCCCTCCAGCCGCAGATTGAGGTTGCCGGGCCAGCGCGCGGTCTCGCTGCCGTTGACAGACCAGCGCGAGAGGATCGACCGGGCGAGCTCCGCCAACCCCGACAGGTGCCGAAAATCCGCCTCCATACGCTCTTTCGCCAAGGCCGCCGCCGCGCCGAACCCGGCGCAGAGTGCGGGTGACAGTGTGCCGGACCGCAGCCCCCCTTCCTGCCCGCCGCCGTGGATCAGCTCCCCCACTTTGACCCCGTCGCGCACCCACAGCGCGCCGATCCCTTTGGGGCCATAGAGCTTGTGCGCGGTGACCGCGATCAGGTCCGCCCCTTCCGGTGGAGCCAGCTTGCCCGCGCCCTGCACACCGTCGCACAGGAACAGCGCGCCCAGATCGTGCGCGCGTTCGGCCAGGCGGGCCACGGGCTGCACCGTGCCGATCTCGTTATTGACCTGCATCACCGCGACGAGGCTGGTGCCCGTAGCAATCTCAACCTCCGGATCGACCAGCCCATCCGGCCCGACTGGCAGTTCCTGCAATTCCGCCCCGGTCGAAACCGCCGGGTTGACCACTGCCGAATGCTCGATCGCGGAATAGGCGATGCGGGTGTGCGCCATAGTGCGGATCGCCTGGTTGAGCGCCTCGGTCGCGCCGCTGGTGAAGATTACCCGGCCGCCCTTGGGCAACAGCCCCGCGACCTGTTCTCGCGCCACTTCTACCGCCGCCGCAGCCGCGCGACCCGCACGGTGCATCGAGTGCGGATTGGCAAAGCCCATCCCCTCTGCCCCGCCCATCCACGGCAGCATTGCCGCGCGGGCTTCGGGGGCCAGCGGCGTGGTCGCCTGGTGGTCAAGGTAGATGAATTTCGCGGACATGTTCGCAATCGTTGCTTTTCGGACCTGCGTTTCTATATAGCGCCTGCTTTCCGATCATAGCCCCAACCGGCCCGGCATGGCGAATAACCGCCCGCCGCGACTGGGGCGCCAGCAGGAACAGGTACGCAATTCATGCCTTCCGTGATTTTCCCCGGACCCGAAGGCCGCCTCGAAGGCCGCTTCCAACCCGCTTCGCGCGCCCGTGCGCCCGTCGCCATGATCCTTCATCCGCACCCGCAGGCCGGAGGCACGATGAACGACCGGATCACCATGGCGATGTACAAGACGTTCCAGGCGCGCGGGTTTGCCACGCTGCGCTTCAACTTTCGCGGCGTGGGCCGCAGCCAGGGCAGCTTTGACAACGGCATTGGCGAACTGAGCGATGCCGCAGCCGCGCTTGACTGGGTGCAGTCGATCCACCCCGAAGCCAGCACCACCTGGATCGCGGGCTACAGCTTTGGCGCGCTGATCGGCATGCAATTGCTGATGCGCCGCCCGGAAATCCGAGGCTTCATCTCGGTCGCGCCGCCAGCCAACATGTATGATTTCAGCTTTCTGGCCCCATGCCCGGCCAGCGGGATCATCGTTCAGGGCGCGGCGGACACGGTGGTGACGCCGAACGCGGTGCAAAAGCTGGTCGACAAGCTGCGCACGCAAAAGCACATCACCATCCACCACGAAGAAATCCCCCGTGCGAACCACTTCTTCGAAAACGAACAGGAAGATCTGATGCGTTCGGTGGACAATTACCTCGACATGCGCCTGTCGCCGGATTGCCCGATCCGGTAACTACCGCGTCAGCTGCTGCGCCACCGGGCTGGACCCGGTGGCGTCAGGCAGCGTCCAGATTGCCAGATTCACCGCTGCAACCACGGCCAGTATCAGCATCAGCACGGCCTGACGGCGATTGCCCTTGCGCCACATGGTAATTGCCAGAATCGGCAATCCCAGCACCGCCAACATCACCACCGACAGGACCGTGCTCAACATGGCTTAGCGCGCCAGTTTGCCCGCCATGCCGATAATGTCGTCAAGCGGATTGCCGTCTCCATCCAGATCGAGCAGCGAACCAAGCCCGCCCAGCGCGCCGCCGCCTGCCGGGGCAGACTGTTGCTGCCCACCGCCCAGCACCGAACCCAGCACGGAACCGAGCATTCCGCCCGCGCCGCCCTGCTGCCCGCCGCCCATGACCGAGCCGAGCACCGAGCCGAGCATCCCGCCTAGACCCCCGCCGCCTTGCTGATCCTGCTGCGCACCGCCGCCCTGGTGCGAAAGGTAGCCTGCCACCAGCATCGCCAGCAGCGGCAGCATCTTTTTGAGAATCGCGGGATCAATCCCGGTCTGCCCGCTGGCGTGATCGGCCACGGTGCGGCTGACATCCTTCGAACCAAAGATCTGCCCCAGCACGGAATTGCCAGCATCGACATTGGTCGGTTCGGGCCCGAGCACGTTGGTGGCGAGCCCTGCTCCGCCAAGCGAGCCGAGGATATTGATCAGGCCGCCCAATCCGCTTTCGCCGCCGCCCTGCGCCTGTGCGGTCTTGTTGAACCCGCCGACCACGGCCGGCAGCAACGCGCCTGCTCCAGCCTCTGCCATGGCCGGGGGAATGCCGAGTTGTTCGGCGATTGCGCCAATCCCGCCGGTCTGTTGCAGGATGTTGATAAGATCGGAAGCTGCCATGTTCTGCGAACCCTTTCGCGGCCGGGAGTGGCCAATGTGCCTGTGATCTAGACATTTACACCGGCGCTTGTCGAGCAGGGTTTGACACACCGCACAGCTGCCAGCAGTCTGACGTCATGACGAGGCAATTCACCACCACCCGGCGCGATACGCTTGCCCTGCTTGGCGCAGGCAGCGCCGCCATGCTGCTCGATGGCTGCGCGGCCACCGCGCATTCAACCCCTGCACCGCGCGATGCTGCCGCTCTGCTTGATGGCATTGCCTGGCAATTGCTGGAAGCAAGCCCTGAACAGGCGACCAGCCTTGGCGTCGATACCGGCACCCATGCGGCATTGCGTGGCAAGTTGGGGGACCGCTCAAAGGCCGGGCAGGCTCAGCTTGTGGCCCTGCTGCGCAAAGCGCTAAAACAGGTCGCAGCGGTCGATCCCGGCGCGCTCGATCCTGCCACCCAGACCAGCCTGGCCGTGGTCAACAGCGCGTTTTCGGTCGCCCTCGATGGCTTTGCCCTGCCCTATGGCGATGTCGCAATCGGGGGGTGGCGCAACACGCCCTATGTGGTGATCCAGAACGTCGGCGCCTATCTCGATACTCCGCGCTTCCTCGATGGCGATCATCCGGTGCGCGATGCGGCCGATGCCGAGGCTTACCTGTCGCGGCTCAGCGCCATGCCCGCGCAGCTTGATGGTGAACTGGAACGGCTGATCGAAGCCGGTCGGATCGGTGCAATCGCGCCATCGTTCCTGCTCGACAAGGCGATCCGCCAACTGGGGCTGGCCCAGGGCGATGCGGCCGCGTGCGGGGATATCGTGCAATCGCTGGTCCGCCGCAGCACGGCGATTCCTGGTGATTGGGAGCGCCGCGCGAGCGAACTTGCCAAAGGCCCGGTCGCCGCCGCGCTGGCCCGCCAGCTGGCCGAGCTCAAGGCTCAGCGCGCCAAGGCCAGCGACGATGCCGGCATGTGGGCGCGCCCGCGCGGCGATGAATGGTACGCCTGGGGCCTGCGTGCCAGCACCACTACGCGCCGCACCCCGGACGAAGTGCACAAGATGGGACTGGAACAGCTCGATCTGCTCCACGCCCGAATGGATCCCCTGCTGCGCGGGCTGGGCTTTACCAGCGGCACAGTGGGCGATCGGATGACCGCGCTGGGCAAGGACCCACGGTTCAGCTTCAGCAACGATGACAAGGGCCGCGCCGAAATCATCGCGCTGATGCAAAGCAAGATTGCCTTTATCCGCACCCGCCTGCCCGATGCCTTCCGCACGTTGATGAAGGGCAATCTGGAAATCCGCCGCCTGCCTCCGGCGGAAGAAGCCGGCGCGCCCGGGGCTTATGGCGGGGCGGGATCGATCGACGGGACGATCCCGGGCAAGATCTGGCTCAATCTTGGTGATGTCGATCGCCATAGCCGCTACAGCCTGCCGACTTTGGCGTTTCACGAAGGCATTCCCGGCCACGTCTGGCAGGGCGAATATGCCAACAGCCTGCCGCTGATCCGCTCGATCCTCGCCTTTAACGCCTATAGCGAAGGCTGGGCACTCTATTCCGAAACGCTGGGGGATGAACTGGGCACCTATGATGGCGATCCGGTGGGTCAGCTTGGCTATCTGCAATCGATCGCTTTCCGCGCCTGCCGGATGGTGGTGGATACCGGGCTCCACGCCAAGCGCTGGACCCGCGATCAGGCGGTGCAGTGGTTTGCCAGCACCAATGGATCGGGTCTGAGCGAGGTCGCGCCAGAGGTTGATCGCTATTGTTCCTGGCCCGGTCAGGCCTGCGGCTACAAGATGGGACACAGCGAAATCCTGGCCCAGCGCGAACGCGCCAGGGCAGCGCTGGGTGCGAAATATGACCTGCGCGATTTCAACGATGCGGTGGTAACCGGCGGGAATGTGCCGCTGGACGTGCTGGCGCAGAACGTATCGCGTTACATCGCGGGACAGCTTGGTTGAAGCGCTTTGCTGTCATCCAATTGCTGCTAAATAGTTGCCATCAGGGGGAACCGGCGGATCAATCCCGATTCGCCGCCCAGCCTTAGGAGTCGCATCCCATGTCGATTTTCAGCAAGATCAAGAACGCCATCTTCGGCCACAAGGAAGAAGCGCCCGCCCCGGCCGCAGAAGCCCCGGCGATCCCGATGACCACACCTGAAGCTGCCCCGGCCGCTCCCGCCGCTATGGCGGAAGTGGACGTTGAAGCCAGCCTCAACGCCATGACCGGCGCGGCCGATCTCAACTGGCAGAGCTCGATTGTTGACCTGATGAAGCTGCTCGGCATCGATGCCAGCTTTGAAAACCGCAAATCACTGGCCCACGAACTTGGCGATGCCGACTATTCGGGTTCGGCCGAAGAAAATATCGCGCTGCACAAGGCAGTGATGAACGCTTTGGCCGCCAACGGTGGCCGCGTGCCCGCCAGCATGCTTGACTGATCGCGATTACAGCAAAAGGAAAGGCCGCTGCGGGAAACCGTGGCGGCCTTTTTTTGTTTGGTCGGGAAAGTGGCTCTCTCCCCTTTGGGTGAGAGATACGCAGGCTTGGCAGCTTGTCTGCCTGGCCGGAGTTGAGAGGGGCAGCGCCGCGCACTCCCCTCTCCCAACCCTCTCCCCTCAAGCGGAGAGGGCAAACAAATCAATCCTTCCTTCCCAGTTGGTTATGGGTCTGAGACGAAGGGCTTGCCTTTCAGCCCCCACCAGACCCCCACCGGGATCACCAGTTCCAGCCCGCCAAGAAAGATGAACAGCCCGCTCGGCCAGCCCACCGCCACGACTGAAATCAGCCGCGCGAGACCGCCCGCAAAGAACACGGCCTGCATCGCCAGCACCAGGCCGGAACGCTGCGACAAGTCCTGCGCGGCCCAGATGTGGGCCAGGCCAAACCCCAGGAACAGCGTGGCATAGAACCGGTCTTCGCTGTCCATAATGGCGTTGACCGGCACCGATCCGGGGATCGATGCCGGTCCGAATGCAATGTGCACCAGGGCGATGGCTGCGCACACCGCCCCGAATGCAACCAGAAACCAGCGGAGCAGCCGCTGGCCCACGCTTATTTCTTGCCGAACAGTCCGGCAGCCATGCCGGCAATGTCGTTGAGCGGATTGCCATCGCCGTCACGGTCAAGCTGGCCCAGCAGCCCCGAAGCGATCGGGCTGTCCTTCAGCATCTGCGCGTACTGACCCAGCGAACCGGTGCCACCGATCTGCTCAACGATCTGGTTGAGCATGCCGGCATCAAGCCCGGTCTTGGCGGCAGCGGCTTCGACCGTATCGCCCGGCTCTTCATGCGACTGGCCCAGTGCGGCGATCGCCTTTTCGGCCATTGCCGGATCAATCCCCAGCTTGCTGGCAAGGTTGCCAACGTCGGCGTGCTGGCCAACCTGGCCAAGGATGCTGTCAAAAATACCCATGTTGCGACTCCTGAAAAGTGGAAGGCGCGATCATGCGCCCCCGAGATGGCAGTTCCAAGTCAAATCGCGGCCAGATCAGGTTCCACCCAGCCCCGCCGCGCGGGCACCGAAAACAGCAGATCGGGTGAATAGAAGCTGAGCGGCCAGTTGCGGTGCGCCATCGGACTGGCCAGCAACATATTGACAGAACTCAGCAAGTCGCGCTCTACCAGTCCCGCCAGGAAGCGCCGTGTGCCCGTGATGTACAGCTGGGTCAGCGTTTCGTGATAGCCCTGGGTATCATCGTTCACGCCGCCCACGGCTGCGTTGTAGCTGCGGATGATGCCGGGCAAATCGGCTTCGGGGTGGACGTCAGGACGTTCGAGCAGCAGCCACAGGCAGGCGGCCAGATGCGCTTCATGGGTCCATTCGGCCTTGGGCAAGGTGCGCGCGAGCAAGCCTTCGCCGACATGGCGAATGGCACCGGCGGTTTCAAAAAATCGGATTGGATGGTCGGACATGATCGGAAGCTCCGGGTCATTATCGACCCGGCAGCTTCCGGGTCAGGTCAGGCAGCGACCAGTGCCGCTGCCTTTACATTATCGTCAACGTAATCAACGAATTGGAGGAAGTTATCCGCGAACAGGCGGACAAGTTCACGCGCCGTCTTGTCGTATTCCGCAGCATCGGCCCAGGCGCCGCGCGGATCGAGCAGCTTGGTGTCCACACCCGGCACCGAAACCGGCACTTCAAAGCCGAAGTTCGGGTCCTTGCGGAATTCAACCTCGTTCAGGCTGCCATCGAGCGCAGCGTTGAGCAGCGCACGGGTGGCCTTGATCGGCATGCGCTTGATCCCCGGCATGGTGGCCTTGCCGCCCGACCAGCCAGTGTTGACCAGCCAGCATTGCGCCCCGCCCTTGGCGATGCGTTCCTTCAGCAGGTTGCCATAGACCGAGGGGTGGCGCGGCATGAAGGCAGCGCCGAAGCAGGTGCTGAAGGTCGCTTCCGGTTCGGTCACGCCGATTTCGGTGCCGGCCACCTTGGCGGTGTAGCCCGACAGGAAGTGGTACATCGCCTGTTCGGGCGTGAGCCGCGCGATCGGAGGCAGCACACCGAAGGCGTCTGCTGTTAGGAAAATGATGTTCGACGGCGGCGGGCCGAGGTTTTCATCGCTGGTGTTGGGGATGAATTCGATCGGATAGGCGCCGCGGGTATTCTCGGTCTTGCTGGCGTCAGTGAAGTCCAGATCGCGCGTCGCCTCATCCATCGCCACGTTTTCAAGGATCGTGCCGAACATCTTGGTGGTGGCGTAGATTTCCGGCTCGCCCTCGGCCGAAAGGTTGATCATCTTGGCATAGCAGCCGCCTTCGAAATTGAACACGGCCTGATCCGACCAGCCATGCTCGTCATCGCCAATCAGCGTGCGGCTGGCGTCAGCCGAAAGCGTGGTCTTGCCGGTGCCCGACAAGCCAAAGAAGATCGCGCTGGTGCCGTCCGGGCCAATGTTGGCGCTGCAATGCATCGGCATCACGCCCTGTGCTGGCAGCAGGAAGTTGAGCAGGCCGAACACGCCCTTCTTCATTTCGCCCGAATATTCGGTGTTGCCAATCAGGATCAGCTTTTCGGTAAAGTTGACCGCGATCACCGTGTCGCTGCGGCAGCCGTGACGCTCCGGATCAGCCTTGAAGCTGGGCAGGTTGAGAATGGTGTATTCGGGCGCAAAGCTGGCCAGTTCTTCCGCCGTCGGGCGCACCAGCAGGGTGCGCACGAACAGGCTGTGCCAGGCCATCTGGGTGATGACGCGCACGGCGACACGGTATTCCGGCTGGCTGCCGCCGAACAGGTCGGCAACAAAGAGTTCGTCCTTGTCCTTGATCGCGGCGAGGAAATCGGCCTTGAGGTTCGCCCAGTGCTCACCCGACATCGGCTGGTTGATCTTGCCCCAGTTGATCGTGCTTTCGGTGGCATCGTCGCGGACAACGAATTTGTCCTTCACGCTGCGCCCGGTGAACTTGCCGGTATCGACCAGCAGCGCACCGTCCTTGGTCAGTCGGCCTTCGCCGCGCTGCAACGCATGTTCCACCAGCGGCGCGGTGCCGAGGTTGGCGAGTAGCTTCGCGTTGGTTGAAATGCCCTGCTTTTCAAGCGGATAGGAAAGCGCACCGGTCAAGGTCATCTCCGTCAATCAGGTTGTGAGCGCACACCGCCGCGCGCCCGGCCGCTGCATACGAATGCAGAAGAGTCGAGGGGCGCATAGTCGAGCGCGGCGATTCCGTCAAACAAGCTTGGCTATTCCGGCAAAAAGGCTGTCAATCAATCGTTTACATCGATGTCAGCATGGCCATTTGCCACATGCCCCCAGACAGGCTAACCCGTTCACCCCGCACAACAATGCCAAGAGCCGTATGGCCGACAGTGCCCCCACTCCGCAGCAGACGATCGCGCTGGTTGATGACGATCGCAACATCCTGACCACGGTCTCGATTGGCCTGCAGGCCGAAGGATTCGCCACGCGGGTCTATTCGGACGGGGCAACCGCGCTCAAGGCGCTGCTTGAAAACCCGCCAGACCTCGCCGTGTTCGACATCAAGATGCCGCGGATGGACGGACTGGAACTGCTGCGCCAGCTGCGCGAGAAGAGCGGCCTGCCGGTGATCTTCCTGACCAGCAAGGACGAGGAACCGGACGAAGCGCTGGGCCTGGCCATGGGCGCGGATGACTACATCACCAAGCCGTTCAGCCAGCGCCTGCTCGTCGCCCGGATCCGTGCGATCCTGCGCCGGGCCGAACTGATCCGCGGCGAAGTGGAACTAACCCCCAGCGAGCCGCCGAGCGACGCGCTGGAACGCGGGCGGCTGGCGATGGATCCGGCCCGCCACCACGTGACCTGGTCCGGACAGCCGGTATCGCTGACCGTCACCGAATTCCTGATCCTGGAAGCTTTGGCCGCGCGCCCCGGCGTGATCAAGAGCCGCAACCAGCTGATGGACGCAGCCTACAGTGACGACGTGTTCGTCGATGATCGCACGATTGACAGTCACATCAAGCGCCTGCGCCGCAAATTCCGCGCCGCCGATCCCGAATTTTCGGCGATCGAAACGCTGTATGGCGCGGGCTATTCCTTTACCGATGGCTGATCCGGCCGAACCGCGCGACGGCCCGATCCAGCTGTTCTGGACTCGCCGCACTTCGCTCACCGCGCGGATTCTGGCGGTCAACATCATCGCGCTGGGACTGATGGCGGGAAGCCTGTTTTACCTCGACAGCTACCGCAAGCAGCTGCTGGCAGAGCGGTTCCGGCTGGCCCAGGCCGAGGCGGCGATCACCGCTGATGGCCTGTCCGAAACCCCGATATCCGGCCGCCGCGCCCTGATTGACCGGGTGGCGCGCGAACAGAAATTGCGGCTGCGGCTCTACAATTCCAAGGGCGAGCTGCTGCTCGACAGTTTCCAGATCGCCGGGCCGACCTTTACTTTCATCGATCCTGAGGGGGAAAGCCTGTACCTCAAGGGTGGCCGCGTGCTTGACCGGGGGATGAATTTCCTGCTCGGCACGCCGCCGCTGCCCCCCTACCGCGATCCGCCGCAAGAAAGCTCCTCTGCCTGGCCCGAACTGGCGCAGGCCATGGCCAGCGGAAAGGCCGTGGTGGTGCAGCGCGCCGCGCCAGACGAAACCCCGGTAATCAACGCCGCCGCACCGGTGGGCGTGCGGGGAGAGTTGCTGCTGACCACCCGCAACGCCACCGACATTACCCAATCGGTGCGCGATGCGCGCCAGACGCTGGCAATCGTGCTGGGGGTTACGCTGATCATCTCGATCCAGCTTTCGCTGTTCCTGGCGCGAACCATCGTCCAGCCCTTGCGCACGCTGGTTCGGGCAGCGGTGCGGGTGCGCCTGGGGCGAGACCGCGCCGTGGTAGTGCCCCGCCTGCCCGAACGCCGTGATGAGATCGGCCTGCTCGCCCGCGCGATTTCCGATATGACCGCCGCCTTGCGCCGCCATATCGACGGGGTCGAAAGTTTTGCCGCCGATGTCGCGCACGAAATCAAGAACCCGCTGGCATCACTGCGCAGCGCACTTGAAACGCTTGAGAAAGTGCAGGACCCGGCGCTGCGCCAGGAATTGACCCGGATCGCTGCCCACGATGTTCGCCGGATCGACCGACTGGTAACCGAGATCGCCGAAGCCAGCCGGATCGACGCGGAATTGAGCCGCACCCAGTTTGTCCCCGTGGATCTTGGTGCGCTCGCCACCATGCTGGTCCGCGCCCGGGCGGAACGGGCGACCGGCAGCACCTGCACAGTCGCCGTCGCGCCGCAGGGCCCCGGCCCGTTTGAAGTGCCAGGCGATGCCGCGCGGCTCGAACGGGTACTGGAAAACCTGCTCGACAATGCGGTGTCCTTCTCCCCATCAGGGGGCGAAGTCAGGGTAGAGCTGGAACGGCGCGACGGCCGGGTTCTGCTTGCAGTCATCGACCAGGGCCCCGGCATTCCCATCGAAGCACGCGAACAGGTGTTCGAACGCTTCCATTCACTGCGCCCCAGCGAAGAGGATTTCGGCAGTCATTCCGGCCTTGGCCTGGCTATCGCCCGGACCATCGCCGAAGCGCATGACGGCACCCTGACCGCGACCGATCGCCGCGATGGCCAGAGCGGTGCGCGGCTGGTGCTGAATTTGCCAACCGTGGCCGATGAAGAGGACGAGGAATGAGCCTGGTCCATGCGGCCAGCTGCGTTGCGATTGGCGGCCGCGCCATATTGATCGAAGGGCCCAGTGGTAGCGGCAAGAGCACGCTTGCGCTGGCCCTGATCGATCGCGGCGCCACTCTGGTGGGGGATGACGGGGTAACGCTGGAACGGCGCGCTGACCGGCTTTACGCCAGCCCCCCGCCCCGCATCACCGGCCTGCTGGAAGTGCGCAACCTGGGCCTGCTGCCCTTCCCCACCACTCAGGACGTGCCGGCGGCGCTGGTGCTGCGACTGGATCGGGATGCCCCGCGCTTTATCCAAGCGGCGGACCATTGCACGCTGGGCGGCGTTACCCTGCCGCTGCTGCGCCTGTGGCCAGGCGGCGCGGAACTTGCGCTCAAGGCGCAGCTGGCGCTGGAACGCTATGGGCTGGCCTGACCCGGTTCAGGCCGGTTTGTCCTTCAGGAATTCAACCAGCCGGTCCCGCCAGACGCGGTAGCCCGCACGGCTGGGATGCAAGGCGTCGTTGAACAGATCCCGCCGCTGCAAACCCTGATCGTCGGTGAACGCGGGATAGAGGTTGAGAAACCGCAGCCCCTTGTTCGCGGCAACATAGGCCTGCAGCCGCGCGTTGACGGGCTGCACCAGATCGCGGTTCTTGGCCGGGTCCTCGGTAGGCAACAGCGACTGGATCACAATCCGCGCACCGGGCTTGCGTTCCTGAATGCGCGCAACCACGGCCAGCACGCCCTGATAGATACTGTCAGTCGCCGGCGCCTCGGCATCGAACGAATTGTTGATCCCCAGCATCAGGAACACCGTGTCAGGCGCCAGATCACGCCGGTCCAGCCAGCCCTGACCGCCTTTGGCCGCTGGCAACAGGCGGTGCAGGACATGTTCGATCCGGTCGCCCGACACCCCCAGGTTGAGCGCGGTCATTTCCGGCACTTTGCCGCCAAAGCTTTCATCCCAGATCGCCCGGCCGCAATAGAGGCCAGGGAACCACGGGTTGGCATCAAGGTGCCAGAAATCGGTGATCGAATCCCCGACGAACAGGATCCGCACCGGCCGCAGGCTTTTCTTTGCAGCCAGTTCCTTTGAAATGTCCGCCGCACGCTTTTGCCAGTAATCAACCCGCGGGGCCGGGGTTTCGGACTGGAACCGGCCCGCTGGCGCAGCCAGAGCGGTGCCTGCGGCGACCAGTGCCAGCAACGCCGCCGCCGCGCCTGCCCATATTCTGCGCTGCTGCATTTCAAACTCTCCCTCTGCTCCGGATACCGGATTGCTGGCAGGCTAGACCAGACGGGCTGCTCGGCAAGCGCCGGGTATACGTATACACGCGGGTTTGTCCCGGTTCGGTTCACCGCAAGGCGCGCTCCAACCGCCCGCTCTTGACCGGCCCTGCCCCATGCTGTTCATCTGCCAGCAAGGTTTGTCTGAACAGGCAATCCGCAGGGGCAGCTTGAAGGAGGAACCAGATGCGTACTATTCCCGCCCGGCCCGGAACCCTGTTCCTGCTGGCCATGCTTTCCCTGCCTCTATCGGCCCAACTGGCCGCCCAGCCGCAGACTGATCCCAGCATCATCGTGAATGGCGAACGGCCACTTGATCTGGCTCAGCTGGCCGCCGGGCCCGAAGTTAAAGGCGTGATTTCCGCCCGCACCGGCACCCGGCTGCGGGTCACCACTGCCGATGGCACCAGCATGCCGATCGCCCTTACCGAAACAACCCTGGTCAAAACCAGCGGCGGCCTGTTTGGCAGTGGCAAGAACAAGCTGGGCACCGACGCCTTGCTCAATGGCCTGCCGGTGACGATCAAGACCTTGCAGGCCCCGGACGGGCTGATCGCCAGTCAGGTCACTTTCCGTAACGGCGATTTCAAGACCGCCAGCATGATCCGCAACGCCACCGCGCAAGGCTTTGCCGAGCAGACCGCGGCGACCGAGGCGCTGCGCGGCCGGATGGGCGATATCGACAAGTACAATATCAAGAGCACAACCAACGTTTATTTCGACACCGGCAAGGCCTTGCTATCGCCTCAGGCCAAAGCCGAATTGTGCAGCACCGCCAGCATGGCCGAGGCGACCGACAACGCGCTGATGCTGGTAGTGGGCTACACCGATTCGGTTGGCAGCGATGAATACAACCAGACCCTCAGCGAAAAGCGCGCCGGCAGCGTGATCAACTATCTGCAGCAGGCCTGTCGCTGGAAACCCTATCGCATGCTGACCCCCACCGGCATGGCCAAGGCCGACCCGCTGGCCAGCAACGACACGCCAGAGGGCAAAGCCCAGAACCGCCGGGTTTCGGTGAACATCCTGGTCAGCAAGAGCGTCGACGGGATTTAGGGTCAGGGCCTAGGGTCAGGACCTATTAACCGCGCCTTCG
>NZ_MWLM01000038.1 GCF_002198665.1 Novosphingobium sp. B 225 | reverse complement strand
ACTATGCGACCTACCGGATCAACACGTCGGCCAAGGTCACAGTCCACGATGACCCCAACTTCAGCATTATCTAGGACCCAAGCGATGCCATTGGACACCAAGAATCTTGCCGCCCTGAAGTCCTTTTCCGATGGCTTGCCATCGACCGAGCGGATGCAGGGGCTGGCCGGTCTGGCCGGCAACACAATCGCCCGGCCTTTTGCCCAGCTGCGTCAAAACCAGGCGAAGCGCGAGGCAGAGCGGGTCGGCCTACTGGAAGGCGCCAATTCGCCCCGGGCGCTGGTAGCCCGTGCCACTGCAGATGCGGCAGCGCTTCAGATCAGTGCAATCGGAGACGAAATTGCGCGGCTTCGGCTGGAACCGCCGGAACCGGGTGAAGGGGAAGTGGGCGTCTATGGCTATGTCCGGCGGGCCGGAAAGCCTGCGCCGGGCTATGCGGTCGCCTTGCTGGCGGACAATGATGCGCAGGTTGCAACGACCCGCAGCGCCGAGGATGGCTCGTTCTCGTTGCTGGTCAAAAGTGAAGCCTTGCTCAAACTCGCGGTGTTCAAGGGCAAGGATCAGGTTTTTGCAGACCGGGTGGCGGTGATCGATGCCGGCCCCATCGCACGCTACCGCGTGGTTGATCTGCCCGGCGCAAAGAGTGGCGGCGGCAAGCGTGACGATGATGCCGGGCTTGGCGAAACGCCTGAGCATCTGCGCGGCCTTGTCGGGCTCACGCTAAACCGGGCGCTGACCTGGCTGGCAACGCACAAGCTGGAACTGGCGCGACTCTTGATCACTCCGCGCGGCTTGCAGAGCGGCCACGTGGTGCGCGCGGATGGAGATGGCCAGCAGGTCCGGCTGTGGATCAGCCTGCCCGATCAGGATGCCGAACAGCTCGATCCGTTGGCGGTGCTGATCGCGGCATCGCCGATCGCTGCGCGCATCGGGCTGGGCACGATCGCGGCCGCGCGCGAAGCGCTGCGCACGGCCGAAACCAAATCGCTCCACGATGCAGGCGATTTGCTGCGGCTGAGCGACCGCGATCTTGCCGGAAAACTGGGGCTGAAGGGCATCGAACATGGCAAGGTGATGCGCGAGCTGCTCGAACAGAACCTCAAACTGATCGAGTTGGAATAGCGCGGCGATGGCCCAAGCCGCCCCTGTTCCCGCGAAACGCAAGCAGGACCGCAAGAGTGCGGCCAAGGCGCCTGCGGGCGTGCAGCGCAAACTATCGGTGGGCGGGGCGGGCGATCATTTCGAACGTGAGGCGGATCATGTCGCGCGCAAGGTGATGCAGGGCGGCTCGCCGGGGGCAATCCCGCCAACGATCACGCCGCTCGGCGCACAATGCAAGAAGCTGGCCGCACCGCCAGCCAAGGAAGAAACGGCCAAGCCCGCTGCAAAGGCTCAGCGCAAGGCTGCCGGGCCTGCCAAGGCCCCCAAGGGTGAGGAGAAGAAGAGCCCAACCAAAGCCCAGCGCAAGCCTGCTCCAACCGGCAAGAAGGAAAGCGGCAAGGATGAGCCGGGCCCGGCAAAATCTGCCACCAAGCGCACCCAGCGCAAGGAAGGTGGCGGTGCCCCGGCCGGTGGCGGCGTTGGGTTGGGCGGAGGAACGGCCCCCGGCGGGGTCGAAAGCGCGATTTCCCGAATGCAGTCCGGCGGGGCCTCGGGTCTTGATACTTCGACCCGCGGCTTCATGGAATCGCGGTTCGGACGAGACTTTTCAGGCGTCCGCGTCCACCGTTCCAGCGATGCTGCGGCTGCGGCCGGGGCGCTCAATGCCCGGGCTTTCACGGTTGGCAATGACGTGTTCTTCAACCATGGCCAATACCAGCCCCATTCTGCCGCGGGACGCGAACTGATCGCGCACGAACTGACCCACACCGTCCAGCAAGGCGCCACCCCCGCGCGCGCGGCGCGGCGGGTGCAACGTGCCGAAGGTGATGAGGAGGCCACAACCGCTGCGGCGACGAGCATATTCCCGATCCCCAGTATGCCCGGCGCGACCGTCGAGATTCCCGCATCCCCGGGGTCGGGCGGAACTATCAACGTTCCTCAATTGAAGCTGCCATTTATCGCCGGGGCATTGAAAGGTGCGCAGGGCGGAACGGCAGCACCGGCCTATGCCACGGGCCGGAGCTTCCCGGTCGAGGGGCAACCATTCGATCTGCGCGCGCCGAAGCCGCACCGCGATCCGGATTCCGTACCCGCACAGGTCTGGACCGATCAGGCCCGCACTGCCGGCGGTTTTGCAGATGCGATGCGCAACCGGCTGCAACAGCAGCTCAGCGCCGCGCCGAATGCTTTTGCGTTTCAGGAAGGCAGCCAGCAAGTCTACTACATGCAGCTGCGCCGAGGCTCGGCCAATCAGATATTTGTCGGCACCCTGACCGAACTGGTTACATCAGATGCCCTCCTTCGCCCGCAATGGAAGGAAGATGGATCGGTACCGTCCGCAGCGAATGAACGGTTCGATGCCGACCATTTTCTGGAAATGCAGATCGGCGGCGCGGATCAGCTTTCGAACATGTGGCTCCTGAAAGCGTCCTATAACCGCTCGGTCGGGTCTCAACTGGCCCGCAACATCAAGACCGATGTAGAAGGCATTCTGAACCGCGCCCGCGCCATTTCGACCATGCCGCAGGATCGCAAGGATCGCATTCCAGCGACCTATGAGGCAGCCGAGGCGACCTGGAACATCCACTTCAATCAGGTTGCACGCGGCACGAATTACAGCACCGAAACACCCTATTTCTGGACGCGCGGGCAAATTGCGCGCGGCGATCACCTGTCGGCGCTCAAGTTTTTGACCGAACCGGAGCTTGTTGCCGCCGGGATAAGGCCTGCTCCGGGGGTCACGCCGACCAGAGTCCGCATCTTTCCATCGCCGCAGGGCGGATGGATGAAGGAATTGCGCCTTCGCCCGGACGGCGGGGTGATCATTCCGACCGACAAGGTTTTGTTCAAGGGCGTCGAAATCAACAGTGCCACCTACAACGGGGGTGATGCCGTCAATGCCGAAGGTTCGGACTTGATGACGCTGGACGTGACCGTGTTCAAGACGCGGCGCGGAGAAGGCGATGAACTGGTCGAGCGGCGGCGCGGAACGGTATCGGTCAAACGTTCGCCCCGGCTTGGCATTGCGGGTTACCTTTCGAGTGAATCGATCCGCGCGGCAGCGTCCACCACGCGGTTCAAACTGCTCAGCCCGCTCAATTTCACCGACATGGGTATCAGCGCGGATGGCCAGTTGACCGGCGTTGGCACCGTGGGTTCGACCAAGCTGGTGCTGCCGGGGCTCAACGTCCCGCTGATGATCTACGGGGATGAAATCCGGATGGATTTCCCGATCCCGTCCGCCAACCTCAGCCTTGGTCCGTTTTCGATCACGGAGACGACGCTTGGACTTGGGGTGGGGGCCAACGGGTTCTTTGTCCAGGGTTATGCCGGTTTTCAGATTGCTGGGCTGGGCACAGGCGGAGTGACCGCCACTGCCGGGGAAGGCGGGGTCCAGATCGCAGGTGATTTCAATCTGATCACGGATTTCTTCAACCCGGCATCGGTTGGGGTAACTTATGACTTCATCAATGATACGCTGACGGCGCGTGCCACTCTGGGCATCGATCGGGGCAAGATACCGGGGGTTGATTCCGCCAATGTGAACGTCACGATCACCCGTGATGCGGTGGACGTTGCCGGCACGATCAATCTGGGCGGGCCACTGGCCGGATCGGTCATCCAGGTTGGCTATTCCCACGAAACCGGCCTGACAATCGGCGGTACATTCCCTCTACCTGTGGCCAATATTCCGGGGATTCAGAACGCCACCCTGACAGTTGGCGCCGTCCGCGATGCGACTACTGAAGCGTGGAGTTTCTCAGGCACAGGCACCGCCAATCTGGCACTGCCCGGGGTAACCGGCACTGTCACGATCGGTTATCTGGATGGTGTGGTCACCTTCACCACCGCTGCGACAGTGCAGAAAGGCCCGGCGACCGGCACTCTCAACTTCACCGCGACCAATGCGGCGATCGACGAGGAGGGGCATCCGGTTGACGGAGAAGTGGGCAATTCGATCACGGCCTGGGGGCGGGGTAGTGTGTCGATCCAGTTCGGCAGTATCATCACCGGCACAGCAGGGATCGAATATACCCAGGACAACCGCGTGATCCTGAGCGGCGAGATTGCCCTGCCGCCGACCTATGATGTCTTCGCGCGGCGCGAATACACGCGGGAACTGCTGCATTTGGAGCCGCCTGAATTCCCGATCTGGGGTGTGTCGGTGGCCGGGGTCGGGGTGGGCATTTTTGCTTTTGTCGATGCCCGGGTCGCGTTCAATGCCTATGTCGGGCCGGGGCAAATCCGCGATGCCTCGATCAGCGCCGAAATGGATCTCGACCGGCCGGAGGACGCGACGATCCATGGTCATGGCCAGTTCTATGTTCCCGCCTATGCCGGGTTCAGCCTCGATGTGGGTGGCGGCCTGCGCGCGCGGGCAGCAGTGGCTTATGCGCAGGGGCGCGTTGGGCTGACCGGTGAACTGGGGCTTGCCGCAGATGCCTCGGCCACGGTCGACTTTGACTGGAACCGCGCCGCCGGTCTTTCGCTCGAAACCAATTTCGAGGCCAATGTCCGGCCCAAGTTCCGGCTGTCAGCCACGGCTTCGGTCACGGTCGGGGTTGACCTGCTGGTGACCGATGTTTCGCACACTTTCGGGCCTTGGCAGCGGGTGCTGGGCGAGTTCGGGCCGAATATGGAACTGGGGGTCAGCTTTCCAGTGCGCTGGTCTGAAGCCAACGGCCTGGACCTCAGCTTGGATAACATGACCGTGCGCCAGCCTTCGCTGGATGCATCCGCACTGATGGGCAGCGTGTTTGACCAGCTGGTTGGATGAAGGATCAGGCGCGGGCTCCCGTGAAGTGGTCGAATCTATCCGGTTGATCTTGTCTGAACTCTTGCAGGGTGAGCTCTCCGGCAAGATCATTTCCGAGATAAGCCGGTGTGCAACTTCATGCCCGACAAGCGATTGGCTGAGTCTGCTTGCATTGCCAGAGGAAACGGTGGCAGTATCGCTGCTAAGCCGCTTAGAAAGCTGCAAACGCGGGCGCGTGACCAGGGGGTGAATATGTCCGACCGTGTTACCGGCTTGCGGGGCACCGCGCTTTTTCTGGCGATTGCTTTTGCGATCGCGGCTGGGCCACTGTCTGCGCAGCAACGGCCATTGGCTGCGGAAAATTTCCAGATTGGCAGTTCCGGATCGGTGTGCGAGGCGCAGGGTGCATCGCTGCGCGGACAGCGCGCATCGGTCTTCGACCGCAAATGGTCGATCCTGTGCCGCGATGCCTCAGTTGCGGTTGGAGCGGCGTTCCGGCTCGGCCCGAAAAGCAACGGGGGGCAAGCGGCGGCCGGCCTTGAGTGCCGGCCTGCGTCAAGCCAGCCGATGGAAGGCGTCGGCACGGTGGCCGTATCGGAATGTCGCGAACCATCGGGAGGACAGTGGCGCACCTATAGTTATCGCACTGGCCGCGCACTGTTCGTGGTTCAGGGGCTCAGTGGATACGATTCGGCCTTGCGGTTGGCCTTGCAAAGCTTGGTCACCAACCGCCAAGTCAGCGGGGAAGTTTCGGTCGTGCGGACAGGAACCGACGTGACGATTGCCAATTCCGATGCGAGAGCCAGCGATCCCGAGGCGATCATTGGACAGGGCTATCGCCGCAACAATGCCGGTGACTATGCGCAGGCCGCAGAGCTGTTCGACCCGGTTGGTGGATTGCCAGCCGATGCAAGCGCCGATGATTCCGCCGATTTGGTGCGGCGGCGGCACGAAATGGCGATTAACCGCGCGTTGCAGCTGTCCAATCTGCGCGAATTTGCACAGGCGGCCCGGATTTTCGCCGCTGCCCGTGAAATTGCCAGCAATGATCCGATCCAGACCCGGCTGAGCCGCAATTTCGAAGCAATCGATGCGCTCAATCGCGCGGATCTGGACGCGGGGCTGTCGATTCTGGCCCGTCCAGTCCCTCCTCTGGCCGTTGCGTTGGCCAGCGATGACCGGCAGGTGCGGATCGATCCCGCCACGGCGCGCAGCCTTAATACTGGCGGGACCGCCGCAAACGCCGCGATCATGGGCCAGGAAGTGCGGCTGACTATCCCGGAAAGGGCGCGAATTATCGATGCTCAGGGTGACCAGATCCGGGGCACCTTTCTGCGATTGCAGGGTAAGCTGGACGAAGCCCGAGCAGCGCTGCAACGCGCGGAATCTGACGCGTTGGCAGTGCGACAGGGGCGGGTGGTTTCGATCGTGCGGCTGCGCTCGCAGATCCTGTCCGAGCAGGCCGCCGTTGCAGAGGCGCAAGGCAAGCGCGGTGAGGCCGAACAACTCCTTCGGACAGCGCAAACTCTGGTCGAAACGCAATACCCTGACAGCGTATCGCTCAATTCCATCCGTGCCCGCCTGGCCGGCTTCCTGCTGCGTAACGGCAAGGCCGAAGAAGGCCGGTCAACCTATCGCGGCATCGTGGAAAATATCGCCGGAAATCGTGGCGCTCTGGTGGGCATGAGTAACCTGATCCTGCCTTACATTGAATTGCTGGTTGGCGAAGCCAACCACAATCCTGCCGCGTTGGCCGATCTGTTCAAGGCCAGTCAGTTGGTCGAGCGCCCGGGCGCGGCAGACAGCCTGACCCAGCTTGCGCGGCAATTGCAGTCTGGCAACAGCGAAGCGGCGGACCTGTTCCGCAATTCGCTTGCGCTGTCGCGTGACATCGAACGCAACCGGATCCGGATTGCGCAGGCCAATGCTGCGCTGGCGGCGGGCTTGGCGGCCCCGCAATTGTCTGAGCTGAACCAGACACAGCAACGCCTTGGCGCAGCACAGTTGCAGGTCCTCAACCGGCTGGCGGCCTATCAGCAATTCCGATCGATCTCGCGCGATACGATTGGAATTGATGCACTGCGCGGAGTGCTTCGGCCAGGTGAAGGCTATCTCAAGCTCGCTCAGCTTGGCGACGGCGTCTATGCCGTTCTCGTCACTCCCCAAGGCGGGAAAGGCTGGAGGCTCGACAAGAATGTCGGCGAAGTCACCGCGCTGGTAAATGCCTTGCGGGACAGCATATCGGTGAGCGTTAACGGCGTTCGCAGCACCTTTCCGTTTGACCTTGATAGCGATGCGAAGCTCAGTCAGACGCTGCTGGGACCGATGCGGGCCGAACTGGGTGGGATCAAGCACCTGATTTTCGAACCCGACGGCGCCATGATGCAGTTGCCGATCAATCTGCTGGTTTCAGACCAGGCGGGTATCGCCGCATATCACCGCCGCGTCGAGCAGCAGGGCGGGGATGAATATGACCTGCGCGGGATCGCCTGGTTAGGACGCGATCACAACGTCAGCACGGCGCTATCAGCGGCAAGCTTTCGCGATGCCCGTCAAGCGCCTGCTTCGCCCGCCAAGCGCGGCTATCTGGGGCTTGGGGAGAACCAGCCACTCGGTCCGGTGACTTCGTTGGCCGCGGTCCGGGGGGCTTCGTCCAGTCCGGGCGAGGAAGGCTGCGATTGGCCGGTGGCGACGTGGAACAATCCCATTTCGGCCAGCGAATTGCGCGATGCAGCGGGCAGCTTTACCGGCTCGGGCTCGCGGTTGCTGGTCGATGCAGACTTTTCGGACAGTGCCGTGATGGGCATGCCGGATCTGGCCGATTTCCGGGTCATCCATTTTGCGACCCATGGCCTGACCAATGCCCCGCGAGAAGGCTGTCCGGCACGGCCGGCACTGCTCACTTCGTTTGGTCCCGGGGCATCAGACGGACTGCTGCGGTTTGATGAAATCTTCAACCTGCACATGGACGCAGATATGATCATCCTGTCGGCCTGTGATACGGCCAGCCAGGCGGGCGAAGACGCGACCCGCGAGGCAGGGGTGCTGACGGGTGGTGGGCAGGCGCTCGACGGGCTGGTGCGGGCCTTTATCGCCGCTGGCGGACGTCAGGTGATTGCTTCACATTGGCCTGCTCCCGATGATTACAACGCCACCGGCAGGCTGTTCGGGAGGTTCTTTGGCGGACATGGAGAGACCACTGGAGCTGCGCTGCAAGCAGCGCAGATTGCACTGATGGATGATCCGGAAACCTCGCATCCGTTCTATTGGGCGGGGTTTGCCCTGATCGGCGACGGCTCGCGCGCGTTGGTGCCGAACTGACAGTCGGCATGGCTGACCGGCAATCTGAGCAGAAGCGGGCGCGAGCCAATGTGCTCGCGCGTGGCTGGCGCAACATGCGCGCGGCAGGGCTGAGGCAACTGGTCTTGACCGTGACCATGCTGATGCTGGCGTTGGGGCTGGCGCGGTACAGCTGGCACATTCCGGTGCTCAATCAGGCAGAGGCCGCACTCTATGATTTCCGTGCCTACCTGACAGCGCAAAAGGTCGATCAGGATCAACGGTTGCAGCTGGTGGTTTATGATGACCAGACCCTGATCGCTGCGCGCAAGCGCTCCCCGCTTGATCGCGGGCTGCTCGCGAAAGCGCTGGCGAACATCGACGCGATGGGGGCCAAGGCAATCGGGATCGATATGTTGTTCGATCAGCCTCAGGATGAGGACGAGACGCTGATCGCCACCCTGCGGGCCATGCAGACGCCAACCTTTGTAGGTTACACGAGTGTTGAAGGGACGCATGAGAACATCGTCTTCGATCAGCAGTCCAACCTCGACGCATTTATGGCCCGCCTTCGCGGCAGTGACGCACGACCCGCCTCGATCCGGATCGACAACGCCAATGGTGTCACCCGCAACTGGCCAAGCAAGGCACCGGGGCTCCCCAGCGAGCTAAGCCGGGCAATGGTAGCGGCTGGCGGCGGCGGTGAAGCGGCTGCCTTTGCCGATTATCACGGGGCGATCCGCTATCGACTTCCGGCCGAGGCTGATCGCCCGGTATTTTCATCGCTCAAGATCGACCTGTTCGCTGACCCCGCAGTGGCATCGGCGCTGGCAGACCAGGTGCGCGGGCGCTATGTTCTGATCGGCGGAGACATTGTCGATACCGATCGGGTAACGACCACGCTGACCGGTTCGACTGGCGAGGTACCACCCGGAATTCAGGTTCATGCCGCGATGATCGCGCAGATGCTGGATGGCAAGGTGCTGCGCGGCTTGCCCGATTGGGCGCTGGTCGGGCTGGCGTTGCTGGTTGTGCTTACCGCCGGACTGACAAGTCTGCTTGAAGTCAGCCCGCTGCGACTTGCGCCGTTCCTGCTGGTCCAACTCGCGCTGTTTGGCGGATTGCCATTCCTGCTCGAATACAAGGGGATCAGCAGCGAATGGATCCCTGCCGTTGGCTGGCCGCTAGGCTGGATTGTCGCCTTTGCAGCGGTAGGATCGGCGGCGCGCGCCTCTGGCTCTGTGCAACGCAAGTTCGCGCAATCGGCGCTGGGCAAGTACCTGCCGCGCGACATTGCCCAGCAAATCATCGAGAACCCGGAATTGCTTTCGCTCCATGGCGAACAGCAGCGGATCTACATCCTGTTCAGCGATCTTGAGGGCTTCACCGAAATGTCGAGCCAGATCGCGCCGGACATGGTGGCCAGCTTGCTCAACGATTACCTCGACAGCCTGAGCAAGGTGATCCTCGACCACGGCGGGGTGATCGACAAATATGTCGGCGATGCGATCGTGGCCTTTTGGGGGGCGCCGATTGCGCGGGAGGACGATGGGACCAAGGCGGCCCTGGCCGGTCATGCCTTGTTTCTGGCCGGCGAAGATTTCCGCCGCCGCCGCGCTTCGCCCGAATTGCCGCCAATCGGGAAGACCCGGGTGGGACTGCACTATGGTGAGGCTGTCGTCGGCAATTTCGGCGGTGAAGGGCGGTTCCAGTACACTGCACTGGGCGATGCGATGAACACTGCCTCGCGGCTTGAATCCGCCAACAAGCTGTTGGACAGCGGGGTCATGGCCAGCCGTGAATTTGCCGAGCGGTCGGGACTGGAGCAGTTCTGGCGGCAAATGGGCCGGGTCCGCTTGCGCGGGCGGGCACAGCCGGTCGATCTGTACGAACCGATGCCCGATTTCCCGGCCGAAGATCGTGCCGAACTGGATCGTGCTGCGGCGGTGACGGACAGTGATCCGGACGAAGCGCTGCGGCTGGCAAGTGATGCGGCCGGGCGGCATCCGGAGGATAAGGCACTGCAGAATCTGGTATTGCGTTTGAGCAAGCTGACGAAGGAGGGATACTATGTCCTGGGTTAAATCGGGAATGATCGTGGCAGCGTTGGGCGCATTGGTGCTGCCGGGCATGGCAATGGCTGGCATTGTCGTTGCATCGAGTGGCCCGTCTGCGCGGCAATATCCCGCGGGCAAGAAGATCGATGTTGGAACCGCCATAACGCTGCAGGCTGGGGACAGCGTGACCGTACTTGACCAGAAGGGCACGCGCGTGCTGCGCGGACCGGGCACTATGGCGCTGGGCAAAGGGGCCAGTCCCGCGACCGGTTCCGTGTTCGCTGCATTGACCCGACAACGCTCGACCGCGCGTGTGCGTACCGGGGCGGTGCGCAACGGTGCAGGCAGCGGCCGGGTTCGTAGCCCGAACCTGTGGTACGTCGATCTGGCGGCTTCGGGTCCGGTCTGCGTTGTCGATCCGGCCAACGTGCGCGTGTGGCGCGCCAATTCCTCGGCAAAGGCGAGCTATGGGTTAAAGGGTGTTGCTGGCAGCATGGCCTCGGCAAGCTTCGCCGCCGGCGATATGGTTGCGCCGTGGGATGGAGCCAAAGCGCCGGTCAGTGATGGTGCGAGTTATGCGATCACCGACAGCTCGGGAAAGCAGGTGGCGCAATTGCGGTTTGTCGTGCTGCCCGCTGCCCCGACCAATTCCGAGGACACGGCCGCGCTACTGATCGACAAGGGCTGTCAGGCCCAGCTCGACCTGCTGGCGGCCAGCCTCACTGCCTCAGGGTGATCCTCTCACATCGGGACAGCCAGGTGAGTGTTTTTAGTTCGCCCTTTTCGGTATTTGCACTAAGCACTGGATCGAAAGGTGCACAGATGATCCAGCGTCTGGCACCAACAGATCCAGCAATGGACAACAGGGTCGAAAGTTCGAACTTGGTCCGGGCAACCGGGCTGGAGGCTACATGTACTTTCGAGGGGTGATCATGGGGAAAGCGGTGCAAGTTGCCCAGGCGGCAAGCATTGCCGTGGCCATTGGTCTCACCACACCTGCCGTTTTGGCCCAGTCGATCTCGCTGCCCACACGTGACGAGATTGAGCGCGGCTCAGTTGCGCCGCAAAGCCGCGACCAGATTGGCAAGCTGACCGTTGAGGGCGGGGTTGAACGCGGACCCTGCCCGTTGGCTGACCCAGCCTATGCCAATGTGCGGGTCAATTTCGCCAAAGTCGATTTCGGCCAGGCACCAGTCCTGCCGGGCGGCATACTCGATTCGGCCTGGACTTCGATGGCTGGAACCGAGCAACCGATCGCAGCGCTTTGCGAAGTGCGGGACCGGGCGGCGACGGCACTGCGTCAGGCGGGCTACCTCGCGGCGGTCCAGATTCCGCCGCAGCGGATCGAGCAGGGCGGGACGGTGCGGATGGACGTGCTGGTTGCGCGTTTGGTCGATGTGCAAGTGCGCGGCGATGCCGGGCATGCCGAACGCCTGATCGCGGCCCACCTCAAGAGCCTGATCGGACAGCAATGGTTCAATACCCGTCAGGCCGAACGGCACTTGCTGTTGCTGCGTGATCTGCCGGGGCTGGATGTCCGGCTGGTGCTCCGTCCGGCCGGGGGCACTCCGGGGGAAGTCGTGGGCGACGTCCTGGTCAAGCGGCGGCCGATTGAAGTCTATCTGTCCGGTCAGAATCTCGGCTCGATCTCCACCGGGCGCGAAGGGCTGTTTGGGCAAGTCCAGTTCAACGATGTGACGGGGCTTGGCGACCGGACATTGATCAGCCTGTTCAACACCGTCCAGACCCGCGAACAGACCGTGCTGCAAGTGGGGCACGACATGGCGCTTGGTGCAAACGGTCTGCGGCTGGGTGGGCGCTTCGTCTATGGCCGGTCGCGGCCGTCGATCGCCTCGGGAACCTTTCGTTCAAAGACGGTCATGGGCAACCTGTCCTTGTCCTATCCATTCCAGAGGCGTGAGACACTGACGCTCAGAGGCAGCGCTGGGCTGGACCTGATCAACCAGTCGGTCGATTTCAGCACGACGCGGCTCAACCAGGACAAGCTGCGGGTGGCCTATTCGCGGCTTGAACTGGAATTGACCGACCGGGCCAGTATCGATGGCAGCAATGGCTACAGCGTGGCCGAACCGCGCCTGCACCTGACGGGCGGGATCGAATTGCGCAAGGGCACCGGGCTGTTCGGTGCGAGCGCTGCCTGCGTTCCGGTAAGCCGCTGTACTCCCCCCAATCTGCCGCTCAGTAATATCACCGCCGATCCGCGCGCGGCGCTGGTGCGGTTTGACGGTGAGCTGGAATTCCGCGCCGATCCGCGCTTCAGCATAGTGATCGCGCCGCGCGGGCAGTACAGTTCGCAGCCTTTGCTCAATTTCGAACAGTTCAGCCTGGGCAATTACAGCATCGGACGTGGGTTCGATCCGGGAATTGTTCAGGGCGATAGCGGAATAGGAACCGCGGTCGAATTGCGGTTTGGCCACCGCGCGCCGCGCAAGCTGAATGGTTTTGCATTTCAGCCGTTTGCCTTCCTTGATACCGCATGGGCCTGGACCAATGACGGCGGGTTCACTCCCGATCCGCGCCATGTCTGGTCGGCCGGTGGCGGGGTGCGGGCGCGCTGGGGCGATCATGCCGATGTCAATCTCACCGTTGCAGCCCCGCTTGGCAAAGCGGGAACGCAAACCGCACTGGGTGATGTGCGGGTCTTGTTCACGATCACAACCAGGTTGGTGCCATGGCAGACAAAATGATCCGCGCTGGGCAGCGCTTTGCCACCCTTGGTCGGGTCAGTCTGGCGGCCATGGCCGTGGTGCTGGCGGCACAGCCTGCTGCGGTGCGGGCGCAGTCGTTTCAGGCCACGGGATCGACTACCAGCCCTTCGACATTCATCACTACGGGTCCTGGTGTAACCTCGATCCTGGTCAGCAATGCCGAAACCATTATTGACTGGAGCCCCACGGATGTGTCGGGGACGGGGAGTGTCAATTTCCAGACTGCGGGTACCACGGCAACCTTCGATGTATTCGGGTCCGGGCCCGCTTTGACTGACTATACCGTGCTCAACCGGATCCAGCCGCGCAATGCGCTGGGTGCGCCAACCGCGCGGTCGGTGACGTTCAATGGGACGGTCAACAGCTTGCTAAACGGGGTCCGGGGCGGGAACATCTGGTTCTACAGCCCGACCGGGATCGTACTGGGCAGCACTGCCACGTTCAATGTCGGTTCGCTGGTGCTGACCACGGATGCGATTGACACTACGGGCGGGCTGTATGGGCCGGGCAGTTCGATCCGGTTCCGCGGAACGGCTGGATCGACCGGTTCGGTAGTGGTTAATCCGGGTGCTTCCATCCAGGCAACTGGCAAGGGCACATCGCAATATGTCGCGCTGGTCGCGCCGCGCGTGGTCCAGGGCGGAACGATCAATGTCGATGGCCAGACCGCTCTGGTCGCTGCCGAACAGGCCGACATTTCGATCAACACCGGCCTGCTTGACATTGTGGTCTCACAGGGGACTGAGGACGCCAACGGGATCGTTCATACCGGCACAACCACCGGCCCTGCATCGGACACTGCTGCCGACCGGCAGGTGATCCAGATGGTCGCCATGCCCAAAAACACGGCGCTGACCATGATGCTGTCAGGCACCATTGGTTATGCCCCGGCGGCGCTGGCCAGCAACGAGGGCAGCGCGGTAGTGCTGTCTGCTGGCTTTGGCAGTTATGTCCCGCGCGCGACGCAGGCGCTGGCGCTGGGCAACATGACGATCGCCGACGCGACGATCCGCAACGCGCTGACCGCCAACGCCACCGATACGATCAAGGTTCAGCCAACGGCGACCAATGCGGTCAGCTTTCAGGCCGATGCCAGCCTGACCGCAGGCAAGCGGATCGATGTGATCGCCGATGATGACAGCCTGGTTTCGGCCACCGGCAAGCTCGATCTTAAGGCGGGCCTGTTCGAAAGCGGCGGTACGGTCAATGTCCGCGCGATCAATACCACGCTGACCAGTCCGGTCGGGCGGATCACGGTCGGCGGCGACCTGACGATCGACGCTTCGGGGGCGGCAGATCCGACCGATCCGACCCCGGCAATCGGCGCGGCGGTAACCGGCGGCACCGTACTGGTGGAAGCGCAGCGCGGGTCGGTCGCTTCGGCCGGGCTGACGATCCGGGCCAATGCCCAGTCAGCTGATGCCCTGACCACTGCGGGCAATGCCCTGGGCGGCAAGATTACCGTTCAGACCAGTGCCGGTGGATCGGTAGCCGCAGGGATCGTTGATTTGCAGGCGCGCGGGACCGGCGGCAATGCCGATACTCAGGGCGGCCGGGGCAGTGGCGGCATTATCAATGTGCTGGATCAGGGCGGATCGCTCAATTTCAGCGATGTCACCGCCAGCACTGTTGGCCGCGGCGGAGTGGCGAATACGGCGGCTGGCCGGGGCGGCGATGGTTTCGGCGGCGCAGTAATGGTCGATATTCAAGGTAATTCGGCGGGCTGGAGCCGTCTGACCGCCGATGCCAGCGCGGTTGCCGGACTGCCGCTGACGCCGGGCAGCCATTCGGGCAATGCCTTTTCGCAGAACGAAGCGATCCTGCTGCATGTCGGCAACGGAGCCAATTTCTATATTCAGGGTGACATCACACTTGATGCCAATGCTCTGGCCGGGATCGACGGAACCCTTGGCAATGCCTTTGCCGATGCCGGCGGGATCGATGTGCAGGTGGATGGCAAGGCCACGCTCTATTCGGGCGGGATCAGCGGGGCGACCGGCAACATTATCGCGCGGGCCGATGCACGGATTGACGCGCAAACCTATCGCCCGGATGTGCAGGTTACGCCCGATACCTTTGGCGGGCTGATCTCGATCACTGCCAATGACGGCGCGATCCGGCTTGACCACATCTTTGCCAGCGCCACCGCAGAAGGCGCCGGGGCGGCGAACCTTGCCGGGCAAGCGCAGGGCGGCTCAATCGCGGTCGGAGCTTTCGCCGGAGGGCAAATCTCGGTCAACGGATTGCCGGCCGGCAGTCCGATCGATCCGTTCGGGGCGGGCAATCTGACGCTTGATGCCAGTGTCACGGGCGCGGCGGGCCCAAGCAGTGCCAATGCGACGGGGGGGAGTGTTTCTCTCTATACCGAAAATGGCACGATTGCGGTCAACGGTATGACCACGCTGAGGGCCAACGCCGGGGCCAGCCAGTTTGACGGACTGCTGAGCGGCGGAGCCTTTGCCGCCAAGGGCGGTACCGCGATTCTGGAAACGCGGCTAGGGACGGGCACCGGCTCGATCACTCTGGCCGACGTTGCGATCAGCGCGGATGGCGCGAACAACGGATCAGGCGGGGATGGTGAAGGTGGAACAGCGCAGGTTGCGGTCGATGGCGATCAGATTTCGGCGCAGGCCCTGACCCTTTCCGCCAATGGTATCGGCGGCCTGAATGGAGCGGGCAAGGGCGGTCTCGCCAGCCTGACCGCTACCAATGGCGGCATGATCCAGGCCCTCTCAACCGGACTGTTCGCTCAGGGCACTGGCGGCACCGGGAATGTGGTTGGAGGCACCGCCGGGCAAGGCGTTGGCGGTTCGATTGCGATCACTGACACCGGCTCGCAGCTTGATCTGGGGCAGGTCCAGATCGGGGTCCGCGCCAGCGGTGGCGCGGCGGCGCTGGCCGGTTCAACCGCGGGCGATGCGCTGGGCGGAACGGTCAATATCGACATCACTTCCGATCAGCCGGCCTGGTCGACGCTCAACGTCGATGCCAGCGTGGTGGCGGGACGGGCGCTGGGATCGGGCGGGCTTGGCGGCAATGCGCAGGGCAGCAACAAAGCGATAACGCTCCATGTCGGCGGCGGCGGAATCCTCGCCACAGCGGCAACCTTGCTTGATGCCAGCGCAACCGGCGCTTTCGACGGTGCTGCGGGATCGTTCGCCAAGGCCGGGTCGATCAATGTACTGATCGACGGTGGTGGCAGCTGGGAAGTCCAGGGCGATCTCACCGCCACGGCGGCTGCGGCCTTCAATGCCTTTGACTATTCCCCTGCCACCCAGCGTTCGGCGGCGAACACGGGCGGCACAATCGATATCCTCGCCAATGGCGGGACGCTGACAGCGCAATCGCTGGTCGCCACCGCCTGGGCTGAAGGGGCTGGCGTCGGCACCCAATCGGGCACTGCGAATGGCGGCAAGATCCAGGTCGGTGCCACCAATGGCGGCCGCCTGACCATTGCTCCGCTGTCTGGCACCGGCGGCATGCTGCTCGATGCGCGCGGATTGGGCAGCAGCGGTCCGACCCGGGCCAATGCCCAGGGCGGTTCGGCGCGGGTCTATGTCCAAGACGGCCAGATTGACGTTACCGGGGCAACGCTGGTCAGAGCCGGGGCTGAAGCGGGCCAGTTCAATCGGCGTGCGGACGGGGATGGCTTTGACGCGCTGGGCGGCACGGCGGTGGTCGAAATGCTGGCCGGGACCGGAATGGGCAGAATGACCCTGCAAGGGGTCACTGTTGACGCAACCGGCAATGCTGCGGGCAATGTGGGTGACACGCTTGCTGGCAATGGCGGAACCGGGCGTGGTGGCACGGCGCGGGCTGCGATTGGCGATGGTGTGTTCACCGCTGATTCCCTGTTGGTGCAGGCGGGTGGCCAGGGCGGCAATTCCGCGCCCTCGACCACTACCGGCTTCCAGTCTGGCAATGGCTTTGGCGGCACGTCCAGCTTTACCCAAAGCGGCGGCACGGGCACTTTGGCCGGGGCTCTCAAGGTCAGCGCGCGTGGAACGGGCGGCGGGCTGGCGGAAACGGCCGAGGTTGGCGAACTGGTGGCCGCAGCGGGCAACGGTACTGGCGGCAATGCGGCGTTGACGATCAGCGCGGGAACACTTGCGGTCAATGACCTGACGCTCGATGCGGGCGGTCTTGGCGGGGTCGGGATGGGCAATGCCAACGGCGTGGCCACCGAAACCGGCGGTGCCGGCGGCAACGGCAGCGGTGGCAGTGCGGCACTGTCAATGCCGCCCGGCAGCACCACCGCCAACCTCCAATTCGTTGGCGGGGTTTCGGTCCTTGCCAATGGTCTGGGCGGAAATGGTGGTCTGTCCGGCATCAGCAATCTGAAAAACGGCGCTGCAGGGGCGAGCACGGGCGGTGCGGCCAGAATGGCACTGGCGGACGGCCGGTTCACTTTTGGCAATACCACCGTATCGGGCAGCGGCGGACTGGCGCTTGGGCCGTTTGTCGAAGTCAACGGTTTCGATCCGGTCACCGGTCTGCCGATCACCCTGTTTGTGCAGACTACGGGCACCAGCACGGCGGGTAGCGCCGCGTTCGAACTGGTGGACAGTGTGGCGGGTCCGGCGGGGCGGTCGCTGTTCGACCTCAACCTTCGCGCAGATGGCACTGGCTTCGGCACCGCCGCCGCGCTGACCCGCTTCCGCGCGAGTGTGCTGTCCCCCACCGCGGGGCTGACCATCAACGGCAATTTCGTCGCTTCAAGTCAGGCTTACGATCCCGTGCTCAAGGGCTTTGATGGCCGGATCGATGGCGCGTCGGTGATCGTAAACGGGCTCGCCGGGGTCTTTTCGGCCTCCAGCGTCGCGCTTGATGTGGCCGCCGGGCAGCGGTTCGATGTGGCCAATGCGCTGACCATGTCGAGCAGCGGGGCCAATCTGAAGACCACCGGGCTGATCCGTTCGGGCGGGCTGACGCAGATCAACGGCCAGACCGGTGTGAACATGACCGATCTAGAATCGGGTGGCGACACTGACCTTACCGCGCCGTTCGGGGCGCTGGTCGTCTCGCACAACCTGCGTTCGACGGGCGTGGTGCGCGCGACCGCGCAGAGCATCGATCTGACTTCGCTGGGCGCGCTGTCATTCACCACGGCCAAGGCGACGGCAGGCGATCTGGCGATCCGCACGGCGGGGAATCTCGATGCGACTGCGGTGAGCGCGACCGGGCAGGTCGGTCTGACCAGCGACACCGGGGCGATCCACACCACCGGCGCGATTACGGGCAACGGCATCACGCTGAAGGCGGCGGGCAATGTGCTCACCGATGCGGCGGTCACGTCCGCTGCTGCGCTCAGCGTAGAGACCGGGGGCAGCTTTACCGCAGGAGCCCCGGTCAGCGCGGCGGGCAATGTTGCGATCAGTGCCACCCAAGGCATCACCGCTGCGCAGCTGACGTCGGGCGGGACGACCCAGCTTGCCGCAAGCAATGGTGCCATTGCGATTACCACTGACCTGGTCTCGCCCGGCGCGGTTACTGCGAACGGCCGGTCGGTCAACCTGGTTTCGAGCGGCCCGCTCACGTTCACGGGCCTTACCGCCAGCGCGGGCAACGCTACGGTCACTGCGGTCGGGAATCTGACTGTGCTGAATGCCAGTGCCAGCGGCACGCTTAACCTGACCAGCAGCACCGGCGACGTCGCATCCAGTGGCACCCTCGTTGCGGGCGGCAGCGCGACGATTCAGGGGAACACCGGGATTACGCTAAACGGTTTGCAATCTGGCGCGGCGACGACCTTGCAGGCCAGTAATGGGGCGCTTGCCGTGCAAGCATTAAGCTCGCTTGGCGCGGTCAGTGCCCAGGCGCGTTCGGTCGCGATCCAGTCACCCGGCGCGCTCAGCTTTACCACCGCGCAGGCAACTGCCGGCAACTTGTCGATCCAGACGGCGGGCAATCTGGACGCCGCAGCCGTATCGGCCAGCGGCACAACCAGCCTGACCAGCAGCGCTGGTGCGATCCGCACCACCGGACTGGTTAGCGGCAACGGGGTGACCCTGAGCGCCGGAGGCAATGTAGCCGCCGATGCTGGGATCACTTCGAACGGCGCGCTGAGCGTTCAGGCCGGGGGCAGCTTTACCACGGGGGCTCCGGTCAGCGCGGCTGGCAATGTTGCGATCAGTGCCACCCAAGGCATCACCGCTGCGCAGCTGACGTCGGGCGGGACGACCCAGCTTGCCGCAAGCAATGGTGCCATTGCGATTACCACTGACCTGGTCTCGCCCGGCGCTGTCACAGCAAATGGTCGATCAGTCACCATCGTTTCCAGCGGCCCACTTGCTTTCGCGGGCCTTACGGCCAGTGCGGGCAACGCTACGGTCACTGCGGCGGGGAACCTGACGGTAGCCAGCGCCAGCGCCAGTGGCACGCTCAGCCTGACCAGCAGTGGCGGGGCGGTTGCTTCAAGCGGCACGCTGAGCGCGGGGGGCAATCTGGCGGTAAACGGCAGCACCGGAGTCACACTCAACAGTGTTCAGTCGGGCGGCACGACCAGCCTGCAATCGGCGAACGGTGATGTGACTGTTGCCGCCTTGACTTCGGCGGGCGTTGTAAGCGCGCAGGGGCGTTCGCTTTCGATCAAGTCGCCGGGCTCGCTCAGTTTTGCTCAGGCCAAGGCCACAGCTGGCAGTGTGTTGTTGCAGACAGCTGGCGATCTGGCCGTTGCCACAGTCGATGCGAGCGGTGCGGTCACATTGACCAGCACGGGCGGCGCGTTTGCAGCGTCCGGGCCGATCAGCGGCAGTGACGTCAGCCTGAACGCGGCGACATCACTGACCACAGGCGCGATCACTGCCAGCGGTGCGATCCAGGCCACTTCGCGTGACGGCATGACGATTGGGGGCGATGCCACGGCTGGTGCCGGGCTGACGCTGTCCAGCACCGCAGGCACGCTGACAACGCGCAAGCTAAGCGGCAGTCAGATCGCACTGCTTGGCCGCGACGGGATCCAGATCGATGGTGCGCTATCACGCGGAACCCTTTCGGCGCAGACCAACGGCATGTTCCGGATGCGGGGTTTCTCGACCGGCACGGCGATCACGGTGACTTCAGGCGACATAGACCTGGGTGCCAACAATCTGGGCCAGCGCGGCTTTACCCAGTCCATCGTCCTGCAGAACAGCGTGCTATCAAACCGCACCTTTGTTGGCGGTGCTGACAATTCTGGTGGTTATTCCCTGTCGGCGGCAGAAGCGCTGCAACTGTTCGCTGACAAGCAGATCACGATCAAGGCCCCCGACAATGGCGGCCCGGCCGACATGATCGTTGGTAATCTGGCGCTGGCCTTTGGCAGCAATCTTGGCGCGGGCGCTACGTTAAAGCTGGTTTCGACCGGCAGAATTGTGGTGCAAGGCGCTGTCGATCTGCGCACCGTAAGTGCGGCGGACACTTTTGCGATCGATCCGACTGACATCGACATTGTTACCGATACGGGAAGCATCGGTCTGCTTTCAGCCAGCAATGCACCGCTTGGAACGCTCAACCTTCAGGCGGGGACGATCAGGGTTGCCAATGCGGCGACGATTGCGGCGCTGCGTTCAGCGGGATCTCTGCAGCAGATCAATACGCTGCTTGACCAACCGGCCAGCAATCCGCGCGCCAACGGTTATCTGGTGGCGGGATCGATTGCGTTCGATGTGACGAGTGGGCTCTTTATCCAGAACTCGGGGCTATCGACCGCCTATGCGGATCGCCGCGGGTTCACCGCCGGTGCGGTTTCCATCCGTACCGGAGGAGCGACGACGCAGATTGCCATCAATGGCCAGACGCTTGATCCGGCGGGGATCGTGGTAACCGGGCTCAACACCGCGCGCACCTTGTTGATCAACGGGGCGGTGCCTGCGGCCGGGGGGGCATTTGACGCATTGTCAAGCGTGAACGGCTGCGTGATCGGGCTGGATTGCACATTCGTTCCGGGCTTGCGGCCGGGCAGGGACACTTTGATCAAGCCGCTTTCGCCTGAAGGTACCGGCAGCGGCGGCACCCTGGGGATCATGCCCTTGATTTCGATTGCTCCGCAGCAGGAAAACGGTTCGCCGCCGCTCATTGACGAACCGGTGACCGGCGTTGGCAACGATGATCTCTGGCAAGGGGCTTGCCCACCGGGCGAAGTGTGCCAGAATGATGCCGCGAACAGGCAGGTCGATCAGGGGGCACAGTGATGAGACGCATGTTGGGCGCGCTGGCTGCTCTGATCCTGCTTGCCGGTGGGCTGCTACTCTCGCCGGTTCTGGCGGCAGGCAATCCCGGCCCGGCCGCGGTCAGCAACGGGCCGGTTGGCCAGACTGCCTTTGTTGGTGTGGCGACTTGCGCCGGATCGGTCTGTCATGGCCGATCCGAAGGCAACGGGGCGGTGGTGCGGCAGGATGAACTGCTGCGCTGGCAGGACCCTTCCTCCAAGGGCGGCGCGCACAGCCGGGCCTATGCCGCGCTGGCCGGAAAGCGCGGACAGCAGATCGCGGCGACCCTGGGCCTGGGCAATGCAACCGGCGCTCCGGCCTGTCTGGGCTGCCACGCCACCGATGCCCCGGCGCAGCTGCGCGCGCCAGTGTTTCACCTATCCGATGGAGTCGGCTGCGAAAGCTGCCACGGTGCGGCGGGCGGGTGGCTGCCTTCGCATTACACGGTCTTTGGCACGCACAAGGCCAATGTTTCGCTGGGTCTGACCCCGCTTGAAAACCCGCAGGTCCGTGCCGGTGTCTGCCTCGATTGCCACCTTGGCAGCAGCAAGCCGGGGCACTTCGTTACCCACCGGATGATGGCCGCCGGTCACCCGCGGATCGCGTTCGAGCTTGATCTGTTTTCGACGCTGCAGCAGCACCATGACGAAGATGCGGACTATCAGGCGCGCAAGGGGCGCAGTGATTCCGTGCGGTTGTGGGCCGTGGGTCAGGCCGAAGCCGTCCGGCGGTCGCTCAGCCTCTATGCTGTGCCTGCACTCGCCAATGACGGTGTCTTCCCGCAGTTCAGTTTCTACGACTGTCACAGCTGCCATCGCCGGATCTTTGACCAGGCCGAGCGCAGCCTGACTTTCGAGACCAATCCAGGGCGTCCGATCCCGTTCGGCATGCCGCCCTACAACGATGAGAACATGATCCTGCTGTCTGCGGTGGCCCGTGTGCTGGCCCCCGCCCAGGCGGCGCAGTTCGATGCGGCGGCGCGCAATTTCCACAGCGCAATGGGCAGCGGCCGCGCACCGGCCCAGGCAGCGGCGAACAAGCTGGCGGCCTCTGCGGGAGTGCTATCGGGTGTACTGGCAAAGTCGGGCGGCGGGGCCGACACGGCGTTTACCGTGGTCGCCACAATCGCGGGCAAGGCTACTTCCCCGCGCTTTACCGACTATGCCGGATCCGCCCAGGCGGTGATGGCGGTCGATACCTTGCTCAATGCGCTGGTCAAACAAGGGCGGATCACGGTCGGCGCTGCGGCGGGGATCCGGGGGCATATCGAACGCGCCTATGCCGCCGTCGGCAGTCCAAACAGCTATGACCCGCCCGCTTTCCGAGCAGCGCTGGGCGAAGCCGCGCGGGCAATTGGAGCGCTGCGGTAATGCGCAAGGTGGCCCACCTGTTGGCGATTACTTCGCTGTTGCTCGCGTCATGCGGCGGTGGGGGCGGCGGCGGTGTTAGC